>CAXBMR010000005.1:0-108909 GCA_963976995.1 uncultured Fluviicola sp.
AGAGGAAATGACTTCGAAAATCTCTCAGATTCCAATAGAAAGAGAATTAAAAAATTAGATACTTTTGACAATCTCAACACTGAGTTCATATATGAAGTTACTGGCAAACAACTAATTGAAGAACTAAAAATGAAAAAGAAAGCAATTGTTTACTTATTTGCTAATGGTTGTACTTCAGATAACTGTATTCCTTTATCTAATATCGTTCGTTACGCTGACACCAATGATTACGAATTATATCTTGTAATGATCAGTTACTATAAACTCAAAGAAACTCTGTTACAACAATTCGAAAGTCAGTTGTTTTCCGTTAACGTTGATTATTACGGAGAGGAAAAAAGTCGCAAATACATGGAAGCGTTTAAAAATGAACTAGCTTATAAAGAATTTACAAAAGGAGAATATTTAGGAGGATATATATTCTTTCAACAAGGAGAAATAGTAGATGTAAAAATGAATTTACAATGATTTCTCAGTATTTTAAAATCTACTTCTCAGGAAGATGAAACAAAACAAAATACTCGATAAATTTGGTCGTCAGCACGACTATCTTCGTATTTCCTTAACAGAAAGGTGTAATCTCCGTTGCTTTTACTGCATGCCAGAAGAAGGGATTGAATTGCGCGATAAAAAAGAATTCATGACCAGCGAAGAAGTAGTTGCGATTGCAACAAAATTCGTTGAGATGGGTGTTACCAAAATTCGTTTAACAGGTGGTGAACCTTTGATTAAAAAAGACGCGAAAAATGTTATACTCCAACTAGGAAAGCTTCCTATTGAGTTGGCAATAACAACGAACGCTGTTTTAGTTGATCAATTTATAGAGACCTTCAAAATAGCTGGAATTAAATCAGTGAATGTCAGCCTCGACTCCTTAGATGCCAAGAGTTTCAACCAGATATCTCGCAGGTCTTATTTTGAAAGAATTAAAGCCAATATTGACTTATTGATTCAAAATGATTTTCATGTCAAAGTAAACGCAGTTGTTATAAAAGATGTCAATGAACATGAAATAGTTGACTTTGTCGAGTGGGGTATAAATGAAGCCGTTCATGTCAGATTTATTGAGTTTATGCCTTTTGACGGAAATAAATGGAGTTGGGAAAAGAAAGTTTCTGCAGATGAAATGATGCAAATTGTAGAGAAGAAAATCTCAAAAGAAAATATTCTTAAAATAGGAGATGCTCCAAATGATACATCGCGCAATTATCGTATAGCGGGTGGAAAAGGCACTTTTGGATTTATCAGCTCTGTGACCAATCCATTCTGCGACACATGCAACAGAATTAGACTTACTGCAGATGGAAAAATAAAAAATTGCCTGTTCTCACAAGATGAAACGGACTTACTATCTACTTATAGAAATGGACGAGAAATTGAATCTTTAATTAGAGCAACTATTGACAGTAAGAAGAAAGAACGCGGAGGGAATGTTTCATTCGATGATAATTTTGTGGAAACGATGAAGAATCGTTCTATGATAAGTATAGGTGGATAAAATATAGAGAATGTCATTATCAGCAGAAGAAATAAACAGGTACAGCAGACACATTTCATTGGACAATGTTGGCTTAGAGGGCCAATTAAAATTAAAAAATGCAAAAGTTTTAGTTATTGGTTCTGGAGGATTAGGCACCCCTACTCTACTCTACCTGACTGCTGCCGGTGTAGGAAATATAGGTGTTATTGATTTTGATGTTGTTGAAGAATCAAATTTGCAAAGACAAGTACTTTTTAGTCCTGAAGATATTGGACAAAGCAAAGCCATAATGGCTCAAAAGAAATTGCAAAAGCAAAACCCATTTATCGAAATTATAGCCTATAACTTTGCTTTAACCAATAAAAATGCAATTGAACTATTCGAAAAATACGACATAGTCATCGACGGTTCAGATAATTTCAATACTCGTTATCTTGTAAACGATGCTTGCATTCTTACCGATACAATTTTGATCTATGGGGCTATTTATAAATTTGAAGGTCAAGTTTCTGTTTTCAATTACCAGAATGGTCCAACATATCGTTGTTTATTTCCAGAAGCACCCAAAAAAGGAAGTGTTCCAAATTGTTCTGAGGTAGGTGTTATTGGTATTCTACCATCACTTATTGGAAGTATGCAAGCAAGTGAAGCCATCAAAATTATAATAGGTATCGGTGAAATATCTAGTGGCAAGCTTTTGATTTATAATTCGCTGCTAAGTTCTCAAACGGAGATTATGATAAAACGAAATTTTAGCATAGAATCTATTGGAATCCATACGAACGAAGATCTTGAAAATTATAGCTATGAAGAATTTTGCATTGCTGAAGAGAATGAAAAAACTTTCAACTCAAGTGTAAAATTTTCTGAAATTCCTGTTGATGCGTTTGTCCTAGATGTTCGTGATGATTGGGAACAGCCTCGGGTTGAGTATCAAAACATGTTAATAGCACCTCTTGATAGTATAAATGATTTTGCGAATATTATTCCAAAAGAAGAAGATGTTTTCGTAATTTGTCAAAAAGGAGGACGGAGCCAAATGGCGATAGACTTTTTAACAAAAGAATACAATTTTAGCAACCTCATTAACGTCGATGGGGGAGTTTTAGGTTAAAATACACATAGTTGAACTCAACATTAAAACACGGCTTGAGATTGTAAAAACATTAAGTCATTGAATCAAAAACATGGGAGAAAAAAAACCAAAAAAAGTATTTGTTCAGGGGGCAATAAGTCCAAAGAAGATTGCCAATTCAATAGCACATCATCAAGTTAGAACGAACATTGGCGCACACGACATCTTTTTGGGTCAAGTTAGAGCTGACATCATCGATGGAAAAAAAGTAGTTGCCATTGATTATTCTGCTTATGAAGAAATGGCTGAATTAGAATTCCATAAAATTCGAGAAGAAGCATTTTCAAAATTTAATTTGACATGCATGCACATATACCACAGTATTGGCCCTGTTAAAACTGGTGAAATTTGTTTATTCGTTTTTACATCTTCAGCTCATAGAAAGGAAGCAATGGATGCTTGCCGTTTTATAGTAGAAGAAATCAAAGCAAAAGTTCCCGTTTTTGGAAAAGAAGTACTAGAAGACAAAAGCTTTGTGTGGAAAGAAAACAAGGAATAGAAATGATGGTGATGAAAAAAAAAAATTACTCTGCGGACCTCCATGCTTTCTCTGTGGATCTCTGTGTAACAACAAATGAACCCAGAATACAGAATAGAAGCTTAAGTGTTGTAGTCATGAGTGATGAGTGATGGTGATGAAAGAAAAATTTGCTCTGCAAACCTCTGTGCTTTCTCTGTGGCTCCCTGTGTAACAACAAATGAACCCAGAATACAGAATAGAAGCCTAGAGTGTTGTAGTGATGAGTGATGAAAGAAAAATTTGCTCTGCGGGCCTCCTTGCTTTCTCTGTGGCTCTCTGTGTAACAACAAATAAACCCAGAATACAGAATAGAAGCCTAGAGTGTTGTAGTGATGAGTGATGGTGATGAAAAAAAAATTTGCTCTGCGAGCCTCTGTGCTTTCTCTGTGGCTCTCTGTGTAACAACAAATAAACCCAGAATACAGAATAGAAGCCTAGAGTGTTATAGTGATGAGTGATGGTGATGAAAAAAAAATTACTCTGCGGACCTCTGTCCTTTCTCTGTGGCTCTCTTCGTAAAGAAAATTGATCAAATAATCAATTTACCCTTTGCTCAAGAATAATATTTCTTAAAAAAAATCGTTCCATTCTTATAATAAGCTGTTATGAAAAACTTTTCTATCCTATTCATCCTAACCGCAGTAGTTATTTTAGGATGTAAAAAAGAGGAAACCACAATTGCCATTGATTCTAAAATTTTAGTAGAACTACGAAAAGACGCTAATGATAATTATCAAATTATTGCAACAACTGAAAAAACATATCCTTATTCTAACTATCCAATCCTATTTAGCAAAACAAAAGTAGGCTCAACAATTACGGTTAAGTTCAAGAAAATAAGTACCGGAGAAACTCTATTACCAGCATTTGGTCCCGCAAAGGCAACCATTGATTTCAAAAACTTGACCAAAAATTCCTACAGAGTTAAATTTGAACTTAATGGAAAAACAACTGAAGGAACTTTAACAATCAACCCCATGAGTATAAAACTACATGGCGGAGGTAATGTGCTAGAGAAATGAGAAACTACTTAGATTATTATCTCTAACTAAACGGATAATCTCCAAATATTCTTATTTTTGCAAGAATTTATTTTTAAAAAGTAGATTCATATGTCTCTATCAAATTTATCCCAAATAAAAGAAGGTTTAACATTCGACGATGTACTTCTTGTACCGGCGCATTCAAAAATATTACCAAAGGACGTTGTCCTTAAAAGCAAGTTAACTCGTAACATTACAGTAAACACTCCTATTGTGTCTGCAGCCATGGACACCGTTACAGAAGCTGGTCTGGCTATTGCCATAGCACAACAAGGTGGTATTGGCGTTATTCATAAGAACATGTCCATCGATACGCAAGCATTACATGTCAGAAAGGTGAAACGCTCTGAGAGTGGCATGATACTAGATCCTGTTACATTGGATGTTAGTGCATTTGTTTCAGATGCATTGACATTAATGAAGGAAAATAAAATTGGTGGTATTCCAGTCATTGACAAGGAGAGATCCTTGATTGGAATTGTCACCAATCGAGATTTACGCTTTGAAAAGAAATTAAACAGACCTATTTCCGAGGTAATGACTTCAGAGTACATCATTACAACTTCAGAGAATACGTCACTATCAGAGGCAGAACAGATTCTACAAGAAAATAAAATTGAAAAATTGCCCGTCGTTGATGATGAAAACAAACTTATAGGACTGATTACATTCAGAGACATCATCAAGGTTAAAGAGCATCCCAATTCTTGCAAAGATTCTTTTGGAAGATTAAGAGTGGCTGCTGCAGTGGGTGTAACGGATGATACAATCGAACGAGTTGATGCCTTGGTGAATGCCGGAGTTGATGCAATCGTTATTGACACAGCTCATGGACATACAGAAGGAGTTGTCATTAAGTTAAAAAACGTTAAAGAAAAATATCCTCAACTAGATGTAATCGTTGGCAATATTGCAACACCAGAAGCAGCATTGTTTCTAGTAGAGGCAGGTGCAGATGCTGTGAAAGTTGGAATTGGTCCAGGTTCAATTTGTACTACTAGAATTATTGCTGGTGTCGGTGTGCCTCAACTCACAGCCATTAATGATGTCGCTATAGCACTTGAAGGGACTGGTATTCCGGTGATTGCTGATGGTGGAATTCGATACACAGGAGATATTGTCAAAGCTATTGCCTCCGGAGCTGATACTGTAATGGTTGGCTCAATGTTTGCAGGAGTAGAAGAGTCTCCAGGTGAAACAATCATTTACCAAGGAAGAAAATTCAAAACCTATCGAGGGATGGGCTCTTTGGAAGCCATGCAGAAAGGGTCAAAAGATAGATACTTTCAAGATGATGAAGATGATGTAAAAAAATTAGTGCCAGAAGGAATATCTGGAAGAGTTCCTTTTAAAGGGAAATTAAAAGAAGTGATGTATCAAATTATTGGTGGTCTGCGCTCTGGAATGGGTTATTGTGGTACTGCAACAGTAAATGATCTGCAAGGAGCAAAATTTGTTAGAATTACTTCTGCTGGAATACACGAAAGTCATCCGCATGACGTTACTATAACGCGAGAAGCACCAAATTATAGTATAAAATAAGAAAGAATACTTTATATTTGATAACCTTAAAATTAAATGAATAAAAAAATGAATAATTCAATTACAAAAAGTGCAAGAAATATTTTTTCTATTGCAATTGTTACGTTGATTGGTTTCACTTCTTTCTCTCAGGAAGATCCTGTAATCATGACAATCAACGACTCAAAAATTACGAAGTCAGAATTTTTACAAATTTATCTAAAGAATAACAACGATCCAAAGTTTGATAAGGAGTCTGTAGATGAATATATGGAGTTATTTAAGCGGTTTAAGCTTAAAGTTGCCGAAGCGGAGGCACTCGGTTATGACACTATTCCTAAATTAATGACTGAGCTTGCGGGTTACAGAAAACAATTAGCTCTTCCTTATCTTATTGATTCTACACAGAATGATCAATTAGTGAAAGATGCATATTTCAGAACAAAAAACGAAGTCAGAGCATCGCATATATTAGTTAAAATTTCACCGAATGCAGCCGCACAAGATACGTTGGAGGCATACAACAGGATTCTTGCGTTGAAAAAGAGAATTGAAGCAGGAGAAGATTTTGCAATGGTTGCATCAGGAAAAACAGGCTCTGAAGACCCCTCTGTCTCTAGTAATGGTGGTGATTTAGGCTTTTTCAATGCTTTTCAAATGGTATATCCTTTTGAAGATGCAGCATTCAACACTGAAGTAGGAACTATTTCTGATCCTTTTAGAACGCGTTTTGGATATCACATCGTAAAAGTGACAGATAAACGTTCTGCAAGAGGAACAATGGAGTCAGCACATATCATGGTGTCTGTTGGAAAAACTGCCGACGAGAAAGCAGTTATCAATGCAGAAACGAAAATTACTGAAATTTACGACGAATTACAAAATGGAGCCAACTTTGAAGACTTAGTCGCTAAATATTCCGATGATCCTTCTTCTAACAAGAAAAATGGTGTTCTACCCACGTTCGGCACTGGAACAACTACTAGAATGGTTCCTACCTTTGAAGATGCAGCATTTTCTCTAAAAAATGATGGTGACTATAGTAAGCCAATTAGAACTGACTATGGATATCATATAGTAAAAAGAATAAAATGGATAGATGTTCCTTCTTTTGAAGAAATGGAAAAAGGTTTAGAAGCTAAAGTCACCAAAGATGAACGTTCCAAAACAACGCAAAACTCTTTTGTAAACAAATTGAAAAAACAGTATGATTACAAAAATAAAAGCAAAAAAGGGCTCGAGTGGTTTAAAAGCAATCTTGACTCAACATTTTACAGAGGTAAATTTAGGCCTGAGTCATTTAAAGGAAACAAAGTGATGTTTACCATGGATAAGCATGATTTTGGTCAGCAAGAATTTGCTAACTACATTGCACGTAATTATAGATCTTATTCTCGTGATGATATTTCTACAGCTATGAATAAACTCTATACTAGTTGGGAAAAAGTAGCTATTTTGGACTATGAAGAATCAAAACTTGCAGATAAACATCCTGCTTTTAAAGCGCTCATAACTGAGTACCATGATGGAATTTTATTGTATGAGATTATGTCTGACAAAGTTTGGAACAAAGCAATGAAAGATACCGTTGGATTGAAAAAATTCTTTAATGATAATAAATTAAATTATGTTTGGGGCAAAAGAATTGATGCAAACATTTTCGAAACGTACAAAAAAGAGGACGCAGAAAAGGCTTATCAATTGTTGCAAAATGACACCATTTCAGAAGCTGGTGTTGTTAAACAAATCAATGGTGATTCAGAATTAAACATCAGAAAACGTACTGGAAAATTTGATCTAAAGAAAACAAGTTATTTACAAGATGTAAACTTGAGTAGAGGTCTTAACAAACCATTTGAAGTGGATGGGAAATTTTATGTAATTTCTGTTGAAGAATTACTTGATTCTTCTCTCAAAGAATTTTCGGAATGCAAAGGAGCAGTTACTTCTGATTATCAAAATTATTTGGAAAAAGAGTGGTTGAAAGAGTTAGCTCTCAAACACAAAATAACGGTCAATACGGAAGCACTCTATTCTCTTGGGAAATAAATACACTAACATATTATTAAAACAGGCTGGCATCATTGTCAGCCTGTTTTTCATTCTCTCAATTTCAAGCTGCTCTAGCAATGAAAAAATAGTTGCATCCGTTGGAGATTCATTATTATCGGACAATGATGCAATACTCTTGCTAGAAAGCAAGGGTTTCAATCTTACGGATAGTGTTCAGTATATCCAAATTATTGAAGAATGGTGTGAACAAGAGGCATTTTTGCAATCTTTAAAGAAACATCACCCCGAAAAATATCGCTTAATTGAACTTCGATCTAACGCTTTTTCGGCAGATTTGGCGCGTTTTTTCATTGAAGAATTTGAGTACAAAAAACAACTAGACACTATCGTGTCGCAAGAAGAAATAGTAAGTTACTATCAGTCCCATCAGGAAGAATTTATTTTGCAAGATTATTTAGTAAAAGCACTTTATCTCAAAATTCCGAAAGAATTGGACTATAAATCCAAAGGTATTAATCAAAATTTCTTGTTAAAAAATGATAAAGATCTAGCAGAAATAAATTCTTATGCTAAACTTTACGCTGAGAATTATTATTTTAATGATTCTACGTGGATTTATTTTAATGAAATAGTAAAAGATGTGCCTATTGTTAAATATAACGTGGACAACATTGTCCTTAACAGGTCTAAAACATATTTTTCTGATGATAATTTTACGTATTTTATAAATATTATTGATTTTAAATTAAAAACGGAAGCTCCACCAGTTAGTTTTCTATCTGCTGATATAAAAAGAATAATTGTTTCTCAGCGATTGCAAGAAATAATAGAAAATAATGAATCTAAGTTGGTTCAACGAATAAAAAACGAAAATGAAATTAATACTAGTCTTTAGTTTTTCCTTAATTACAATCTTCACTTCCTTTTCACAAGATGGTAAAGTGATTGATAAAATCGTTGCTCAGGTTGGAGACAATGTTGTCTTGTTATCGGATATTCAAGCTCAGAAATTACAAGCCATTCAAGGAGGTGTTGAAATTACTCCGGGGATAGAATGTCAAATTTTAGAGCAATTAATGTATCAATATCTTTTGTTAAATCAGGCACAATTAGATAGTATCATTATCACCGATGAACAAGTGGATGCCGAAATGGAAAATAAACTTCGCGTTATCGAACAGCAAATTGGAAGTCGCCAAAAATTAGAAGAATTTTACGGTAAGACGGTCAATCAAATCAAACGAGAATTTAGGCCCATCATTAAAGATCAACTGCTTTCTAAGGAAATGGAACGACAAATGACAAGTGAAATTTCAGTAACTCCAAGAGATGTACAAAATTTCTACAACTCCTTACCAATGGATAGTATTCCATTGATTAACTCTCAACTGAGCTTCCAGCAAATTGTTTATTACCCAGAAATTACTGTAGAGGATAAAAAAAGAGCATTTGATCAACTTAATGAAATTAGAAATGCCATTATCAGGGAAGGTAAATCATTCTCAACTCAAGCAAGAATTCATTCTATGGATCCAGGAAGTGCTACTAAAGGAGGGGAAATGACAGCGACAAGAGGGATGATGGTGCCGGCATTTGAGGCAACCGTTTTCAACACAGCAATTGGTGATGTTTCAGACGTATTCGAAACGACTTATGGATATCATATACTTAAACTTCTAGATAGAAAAGGAGACA
Organism: uncultured Fluviicola sp.; assembly: GCA_963976995.1. GTDB lineage: Bacteria > Bacteroidota > Bacteroidia > Flavobacteriales_D > Crocinitomicaceae > UBA4466. Next base: position 9,408 of record CAXBMR010000005.1, read on the forward strand.
ACTATACCGTACAACATATTCTTATCATTCCAAATTTTGAAAATGACGCAATTGAAAAAGCAGCGTATAAATTGGATTCTTGTTATCAACTTTTGAAAACTGGAAAAATAACTTGGGATGAAGCTGTTACTCAATTCTCTAATGATGATGCAACTCGTCAAAATAGAGGGATTATTACCAACCCAATTACTGGTGAACAAACATGGGATATGGAAGATTTGAACAGAGTTGATCAACAAATATATTTGTTGACAGATGCAATGGACAAAGGTGATGTCTCTGAACCTAATCTATACACAAACGTAATGGATCGCAAACAAGGGGTAAGAATAGTACGCTTAATGAACAGAACAGCTCCTCATAAAGCTAATTTAGATGATGACTACACGTTGATTCAGCGAGCGACAGAAAATGACAAACGCATGAAGCATATTGAAACGTGGACTCAACAAAAGATTAGCAACGCATACATCAAAATAGATGAAGAATATCAAAAATGTGAATTTCAAAATACTTGGATTTCAAAGTAAATAGTATATTCGTTCAGATAAATTCGATATAAAATGGCAGACAGAGAAGAAATTGATCAATTAGTAAAGCATTACGCTGCACTTAAAACAGAAATACACAAAGTAATTGTTGGTCAAGAGGATGTTGTTGACCAAGTTTTAATTTCTATATTTTCTAGAGGTCATTGTTTATTAGTTGGGGTGCCTGGTCTGGCAAAAACATTACTTGTTAATACTATTTCCGATTGCTTAGGTTTAAGTTTCAATCGTGTACAATTTACACCTGACTTAATGCCTTCAGACATTATTGGTTCTGAAATTTTAGATGAAAGTAGGAGTTTTAAATTTTTAAAAGGTCCTATTTTTTCCAACATTATTCTAGCAGATGAAATTAATCGAACGCCTCCAAAGACACAATCTGCCTTGTTAGAAGCGATGCAAGAGAAAAAAGTAACAGCAGCTGGCACCTCTTATGATTTACCTGCTCCATTTTTTGTCCTTGCCACTCAAAATCCTATTGAACAAGAAGGAACCTACCCTCTACCCGAGGCGCAATTAGACCGTTTTATGTTCAATATCTGGGTAGATTACCCCACTTTTCAAGAAGAAATGGCCATTGTAAAATCTACGACAACTGACCAAAGCGTCCAATTAAAAGAAATCATTTCAAACGAGCAAATACTTAACTACCAAGCTTTGGTAAGAAGAATACCTGTAGCCGACAATGTCTTAGAGTATGCCGTAACATTAGTTGCAAAAACAAGGGCTGATAATGAATTAGCTCCTCAAATAACGAAAGATTTTATCACCTGGGGAGCTGGGCCAAGGGCTTCACAATATTTAATTATCGGGGCAAAATGCCACGCCGCATTGAATGGAAAGTATTCTCCAGATATTGAAGATGTAAAAGCTGTAGCAAAACCAATTTTAAGACATCGATTAGTAAGAAACTACCGTGCCGAAGCTGAAGGATTTTCTATGGATAAAATTATCGATAAACTTTTATGAGTAATTAATACTCGCTTTTAATAGCTGGATTTGTAACGACTTTTACCATTTCTTTTGTGATTAACCTATTTAATGTTTAACTTTGTAAACCCTTATATTAGGGTAATCAACTAATTAACAAAGATGAGACTTACAACTACACTACTTTTCTCATTATTTCTTTCGGGTTTTAGCTTTTGCCAAAGCTATGTTTATACATTTGAAGGGAATCTTGATATTTCTGCTATTTCTGAATTGGAAAAGACCTGCACAAAGATTCAAAGTGTTCATTCTGTAAAAATTAAGTACAAGGAAGACACTAAAATGGGTGAAATTTTTATCATTCTAGACGAAAGTGAAAAAAATCCGAAAGGAGAGCAAGAAGCTCTTTTCACACCTGTTGATTTCAAGTCTTTTTTAATTTCTAATAGTCTTACTCCACTCTATTTCAGAGAACTTAAGTAATAATTAAATCCCCATGAAAAATTTACTACTAACTATACTATCTCTAGTTACTCTGGCGCTTTCAAGTTATGGTCAATCTGATGGTTGCTCCGCCGCAACTGTCATCAGTGTAACTCCAAATTGTATTAGTCCAACCGCCGGAACAACAACGGGAGCTACACAAACAATTGCAGGTTGCGTTGGAAACGCTGATGATGATGTTTGGTATCAATTTGTTGCCACATCGACTGCTACCCAAATAATTGTTATTCCTTCTGGGGGTATGGACCCTGTTGTTCAACTATTCTCTGGGGCTTGTGCTACATTAGCATCACTTGCTTGTAGAGATGGTGGATTAACTGGTGCAACTGAAACAATTAATTACAACGGTCTAACAATCGGAGCAACATATAGAATTAGAATCTATGACTATTTTGCTGGTTCGGGCTCGGGAAACTTTACAATATGCGTAACTACTCCGTCCCCGCCCCCGATAAACAATCTTTGTGGTAGCCCTACAAATTTGACTGTTAATTCAAGTTGTACCTTCACAAATGCTACAACAGATGGAGCATCAGAGTCATATATAGGTTGTTCAGGAAACGCAGACGACGATGTTTGGTTTAGTTTTACAGCTACAAATTCACTTCAAAATATTTTAGTAAGACCAATTGACAATTTAGACCTCGTTTTTCAAGTTTATTCTGGATCTTGCGGTTCTTTAACTTCTCTAGGTTGTATTGATAATTCTCTCACGGGTCAAGACGAGCAATCTGACATTGTTGGATTAGTACCCGGACAGGTTTATTTAATTAGAGTTTACGATTATTATGCCGGTTCAACGGGTGATTTTCAAATTTGTATAAATGGAACTCCTACTCCCACACCGACAAATGATGAGCCTTGCAATGCGATTCAATTACCAACTGTTACATCGACTTGTCAGTATCTTCAATTTACAAATGTAGGAGCAACATCTACTGTATCAGCTCCAGCACCAAATTCATGTACTGGAGGGGTTGGAACTACTGGGGGTTATTCTGGATCTTCCCAAGACGTTTGGTTCGCTATAATTGTTCCAGCGTCAGGAAATGTTGATGTAACTTCACAACCACTTAGTGGAGGAGGTACTTTAACAGATGCAGTTATGGCTCTATATAGTGGTACTTGTGGGTCTTTGACTCAAATTTCTTGCTCTGAGGATAATAATTATCCAGGTTCTGCGAATGATGAAATGCCCTTCATCTCTTCCAACGGTTTAACACCCGGATCTACCGTTTACGTAAGATATTGGGGGAATGGATCTTTATCAGGAACATTTGGAATCTGTGCTTCAACAGCAACCAATGACGATTGTGTTAATGCTCTATATATCTGTGATATTAATGGCTACAGTGCATCAACAAGTGCATCTTACACTGAAGATAGACCAGACAACATGTTTGGAAATAACGAAACATCTACTGGAGTCGATCTAACAAACGGAACAAACTCAGGAGGACCTTTTGGAGATGGACAACCATGGAACATGGCTTTTCCTTTTACTGGATCTCCGGCGATAGATGTAAACATTGATAATAACAGTTGGATTGAATTCACAGCGGCTGCAACAACAGCCACTTTAACCGTTAGCGTATCTGATTGCTTTACCAACGCTGGAATTCAGATGCAAATATTCTCAGCTAACAATTGCACCAATTTTGTTCCCGTCTCAAACTTTGAAGAAAGTAATATCGGTTTCACTATAACGGGCGTTAATCTTACCGTTGGTGACAACTATTATTTAATGGTTGATGGCTTTGCTGGAGATATTTGTAACTATACAATTGCTGCAGAATCTGGTATCCAATTTCCTGAAATTACGCCCACAGCGCCTATATGTACAGGTGGAACCCTTACTCTAACAGCTCCTCCAGGAGCAACTTCCTATGACTGGACGCATTCAGGTGAAACATCGCAATCTGTTACTGTAACTCCAGCTACTACTCAATCCTATTCGGTCGAAGTTACCGGATTGTGTGATTTTAAGCAAACATTAACAACAACTGTTGTTGTTAACCCTTTGCCAAACGTGAACATCACAAATGGGACGAACACAGCAATTTGTTTTGGAGACAATATCAACCTGACAGCATCAGGCGCCTCGAGTTATACATGGAGTAATTCTCAATCTGGGACCACAATCAATGTTGCTCCAACTACACTTACAAATTATACGGTTACCGGTACAGATGTAAATGGCTGTGTCAATACAGATGTTATTGCCGTTAGCGTCAATTCACTTCCAACACTATCAGTTAACCCAACATCAACACCTTCAAACTGTGGAGGATCGACAGGTACTTTAACTGGAACCGTAATTGGAGGGACACCAAACTTTGATTACTCCTGGTCGAATGGTGTTGCCGTTGTAGGTAACTCTTCAGATCTTAACGGAGTTCCAGCTGGAAGCTACACATTATCAGTAACAGATGGGAATACATGTAGCTCAACTTTTGGACCTTTTGACATTATTAATCCAGGTGCTCCTATTGCACCCACCTTAACAATTGATGATGATACACCTTGTATAAATGCGAGTGCTCAACTAACAGTTTCCGGTGTGGGAGGTGCTACTTTTAACTGGTCTGGACCTAATTCCTTTTCCTCTTCGGCCTCAGTTGTAAATTTAACCAATATTACTTCTGCCGAGCAAGGAACCTATTGTGTATCTCAGACTGTTGCCGGTTGCACAGGGCCTTCGATTTGTCAGTTAGTAACTGTTGAACCATTACCTCTAGTTGATGTATCAATTGCGAACAATGATTCTATCATTTGTTTAAACCAAGATTTTGTTTTGACGGCAAGTGGAGCAACTAGCTACACTTGGTCTGGTCCAAATGGGTTTAATGGAACCAATTCAATCGAAACAATTACCGGAGCGACTGCGGCTTCCAACGGAATATATACTGTCATTGGAGTAGATGCGAATGGTTGCACAAATAGCGGGAGTATTCCCGTATCAATTGTACCCTTACCTACAATTAGCATAACAGCAAACAATACGAATTCAACTTATTGCAACGGTTTTTCTGCAATTCTGGATGCGACAGGCGCAACTTCTTACTCTTGGACAGGCCCTAATGGTTTTTCCGCAGCAGGTACTCCAGTAAACGTTTTGTCTCTTGATGAGAATTCTCAAGGATATTATGTCGTTCAAGGAACTGATTCAGAATCTTGTGTCAATACCGATAGCCTTTTAATAACAGTGGTAACTGATGTGTCAGCGAACGCACCGTCGGATACATCGCTTTGTCCAGAAACTTCACTTACACTATATGGGAATGGAGTCGGTAATTTTATATGGTCAGGACCAGGAGGTTTTTATTCTGAACTGCAAAATCCTACCATAAGTAACAGCTTAGATTTCTCAGATGAGGGATGGTACATGTTAACAGTGATTGACAGCGCAGGATGCCTTGGATATGATTCTACTTATGTTACAATTGAAACAGGATCAGATTGCCTTTTCATACCAAATTTAATCACTCCAAACAAAGATGAATTTAACGATGCTTGGGTTATTATTGGTATAGAAAACATTGACAATGCCGAGGTTTCTATATTCAATAGATGGGGTAATTTAGTTTATTATTCCTCTCCTTACAACAACAATTGGGTGGGAGAAGTCAATAGAGGAACTGTTGTTGATGGTTCTGATGGAATTGTACCCGCAGGAACATATTTTTACATTATCAATTTAAACGAGGGGAAAGAAAACGATATTTTTAAAGGTTATTTAGAAGTAGAATATTAATTCCTAACTAAAATTATAAGAATGAAAACATTACTTTTTCTATTCATTATTGCTTTTTCTCAGCAAATAAATGCACAGCAAGATGAACAATTGTCCTTGTACATGTACAATAAGCTTGCGTTCAACCCAGCCTATGCAGGAAGTCGAAAAGCACTAAGTGCGATTGCTATTGGACGCTTTCAATGGGTTAATTTTGATGGAGCTCCGAACACGCAATGGTTCAGTATTCAAGCACCAATTCTCCAAGGAGGAATGGGAGTTGGGGCACATATTGTTAATGACAGAGTAGGAAACAGGACAAGAACATCTGTTTTTGGGGACTTAAGTGCAAGTATTGCAGTCAATAAAAAGACAAGTCGATTGGCCGTAGGTCTATCAGGTGGATTTGATATGATAGGGTATGATTTCACATCTGTGTTAGTAAACAATCAAAATGATCCGTATTTTGGGACAACTTTCAATGAGACCAAGCCAAATGTTGGTGCCGGAATTTACTATTATAGTGATAAACATTTTTTCGGTATATCTTCACCAAGGCTACTAGAAGCTACTTCCAATCTTATAAATTTGGGAGATGCAAAATTAAATGCTAGGCACTTTTTTATTACGGGTGGGACTATTTTAAAATTAAACAGTGTGTTAAAAATGCAACCATCTGCGCTTATCAAATACACACCAAATTCTCCCATTACGGCTGATGTCAACCTCAGTTTATTAATGTATGAGAAACTATGGATGGGTATCATGTATAGATTCCATGAAGCAATGGGAGTAAATATTGTGTATAATATCAAAGATGCGTTAAGTATCGGGTATGTGTATGACTTTCCAATAAATGGATTGAGAACCTATCAATCCGGCTCACACGAGTTATTCATCAGATTCGACTTCAAACCAAAGAAAGCTGTTTATTCATCTCCAAGATACTTTTAATAATGAAATTAATTATTACACTAACTGCTATTCTATTATCAATCAGTTCTTTTGCTCAGTTGAAACAAAAAGTCGCGAACAAATTATACCAAGACCAAGAGTATTATAAGTGTGTAGAAATGTACAACGAGCTCGCCGATAAAGTATTGGCTGGCAAGAAAAACGGAAACTGGGATAACGTTGAGAAAGCTGCCGAGTCCAATTTTCACCTCTATCGAATGAAAGAGGCAACGTCTTACTTTAGCCAACTTGCAACAAAAAACAAGCTCAACGAACATTCTAGAATGCACTACATTGATGGCTTGCGATTTGCAGGAAAATATGGCAAAAGCAATGAAATTGCTCGTGAAAGTGCTAGTCTCTTTCCAAAAAATTCATTCTTTAAGCGTTTAATGGACGAAAAAGACCAATTTAATTCTCTTTTTTCAGATTCTGCATTTTACAGAGTAAAAGAATCAAGTGTTAATTCAGGTAAAGGTGATTTTGCTCCTGCCTACTTCAACAACTCTATTGTTTTCGCTTCTAAAGCATTAAATACAGGTTTTATTAATCCCAAATATGGTTGGGACAATGATTATTATATTAACGTAATGCAATCAAAATTTGATGCAGATTCTGTTCTTGAAGATGCTAAAATGTTAAAGCATCAATTCATATCTAAGGCACATGATGGCCCTGTAAGTTTCAATTCTTCTGGAACAGAGATGATAATCACTAAGAATACAATCGGAAAAAAGAATGGAAAAAAAGTCATTGTATTATCGCTTTACTTTTCTTCTTTCGTAAACGGTGAGTGGACAAAATTAAAAGCATTTGAATTTAATAACCCAGCATATAACGTTGGACATGGAGTACTATCTGATGATGAAAATAAACTTTACTTCGTTTCTAACCAACCTGGTGGTTTTGGAGAATCAGATATTTACGTTTCTGAACGACTTGGTAGCGGTTGGGCAGAACCAAAAAACATGGGGGGCACGATTAATAGCGAGCGTAAAGAAATGTTTCCTTTTGTACAAGAAGGCATCTTGTATTTTGCCTCTAACGGCCATTTTGGTTTGGGCGGTTTAGATATTTTTGAAGCAAATGTAAATGGGACAGAGAAGCCTCATAACATTGGGTATCCTGTTAACTCTTCCAACGATGATTTCGGCTTAATCTTTGAAAAGTCTGGCAGAATTGGATTTCTTTCAAGCAATAGAGAGGAGAATATTGATAAAATATACCACGTTACAAAACGTAAATTAACCATTGACCTGGTTGTTGATGTTTTTGAGCAGTACAAAGAATTAGAACCTGTGACTAATCAAATGGTCTATATCAAAGATGTGTCAACACAAGAATTAGATTCTATACCAACTGGAACTGATGGGACATTGACAACATCAATTAAAATTAATCATGATTACAGAATTTACACTTCAAAAAGTGAGTTTATTTTGCTAAAAGAAGCGTCGGTTAATTCAAATGGTATTCGTAAAGATTCTACATTTAGGGCAGAGTTGATTTTGAAGCCCACAACGATAGTCATACATTTAAGAGTTATCGAAAAAGCTACAAAGAAGGTCATACCGCTTGCCACGACGACAATTACAGATTACAACTTAAAGAAAGACACTACGCTGATTACTGACGCTGATGGAATAGTTACACTTAAAGTTGATAGAAACAAAGTACTTTGGGCACACGGTTCTAAAAGAGGTTTTATAGATGCTGATGTATCTTTCAACACAACTAATGAGACTGATAAAATCATTGACATTGAATTAGCTTTGAATCCTATTAAAAAGGGTCAAAAATTTAAGTTAGAGAATATTTTCTATGATTTGAATAAATCTACTTTAAGAGAAGAAAGTATGGCGTCTTTGGACAAATTATCCACGTTTTTGATAGAGAATGACTTAAAAATAGAATTAAGTGCTCATACAGATTCTAGAGGTAGCAATGCTTACAATCAACGTCTTTCGCAGGCTAGAGCGCAAAGTTGTGTTAATTACCTGAAGAAAAAAGGAGTACTCAGCAAGAATATGCGCGCAAAAGGTTATGGAGAATCTAAATTGGTAAACCGATGTAAGAATGGAGTTAAATGTTCAGAAGAAGAACACCAGGAAAACCGAAGAACAGAGGTTAAAATTTTGGAAGTCAATTAGTCTTTTTTCCAAATAATTATCTTTTTATCGTCAGAACAAGAGGCAAATTTCCTTTCAGATATTTTTGCTAAGGAATTTACAGAATGTTTATGACCTCCAATCTTAAAGTCTAATCGCTCAGAAATTTCAAGGGACTCTTTATTCACCTCCCAGACTTTTAGGTTTTTATCTCTACTTGCAGAAATAATGCAACTCCCCTCCTCCATTGAAATTAAATCATAAATAGCATACGTATGCGCAACGATACTTTTTAATGCTTTTTCCTCCTTCCAATTCCAAATTTTAAGCAATGCATCTTTACCCCCAGAAATGATGAGTTGAGGGTTTTCAGGATGAAACAAAACGGCGGTAGCACCATTTTTGTGCGCAAAAAATGAATGAATTTCATTAAAATAACCTGTTTCAAAAACGCGAATAGTACTATCTTGACAAGCCAAAGCAAAATTCTGCCCATTGTCAGAAATTGCAATTGAACGGATTTTTCCACAGTCCAAAGGAAGATAAATGACTAAATCCAAAGAATTACTGTCCCAAACTGAAAAATTACCTTCTGCATCGCCCACATAGACATGACTTCTATGCTTATTATACTTGATAGAAAAAATGGCTACCGTGTGCTGCTGATAGAACTTTACTTCTTTATTATTCAATAAATCAACTATATGTAAATCGCCGGAAGATAGACCTGCGAAGAGATACCTATCCTCAATTAATTCAAGAGAATAAATTGAATGTTCAAAATTAATTGCAAATTTATCTTGCTTGCCACTATCAACAAACCAGCGAACAACAAATTTATCCCCACTCGCAGAATAAATAAACTGATTAGTAGCCAGGCAATCATAAACAGCACCAGCATGACCATTAATATCTAATTGTTTTGAATACGACATCTATCTTCAAAAGTAATTATTCTAGAATTAGTATATTTGAAAAACGAAAACTAATATTCAAATGCAACTTTATTGTGAGTGCCCGAATTGCGAAAGCATAAATAATTTTACATCCTATTCATCAACACGAGTAGATTTTGCCATGGATATTGGAGACGAAAAAAGTGTTCATTGTTCAAATTGTGGTTACGATAATGATATCCATGTTAATAGTATGTTTGCAAAGAAGTCCAAACTCGCTCTAATTATAGCAATTAGCTTCGTGGTAATCGGTCTGCCTGTGCTACTTTACATTTCGCTTTATCTAATGAAAAATACCATAATAATAGGTACATATATCGTTGCACCTTTTGTTATTTTCATGATGATTAACAAGGATGAATAGAATAAGTAACTTTAACAATACATATATTAGTAATCGAAACAATTAATCAACGTATGAAATTCTTTTTCTTTTTTTCGGTCTTCTTTCTTTTATCAGCATGTAATTTTGAAACCGTTAAAGGGTCTGATATCATCACTCAGAAAAGCTTTGACATAACAGATTTCACTGAAATTGATGTTTCCTCTGCGATTGAAGTTGAGCTTCTCCAATCGGATGATTACAAGGTCACTTTAGAATGCAACGATAATGTAGTTGAGGTTATTGACATTTCCAAGAAAGAAGAAATTCTCCGAGTTAAAGTGAAAGGAAGTTATGCTTTCACGAATGTGAAAATTAAGGTAACAATTCACGCACCGGCAATAAATAGAATAGAATCTAGTGGAGCTTCATCTATTACGATAGAGGATTATGAGGCAAAAAACTTCGAACTTGATTTTTCTGGAGCATCAGAAATTAACGCTAAACTAATCGTCTCAGAACAACTCAAGGTAGAGGCTTCTGGTGCATCGAGTATAAAACTTAGAGGAAAAGCAAAGAATGTTTCGTTGGATTTTTCTGGAGCGTCCGATTTTGACAGTAAAAAACTAATTGTTTCCGATAAGTTAACTGCAGAATCTTCAGGTGCAAGCTCAATAAAAGTAACGGCAAATGGTACTTTAGAACTAGACGTAAGTGGAGCCAGCGAAGTCACATATTATGGAAATGGGACAATTTCCAAATCCGATATTTCTGGAGCAGGAAGTGTTGAGCAAAAGTAAATTAATCTTCCTCAACCACCTCATCATCATTCACCTGTTTTAAACGTTCCGCGTAATCTGCAGGTAAAAAATCAAAGAAAGTATCTCCTCTTAGACCAACTCTCAAACATTCTAATGGAATCATTTCATTTGGAGAAATATTTCCAAGGTTTACATTGCACCCAAATAGCTTAATGAACCATACTTGCTGTGTTTTTTTTGGAGCTTCCCAAAGAATATCATCTGGTTTCACTTTGGCGATGATTCTATTAATAAGTAAGGTATGTGCGTTTCCATTAGGTCTAAAAACACCAACATTTCCAGATTCTCGTCCTTCTGCAATAACCTTCCATGACCCAGCTTGCAATTCTGTTTGCATCCATTTTACCCATTTAGCAGGAGAAACAATAATTCCAGAATCTTTAGATCCTACTTCAGAAAAGACAGTTCTTTCTTTTGCAAAAGAATGAATGAGTTCACATTTCTCATCATGAGGAATTATAATGGAGCCATCAGAAATTTCAACTAAATCTAGTTTATATTTATCCAACATTTGTAAATACTCTTTAACCATGCCTCTTGCATAGAACGCTTCAAATAAAGTTCCACCTAAATAAGGTCTAATTCCTGCTTCCTGGTATATTTTAATTTTTTCTTCAAAATTTCGTGTAACAAAAGACGTCCCAAAACCAAATTTCACAACATCAGTAAGGTGACCAGATGCATCAATGAAATTTTCTGTTTCTCTCAGACTAAGTCCTTTGTCCATCATCATTGTTACTCCCGAATTACGAGGTTGTACAGTTCTTGTCGGGATATGGGGTAGTTCAAAATTCATTTTTTTATTTTTTAAATTTATTCTTCTGATAAATCAGCAAATTCTTGCAAGTTTTTAAACTCAGGATATATTTCAAATAATTCTGTTGCTTTTTTTCTATCGTTTTCAATGCACACGGCAAAGAGGTTCAAGGAGGCCACTTTGTCCCCCATTTTCCACAAAAGGGAAACCCTTAATATGGGAATGATTTTATTTTCACCCACCACAAAGGTATTCAAAAAATCAAAAGCTTCAACCAAAGAACTTTCTGATAATAGCGCTATGTAATTTGTAAGGCATTCTTCATCTGAAGGATCCATTGCTAAAGAAAGTTCATAAAAATCTATTGCCTCACCCAACTCACCCAGTTTTTCATGCGCACCAGCTAGAACATGGTAGATTCCAGCATTGTCAGGATCCAATTCTACCGCTTTTTGAATTAAAGCCAAACCTTCTCTTGTATTTCCTTCTAGGTCTTTTACAATCCCTAATCCCAACCAGGCATCTGGAAGCATTGGGGCCAGTTCTAAACTCTTATTGTAAAAATGTTTTGCTAATTCTAGTTCATCCAATTGTTCGTGACATTCACCGATGTAGCAAAAGGCAATTGGATCATCCCCGTCAAGTTCTATACATTTGTGAAAATTCTCAATTGCCTTTGTGTATTTGTTTAATGCTAAAAATGCGTTAGCCACGTTAAAATAAACTGGACCAAAATCATCATTAATCAAGATACAATAATCATACGCCCATATCGCTTTCTCAAATTTATTCAGTTTTGAGTAAGCATTACCCAGATTATACCATGAAGTAAACGAATAAGGATTTTCGTCAATGAAGTCCGAATAACATTTTATTGAACTCTCATGATCACCTAAATGATCATAGCAAAAAGCTATTTCATAAATAGCTGATTCGTTATTCGGATTTACTCTAATGGCTTCTTTCAAAACTTTGATAGCAGACTTATGATCTCCAATATTTTCATATTCGACGGCTAAATCAAGGTAAACCTCATCTTTGTCTTCTTTTTCAGCAAGAGACAAACCTTCTTTAAAAAAGCGAATTGCATTTTTAGAATCTTTCAACTGACTAAAGATGGATGCTTTGGTTAAAACAATTTCGAAAGATGATTCTCCTTGTTTTTCTATTTCTGAAATAATGTTGATCGCATCTTTTAGCCTACCTAGAGCAGAATAAGATTGGGCCAGACGCAAATTGAACAACGAATTAAACGAGAATTGAGTCAATGCTTCCTCACAGCAAATAGCTGCATTTTTAAAGTGACCATTCATTAAAAAATGATCAATCAAAGCTTCCCATCTGTCACTATCAATAAATCCTATTGATTCTCCATTAATAAACGCATCGAATTTTGCAAGATCCTCATTGAGGTTCCCGTCATCAAATTCTTGGCTCTCATCGTCAAACATAATTGTAATTCTTACTCTAAGATACAGAAAAAATTTGCCATTTTAAAATTGAACAATACTATTTTTGAACACTGTATTAACATTCTTCAAAAAAGAGTCTATGTCGCAATCAATATATGCTATCCAAAACAAAGATGCAGCTTCTATAAACAGAAAAAAATGACTTTTCTTTCTTTTAATTACCTGATCTTTTTCTTTCGTTTTCTTTTAACAAGACTTTACGCATTCTAAGACTTTCTGGAGTAACTTCCACGTATTCGTCAGATTGGATGTATTCAAGACATTCCTCAAGACTAAATACTCTTGGTGGAACAATTCTCACTTTCGCATCTGTTCCTGATTTACGCATGTTCGTCAATTGCTTCGTTTTTGTAACGTTAACAACCAAGTCATTTGCACGGCTGTTCTCTCCAATCACCTGTCCTTCATAAATTTGCTCACCGGGAGCGATGAAGAAAATACCTCTTTCTTGCAAGTTATTCAAAGAGAAAGGAATGGAAGTTCCTAATTCCATAGAAATTAACGAGCCATTTAAACGTCCAGAAATTTCACCTTTATAAGGTTGATATTCCAAAAATCTATGCGACATAATTGCTTCACCCGCTGTTGCTGTCAATAAGTAATTTCTCAAACCGATAATTCCACGTGAAGGAACCTGGAAAGTGATGGTCATACGTTCGCCTTTTGGCACCATATTTAACATTTCACCTTTTCGCTTTGTCACTGCTTCAACTGCTGTACCACTATTTACTTCTGGTAAATCAATTGTCAATTCTTCAACAGGTTCGCATTTGACACCATCAATTTCTTTAATGATTACTTGTGGTTGACCTACTTGTAATTCATAACCTTCACGACGCATTGTCTCAATCAAAACAGATAAGTGCATTACACCACGTCCAAAGACCATCCACTTGTCGGCTTTATCCGTTTTTGCAATTTTCATTGCCAAATTTTTCTCTAATTCTTTTTCTAAACGCTCAGAAATGTGTCTAGAAGTAACAAACTTTCCCTCTTTACCAAAGAAAGGAGAATCATTGATAGAAAACAACATACTCATTGTTGGCTCATCTATCGCAATACTATCTAAGGGGTCTGGATTTTCAACGTCACAGATAGAGTCTCCAATTTCAAAACCTTCAATTCCAGTTATAGCGCAAAGATCTCCACCTTGAACTGAATCTGTTTTCACACGATTTGTTCCTTCAAACACAAAAACATCTTTTATTTTGTGTTTTTGCTTTGTTCCATCTGCTTTAGCAAGAATAATTGGCATATTTGGTTTAATTACTCCTCGAGTTAAACGACCAATAGCAATTCGACCAACAAATGAAGAAAAATCCAATGATGTAATTAGCATCTGTGTATTTCCCTCTTCAATTGTAATTGGTGGGTAGTAATCTAAAATTTTATCTAACAATGGAGTAATAGAATCAGTTGGCTTTTGCCAATCTTCAGCCATCCAACCATTTTTAGCAGAACCATATATTGTTGGGAAATCTAACTGCTCTTCAGTTGCATCCAATTCGAACATCAAGTCAAACACTTTCTCATGAACTTCATCAGGAGTGCAATTATCTTTATCCACTTTATTTACAACCACCATTGGTTTAATACCCATTGATAAAGCCTTACCAAGAACAAAACGCGTTTGAGGCATTGGACCTTCAAAAGCATCAACCAATAAGCAAACACCATCAGCCATGTTCAAAACACGTTCAACTTCTCCTCCAAAATCAGCGTGACCAGGAGTATCAATGATATTTATTTTAGTTCCTTTATACGTAACAGAAACATTTTTTGAAACGATGGTAATACCTCTTTCTCGTTCGAGGTCATTGTTATCCATGATCAATTCTCCTTTCGGACGATCTCTTTCATTATTAACAGTACCTGCTTCAATCATCTTGTCAACCAAAGTTGTTTTACCATGATCAACGTGTGCAATAATTGCAATATTTCTAATTTCCATTTATTTTATTTGTTAAGAAGTTAAGTAGAGAGCTGGCTCATGCCAGATCTCTTACCCTATTTATTTTTTTTTCTTCTTCTACTTCTAATTCTTTAATTTAGTCTCTACTTCTTCTATCTCCACGATCTCTTCTATCACCTCTATCGCTATCTCTGTCTCTTCTTTCAAAGCCACCTTCGTGTCTTCCTCCATTTCTGCGATCTCCACCACTACTTCTTCTATTTCTATCTCCACCTCCGCTTCTTCTATCGTTGCTGAAGCTTCTGCCACCTCCACCAGATGATCTTCTGTCTCCGCCTCCACTTCGTCCACCTTCTCGTTTCTTGGTAACTTCAACTTTCACTCTATGTCCTTCATAATCAGACCCAGTTACTTCACTAACAATTTTATCAGCTAAATCTTTATCAGCATCAAAAAATGAGAATGAATCCAGAATATCAATCCGTCCGATTTTGTCAGATTTTAAGTCAGTAGAATCACAAACAACACGTAATAAACCGCCTGGGTTTAAACCATCACGCTTTCCGATATTGACAAAAAATCTTGTTTTGTTTTCATCATCTCTCCTGCCTCTACTTCCACCTCGGTCGCCTCTATCACGATCACGTCCACCTCTATCTCTGTCACGTCCTTTTCCTCTGTCTCTATCTCGTCCACCTCTATCATTATCTCTATCGCCTGCTTTTGCATTTAAATCTCCAGCACGCTCGTAGTATTCAATGAATCGGTTAAATTCTGCAGAAACAAATTTCTTGACAACTTCTTCTTTTGATAAATCTTCAAATTCACTCATTACAATTGGCATGAACTCAGCAATATTATCTTCTTTCACTTCAGAAGTAATTACTTTGTCAACCAATTTCATCAATTGAATTTCGCAAATTTCATTTGGTTGAGGAATAGATCCTTTCACAAAAGTAGTCCGAATTTTCTTTTCAATTTGTCCAATTTTATATCCCTCTCTTGTATTGATAAGCAACAAAGATTCTCCTTTGTTACCTGCACGAGCGGTACGACCTGAACGGTGAGTATAGTTTTCGATCTCATCTGGAAGATTGTAATTAATTACGTGAGTAATATTGTCTACATCAATTCCTCGAGCCGCAACGTCTGTGGCAACAAGAATTTGAATCGATTTTCTTCTAAATTTACCCATCACGTTATCGCGTTGCGCTTGAGATAAATCTCCGTGCAACGGTTCTGCGCTGTACCCTTCTTTTCCTAATTTTTCTGCAACTGCTGCCGTCTCTCTACGAGTTCTACAGAATACTAAACCGTATATATTTGGATTAAAATCAATTAATCTTTTCAAAGCGGCATATCTATCTCTTTCTTTTACAACAAAATAGATGTGTTCGATGTTTTCGTTTGTTTGATTTTTATGCCCGATAGATACTTCTAAAGGATCCTGCATATAATTTTTTGCAATTGCCTCTACTTCTTTAGGCATTGTTGCAGAAAACAACCAAACGTTTCGCCATTCAGGTGTTTTATCCAATATCAAATCGATATCTTCCTTAAACCCCATGTTTAGCATTTCATCTGCTTCATCTAAAACCACCCATTCGATGTCTTGTAAAACAATTGCTTTTCTTTTTGTCAAATCGACCAAACGTCCAGGAGTTGCAACAACAATAGCTGCACCTCTTTTAATTTCAGAAATTTGACGTTTAATGTCTGTACCTCCATAAACGGATACTACATTAATATTCAATTTTTTTGAATAATTCTGTAAATCTTTTGTGATTTGAATGCAAAGTTCTCTAGTCGGACAAATTACTAGCCCTTGTGGAGTTTTCGTCTTGTCATCTACTTTGCTTACTAATGGTAAACCAAACGCTGCGGTTTTACCTGTCCCAGTTTGAGCTAATCCTACGAAATCGCTTTCCTCTTTTAATAAATGTGGAATTGCTTTTTCTTGGATCGGAGTAGGTGTTACAAAACCCATGTTTTCTAACGACTGTAACACCTCACTCTTTAGCCCGAGTTCCTCAAATGTCATTCTATGTATTTAAAATTGAGTGCAAAGATAGGAACAATAAAGTTAGAAACAGCAATTAAGAAGAGAATAGTCAGATGGGGTAGATTCAACTACCTAATAACAATTTCTCACTTTTATTCTGATTTGGCCGAATAATTACGTACAATTGTTGTTTTTTATTTTGTAAAGCACCCTTAATAATGCTTTCCTTTTTCTATGAGTTCATTTGTTTTCAATTCAATGGCTTCATGCCCTAATTTAATCACGACTATATTTGCGTAATCACCAAAGGTAGATGCAATTTCTGAGCTGTTAACATGATTAAAGTCCAAATTATTTGCTATAGCCACATCTAGAATAAATGAATCCGTAGTGTCAAAATAAATATTAAACTCTTCCTCAGCACTGGCATTTTTAATTTCAGAAAAATTCTTAATAACACAGCCACCGCAATAGTCAGGAAACACCACTAAATCAATTTCACTTTTACCTCCTGAACATGAGGCAAACAAAAGTAAAACAAAAGTGAATATCAATGAGTTATAGTTCATATATTATAGCATTATTGTTATAAATATCAAATAGATAAAGTTTATCATTATCAATATAAGTAAATGAATAAAATTTATTTTGAATATAATAGGTCTTAATGAAATTAAGTTCCATATCAAATTTCCTAAGTTCAAGGCTATGCTTATACTTCCTAACACCATTCTCATAATAAATTTTGTCTGGAGTTTCTTTGATTAGATATATATAAGCTCCTGAATTAATTATCTCTCGGTTATAATCAGTACTAAATCTATACTTTTTCAATTTAGAAATCTCATACTGATCCAAGTGATTTATCGTTAGATAATTATTAGTTTTAGCGTCAATCTCAGAATTAATAATTGTTGAAACTTCACTCGTTTTAGAAATACAATTCAGAACCCTAGGGGCATGATATATAGAACCATTATCATTTGTCACGGTGGGGTATCTAAAATACTGAAAAACACTATCTTGAAGTTTTTCACATCCCTCTCCTGAAAAGAAAGAAGTGTCCTTATTAAAAAAATAAAATAGATTCTCAGAATTTTTAAACAGACCACTGCCATCAGGCAATTCATCAACGACATAATACATCAACGCAAAGTAATCTTTCATCTTAAACAAATTTGAATTATTCTCAAGAGTAAAATCAATACCATGCTGTTGATCAATCACAGGGTGTTTATAAGAAAATGAATCAATTGTATTTAACTGAAAATTTTTAATGAATAGTATATCATCATATAAGAGATATATCAACGAAGAGTCAATCTTATAAGCTTGAATAGTACTGTTACATATTTTGGAAGAATATGAGTGTTCATTTGTGCTAAAATTGAATCTATGCAATTCGTTATCAGTATCTATACTTAAATAACAAAAATTGTTTCCTGAATCCAAAGTCAGCATTTGTCCATATCGATTTTCAGAATAGTTCGCTAATTTACCCTTCCATGAATCTGAAGAATAGTTATAACTCAAACTATCAAATGGAGCTAAAAATGATTTTTCTTCTTTTAGAAAATTTAACTCATTTCCAGTTTTTTTGACCTCATTACAACCAAATAAAAAAAGCAAAGACACAAAAAGCACCCCAATCAAAAAATTGGGGTGCTTAATATTTAATTTAACGGGCATCATATTAATATTCAATTCCGAATTTTTTACCTGAAATTGTTCTTCCTATTATCCTTGTAATTGTACCATCTTGTTCAATTTCAGTAGTTACGATGGGCTCACTAATCGGAGCTAAGAACCATGATGGGTTATCCTTAAGCCATTTTGTATTGAATCGAACACTTTTAACCTTACAATTGTCACCTGGCTCTTTACATTTCCAAACTACAGGCTTATTTGGGTCCGAGTTAAACTCTACTTTTTTCGTATATCCATTACCTTGTATAGCAGCTTTAACTTGTGGGTTATCTATAGTAGATTCATAATTATATGCTTTTACAACATTTCCAGCACTATTTTCTATTGTTAGATATGGAAATGTGAACCTTACTTTAAGTTGTCCGGTAGAAATTCCAGATGTTATATAACCCTGTTTATAAAGTGACGGAAATTCGAACCTTAATTGATTTTTCTTAAAAGCTTGATTTAAATCATTGTTACCTACCTCAATTAATTTAAGAATTTGGCTAAGAGATAAATCTATTACATCACCATCTGAAGCGGTAAGTGTAGCCCCTACCTCACACCCACTTCCTACCTGAGAGCAATCCATCTTTTCATTAATCCAAACATATTTTCTGATCTCCGTTTTATACACAGTACCAGGTAATCCTTTGCTTACTATTCCTGTTTCATCTGTTGCTTCATTCTCACCAGACAAACTAATTGGAGTAATATTTTCTTTACTACATCCAACAATTACAATCCCCACTATAGCAAGAAATGAAACTCCATAAATTAATTTTTTCATAAGTATATATTGTTTATTTGCTATGAAGATAAAGATAAACTATTTTTTGCAGTAAAATTAAGCGAACTCATTTTTGAAAATTTATAACTTATTGAATTTTAATCTTTTACTCGTTAAAAAACTTGTAATAAGCAATCTACTATTTTTCGTCAGAAGGATGCTCTTTTTTGGATAGAGAAGCACTATTAGATTCTTTCAATTTTTCCTGATCAATTATTGTAGGCTCCCGAATAATTTTTTTCGGCTCGTACTTTATCGTAGAATCAATATCAATGGCCATTTGATCCAGAGGTTTTTTTATATCATTCGTTGTTTCTTCAATGATACTTTTGAGATTGAGGTCTTTTTTGATGTCCATTCCCGACTTTTTAATTTCAGATTGAATGTCGGAAGATGCATCTTTTATTTGCCTTATCGTTTTTCCAAATGTTCTTGCCAAAGTAGGGATGCTTTTAGACCCAAAAAAAATGAGTATAAAAACAAGGATGAGTAGAATCTCAGAACCCGCTATATCGTTGAAGATAAGAATCATGTTGTAAAGTTAATGATTTTAAATAGACTACATGAACCTAGCCATTCTAAAAATTAAATAATTCAAACTACTTAATTCTAAATAGCGAAACCGGCTTTCGATGCTGGATAAGCATTGAAAGTACCTGTTGCAGTTGCAATCATTTTCCCAACTTGATTCTCTATTACACCTTCAACAAATAAAATTCGTTTCCCACTTTTAATAATTTTTGCTCTGGCAATCATTGTATCTCCTAGTAAGCCAGGAGAGATAAAAGATAATTTCATCTCTAAGGTAGAAACCACTCTATTTTCATTTATTACCTCTGATAAAGCACAGACTCCCATTGTTGCATCCATTAAGGCACTTATAGAGCCTCCATGAGCAGCAATGGGAGTTGCTAAATGTTTTTTAGTGATGGGCATTCGATACTCTACTTCTCCATGATTTACAATATTAAATTGCATTCCTAGTTCTCTACCAAAGTTGTTTGCTTCAATGTACCCAAGAATAATAGGATGGTCAAGCATATTTGTCATACCCGTTAAATTTATCCTTCTTTTGACAAATGAACATCCATTTGCGGGAATGGAATAGACAATCCTGCAGCAGTAAATTCGTTGTAAACTCGTTCGTGCATATCAAAATAAACATCCCAATAATCTGCATGATTTACCCAAGCCCGCGTAGTAATGTTAACTGAAGAATCACCTAATTCTCCAAGTCCAACGAAAGGAGCTGGATCTTTTAAGATTCTCGTGTCTTCGGCAATAAATTTCAAAAGCAATTCTTTAGCAATTTTAAGATCATCACCATAGGCAATACCAAACACCATGTCCACACGTCTATTTTCAGCTTTTGTAAAATTCGTAATTGTTCCATTGGCAACGGCACCATTGGCAAGAATGATGATTTTGTTATCTAAAGTAGTTAAAATAGTATTAAATATCAAGATTTCCTTTACTGTACCTTCTTCTCCTTGCATATTTACATAATCTCCAATTTTAAAGGGTTTAAAGAAAAGAATCATCACTCCACCTGCAAAATTTGAAAGAGTACCAGAAAATGCCATACCAATAGCTAATCCTGCAGCACCAAGAATAGCGATGAAAGATGTCATTTCTATACCTAATTGGCCTATTGCCACAATGACAATCATGATTTTCAGCCCCATACCAGCAAGACTTGAAATAAAACTTGTTAGACTCTCATCCGTTTTTTTCTTGTGAAGTATCTTCGTAACGGTTTTCTTAACTTTTTTCGCTAACCAAAAACCAATGAACAATACGGCAAACGCTATCGCGATATTCAGGACATTACTGACTATCACTTGCCATAATTCTCCTTTCCCCATTCCCAACCAAGATTCTAATTTTTCCATTTTACTTTTCTTGCAAAAATAAAATTTGTTTTAGTCATTCTCTTCACCAAATTGATTTAATTTTAGCAAATGTTTTTTCTTCTCTCGAAAATGTTGCTTTTTTTACTCTCTCCTTTTTTCTGGTTGATTGTTTTTATTGGTGTTTATTTTTTCTCGAAAAGAGGGCGCCTAAAAAAACGTGTAAAATGGATTTCCATCGTTGTTTTTTTATTCTTTTCTAACTCCGTTATTTTTTCTGAACTATCTCGCTTCTGGGAAGTTCCTGGGAAAAAAATTTCCTCTATCAAAAGGCACGATGTTGCAATTGTTCTCGGAGGTATGTTTGAATACAACTCCGATACAGAGAATTTAAGTATCAGAAGACAAGGAGATCGTTTAATTCAGACGATATCTTTGTACCGCTCTTCGAAAGTTAGAAAAATTCTAATTTCAGGGGATTCCGGATACATAAACGATAGAGGGCTTCATGAAGCTAAACAAGTTCGAGATTTACTCATTCTATGGGGAATTCCTGAAACAGATATTATTACCGAAGAAAATTCTAAAAACACGCATGAAAACGCGAATGAAACAAGTAAAATTCTTACAAAATCATTTCCTCATTTTGACAAATTTCTATTGGTGACTTCAGGTATTCACATGAAGCGATCTTTAGCTTGCTTTGAGAATGAAGGATTAAGTTGCACCCCGTTTTCTACAGATTTATACGCCAATCAAACTCATGAATATACATGGGATCAATGGATTCTACCTAACATTGATAATTTTACACTGTGGAACAAATTCAACAAAGAAATTGTTGGCTACATAACTTACTGGGGAATGGGTTATTTGTAAATTGAACTGATATAACTTTTACAAAGAATATTTTCTACCGTTAGAATAAACGATATAGGAGTTATTAAATAATTCTACCAAAATTGAACTGCCATGAATCGAAAATTTTGAGTTCATTTGGGTTGTAATTTCAATAATTTTACCATTGACAAGAGCGCTCACTCCTCCCATGATATTTCTAAATGCCACAACGTCATTCTTTAGCAAAACTTCCTCCGTTTTATAGTTTGCTAATTCGTATTTTACACCTTTAATCATCGCATAAGTGAAGCCATTTTCTTCCCATACTGCAACATCATCAACAACTTGCCACTTGTCTGCACCATAATTTGTCAATTGCTTTTTAATTCCTTGAGAATAATAAATCAACTCATTGTTTCTATTCTCATAGACAATAAAACCTCGACCCGCTCTGTATTTCCCAACATGAAATTCTTCGACATCTAAAAACTGTCCATTCTCAAATACTGCAAAGGTTCCTGACATTGGATCGTTAAAGCATAGAATATCAGTGCCAGCTTGAAAATCAAAGGGATTATGCCATACTTCTAAATCATAAATTCTTCCTCTCCAAAAAACCTTATTGAAGTTCCCATTATCCCTATATGCAACGATATTTTCTCCAACGAAGTCAGGAGGGTCAATATCACCGACAGATGTATATAATGTTCTCACTTTTCCAGCGTAATAAACATTCACAGTATTGTACTGCATATCGTCAAATACAATGATATTATCCTTAACGGTGTAGTTTTGATTCGTAAAAGAAAGAGTTCTAATTTCACCGTTATCCCACATATTAAGTGTTGTACCAATCTTCCATGTCATCAAACGATCTGATACTTCATACTCGACCTTTAAATTGGCTAGATTCTTTTTTTTAACACCGTCATAAACGATAAGATTACCTCGAAAATCTACATAAACTACTAAGCTATCTCCAGCTTTAAACTCTTTTATTCGTTGGATTTCTATTTGCTGAAAAAAACCATCTTTAAAACTTTTAAAGAATCCATTGAAATCCAGCATTGGTACAACACTTTGCGAAAATCCACTAAAACTGGAAATCACTAAATAAATAATAAGGATTACTCTCATGCTTCAAATATAATCAATATTCAAGCCAAACACGAGTTGAGATTTTATATTCTTAACCATGTAAACTGAGCGCACTTTTCCTATTATATAGTATATTGTCATAAAAAAACATATTCATGAGTATTTTAGTATCTGTATTAATTGGAGCAATTGCTGGTTGGTTAGCTAGTAAACTAATGAAATCAAGTTCTAATGGAACTTTTTTCAACATCATACTGGGGATAATAGGAGGGTATGTTGGTAACGGAATTTTCAGTTTTTTAAATCTATCGATTGAAAAATCTTGGTTAGGATCTACTATTACATCGACAATTGGCGCGATGTTATTGATCTTTATTGCTCAACTGATTTTAAAAAAAAAGAAAGAAAAGTAGAAGTGAAGTTATTCTTTTCATTTCTACTTTTCTTTCTTTGTTTTCACTCTATATCTCAGAGAAAAAAAGAAATATTCGCTCCAGAAGTATTTGATTCTACGCAGTTTCTGTATGAATTTGACATGAAATATCTTGGTAAATCGACCAATGTTGACCCGAATTATCGGTATGTTTTGGAATGGTTGGTGGAACTTCTTGAAAAAAACCCATCTTGGACCGTTCTTACTAGAGGGCATGTATGTTGTGGTCCAAGTGAGAAGGTAAGTAAAAAAAGAGCCTGTAAAGCTTATAAAGCTCTTCTTAAAATGGGAGTTGCTAAAGATAGAATTAGCTATAAAGGATTTAGCGACACAAAACCCATCATTTTTCCAGAAAAAACAGAGGAAGATGCACAGACGAATAGAAGAGTTGATTTTGTCATAACCAAATAGATTCTATCTTATATATTATTTGTAAATTGATGCAAATTAAGTAATTAACGATGAAAGAAAATTCATTTATAGAGCAAATTGTTACGAAAGAAATAACAGCCACTTTGAGAGAGGATGGGATTATACATTTATTTATCCACTCTAATACAGAGGTAACAAAAAATACCTTGGACAACATTCTTGCAAGCTTAAAAAAATTGCAACAAGGACCAATTCCTTTAATTGTGGAAGCCGGTGAATTTGTAACAGTTAGTAAGGAAGCTAAATTATATGCTCAAGATTACGAGAGTAAAATAGATGTAGAGTCTAGATCCTTGATTACCAAAAATTTAGCTCAAAAAATCATGGTCAACTATTATTATAAGAACAGACCAATTGATAGTGCTTTTAAAGAATTTAGCTCCATCGACGCAGGAGTTAAATGGCTAAAAAAAGAATCCTAGCGGAGAATATTCAACTATACACTAGAACAAACTCAGTATTCGTGTGAAAATAAAGCTCATAATTTTTATTATTAACCTCTGCCCAAATTTTAGAGTCACCAATCTCTATGACTTTTATTGCTTCTTTAAAGTTTAAAATTTTACCTTCCAAAAGCTTGTAAAGCGCTTCTTTTGCCGACCAAATCAGATGAAGGTTCAATTCAGACATTTCGATATCGCTTTCTTCTTCTTTATTGACAAAATAGGACTTACCCTTGAAAAGATTCTTTTTGTAAACTTGAATATCAAGACCTACTTTCTTGGAATCACATAGTTGAATCGCATAAAAATTTTTCGAATGAGAAATAGAAATGTTTTTATGTGAAAAATTAGCTATGAATGGAGCCCCTGACTCCCAATGACAAATAGTCACATCTGAATTAAGCAATTCACTGAAAATCTCCGTTACAACTGAACGTTGATGTTTTTCTTTGGAGTCAAAACTAGATGTTTTTTCTACAATAGACTCATAAACAAATACTCCTGTCATTTCTTTTGAAGAATGAAATTTTAATATTTGTTCGATTTCACGCAAATTGAAAGTGTTAATTATTTCAAAGTTAATCAATCTATTCAAAATAGTAAACGTTCTTTGTTTAACTTTACAACCTAAACAATGAAAGTGCTCTTGACTATAAAAAAAATTGGTCTTTTTTTAATAAAAGGTCTTCTTGTTGCACTTGAAGTGTTCGTTGGTTTGGTCTTTGCACTTGTTCTATACATCATGATTTCTTCTAAAATTAGTCCTCCAAATGTGCACGAAATTCAAATTGGAAAGCGCGAGAAAGTAGGAGAAAATCATTTCGTGTTAGGTGACAATTGGCTAAAAAAGAATGAACAAGGTATCTGGGAGATGTATATCGAAGGAGCACCTTATGAACGTGGGTTGATTTACGGTGAACTAGCCAAAGAATTGATTCAAAAACAAGAGACAATTTTCGTTGGCCAGATAGATAAATTTGTACCCAGCAAGGGATGGCAGCGAGTTTTGCAATTAATGATTGGATTTTTCAATAAAGATTTACCTGATCATATTCAATTAGAAAATCAGCAAGAAATATTTGGGATTTCCAAATCATTCTCTGATGATTACGATTACATATCTACAAAATACGGAAGAATTCTCAACTATCATGCAGCTCATGATATTGGCCATGCTTTGAATGATTACAGCATGGTAGGATGTACTTCATTTGCATTGAAAGGACATAAGTCCAGTGACGGAAAGTTGATGATTGGTCGAAATTTTGATTTCTACGTAGGTGATGATTTTGCCGAAGAAAAAATCGTTTTATTTCTCAAACCAGACAAAGGTCAAGCATTTGTATCTTATTCATGGGCAGGTTTTAGCGGTGTAGCTTCAGGACTGAATATAAAAGGTTTGTCTGTTACTATCAATGCGTCAAAATCAGACTTACCCACTTCTACCAAAACGCCTATTTCACTTTTAGCGAGAGAAATATTGCAGTACGCTTCCACAATCGATGAAGCTATTGCTATTGCTAAAAAACGAGAAACATTTGTTTCAGAAACTATTATGGTTGCTTCTAAAATTGATGGAAAGGCTGTACTTATAGAAAAATCACCTTCAAAAATGGGAGTCTATGACCCAGGAATGGATGAATTGATTTGCGCAAATCACTATCAATCAATGGCCTTTTTAATGGATTCTTCCAATATTCAAAATATCATGGACAGTGATTCTCATTTCAGATACGCCAAGGTTCGAACGATGGTTTCACATAAAGATTCTCTTTCAACGAGTGATGCTCTCGCAATTCTTCGTTCTCAAACTGGAATAAATGGTGACACGCTTGGTATGGGAAATCCAAGAGCTGTTAATCAATTAATTGCTCACCATAGTGTTATTATACTGCCCGAAGATTTATTATTCTACGCTTCCACCAATGACTATCAATTGGGGGAATACAAAGGCTATGATCTTGAAAAAATATTCGCCACAAAAGAAAT
Organism: uncultured Fluviicola sp.; assembly: GCA_963976995.1. GTDB lineage: Bacteria > Bacteroidota > Bacteroidia > Flavobacteriales_D > Crocinitomicaceae > UBA4466. The sequence continues at coordinate 35,991 of CAXBMR010000005.1, forward strand.
CAATCCGCCAAAAATGCTTTCCAAAGATGTCTTCATTGATTCGGAAAATTATTCGAAATTTAAACAGTTTAAAAAGAGTAAAAATAAAATTACCTCTTTTCTACTTTTCGGAAAGGAGTTAGAACTAACTGATAATCAAATAGAAAAATTCATCAATACGAACAAAGAATCATATATAACTTACGAAGTTCTCGGAAAGTACTATTTTAAAAAAGGGCAGAAAAATTTGGCCAAACGACAGTTCAAAATTGCTTTAACTAAAAAAGTAGCATCTTTAGCCGTTGAAAAGGAATTATACCAATTAATTAAAGAATGTGAAAAATGAAGACAATTACAAATTCAACTTTTTGCACAGATGAACAATTAGAAAAATTAGTTGCAACGATTAACTATACGGTTAAAAATTCTTCGTTTTACAAAGATAAAATCAGGCCAGTTACTTCTTCATTTTCACTAGAAGAATACAAAAAATTTCCTTTTACTAGCAAGGAAGATTTGAGTGCAAGAAATGATGATTTCCGTTGTGTTCCAAAGAATAAAATTGCCGAATACGTGACTACTTCTGGAACGACTGGCTCTCCCATCTCTTTGTTTTTAACCAAAAATGATTTACATCGATTGGCGAAAAACGAAAAGGACTCTTTATCTTTAATGGGTCATTCTTCAGATGATCTTTTTCAATTGCTTACAACCATAGATAAGCAATTCATGGCTGGGATCGCTTACTTTCTAGGCGTACAAGAACTCAATGCAGGAATGATACGATTAGGTCCTGGAGTTCCCAAAATGCAGTGGGAATCGATTCTAAAATACAAGCCCACTGTATTAATTGCTGTTCCTTCGTTTATCGTGACTCTGATTGAATACGCAAAGGAAAACAACATTGATTTTCAAAAATCGAGTGTTGAATCTATTGTTTGCATTGGGGAACCGATTCGCAGTGATGATTTATCACACAATATCCTTGGTAAAAGGATTACTGACCAATGGGGTATAAAAATATATTCTACCTACGCATCAACGGAAATGGGGGCAGCATTTTCAGAATGCACAGCGCAAAGAGGTTGCCACTTGAACGATGATTTATTATTCTTAGAGGTGATCAAAGTCGACGAAATGGAAGCTTCGCATGGAGAATCTGGAGAAGTTGTCATCACAACATTAGGAGTAGAGGGTACCCCACTCATTCGATACAAAACTGGGGATATTGCAACAGTTTATAGAAATGAATGCTCGTGCGGAAAGAAAACACCGCGTTTGGGCCCAATTATAGGTCGTAAAAACCAAATGATAAAGTTCAAAGGAACATCCTTGTATCCGAAAGCTATTTTTGAAGCGCTCGAAGAATTTGCTTCTATTTCTTGTTATAAAGTGCTTATTGAGAAAAACGAATTGGGCAATGATGAAATTATTGTCCTTTTAGAAGATAAGTTTAAGACGCATTCAGAATTGAATTTAATAAAGGCTAGTTGCAAAGAAAAGTTACGTGTTTCGCCACAATTTCAATTTATGGAAGCAAATAAGCTAAGAGGATTGGTGTATAAAAAACATATGCGTAAGCCAGAGAAGATTAAATTTCTGTAAAAGACAAGCTCAACACCCGAGGATTCGTTGGCTATTTCTCTAAACTGATTACTTTTGCCAAAGTTCCCAAAAGGGTCTTGTGCTTCTTTACAAACGGGTTACTCATATCCCAAACATAACCCGCAAGAACAGAGCAAAGTTGCTTTTTGAATTCTGTATTACCGCCTTCGACAAAGAAAATTGTATGCAAGTTTCCATTGTACCAAGCATCCACATAAGAGCGAAATACTTCAACTCCATGGAGGACAACCTTATCGTAATCGATATCCCAATTAACCTCTTCACCAGAAAGTTGTTTTGCGACTATATCTGCTGCTTGATATCCAGTTTTTAATGCAAACATGACGCCCGAACTAAAAATGGGATCTAAAAACTCTGTGCTGTTCCCACACAAAACAAATCCTTCACCATGCATTTGCTTTACGGCTATTGAGTAGCCAAGTATTGTTTTTGGTTCGAATGTAAAATCTGTTTCTGAATAACGACCATTAAGACCTGGAAATGATCTTACTAAATTTTTGAATTCTTCTCCCTCATTCTCCGAAATGGTAGAAACAAAACTATCTTCTCCAACAATTCCAACAGAAGCTGTTCCATCTGAAAATGGAATGGACCAGATCCAAGCTGTGTTATTGTTAAATGCATTCACAAATATATTTGAACCTGCTTTTTCAGTTCTTTTATCATCTTTTACATGCGCAAAGACAGCACCTCTGGGGATGGATGATGCGGGTATGTTCAAATTAAATAATTTAGGAAGAACGCGACCATAGCCGCTTGCATCTATTACAAATCTACAAGAAACAGTTTGTTTTTGCTGAGTCATATCTGTGTAGGAAACAACTTGCTCGTTTGCTCCACATGTAACGTCTGTCACTTCTGATTTAAAATGTACAGTTGCGCCTTTTCTCTCAACTTCTTTAATTAATGCGTGGTCAAAGTCAGCTCGTTTAACTTGATAGGTATAATCCCACCCACCTGAATAATTATCATCAAAAAGAAAATCACAAATCTTATTTTCATGGTAAAAAGAAACCCCATTTTTAACCTGAAATTTCTTCTCGACTACACAATCCAGTAAATCTGTTTTATCAAGAATATCCATACATTGAGGCAAAAGACTTTCGCCAATAACAAAACGAGGAAATTCAGTTTTTTCAATTATTAGAACAGATAAATTATCCTGTAATAATCTTGCGGCAGCAACTGCCCCTGAAGGGCCTGCACCAATTACTACGACATCAAATTCTTTCATTTCAAATTGTTTATTTTATCTATTAAATATCGATCATCAATAAAATTAAAACTATTGACCAAAGCACCAATGGTGGCTCCTAAAACTCCATGAAAAACTAAATTCTGACCCGTTAAGAATAAATTCAGCACTCTCGTTTTAGAATTTATCTTAGAATGCATAATGTTGTTGAAATCCTTTTTCAATCCATATAACGCTCCGTCATCAGTTCCAATATAATCTTTGTAGGTTAAAGGAGTAGAGCAATAAACCCCTTTTATAGCTTTACGAATATCTGGGAAAATTTGCTCCAACTTTTTGATCATTTGTTGTTCTTTCTTTCTTTTAAACTTTGTATATCCTTCCCCCCTTTCGGATGAGTTTGAAACTGTATTAAAGGTAGAATTCCATTGCTCTACTTCTTTGAAGTCCATATAGGCCATTACCGACAAAGAGTCGGCAAATTCTCCCTGATTTTTCAGTGCAGAGGTACAAATAAATAGAGCTTGTGGCCAATGATTTTGGTCATATTCCACAGTGTCCCAAACACCATTCTGTGAGTAAGAATACATGTTATAATTAAGATACGGAAAGGAGTTTTTATGAAATGAAAGATACAGCATAAATGAAGACACCGTATTCTCAAGCTTATTCAGACGTGTCCTGTAGGCAGGTCTAAAGTTCTCTTTACCAAATACTCCCACAGTTTGGCGTGGATGTAAATTAGAAATAAACTGAGTGGCATAGAATTCATTTCCTGCCTTTGTATTTACAGAAATTATTCTGCCATTCTCGTAATTCGCGGAGATAACTTCTTGACGTTTTAGAACTCGACCTCCTAAGGAGTGTAACCTTTTAGTAAGCAACTTTGCAATTTGAGAGCCTCCATTTTCCATTCGGTAACTTCCCTTTAAGTAGCTGTTCACAATTAATGCCAACACATATAAAGGAGTAGTTTTAGATTCACCTGCATAAAGTAATCCATTTCCTAATAAAACTGATTGCAATGTCTCATTTCTGGTTATCGACTGAATGTATTCATAAGCGCTTTCTGACATCAATTCGGGTTTATCAATATACGAGAAACCTTCTTCAACCTCAAGGTTATAAAGTGGAAATTCTTTACAAATAGCCCGAATCCTATCAATATATGTATCTATTGCTTGTTCTTCTTCTGGAAATTTCTTTAGTAACCCAATCTTAAAATTAGTATATCCTTGACCGTGCTTATACGTTGATCCATCAGGTAATCTAATTAAGTCGAAACAATCATCATCTAAACGTTTCATGCTCAAATCATCGATGATTCCTAGGTACTTGAAAATAGAATGCAGAGTCTCCCCTTCATCCAAAGAACCAATGTAGTGAACGCCTGTGTCAAATACTACTTTGTCGCGACTAAAAACTTGCAAAGATCCTCCAACTTGATGATTTTTTTCTAAAACTAAAACCGAATGACCTTCCATAGCTAAAAGGACCGAAGATACTAAACCTCCAATGCCACTTCCCACAACTATAAAGTCGTACTGTTTATTTGTTTCTTTCATTAACTATTTTCGGAGAATAAATAAAACATTTGATGTTTTCTGTGATTGCTCAAGCATTTCGCAAGTAAGACTTCTCTCTTCTGCGAATTTAAAAATATCTTTAGAAGAAAAAAAGCTTAGCGCTTCTGTAGTTTTATTAAAACCAAAAATGGCCGTTGAATATTTCTCTGTTGATTGTGTTACATTATGTCGATTGGAAATATCAGTGATACCGTCACGAATCAAAATGAGTCCTTCATCATTCAAGTTATCAACAGTTCTGTTAAGAACTTCCATTTGTTGGTCGAAGGACATGTAATGTAACACATCATTGAAAAAAACGACATCCGCATTTTTTATTCCAACTCCCCTAGCATCTCCAGTAATAAATTTTAATTTATCAGTCTTGTCATGTCCGTTTTGAGCAAAAATGACTTTGTCATTATCATAATCAATTCCTGTAATTTCACGGGCGGTATTTCGATAATGTAAAAAATAACTTAGATAACCCAATCCACAACCAACATCGTAGATTCGAGTTCTATCTTGAATCAATGAATCGTAAAAATTGAAATTCTCCTTTTCAAACTTCCATTTAATCCGCACGTACCACTCCATAGCAGCTCCTTTGTACAAATAATTGTACTGCACTCTTTTACTAAGGTAATTTGCATTTTCTATTTCATGTTTGGTGGCTTGCAGTTGCTCTCTCATATTAGAGAGAACCGATTTCGCAAACAATCCAAATCTCTGCTGATAAATCGCCGCTTCTGGAGCAATTCTTTTCATAACATCCAAGGTCAATGTTCCCGATTTAATGATGAAATCATTCTTCGGGTTTACATAAAAAGCTCCATGTATAACAATAGGTTGTATGTCAAGTTTCAATTCTTGAGCTAAATAAAAAGCGCCTTTATGAAAACGTTTAATAGTCCCATCTGTGCTTCTGGTTCCTTCAGGGAAAATCATGATAGAATAACCTTCATCAATACGTTGTTGCATTAATTCGAGATTGTACTCAGTACCTTCAGCAACGTATAAATAGCCCGCATAGCGAATAAACAAACCAAATACTGGAGAATTATACACCCATTTCTTGACCATAATGATGACTTTAGGATTCATCATGATCATTAAGAGAATATCTAAGAATGAGGTATGATTTGCAATTATAATAGATGGCCTGGAGAAATCTAGTCGCTCTTTGTGGATTGTTCTTTTATTCACATAAAAACCAAAATTAATTACCGAACCTGCCAATTTCGATACGAGATAATTTAAAAACTGGCGCTTTTTATTCTTAGCAATTGGAAACGGTATTATTACAAGTAATAATAAAGTCAAAAGCATGCAACCTAGAAAGAAATAGATGAAGAAACATAAACTAGCTAGCAAACCCAAAAAAGTAACTGGTGATCTTTTATTTTTTGTTCGATTGCTTACAAATAAATTAAAAATAGTGGGTTGAAGCACAAGTGTAACAAGTAAAATACATGCAATTCCCACAACACTGACGATAGCAATAGAATGGATTGCTGGATGCTTGGAGAAATACAATGCGCCTGTACCTATAATTGTAGTTATTCCAGAAAGAATAATGGCTGATTTAAACGATTTAAGCACATTAGAATTGGTCTTATGTTTTTGAAGCAGTCCGTCTGTAACGAAAATAGAGAAATCATCTCCCAGTCCAAATATAAATGTTGCAACAATGATGTTTACGAAGTTAAACGAGATATCAAAAATAGAAGCTATTCCTAAAATCCATACCCAGCTAATAACCATCGGAAAAAAGGCAAAAAGAGCCAATTCTATTCTACCGTAAATTATAAGAAGCGAAAACAGAACAAGTAATGAAGAGAATACAAGTAAATAATTGAAATCATCCTGCACAGAGATCATTAATGCATTTGCCATTTCGGAAACATCAAAAACATATACATCAGTATTTGCAATCAATTCGGATTTGAAATCATTTAACTGATCTTTTTTAAGAACAACACTGGTGATAATATTCCATTTTTCGCCAGAAGAATACACCAATTTATTCAAGCCTAAACTTGACTGAATTTTATTCTCATCATTTTTTGTTATGGAAGAAGAGGTCTCTTTTGTCCACTCTTCAAAAGGAGCGAATGCCACTGAAGAAAAATCCAATTCAGAAGCTTTTTCGTTGATTTGACTTATTGCTTCTTTCCCATTTTTTCCCCAAAACAGATGCCATTTTTGATATCCATTCTTTCTCAATTCTGCTGGAATAGCATAAGGAGCAATTGAAATAATTTCTTCTAAACCATTTGCCTCCTTATAAGAAGAAAGTTGCTTGTATAATTTATAATTTTTTGCCTCAGCCTCTTCTTTTGTATCACCTGACACAAACAAATGCAATTTCTTTTCTTTGTGGGGATTAATTCCTGTAAAAACTTCTTCTTTCTGTGCTAAATCATCGGGGTGATAACTTAGATTATTCAAGTCTGAATCAAATTGAAATCCGCTTGCATTCAAAAAGAAAACAACTGTTAGTAGAAGTAAAAACCAAATGGAAACTCTTGTAAACCATTTTGGGATTCTCATTCGGGTTTTTGATTCTCTTTCTCCCTTTGGTTTGTAACTCATCGTAAATAGAAAAGTTGGTAGCAAGAGCAGTGTAAAAAAAACAGCAGCAGACAACGTACAAAGTGCAATTAGGCCAAAGTTTTGTAAAACTACAGAATCGGTAAACATCAAAGCAGAGAATGCGGCAATAGTTGTGAAGCTACCTACCAGCATTGGAAACGATAAGGTTTCGACGGTTGCTAATAGGTTTTTTGAATCATTATAGTGCGTAAAGAAATGGAAAGAATAATCTAGAACGATCCCCATTAAAACAGCAGATGTTGCAATGGAAATGGCTGAAATTTCCGGTTGAATGAAGCCAACAATTCCCAATCCGCAAAAACCAGAAAAAATAGCAGGAAGAATAAAGAAAATCGGAGTTAAAAAACTTCTGTAATAAACGATTAACAATAGGAGAATTAATACAATGCTAATAATCATCGTCAAATAGGTATCCTCTTTTACCTGCCTAGAATTTTCATAAGAAATTTGAAACGTGCCAAAATAATCAAAATTGATTCCACTTTGTTCATTTATGTCACTCTTGAGTTTATGAAGCAGGAGGTTGAGTTGTTCATTTTTGGAATTGTTTTCCAATTCAAAATTAAGAACAGCTGTAAACAACGCCCGCTTTCTATTTCCAGAAAACAAAATTCCATCTTCTACAAACATGGCATTAGAATCTGAACGAGGTTTTAACGAATTTAATTTACTCCAAGCAATTCCTAACGGATCTTTTGCAAAAATCTTTCGCATAAAGAATGCATTGGGCGATGTCATTTTATTGTAGACTAAATCAATGGATTGGTTAATTGAGTCTTTAGTCAGCTTCTCTTCAATATTTTCATAGTCAACAGAAGTTAGCAGACCTGGTAGTGATTTGTAAAAATAATCCAGTACATCTTCTTGTTGATCTTCTTTGAAAATTTCAAAACCACTAATTAATCCATCGGAATTATTAATAACCACTTTAGAAACCGAATCTAGTCTTTTATTCAGGATGGTTTCTTCCAATTCCGCATCTATAGAAAAGAAGATTTGCTTGTTAAGATTGTTTTCCTTTAAAACTTTATTGAATTTCTGAAACTTGTCTCCCTGCGGAAAAATGGAATAAATATTTTCATCTAACTGAAGCCGTGACACTCCATAAAACATAAATAGTACGATAGCAATGAGCACTGACAAGTAGAACAAGACATTCCTATTAAAAAAAGAGACGATATTGACGGCTAATTTACTCACTACTGAAAAGTATAAACGAAAATTAAATGTTGACTTATTTATTTGCTAAAAGTAAAAAAATCAAAGGAATAAATTATCGATAAAGTTATTTGATAAAATTTAATCCTGCCCATTAAGAAAAAAACAGTATTTTGTAGTCCATAAACAAAAAAACAAATGAAACACTTACTATTATCAACACTATTTATCGGACTTATTAATTTTTATTCTTCAGCTCAAGAAGTTAAACTATCTAAAGATTTTAGTTACTCAGTTAGCACTCCATATAAAGTTGTGGATGGAATGAAATCATATTTTAGTAGAGATGGAGAGATTCTTGCCGTTAAATATGGTAGGGGCAAATTCCATTTTCAAAAATTTTCTGGAGAAAAGTTTAATGAAACCGAACATAATACTGTAGAAAAGGGTGAAGGATTTACACCAGAATCTTACTTAGAATTTGCAGGCCAATATTATTTTTTCTTCTCAAGATGGGATAAAGCTAATGAAACGGAGCAATTATTTGTTAGAGAAATAGACTTTGACAAAGCAAACTGGGCTGGGAAAGAAAAATTACTTATAAAAGTAAAAGGTAAAGTGACCGGAGGATTCGGAATTACCGGATTTGGCGGACTATTTGGAATAACTGCAGGTGCTCGCGGAGGAAAATTCAACTTTGACCAGTCATACTCAGAGGAGCGATTTATAGTGCAATACAGAATGAAACCTGCAACCAAAAATGATTCAAAAAGTAAAGACATTATTGGTATGCATGTTTATTCAAAAAATCTCGAAGAAGTTTGGTCTAAAAAAGTGATTATGCCATACACTGAGAAGAAAATGAATAATGTAGGTTATACCATCGATGAAAAAGGTAATGCATACATCCTTGCGGAAGTGTATCGAACGGAGACTGCAAAAAAAATCGTTAAAGGAAAATTGAACTATGACTTAGAATTGATTCGAATTAGTTCGGAGGACCAAGAAGCTACATCTACAAAAATAGAGCTTAAAGATAAATTCATTAAAAACATTGGTTTCTATGAAGGAAAAGAAGGTGGAATTATAATTGCTGGCTATTATGGGAACAAATCTAGAGGCGGAACCGATGGAGTTTTTATCTATAAATTAGATGATGAAGGAATTCTAGCGAATGAGCAATCGTATGAAGTACCGCTGGATGTAATGAAAATGTACAAATCAGACAGGGCTCAAAGTAAAATGGAGAGTAAAAGTGGCGTAAAAGACTATTCTATGCCAAATATGGTTCTCAGAGAGATCGTTTATGGAGATGACGGGTCAATTACCATTTATGGCGAAAGATATTATGTTGTTTCTCACCATAACCCTAAAACTGGTCAAACGACTTACACTTATTATTACCAAGAAATTTTAGCTACACATATTGATGCAGATAATGAATTGAAATGGATGCTTAAACTTCCTAAAAATCAAAGAGGTAGTGCAGGACGGGGAGGAATGGGATATTATGTCATTTCTCAAAAAGATTATCATTATGTTTTATTCTTGGATAATGTAAAAAATATAGAACTACCATTGAATAAATATCCAAAAGCGCATCAAGACGGAAAAGGTGGTTTTCTAACTGGATTTAAAATTGAAAAAGAATCGGGTGATGTTAAGAAAGTTTCTATTCTTGATTCAAGAGATGCTAAAGGAATCGCTTTATATCAGTTCAACACAACAAGAATTATTGAAACTGACGATGGAGAATTTGCCGTGGAATGTTACAAAAAAAAGAAAGAAGACGTAATGCTTAAAATAAAACTGAACGACTAAACATAAGCAAATCAGGTTTTTAAAAAAAGCTTCAACTTTAAAAATAAAGTTGAAGCTTTTTTGAATACTTTTGTTCGAATTAATTATCGAAGATGACAACCGCTTAATATTAACCTTATTAACTTTCAAATGAAAGCAATTGAAGCACTTCATGAAGCACATAAATTAGCCTTTAGTCCATTCGTCTTTGAGACAGCCTATTGTCTTTTGGAACTCAATATTTTGGAAGTAATGCATGAACACAGAGAACCAATGTCAATAGAAGATATTGCTTCGAAAACTAATGTTTCAGAATATGGTATCAGAGTTCTCCTAGAAATGGCGGCATCTGCCGAAATTGTTGAGCAAACTGAAGAAGATGTGTATAAAGCAACTAAGATCGGTTATTTTATTTTGCGAGATGAAATGACACGCGTTAATTTATACTTTACACACGATGTTTGTTATAGAGGGCTTTTTCATTTAAAAGAGTCCATTGTCAATGGTAAAGCTGAAGGATTGAAAACAATTGGAGACTGGGACACAATCTACCAAGGTCTTTCCATTCTGCCTGAACCAATAAAAAAATCTTGGTTTGATTTCGATCATTTTTATTCAGACAATTCATTTGACGATGCATTAAAAATTATTTTCAAGCATAAACCTAAACAGATTTTTGATATTGGCGGAAATACAGGTAAATGGTGTATTGCCGCAACAAAACACAGTACCGAGGTGAGAATGATGTTATTTGATCTTCCCGTACAACTTAAAGTTGCTAAAGCCAATATTGGAAAAGATGATACTATTAAGGACCGTGTAGAATTTCAAGAAATCGATTTGTTAGACAACTCTTCTGAAATTCCAGCTGGTGCAGATGTATATTGGATGAGTCAATTTTTAGATTGTTTTAGTGAATCGGAAATTGAACAAATACTATTGAAAATAAAAAAGAACATGAAGGCAGATGCTAGAATCTTCATTATGGAAACTTTTATTGACAACCAGCGATTTCCTGCAGCCACGCATAGTTTAATTGCAACATCGTTGTATTTCACTGCCATGGCCAATGGAAATAGTAAAATGTACAGCTCTTCCGCTATGAAATATATTGTTGATAAAGCTGGTTTTACCTGCGTTGACGAACATCATTTGCACAATGAAAGTTTTCATACCATTTTAGAAATAAAAATGAAATGACACATCAAGTTTTGGGAGAGTGAACTCTAAAAGTTACAAAGAAAATTTTGTACTTTTGCCACTTTAAAGAACATTGAATTGACAAGATAGACCAAACTAAAAATGAATAAAATTAACTTATCGGACCTTGAGAAGTACGCTCTGCATTTTGAAGAGTTCACTGTAAATGAAAAATTGACAAACGATATCAACGCATCTTTTCATTTTTTAGAAGATTTTTCAAGTGATAAAATCATATACGGAATCAATACTGGATTTGGACCTATGGCTCAATTCAAGGTTGATGATGAACATCTAAACCAACTTCAATACAATCTAATTCGAAGTCATTCAACCGGAACGGGCAATGTTCTGGAAGAGGAATATGCTCGCGCTGTACTATTGGCTAGAATCAATAATTTCTTGCAGGCCAAATCCGGAATAAGTTTAGGCGTAATAGAAAAATTAGTGCAATTCTTAAACAATCAAATCACTCCCGAAATTTTTATGCATGGAGGTGTTGGTGCAAGTGGTGATTTAGTTCAATTGGCTCATTTAGCGCTTAATTTAATCGGAGAAGGATATTGTTTTTATAAAGGTGAAAGAAGAGAAACAGCAAACGTATTAAAAGAATTAAATATTGAACCTCTTGATGTGAAGTTAAGAGATGGTCTTGGACTGATGAACGGAACTTCTTGCATGACTGGAATTGGTTCCATTAATATCATATACGCCAAACGTTTATTAAACTGGTCAGTGGCATCTTCTTCTATCATTAATGAAGTGATGGAAGCCTATGATGATTCATTCTCGGCTGGGCTAAACAATGTAAAAAGACACATAGGTCAACAAGAAATTGCATCGAATATGCGCTCTTTTCTTTCAGATAGCAAATTGATAAGAAAGAGGGAAGAATTATTTAAAGACAACGATGAAATGAATCGCTCTGAGTTTAAGAAGAAAATTCAAGAGTATTACTCCATTCGTTGCGTTCCACAAATTTTAGGTCCCGTTCTTGAAACATTGAACTATGCACAAGAAGTTATTGAGAATGAGCTAAATTCTACCAATGACAATCCAATAGTGAGCCTCGAAGAACAGAATGTATTTCACGGAGGTAACTTCCATGGTGATTACGTTTCTTTAGAAATGGATAAGATTAAAATAGTTGTAACACGCTTAACTATGTTGGCAGAACGTCAGCTTAATTTCTTAATGAATGCAAATTTGAATGGAAAATTTCCAGCTTTCTTAAACTTGAAAAAACTAGGTTTTAATTTTGGAATTCAAGGGATGCAATTCACTGCTACTTCTACTACAGCGGAAAGTCAAACTCTTTCCAATTCAATGTATGTTCACAGTATTCCTAACAATAACGATAACCAAGACATTGTAAGTATGGGAACAAACAGTGCTGTTATTGCTAAGAATGTAATTGATAATGGGTTCCAAGTAATGGCAATTCACATGATGGCTGTTTGTCAAGCCATTGACCTTCTTCCAGAAGTGGAAAAGGGAAGATTATCTTCTAAAACAAAGAAAATTTACAACTTAATCAGAGACATAGCACCTGCCGTAATTGAGGATGTGCCTCAATCAGAAAATATTAAAAATGTGACAGATTTGTTACGCTCAAATTCTATCGAACTATGAAATGTGCATTGGTAACAGGATCTTCTAGAGGAATTGGTCGAGCGATTGCTATACAATTGGCAAAAGATTTAAATCTTCATATACTCATTAACTTCTCATCGAACGTCGATGCGGCTAATGAAACGAAAAGAATCATAGAAGAAAACGGAGGAACTGCAGAATTAATGCAATTCAATGTAGAAGACTCTTCAGCAGTAATTCCTGCAATGGAGAATTGGCAAAACGATAATCCTGAGAGTCATGTTGAGGTTTTAGTGAACAATGCCGGTATCACAAGGGATAATTTATTTCCGTGGGTAACTGAAGATGATTGGGACAAGGTGATGAATATTTCTGTAAAGGGAATGTACAATTGCACACAGGCAATCATTAAGAAAATGCTACGTAATCGTTCTGGGAGAATTATTAATATTGCCTCTTTATCAGGATTAAAAGGAGTTCCAGGTCAGACAAATTACTCTGCTGCAAAAGGAGCAATGATAGCATCGACAAAAGCACTCTCTCAAGAAATAGCGAAAAGAAAAATTACTGTCAATGCGGTTGCACCTGGTTTTATTCTTTCAGATATGACCAGCGATTTAAATGAAGATGAATTGAAAAGAATGGTTCCGGCAAATCGTTTTGGATTGCCAGAAGAAGTAGCCAATTTAGTTAGCTTTTTAGCTTCTGATAAAGCCGCATACATCACAGGAGAAGTTATAAATATCAACGGAGGAATCTACGCATAAATGGACAGAAGAGTTGTCATAACAGGTATTGGTCTTTACTCTTCCATTGGAAATGGTAAAAAAGAAGTTCTGGATTCATTGCGTAAAGGAAAGAGTGGAATAGTTTATGACAAAGCACGAGAAGAAATTGGATATCGTTCTTGTCTAACTGGGATGGTTGAAGACCCTGATTTGAAACCTTATCTTTCCAGAAGAGAGAGGATCGGAATGCATCAGCCTGCAATGTTTGCATACATGTCAACCATGGAAGCGATGGAACAAGCAAAACTAGACATAGACTTCTTAAAAAAAAATGAAACAGGTATTATCTATGGAAATGACAGTACCGCAGGGGCAGTAATTAATACCATAGATAAGTTACGGGATAGAGGTGACACAACATTAATTGGTAGCGGAGATATCTTCCAAAATATGAATTGCACCGTTAATATGAGTCTTTCTACGATTTACAAATTAAAAGGAATTAATATAACACTAAGTGCAGCTTGCGCCTCAGGTTCTCATTCTATTGGAATGGGCTACTTACTAATCAAACAGGGTTTACAAGAGCGTGTTGTTTGCGGTGGCGCACAAGAAATTAACGTTTATTCGATGGCTAGCTTTGATGGACTTGGAGCATTCTCAATTGGTCATGACGCACCTACTAAAGCATCTAAACCTTTCGACGCAAACCGCGATGGACTTATCCCTTCTGGAGGGGCAGCAACATTGATTATTGAATCATTAGAATCTGCAGAAAAAAGAGGTGCCCCAATTTTAGGAGAAATTTTAGGATATGGGTTTTCATCAAATGGAGATCATATTTCTAATCCCAATTTTGACGGCCAATACCGCTCATTGAAGATGTCTCTGGAGCAAGCAGGGGTTTCTGCAAAGTCTATTGACTATGTGAATGCACATGCTACCTCTACTCCAGTTGGGGACTCAATGGAAGCTCAGGCCATTCATTCAATATTAGGTTCTGACGTACCCGTAAGCTCTACAAAAAGTATGACTGGACATGAATGTTGGATGGCTGGAGCTAGTGAAGTTGCCTATTCGATATTAATGATGCAAAATGACTTCATAGCACCGAACATTAATTTTGAAAACCCAGACGAAGATTCAAAAAAAATTAACGTCATACCAGAATTTAAAGAGAAGAAAATTGATACCTTCCTTTCTAATTCTTTTGGATTTGGAGGAACAAATTCTTCATTAATTGTAAAAAAATTCGTAAAATAACAGAACTATTGACCAAGAATATGACAAGAGAAGAAATTATAACAACAACAAAACGGTTTTTATCTGAAGAGTTTGAAGTGAATAAAGATAAAATTACTGCGGATAACAACCTGCAAAAAACATTGGATTTAGATAGTTTGGATTATGTTGACCTGGTTGTTGTCATTGAAGAGAATTTGAATTTTAAGCCGACCTCAGACGACTTTAAAAAAATTGAAACGTTCAACGATTTTTACGATCTAGTTGAGCAAAAATTATCTTAATACACCATTCACCTAATGGAAAAAAAATGGGACGGCAAAACCAAAGGCTCGTTGCTCGGATATAAATTCTTCGTATTTTGTATCCGATTTTTTGGTTTAAAAGTTTCCTATTTTTTCTGCTACTTCGTCTCTTTCTATTTTATTCTCTTTGCGAAAAAACAGCGAAACGGACTATTGCAGTTTTACATGTTGGGATTCGGCAAAACCAAGAATGAAGCAAAGAAATTAGCTTTTAAAAATTTCTATCATTTTGGGCAAACATTGATTGATAGAATCGCCATGCATACCAGCAAACGTGAATCATTTACGCATCAATTCAACAATGAAAAAATCTTACGTAAAATGAATGATGACAATGAAGGTGGAATTCTTATTTCTGGTCATGTTGGTAATTGGGAAAATGCTGGAAACTTAATAAGAGAAAGAATAACCAGTACCATCAACATTGTTATGCTCGATGCCGAGGTTGAGAAAATCAAAGACTTTTTAGCAAAACAAACAGAAGATCAAAAATATAATCTTATTCCTATAAAAGATGACCTCTCTCACCTGATTCTAATGCATAGAGCACTTAAAAGAAATGAATTTATTGCAATTCATGCAGATCGGGTAAGTGATGTTGGTAAAAATATTGAATTGGATTTCCTCAATGGTAAAGCGGAGTTCCCTCTAGGTCCTTTCATAATGGCACATAAATTTAAAGCGCCAATTACCTTTGTATATGCAGCTAAAGCAACTAAATTTCACTACGAATTATATGCAACTGATCCATTAACAAAAACCAACTCTCCAGAAGAGGTTGCTCAAAAATATGTTACTCATCTCGAATCAATGGTCAAAAAATATCCGACACAATGGTTCAATTTTTACAACTTTTATGCTGGCGAATAAAGAAAATATTAAAAATTTCATTCCACAAAGAGAACCATTCATTATGATTGATGAATTGCATTCTGCCGATGAAAAAGGTTTTAAATCCTGTTTTGAAGTTATTGACTCCAACATTTTTTTGGACACTGAGCTGTCCGAGTCGGCTTTAACGGAAAATATTGCTCAAACCTGCGCTGCCGGATTTGGGTATTTAGGAAGTTTGGAAGAAGAAGGAGAACCTAAAATTGGATTTATTGGAGCAATAACGAAGCTAAAAGTACACTCTTTACCAAAATTAGGCGCGAAATTGAGCACGGAAGTAGAAATTTTGAATACCTTCGGAAACATTCATTTAATTCAAGGTTCTGTTTTGGAAAATGGAACAAAATTATTGGATTGCCAAATGAAAATTGTTTTAGCGTGAAAATAATAGAATCAACAATAGAAATTGCTGTTCGTTTTAGTGAAACCGATGCAATGGGTGTTGTGTGGCACGGAAATTATTTGAAATTCTTCGAAGATGCCAGAGAAAAATTTGGTAACGATTATGGTTTACAATATCTCGACGTTTTTGAACAAGGATTTTACACTCCTATTGTTAAATCAGACATTAATCACAAAGCATCCGTTTATTACGGGCAGAAAGTTTTGGTAAAAGCGACTTTGGAATATCATCAAGCATCTAAAATAGTGTTTACCTATGTTGTTACCAATCTTGAAACAAATCAGATTGCTGCAACAGGCTCAACAACTCAAGTTTTTTTAGGAGTAAATGACAATTTACTAGCGTTGATTAAGCCCCCATTTATTATTGAGTGGGAAGAAAAGCAAAATTGGAAAGAAGTATGAGTCAAATTTTTATGACATACGGAACTATGATCACCCCTATAGGCAATTCAGCTGAAGAAAACTTCATTGCCATGATGGAAGAAAAATCTGGGGTTCAATTTGTTGAAAATTCTGGCTTTAATCAAGAAAATTGGCCATTGGGGAAAATTCTTTCACTTCCCGTTGAAAATAGATACAACGAATTGCTTAAGAGAGCTTGTGCTAATTTAATTAAAGCACACGGTTCCAATTTGTTTTCCGATGAAAAAACATTAGTTATTGTCAGTTCAACGAAGGCAGACATCAATGCTTTACCCAAAGATACTTTCGCTTCTACAAGAAGAATTCTGGAAGAAGAATTACATTTGAAAAACAAAATTGTCGTGATTTCAAACGCTTGCATTTCTGGAGTTATTGCTATTAATACAGCGGCAGACTATCTTAATCATACTGATTACACAAAAGTAGTTGTGATAGGTATAGATGCCTTATCTGATTTTATTGTGTATGGTTTTCAATCACTTTTTGCATTGAGTAGTGAACCAAGCAAACCCTTCGATAAAAATCGAAAAGGAATTTGCATCGGAGAAGCATCTGGTGTAGTGATTTTGAGTAAAGAAAAAATCAACGATGCCTTCCATGTGAATTATCTTGGAGGTTCTTCTTCTAACGATGCTAACCACATTTCTGGTCCATCTAGAACAGGAGAAGGACTTTTTCGTTCGGTTAAGTTAAGCATGGAAAGAGCTTCCGTTTCATCCGAACAAATTGATTTCATTTCTGCTCACGGAACAGGGACTAGTTACAACGACGAAATGGAAAGTATTGCCTTCGATCGTTTAGAATTGGTTGATACCCCATTGAACAGTCTCAAAGGATACTTTGGACATACTCTCGGTGCAGCAGGTCTCATCGAGGTTATTGCATCTATGAAAATGATGGAAAACAACACCTTACTTAAATCAGTAGGTTTTGAAGAAAAAGGAACAACACACCCCATTAATGTCTTGAAAGAAAATCAAGAAAAAGAAGTAACAACAATTCTTAAAACAGCGTCGGGATTTGGCGGTGGAAATGCATCTTTAGTTCTTAAAAAGTGCGTATGAAACTAACTGGGAATTGTAAAATATCAAAGAATGGCGTTTTCTTGGATGGAGAATTTCAGAAACAACTTCAACCTGTTGATGAGAATTGGAAAAAAGAAATTTACTCTAAATTAGCAATTGACTACCCCAAATTCCATAAAATGGATGCATTGGCAAAGATGGCTTTTTTATCCGTTGAAATACTTACAACTGTTTCTAATATTGATAAATTCAAAGACAGCGAGATAGCATTAATTTTCGCAAACAACAGTTCCAGTCAAAATTCAGATTTAAAATATATCCACAGTTACAATGTAAAAGGGAGCCCAAGTCCTTCTCTCTTCGTATATACTTTACCAAATATTCTGACTGGGGAATTGGCTATCCGTCACAAATGGTACGGCGAAAATTGTTTCTTCATTGAGGAAAAATTCGATGTAGAATTCTTCTTAGAACAAGTTAAGTTTTATTTTAAAAAAGGAGCAAAAACGTGTCTTTGCGGATGGGTTAACTCCTTCGAAGATATAGAAGAGTGCTTAGTATTTAACATTGAAAACAAGGGTACAAACGATACAATATTAAAAGAACAATTATTAACATTATACAATCAATAATTATGAGTGATTTAAAACAAACACTAAAAGAGCAAATTATCGAACAACTGAATTTAGAAGATTTAACGCCTTCAGATATCCAAGACGATGCGCCTCTTTTTGGAGAAGGATTGGGACTAGACTCAATTGACGCGCTAGAGTTTATTGTTCTGTTAGAACAGAATTACGGAATACGAATCGCAGATCCAAGTGAGGGAAAAGAAATATTCCAATCAGTGAATTCTTTGGCGGCATATATTGAGAAGAACAAGTAATTAGCTTGAGGATATTGAGAGCACGTTCACTCAAAGTTAGTAATACTTTGATTCTATAAAGACAACTCTTGTAACTTTACTTCTTAAAATAATTTAGATGAAGATATACATCACTGGTTATGGATTGATTTCAGCCATTGGTATTGGCGAAGAAGAAACACTTGCATCCTTGCGTGCAAGTCGTTCTGGAATTACTGTGGGAAAAAAAGATGAAACAAGGGCATTTAAGGTTGGTGAAGTTGCTTTGTCTAACGATGAATTGAAAGATCGATTTCATCTTGCTACCGATGGCTCTCGAACCGCGTTACTAGGAATGGTTGCTGCAAAGCAAGCATTTAATGGACACGTTCTTTTAGATGATGTGAGAACGGGATTAATCTCAGGAACATCAGTTGGTGGAATGGATATTTCAGAGAAAGAGTACCGCAACTATCTGAATAATGAGGATCACAAGCCCGAGAATTACCTGCATCATTCTAGCGGTATTACGAGTAGTCAGATTGCACAAGAATTAGGAATAGATGGATTCATTAATACCATTTCTACGGCTTGCTCTTCTGCCGCCAATGCATTGATGATGGGAGCTAGAATGATTCGTTCGGGAATGCTCGATAGAGTGATTGTAGGAGGTACAGATAGCATGACCTCTTTTACCATTTCTGGATTCAAATCCTTGATGATATTTGATGATGATTGGTGCAAACCATTTGATAAATCTCGCAAAGGACTAAACCTTGGAGAAGGTGCAGGTTTTATTGTCTTAGAGTCTGAAAAATCATTAGAAATCACGAAAAAAATACCTCTTGCTCTACTTTCTGGATGGAGTAATGCTTCGGATGCATTTCATCAAACTGCGTCTTCCCCTGATGGAGATGGAGCAAAATTATCGATGATAGAAGCATTGAATGTTGCCGGGTTAGACCCTTCTGACATTGATTACATCAATGCACACGGTACAGCAACACCTAACAACGATCTATCAGAATCGCATGCCATTAAATCAATATTTCAGAATGTTATACCTCCTTTTAGTTCAACAAAAGCATTTACAGGTCATACTTTAGCGGCATCTGGTGGAATTGAGGCAGTTTTTGCGGTTCTTGCCATTAATAAAGGCTTACTTTTACCAAATTTGAATTTTTCAGAGGCTATTGAAGAAACAAAATTGACCCCTCAATTGGCTTTTGAAGAAGGAAAAACTATAAATCACGTCTTGTCCAATTCTTTTGGCTTTGGAGGCAATAATTCTACTGTAATTTTAAGTAAAGTATAAAAGAATGTACTATATCCAAGCCATATCATCCATTTCAAATCAAGATTCATTCAGAAATGATGACCTGTACACTTCTCTACGAGATTTCAACACTGAACATGATGTTGTTGCTCCAGATTACAAAGAATTTATTCCTAGAAATTCGCTTAGAAGATTAAGTCCAATTTTGAGAATGGGATTGACTTGTGCCATAGAGTCTAAGAATGTTGTGGGAAAGGATTTTGATGCAATTGTTGTTGGAACCGCGTTGGGTTGCTTAAAAGACACCGAGAAATTTCTGAATACGTTCATAACTTCTACTAGTGACTTTCTTTCTCCAACTGCTTTTATTCAATCTACCCACAACACGATTGGTGGACAAATTTCTCTCGGATTGAATAATCATGCTTACAACATGACGCATACACAAAACAACCTATCCTTTGAAGTTTCATTGATAGATGCTATTTTGTGCATCAAAGATGGGAAGACTAATGTTCTTGTGGGTGCAGCGGAAGAAAAAATTGCGTTTTTAGAATTGGTTCAACCAAAATTAATTTCAGATATTTACCCATTGGCATCTGGTGCTTCATTTTTTACATTATCTGAAAAACAGCAAAATAGTACGGTTGCGATTCAAGCAGTGGAAACCAATTTTAACAGTAAACATACTGATAGAGAAATATCTTCCTTCTTGGAAAGAGAGAATGTAACACTTGAAAATAGTGACTTAGTTTTTACTTCTGGGAATTCTCTGAATGTAGCAGGCTCTTCTCTGAACACTATTAATTATCTAAAATATTCAGGGTTGCATTATTCTGCTTCGGCCTTTGCCACTCACGTCGCTCATGACTTTTTAAAAAATAACAATGCCAAATATGCACTAGTTATCAACGATTTATGCAAGGGCAACCTCGGTTTAATTTTATTAAAAAAAGGATGAAACATCGCATAAATATTCTTGTTTATGCTATCCTAGTTGTTTTAACTAGTATCCTTTTAGAAGGTTCTGTTTTCTTCTGGCCCCTCTTAATTTTCATCACATTTACTTTTCTGATAACATTAACTCTTGGTGTTCTTTTCCTAAAAATAAACTACTTTCTTTCTTCTCTTATCCGATTAAAAAGCAAAGAAGTACTGCTCACTTTCGATGACGGCCCAGACCCAATCAATACACCTAAAATTTTAGACATTCTTAAAGAAGAAAATACAAAAGCTATCTTTTTTGTGATTGGAAACAAGGCAGATAAGCACCCAGAAATTATAGCAAGAATTCTTTCTGAAGGGCATTTAATTGGAGACCATACATACACACATAACAATATGATGGCGCTGTTCTCAACTGCAAAACTTATCAAAGAGTTTACACAGTCTCAATCAACATTACTGAAATTAACTGGGAAACGAGTTCCTATCTTCAGAGCTCCAATCGGCTATACCAATCCTAATTTTGCTCGTGCATTGAAAAAATTAAAACTACATTCAGTTGGCTGGTCTTTAAGAAGTTATGATACAATTTTTAAAGATTCAAATAAATTAAAGGAACGTCTTGTTACAAAAACAAAAGCTGGGGACATTGTTCTTTTGCATGACAATTTGGACATTACATCAACTATATTAAAAGACTATATTCAACAAGCAAAGACGAATGGTATATTATTTGCTTCTACGATAAACATATATAAATTGCAACATGGTTAAATATTTATTTTTTGTGTTTTTATTTCTTTCAACTACAGGTATAGCGCAGTCATACATAAAAGTTAAAGACGTTTCGGCTTGTAAAGCGTTAATCAATTCAAAGGCAAAAGCGACACAATCAATTGCAGGAAATTTTACTGAAGAAATTTATTCTAGTATGTTCAATTCTGTGAAGAAGTCGAAAGGTATTCTGCGTTACCAGGAAGAAAACAAAATCCGTTGGGAACATCTTTCTCCAAAAAAGCAAATCATTCTTATTGATGGAAAGAATGTCCGAATGTTAGAAAATGGTCAAGAAGTGGTCAACTCTAATTCTAATCGAATTGTAAAGAAAGTTCAAGGTTTAATGCTGCAATTATTTAATGGTGACTTTTTAAACGAGAAAGAATTCAGTATCAGTTACTTTGGCAATGAAAAGAATTACAAATTAGTATTGAAACCGAAAAGTACACGTATGTCTAAATACATAGCTTCGATCGAAATGGTTTTTGAAAAAAAAACGGTGTCGCTGCGTCAATTGACTTTGAAAGAAACAGAGAAAGATAAAATAGTCTATAAATTCACGAACCTTCTGTTTAATAAAAACATACCTAATACACTATTTACAAAATTCTGATGCTCGGAAAAACTAATTTTTATACCCTCAATAAAGTAACAAAGAATGATGATTCTATATGTTATGGAATAACCATCAACAAAAATCATTCTATTTTCAAAGGACATTTTCCTGGTAATCCTGTAACACCAGGTGTTGCTCAAATGGATATTGTGAAAGAATTGGTCGCCCTTACAGTAGAAAAAGAGGTAAAAATGCAATCAATGCCCAGTTGTAAATTTTTAGTAATTTTAAATCCGAATGAGAATGCTGATGTTACAGTAGAATTGAAGTTTATGGAAACAGAAGATGGCACAAATAAAGTGAGTGCTGTAATCAGGGATGAGGCCAATAACTTTTTGAAGATGATTGGGATTTATAAATAGACAAACACGAGAAGAATTTTATTTACTTTTTTAACTGTTTTCCTTGCAAGCAGTAGCCTAATATCTCAAAAACATTCTAAAGTTTATGATATAAAACGCGGTATTGATGATTATCTTGGCGAAGTTAATGAAAGCAGTGTTTACTTGTGGTTTGATGATGGTCCAATAAAAAGAACACCTGTAATTGACATTAGAAATTTTGGGGAATTAGTAACCTAGCGTCAAAGTAGTTGAATAATCTATAATTATTTTTGAATAAAACTACTACACTCATATACCACTGTCTCAATTCTCCCCTTTCCACATCCCAGATTAATGGAAGATATCTTCTCTACCTTTTTCACCTTCATGAAAAATGGTGCAACAAGTAAATCAACCCCACTTTGTTTTTTCAATCGAGTTCCTTGTCCAGATATTATGTCCTTGTTTGGACTAAAATCTTTTTCTGGTAGATGCTCTGTTAAAATAACATATTTGTAATTGGACAGCTTACTAATTATCCTTTGTATCTCAGTATTTGATAAATGTTGCAACACCTGTCGCACAATTGCACAATCACCCGTTGGCAGCTCATCTTCTGCAATGTTTAAGCAATGAAATTCTAAATTTTCATCCCTATATTTTTCTATGTTGCGATCAACAAGGTCTGGAACAATATCTACTCCGATATATTTTGAAGTATATCTCACCAGTTCTTTTCCGATATTAAAATCTCCGCAACCCAAATCACAAACAACCAAAGGCTTCTCAAAAGACGTTAAGAAAGAAGTCACTGCATTTAGGTATGGATTAATAATTCCAGAAATGTAAGACCCTTCTCCAGAATAAAAATCATATTCATTCCCTCCCCAAAGGTGTTGGGTATAGATCTGCTCCATTGCATCTTTTGTTGGCCAAGGTTTTTTCCTTTGTTTAACCACAACTATTTATTTCGGTTCTTTTCGGAAAACTTTCAAAAGAAAAAAACTTGTTACAAACACCAGTACGAAGGCAAATATAGAAAGTAATACTGCTCCAATAAAATACTGCATAGCGTTGGTTTTAATATCATCCAAAGAATAATTAAAAATAGCTGACCCATCCACTTCTCCAGCTACAAAGAATTGCCCGACCAATAAACTTCCATATACTATTAAAGGAATCATTGGAGGAATGGAAATATTGGCAGCAGTGATAAACAAGACTTTGTTCAATTTCATAAGCACGGCAAGCGGAATTCCAACGAGCAATTGAAATCCCCATATCGGAAAGATGCCCATGAAAACACCAAAGCTCAATGATGTTGCCTTCCGAATATTTGATTCTTCTGGTTTTATGGTTTCTTGCCTAATTAAGCGAACAGTGTCCATTGAGAATAACTTGTTCGGATAGTAATAAAACAATGCTCCCAATACCAGTATAGAATTCAACACACTGATTCTAAAGAAGTCTCTAGCAGGTCGAAAATGTGAAACACGTTCATTCATGTCATATAAAACACGAATTTTCACTGGAATAAATTTTACATTCTTCCAAGCCAACCGGACAATAATCTCAATTTCAAATTCAAATTTCTTGGTAAAGAATTTCATTCTCCTCATTGGAGAAAGAGGATACAATCGAAAACCAGTTTGCGTGTCCGGCAAAGAAATCCACGTCTCTAATTTGAACCAAAAGTTAGAAAACTTATTTCCAAAAGAACTTTTGCCTGGCACTTCTTCCTGATCCATATTTCGAGAACCCATTATCAATGACCCAGAATTCTTTTCAGCCTCAGCAACTAATAATGGAATATCTTCCGGAAAATGTTGACCATCAGAGTCAATCGTCAAGGCATATTCAAAGCCTAATTCTATTGCTTTGCGAAATCCTTTACGTAATGCCATTCCTTTACCCACGTTGACTTCATTCTCTACAGTTGTTATTCGTTCATTAAAAGAAGTTAAAATTTTAGAAGTAGAATCAGTACAACCATCGTTAACTACAATAATAACAGTATCTTGAGAGACCTCAATGATTCTTTGCAGTACATCTAGAATGGTCTTTTCGTTATTGTACGTGGGCACAATTATACATCCATTTATTTTAGAAAGCATACTTCTTTTTTAATGAGTGTAAAAATAGAAGAAATTTAGAAGCAAGGGATTTAATTCGTCTATTCAACTTGATTGTACATCTATTTTTCAGATATTTCACAGTTTGGCAAAATCATTGTATGTTTGTCAAAGAATTAGAATATACTATGAGATTATTAAGCCTTCTTTTTTTGCTTATTGCATTTAACTCTTTTGCGGTGATTGATAAAGCAAAATATTTTACCATTTTTAAGGTTAATTCTTTGCCAGATATTGAAGCAGAAATCAACTTCTTAAAAAAAGAGAAACAATCACAAGCCAAAGATGCATTTTTAGGTGCTATGATCATGAAAAAGGCACAATTCATGAAAACACCAAAAGACAAATTAAGTCTTTTCAAAGAAGGGAAAATCTTACTTGAGAATGCCATTGCCAAAGAACCTAAGAATATAATTTATCGATTTTTACGATTTGTAATACAAGAAAATTGTCCGAAAATTTTAAAATACAACACTCAAATTCGCACGGACTCAAACATTATAAGGCAGAATTATAAGTCTTTAGACAAAATTACAAAAGAATTCGTAAGGGATTATGCCAAGAAATCAGAAGTGTTGAATTTGTAATTTCAGTATATTCGCAACAAATTCTGTTCTATGAAAATTCTTGCGATTAACTATTCTCAAACAGGTCAACTGGATGACATCATTACCAACTTCCTTTCTTCAATTAAAAATTGCGAGATCGATAGAATCAAAATTCAAACAGTAAGTCCCTTCTCTTTTCCTTGGACAGTTAGCAACTTTTACAACGCAATGCCTGAAACTGTTTTGGAAGAAGGGATTCCATTGAAAGAAATTACGTTTAAGGAAGAAAAATATGACTTGATTATTCTCGGTTATCAACCTTGGTTTTTATCACCATCGAGACCAACGACGGCCTTACTTCAATTGGAAAGCTTTCAAAAGAGAATGAAAAACACTAAAATAATTACAGTGATTGGTGCTAGAAATATGTGGCTCAATGCACAAGAAAGTGTTGTAAACTACATTTCTAAGGCCGATGGAGAACTTATTGGTAACCTCGCATTCATTGATAAGGCTCCTAATAATTTAAGTGCCATTAGTATTGTTCATTGGATGCTTACAGGTAAGAAAACAAAAAAATGGGGTATCTTCCCTTTACCAGGAATTTCTGATGAAGACATTATCAATGCTTCCATTTTTGGCGAAATCTTAAATAATTCTATTGAAACTAACCATTATGATGATTTACAAGATAAATTTATCTCGAAGAAAGGAGTCCAAGTTTTTGTAAATATTCTTTTTATTGAAGGAAAAGCGAAGAAAATATTTAATATCTGGGCTAAAATTATCAGGGAAAAAGAAAAACAAGGAAGAAAACGTTCTCTTTGGATTTCCTTTTTCAGATTTTATTTGAATTTCGCGCTGTTTATAGTTGCCCCAATATTACTAGCTCTTTACACGATATTAATTAGACCTCTCAGAATCAATTACATTAAAGTTCAAAAAGATCATTACTTATATCTCGGGATAGAAAACGGAGAACACTAATTATTTAGAATGAATTAAAATAGTCCCTAAATTTCTAGTTAAAACAAGTGGAAAAAGGTAATTTTGTCGGCAACAATTAATTCAACAAATGCCAGAAGTTTACATCGTTCGAACAGCAAATTATTTACCCAATGAATCCGTCTCTAATGAAGAAATGGAACAATATCTAGGGAAAATTGGGGAGCAGGCGTCTAAATCGAAAAGAATTGTTTTAAGGAACAATGGAATCGAAAGTAGGTATTATGCTATTGATAAAAATGGTAATCCGACTCATTCGAATGCTGAAATGGTCTCTTTGGCCATTCGAAAATTGATGAATAATAGCCAATCTGAATTGAAAGAAATTGATTTACTCAGCTGTGGTACTTCTACTCCCGATCAAATGATGCCTTCACACGCTGTAATGACACATGGCTGGTTACCAGAAATGGATAGTATTGAAGTTGTATCACCGTCTGGTGTTTGTTGTTCGGGAATGCACGCATTTAAGTATGCTTATATGTCCTTAAAATTAGGTGAATCCACTAAAGCCGTATGCAGCGGTTCTGAAAGGCTTTCAAGAATTCTTCATTCGGATCAATTTGAAATTGAGGTCAAAGAAATGAAAGAACTTGAACAGAAACCTATTCTGGCATTTGAAAAGGATTTTCTGAGATGGATGCTCTCTGATGGAGCAGGTACTTTTTTAATGAGCACAGAGAAAAACAAGGATGACGTTTCGTTAAAAGTTGACTGGATAGAAGCTTATTCGTTCGCAAATGAAGTCGAAACATGTATGTATATGGCTTCAGAGAAGAATGAAGATGGCACTATTAAAAGCTACATGGATTTCACGCCGGAAGAAAGAGATAGCAATTCTATACTAAGTATTAAGCAAGATGTAAAATTGCTTGGAGAAAACATTGTTAAACTAGGATTCAAAAAATTTGAACACTCTTTCAAAGCAAAAGGACTAAATATTGATGAAATCACGCACTTCTTGCCTCACATGTCTAGCTATTTCTTCGAAGATAAAATTGCGGACATTCTTGATGAAGATGGACTGCATATCCCTAAAGAAAGATGGTTTACAAATCTAAAAACCAAAGGAAATGTAGGAGCAGGTTCTATCTATCTAATGGTAGATGAATTGTATAACAGCGGAAAGCTCAAAGTAGGAGATAAAATTCTTCTAGCAGTGCCAGAAAGTGCACGATTCTCATACGTTTTTAGTATGCTAACAGTTTGTTAGAATGAAAAAGCACGAACTACCCCAAGACAAAGGTGATCTCGAGAACTTCACTCGGGAGGTATGTTACGTTAAAAACAAAGAAGGTAAATACGAAAAAGGTCTAAGTACTGGATGGAAAATCAAACAAGCGGCCCTTGATAATGCTTGGGAAGAAATCGAAAGAATTGTTGCTGAAACTAAAAAATCAGTACTCAACGGGGAAGTCAGTCCTATCAAATATTACATGGAGTTACAAGTAATGGATATGCCCGTTCTTTCTGCATATACCGGGTTTTGGTCTTTTCAAATAAAAAGACACATGAAACCCTCTGTTTTCAATAAATTAACTACTTCCAAACTGGAAAAATATGCTAGTGCTTTCAATATTTCCATCGACGAACTGAAAAACCTTAAATGACTCAAGAAGAATTTAATCATATACAAACTGCCCATTGCGAAAATGGAGTAACTGTCAATCTTTTAAAAATGAAGGGCTTAGATTCTATTACTGAACCATTGGCTTTTGGTATCGGTTCTGGATTATTTTACATTCATGTCCCATTTCTAAAAATAAATAAAGGTCCGGCCATTTCATTTCGATCAATGCCGGGTGCAATCTTTAAAAAAACATGCAAAGCGCTAGATATTGATGTTACTCACAAGAGATTTCGCTCAATGGAAAAGGCGCAGTCCTTTTTAGATTCGAGAATCGATACCGGAAATCCTGTCGGCTGCCAAGTTGGTGTTTTTCATCTAATGTATTTCCCTAAATCCTATCGGTTCCATTTTAATGCGCATAATTTAATCGTTTATGGACGAGAAAATGATAATTACCTTGTAAGCGATCCTATAATGGAGACAACAACAAGTTTAACACGAGTAGAATTAGAAAAAGTTCGTTTTACAAAAGGACCATTTGCTCCGAAAGGTCATGTGTATTACCCAGAAAATGTTGGAGAAGTTTCTAATGATCTTTTGCGTCAAGCAATTGTCAAAGGAATTAAAAATAATATTCGGATGATGATTCAAATACCATCGATTCGAGCTGGGGCTAAAGGCATTAAATTTACGGCTGGTCAAATTCCAAAATGGAGAGAAAAATTGGGTGAAAAAAAAGCTGGACTGTACCTTGGTCAGATAGTTCGAATGCAAGAAGAGATAGGTACTGGAGGTGGTGGATTTCGATTTTTATATGCAGCTTTCTTAGAACAAGCAGCAGAGAAACTACAAGATGATCGACTGATTAGTATTTCTGAACAGCTCACAAAATCCGGAGATTTATGGAGAGATAGTGCCTTGCAAATGGCTGGAATTTACAAAGGCAGAATTACTTCAATTAAAGATTTTGAAGATTCGGCGAACATTCTGAAGGAAATTTCAGCTCTAGAAAAGGATGCTTTTCGCAACTTGAAAGCTTTAAAATTAAGAGTTTGATGAAAGAAGTTATTGAAATAAATAGCATCTCAAAAATCTATAAACGTAGTACGGAAAAGAGCCTATCCAACATTTCTTTTTCAATCGAAAAGGGTGATAAAATTGCAATTCTTGGTCCGAATGGAGCTGGAAAAACCACATTGATATCCATTATCTGTGGAATTATAGATTCTTCTGAAGGAGAAATCAACTTTAAAATTGACGACAAAGAAGTCAATCTAAAATCGATGCTTTTTAAAATAGGCTATGTCCCACAAGATTTTTCATTCTATGAAGAGTTAAGTCCCTTTCAAAATCTAATGTATTTTGGATCTTTGTATAGTATCCCTAAAAACAAACTAAAGAGCAAGGCAAAGAATCTACTAACTGTCTTAGGTTTAAGTCATGTTATTAACAAAAAAATAAAAAAGTTTTCTGGCGGTATGAAACGACGTGTTAATCTGGCTATTGGAATCATAAATGACCCAGAGTTACTTTTTTTAGATGAACCTACGGTAGGTGTTGATGTCCAAAGTAAAAATGCAATAATTTCCTACTTGGAAGAATTAAATGCGAATGGTACAACTATCATTTACACTTCACATCATTTGAATGAAGCGCAAGAATTTTGTAACCGAGTTGTTCTTTTAGATCAGGGAGAACTCATTGAAAACAACTCTCTTTCAACTCTTCTTTCAGAGCACAATGAACTAAGTTTAGAGAGCTTGTTCTTAAAGTTAACGGGCAAAGCATATAGAGATTAATGGGCAAACTAATCGCAAGCATAAAAAAAGAATTTCTACTCTTAACTAGTGATAAGATTGGACTTCTATTGATGTATCTGATGCCGGTATTTTTAGTCTTCGTTATTACTATTGTACAAGATAGTACTTTTAAATTGGTCAATGAGAATAGCATCGAAATTTTAGTGGTTAACAATGACCAAGGAACTCTTGGAAACGATTTAATTGAAATTCTTCAACAATCAGGTTCGTTTAAAATCACAGAATTAGAAAGGTTGAGAAAGGAAGAAATAAAACAATATTTACTGAACGATAGTCAACTGCTCGCTATTGATATTCCAGAAAAATTTACTGACGAAGTAACAAAAAAAGCAGAAGGTATTAGCAGAGAAATGCTAGAAGAATTTGGAGTTTTAGACTCAGGTACAAATGTACAAGAGGAGCAAGAAATTTCTCCTCTAAACATATATTACGACCCTATTCTTCAAGAAAATTTCAGGTTATCCATTGTCAATTCAATCTATTCCTTCCTAGGTGCATTAGAAAACAAGTTGATGATTGAAAAATTATACAACGAAATGGGTTATGAGAATATTCCAGAAAGTTTTGAAGCAAATTTCACAAAAAATCGTGTTGAAATAAATCAAATATCTGCAAATAATTCTAGCAATGAAGCTATTCCAAACTCTACACAGCATAATGTTCCGGCCTGGTCAATCTTCGCCATGTTTTTCATGGTAATCTCCCTAGGAGGTAACATAGTGAAAGAACGCTTAAATGGCAGTTTTGTTCGATTACAAACCATTCCTTCGAGTTTTTTAATGGTGCTTGTTGGCAAAGTCTTCATCTATTTAATTGTTGCTTTGAGCCAACTCACTTTCATTTTTTTACTAGGGAAGTATTTTTTTCCAACTATTGGACTTCCTTCATTATCATTGCCTTCTAACCTAGTCGGTCTGGTGGTTATCTCAATTTTATCAGGCCTTGCAGCCATTAGTTTTGCTATGCTCGTCGGCACTTATGCAAAAACAGTCGAACAAGCTAGTGGTTTTGGAGCAATTACTATCATTATTTTCGCGGCCATTGGTGGAATTTGGGTTCCTTCTTTTGTGATGCCAGAGTATCTGCAAAATATTGGGAAAATATCTCCATTGCATTGGAGTTTAGAAGGATTCTATACACTGTTTTTACGTGGAGGAGAATGGAATTTATTATTCCCTAGCATTCTTTTCTTAATATTCTTTATCTTCGCATGCCAGATATTAATTTATCTGAAGTTAAAAATTCAAAATTACATCTAAGGATGAACAAAAATAGAGAAGAACTTAGTTTAGAACTAAAAACGCACATTGTTGAATACCTAAACCTTTTGGATATCAAGCCAGAAGACATTAAGAATGACGAAGAACTTTTCGGTCCAGAACTTGGTCTAGATTCTATAGATTCAGTTGAGTTAATCGTACTCTTAGAAAGAGAATATCAGATAAAAATTAACAATCCCACAGAAGGAAGAAAAATTTTGATTGACGTGAATACCATTGTTGACTATATCATTGAAAATAGTAGTATCGATAAAAAATGAGAAACTAAATGTAATTGCTCTAAGTCCAACTATAACACTGCGCACTAAAAATGAAAGTATTCGTCACAGGTATAGGATTAATTTCGGCTCTCGGAAACGATGTAAAAGAAAATCTTGGTTCCTTACAGAATACAAAAACAGGTATTGGTAAAGCGAATTATTTACACTCTAACTATACCTCTAACATACTGTTTGGAGAAGTCAAAAAGAGTAACTCTCAATTAATTTCTTCAAGCGATTCGTCTGCTGAAATAGGATTAACAAGAACCACGCTACTTGCCTACCATGCTATTCTAGAATCCATATCAGATGCTCAACTTTCGAGTAATGAAATCCGGTCTTTTGACACAGGTTTTATTTCATCTAGCACGGTTGAAGGAATGACGAACGGAGATGAGTTGTACTCGGATGTTTCGAATATTAACCAACCATCGGATTATATGCATTCTTTTGGGGCTGGAGAACATCTATGTCGCGTCGTGAAAAAATTAAACATTAAAGGATACACGGCTTCAATAAATACAGCGTGCTCATCTTCAGCCAATGCCATTATGCTCGGCGCCAGATTAATAAAATCAGGTAGATTGAAACGAGTGATTGTTGGTGGTACTGATGCGTTAGCAAAGTTCACTGTGAACGGTTTCAACTCTTTGATGATTTTGTCTGACGAAGCCTGCCGACCATTCGACAAAGATAGAAAAGGGCTTAATCTAGGGGAAGGGGCTGGTTATTTGGTTCTGGAAGCCGAAAGTAATTGTCTTAACAAAAAAAAATACGCTGAAATCAAAGGCTATGGAAATTCAAATGATGCGCACCATCCTTCTGCAACCTCGCCAGAAGCGAATGGTCCCAGAAAAGCAATGACCAGAGCAATAGAGAACGCCAATGTTCGTCCATCAGAAATAGAGTATATAAATGCACATGGTACTGGGACAGTGAACAATGATGAAACTGAGTTATTTGCCTTTAAGGAAGTATTTGGAAAAATCCCTCCATATAATTCAACAAAGTCATACACGGGTCATACTTTAGCTGCTTCTGGAGCTATCGAATCCATCCTTAGTATTTTATCTATGCAAGAGAATGAACTCTATCCAAGTTTGAACTGCACGAGCCCCATTGGCCCAACTCCTATCAACAAAATTATAGATCGAATTCATCTTAACATTATAATGTCAAATTCTTTTGGTTTTGGAGGGAATTGTACGAGTTTAATTTTTCAAAAAGCCGATTAAAATTAGTCACTCATCCCCTATTTTAACCTTTTAACAAATTATTTGCTTAATTGAATTTTACTTCCTCTAAATTTACACTCAAAATATCATTCTATGAAATACGGCATTACCTTTATCTTTTTTCTTTTTGCATTTATCAGTAACTCACAAAAATATACGATCAGTGGAACAGTGAAGGACGCAAGTAATGGAGAAGACTTATTTGGAGCAGTCATTAAAATAAAAGAACTAAGCAACGTCGGAACCGTAACTAACGCGTATGGGTTCTACTCCTTGACACTAGATTCAGGAGAATACACTTTGCTTTATCGATCAACTGGTTTTCAAACACAAGAAGTAAAAATCCATCTAATCAATGATTTTTCGAAAGATATTGAGTTGTCTCTCCCTTCCGATGTACAGCAGATTGAGGAGATGAAAGTAAATGCTGAAAAGGAGAATGATAACATTACATCTTCTGGTATGAACGTAACCAAATTCGACCCAAAGAGCATTGAAACCATTCCTGTACTGTTTGGTGAGAAAGATATCATGAAAACATTGCAACTAACTCCTGGAGTTAAAACAGCGGGAGAAGGAAATTCTGGTTTTTTTGTTCGAGGTGGTGGTGCAGATCAAAATCTTATTCTTTTGGATGAAGCTCCAGTTTACAATGCTTCACATCTTCTTGGGTTTTTCTCTGTATTTAATTCTGACGCAATAAAGGATGTGTCTTTATACAAATCGGGTATCCCTGCTGAATATGGAGGACGTGCATCTTCTGTTGTAGATGTGAAAATGCGTGATGGAAACAATAAAAAGTTTGGAGCATCTGGAGGTTTGGGACTCATTTCTTCACGATTAACATTAGAAGCTCCAATTGTTAAAAACAAAGGCTCATTCATCGTCTCTGGAAGAAGAAGTTATGCCGATTTATTCTTAAAACTTTCTAATAACGAAGATTTAAAAGATGTTCAATTATTTTTCTATGATTTAAATGCAAAAGCCAATTATAGAATTTCTAAAAAAGATCGAATTTTTCTATCAGGATATTTTGGTCGAGATAAGTTCAAACTGGGAGAAAATTTTGGATTTTCTTGGGGGAATGCTACTGGAACTTTAAGATGGAACCACCTGATAAACGATAAATTTTTCTCAAACACGACTATTGTTCGCAGTACTTTTGATTACGAATTTAGTATTGGTAATGGAGACGATGCTTTCGGAATTCGATCTTCCATAAAAGATTGGAACGTAAAACAAGACTTTTCTTATTTTTTAAATTCAAATAACACCTTAAAATTTGGTGTAAGCGCTATTCATCATACTTTCAGACCCGGTTCATTAACCGGTAGCAACGAATCTTTCAATGAATTAATTCTTTCATCTCGTTATGCTCTTGAATTAGGTGCTTATATTCAAAATGAAATGAAAATTGGAGCACGCTTTAATGTAATGTATGGGCTTCGCTATTCTGGTTTTAACTACATGGGAGAAGGTACGGATTACCAATTTGATACTAACGGAAACGAAACAGGATCAAGGGAATACAGCTCATGGGAGTCGATTAAATATTACCAAGGGTTAGAGCCACGTCTATCCGCTAGTTATATTATTTCGGAAAAGAATTCTATCAAAGCGAGTTATAATCGAAATTACCAATACATACATCAGCTGTCTAACTCTACTACTTCTAGCCCTACTGATAACTGGGTTCCGAGCTCAAGCAATGTTAAACCACAAATCGCCGATCAAGTGGCTTTGGGTTATTATCAGAATTTGAAGAAGAATATGTATAGAGTTTCTGGAGAAATTTATTACAAGTCTCTCGCTAACCAAATTGATTATAGAAATGGGGCAGAATTAATTCTCAACAATCAGGTAGAAGGAGATTTAGTATTTGGAAAAGGTCGTGCTTATGGCTTCGAATTTTTATTAGAAAAAAAGAAAGGTAAATTTACTGGATGGTTAAGTTATACACTCTCTCGTTCATTGAGAACTTTCGCTGACATCAATGAGGGAAAGGAGTTCTCAGCAAGACAAGACAGAATTCATGACATCGCAATTGTTATGATGTATAAAATTAATAAATCACTTGCTATTTCAGGAACATGGATTTATTATACCGGAGATGCTATTACGTTTCCCTCTGGAAAATACGAAATAAACGGAACTTTCATCCCTTACTATACTGAAAGGAATGGGTATCGAATGCCTGACTATCACAGAATGGACATTGGCCTGACTTGGTACCTCAAGGACAAGAAAAAATTTGAGCACAATCTCAATATTTCTATTTACAACCTGTACGCACGAGAAAATGCTTTTACAATCACATTTGAAGAAGATCCAGATGACTCTTCAAAAACTCAAGCTGTACAAACAACATTGTTCAAATTAATTCCTTCTATTACTTATAACTTTAAACTAAAATAAGATGAGAACATTATTTTATATATTATCATTTGTAATTGTTGCAAACTCTTGTCAAAAAGTGATAGACGTTGATTTAAACGAATCAAATTCTAAAGTGGTCATTGAAGCCAATTATTCATCTGAGGATAGTACAGTTAGATTACGCTTATCATTAACAAGCAGTTATTTTGAACCAAGTTCTGCTTCTGAATTGAACAGCGCAACTGTAAGTATTCTTGATGGTAACGGTACGGCAACCTTTCTTTCCAATATAGGTAATGGCGAATACATCTTGACTAACTATGTCCCAACTTATAATTCTATTTACAGAATGAATGTTGTTTATAATGGAGTTACGTATTCAGCGAGCAGCGAGCTACCAAGTCCTGTACAATTACAGCCAATAACGTATGAGTTCACTACCGGTTTCTTTGGTTCCGGCGAAGGCTATTTTTGTTATCAAAACTACGATGATCCAATTGGAAGTGAAAACTTCTACATATCTGTAATTTCAAAAAATGGATTTGAAAAAAACAAAGTTAACGACTTCATACTCGGTGATGATAGACTAACTGATGGTAACACCGTTTCTAGACCTCTCTTTATTGACTCTTTATTTGCTCTTGGAGATACTGCTTCTATAGAGTTTCGCTCAATTAGCGAAGACGTATTCTATTACTACGACGAAATACAATCTATTGCTGGTGGTGGACAATCCGCGGCTCCTGCTAATCCACTTAAAATTTGGGACAATGATGCGTTGGGATATTTTTCTGCTTACAGTAATTCTAGACAGACAGTAATCATTCAGTAAGAATATTACTTCTCCTCCTTAGGTATCACATTCACTTTCATCCTTAGCTTATGCGTTCCTTTTTTGGTATTCGCTTTAACGTAGATTATTCTATCTTGGAAGTAATATTTTCCATGCGTATCGAACGTTAATTTGAGTCGATATGTTTCGCCGGGTAGGATAGGTTTCTCTGGCAGAAACAATTTTGTACAAGTACACGATACTTTATAATCAGAAAGAATGAGCGGGGCGTCTCCTATGTTCTCAATAATAAAGTAATGCACTAGTAGAATTCCTTCTGAGGTCTTCGGAAACTTATGAGTAGGGTCTTTAATTGAAAATTCCGCCATTTGGCCAAAGCCGAAGGCGGAATTAAGTGCTATAAATATGATCGCGATATATAGCTTCTTCAATATTGAGTTTTGTATTAGAGAGTTCGAAACAAATTGAGTAATAAATACTCTATTCTCTTTCGCCAAACTAAGACTCATTAATTATTTATTTGCTGGCGCTCCAGACGTGTTAACTGGCGCTCCTGAAGTAGGCTTTGGTAAAACATTACCTTTAATTCTAATTACTTTCGTTGGAGAATTAACAGCGTTTGACGTTATCGTAACTGACTTATTAATTGCACCTTGTCTTTTTGTGTCATATTTAACTGTGATTTCAGCCGTTTCACCTGGTGCGATTGGCTCTCTCGGCCATGAAGGAACAGTACATCCACATGAACCTTTAGCGTTTGAAATGATCAGTGGAGCACTACCTGTGTTTGTAAATTTAAAAGTAGATTGACCATTCGCACCGTTTTCAATAGTACCATAATCGTGCACTTCTTTTTCAAAATCAATTTTTGCTCCGTCTTTCTGAACAGCCGCAGTCTCTTGCGCCATTACGTTATTTGTAGTCGCTGCTACAAAAATCATCATTAATGAGAATAATACCTTTTTCATATTGTAATTGTTTAAATTGTTTTATTAATCTAAAGCAAATATAATGCAAGGATTCGATTGATTCTATTTTTTAACACAACGTTAACAAGGAGAATTCCTATTCATTAACTTTCAGTATCATTTCTTCCATAGAAAGACTTAGATTATTCAGTTTAAAACGGATCCCTTCTATTTTCTCTCTAGAAAAATCAGGATTTTCCTCTAATAGAATTTCGTTGTATTTTCTTACTTTAATAGTGTCTCGAGGTTGTATGAATAGGTCATAAGTTACTGCCATACTTTCTAAAATCAAGGCACGATTGGCATAATTAGGGTAGTTATCCAATAAAGTATCTCCATAATCGGCTGATTTTTGATACTCTCTTGTAGAAGAATAAATCATGTGGATTTTGTCCAAAGTTACAGGTGCAAACTCATCTTGTGGAAACTCGTGGTAGAATTCTAAAAGCAATTCAATTAACTCATTTCTTTCTGAAACTGGAATTCTTTGACTTGGAGCAAGGTCGTTACTCAGTGATTTTATAAATTCTTCCTTTTTCTCAATTTTACTTTTCAATGCATCTATATTCTTATCATCAGAACTACAGCTCGCCAATAAGATCAATATCAATGCTATAACTATTGCTTTCATTTTATCGCTTTACTTTTTTTCGTACAGGGTATTTCATTCTATAATCGATATCGATTTCGCCTTTAGAAATATTTTGAAGTTTCTTTTTTAATAATCTTTTTTTAAGGGGAGAAAGATGGTCCGTAAATAAAACACCATTAACGTGGTCGTATTCATGTTGAATGATTCTTGCTGCGAAACCATCATAGGTTTCTTCTTTCAAGACCCAATTCTCATCATAATAAGAAATAGCGATAGTTTCCTTTCTAAAGACTTCTTCACGGATTTTCGGAATAGAAAGACAACCCTCACTAAAACCCCATTCTTCGCCTGTTTCTTCTTCGATAATTGGATTAATAAAAACCTTTTTAAAACCGTCTAATCCTTCCGCCTTTGGGTCTATTTCACCGTTTTCTTCAGGCTCTGCAAAAGGACTTGCGTCCACAATAAATAAACGAATCGATTGCCCTATCTGCGGAGCAGCTAAACCAACTCCAGAAGCTTCATACATCGTTTCAAACATATTATCTATCAACTTTTGAAGATTCGGGAAGTTTTTATCAATTTCGTCACCTTCTCTCTTTAAAACAGCATCTCCGTATGCAACTATAGGTAGAATCATTCTCTATTTAATATAAAATTTACTTGTAGCAAAGTTACTGCTTTAATTTTAAAATATATGCACCATTAATTAATTGTATGTGTTCAGAGTTCTTTTGAAGATATGGCATGTCTATAATTTTCGTTGAAGCGTTCTTCTGTATCCTGTGATTGACTCTAATAAAGTATAATGAATCGTTGACTTGAAGACTCAAACCATCTACACAGTATTTTAAGGTAACTAATTGTTCTCCCCATTCAACTTCGGTTGTCCCTTCCTTCAAGGAATGCATGACAATCTCTCCTGGTTTGATATTTTCGTAGTTAGAAAGTAGATAATTCGCTTCTTTTATGCTCTTCTTTTGCTCTTTTCTGAAGCACAGTATTTGATTTTTCATTTTTAGCGACAGAATCAATTCATTGCTATTATAAATTACCAATTCACTCGTAATTAAATTATTGAAACGAGTGTATTGAATTGAAACAAAAGTTACCACTGCAAAAGCACCAATCGCAAGCACTACTTTTCGTCTTTTTTTAAACAAAAACAAGGCAAGGATAATACAATACATTACAAATACCGTATCTTCTCTGATTACAAAACCTTTGGCAACCGAGCCGGGTAATTTCTCTATGAATTGAA
This sequence comes from uncultured Fluviicola sp., assembly GCA_963976995.1. Taxonomy (GTDB): domain Bacteria; phylum Bacteroidota; class Bacteroidia; order Flavobacteriales_D; family Crocinitomicaceae; genus UBA4466. Next base: position 74,363 of record CAXBMR010000005.1, read on the forward strand.
TAAAAAAGAGCATTGCACAGAAGCTAGAACTCAATAAGAAACCGACAAATTGCGCTATAACCCCAGTCCAATTTAGAGCGAACAATAAGAGTCCTATTCCCAATGCTAAACTGGCAAAAATCATCATGCCGATATTGGTTAGCATAAAATAATTGGGGAATTGATGAAAATAGTACAGTGTTAAAGGAAACGTTAATATCTGTGCAGCAATGCCTACAGCAATACCCTCCCATATCTTTCGCAAGTATTTATTATTGATGTAAAGGAGTTGAGAAATGGATCGATACAAGGAAAAAATGCCAATCATAGCAAGGTAAGACAGCTGAAATCCTAAATCATAGATAATCATAGGATTCCAAATAATCAATAAGAATGCAGAAAAGAACAACACATTGATCGCATTTCCTTTCCTTCCCAAAACAACGCCTAAACTTAAGACGGTGAACATAATTGTTGCTCTTAAAACCGATGGTGAAAATCCGGTAATTCCCGCATAGATCCAAATGACAATTAGAGCAGTTAACAGAGCTGATTTTTTCGAAAAAATGCGCGGAAATTGCTTTAGAATATACATTAGAAGAAACAAAACAATTCCAACATGCAATCCGGAAACAGCTAAAACATGCATGGCTCCTGCTTGGCTGAAACTAGTTTTTAATTCACTGGTTAGCATTCCCTTATTCCCAAGGATGAGCGCTTGAGCAACAGCGAGTTCATCACCTGAAAGATGACTCTCTAGAACAGAGTTAAGATAAGTTCTGGTCTCGCTTAGTTTAGATGAAAACCATGAGAGTTCTGAATGATTAATCAATTTATAGTCAAAGGAACTCACAAAGCCTATAAACTGAATATTTTTAGCTAACCAGTATTTTTTTGCGTCAAATTCACCTGGATTGTTCTTGTTTTCAATTCTTTTTACCGATGCATTCACAAGAATTTGGTCGCCTACTTTTAGGTTTTTGGAATTAATGAAAAGTAGTATTTGTTCGTTTGATTGTTCAACGGAAGATGAATTAATAACTTGTCGAACTGAACAAATCGTTTTACGCCACACCTTATTGGTAGAAGCAATTTCATCAACATCAACCAACAATGTGGATGTGTCATTAAAATTCACATGGTCAGAACTCTGCTGATTCATCGACATAAGAAGAACACCTAAAAAGATGAGTATTGGAGTGAAAAACAGATGTTTTAATTTATCCATTTTTTCCGTACGTTCTAAAATTAAGTTTACCGAAAACAAGAAGCCGAGAACAACTAATATCAATGCGGTATCTAACTTCATTTGCGCTTGAAATTCAAGGCCTAAAATGATTAGTATAGTAATATATACAAATGGAATCTTGTAAAATTTCAACGTATTGGATTAATATCCAAATATACTGAAAATAAGTTTCTGTTGAAAAATGGAAATTTGATCCAGTCGTCCCACTATCTTTAATCAAAATAAGCACGATTTAATCAACCCAATTTACTATCTTTGCCAACTAATTTTAGTTCAAAAATGATTAATATAACGTTACCAGATGGTTCTATAAAGCAAGTAAAGAAAGGTACTTCTGCAATGGATGTTGCAATGAGTATTTCCGAAGGTCTTGCTAGAAACGTCCTTGCTGCTAAAGTAAACGACGAAGTGATGGATGCAATTCTCCCAATTAATGAGGATTCAACCTTGCAATTACTCACCTGGAACGATAAAGAAGGTAAGTCAACAATGTGGCATTCATCTGCTCATCTGATGGCTGAGGCTTTGGAATTTTTCTACCCAGGAATAAAATTAGCCATCGGACCTCCCATTAAAAATGGCTTCTATTATGATGTAGATTTCATGGAATATACGATTACTGAGGCTGATCTTCAGAAGGTGGAGCAAAAGATGAAAGAATTAGCAAAGCAAAAGAGCGTTTATGTTCGTAAAGACGTTTCTAAAGCAGATGCTATTGCTTATTTCAAAGAAAAAGACGATGAATATAAATTAGAATTATTGGATGGTTTAGATGATGGAACCATCACATTCTATACACAAGGTAACTTCACTGATTTATGTCGTGGACCTCACATTCCTCACACAGGGCCTATAAAAGCAATAAAATTGACTTCTATTGCCGGTGCTTACTGGCGAGGAGATGAAACGAGAAAACAGTTAACTCGTATTTATGGAATTACCTTCCCAAAGAATGCCGAGTTGAATGATTACCTTGAAAAGGTGGAGATGGCCAAAGAACGAGATCACAGAAAACTCGGTAAAGAATTGGATTTATTTACTTTCTCACAAAGAGTTGGGCAAGGGTTGCCGTTATGGCTACCTAAAGGAGCAGCATTAAGAGAGCGATTAGAGAACTTCTTAAAGAAAGCTCAGAAAAAAGGTGGTTACGATCAAGTTATTACTCCTCATATTGGCAGTAAAGAACTCTATGTTTGTTCAGGCCATTATGCAAAATATGGAAAGGATTCATTTCAACCAATAGATACTCCAGATGGCAGTGAAGAATTTTTACTAAAACCTATGAACTGTCCTCACCATTGTGAGATATTCAAGTCTAGACCCCATTCCTACAAAGATTTACCTATTCGTTATGCTGAGTTTGGAACGGTATATCGCTATGAGCAATCAGGTGAACTTCATGGATTAACTCGTGTTAGAGGATTTACACAAGATGATGCACATATCTTCTGCACGCAAGACCAAGTGAAGGAAGAATTTAAAAAAGTCATTGATTTGGTCCTTTATATATTTAAGACATTGAGTTTTGAGAATTTCAAAGCACAAATTTCATTGCGAGACCCTGAGAATTTGGATAAGTATATTGGTTCTGATGAGAATTGGGAGAAGGCAGAAAATGGAATAATTGAAGCATCTGCTGAAAAGGGACTTGATACTTTTATTGAATATGGAGAGGCCGCATTCTATGGACCTAAGTTGGACTTCATGGTTGAAGATGCTTTAGGCAGAGAGTGGCAGTTAGGAACTATTCAGGTTGACTATAACGCTCCCGAACGTTTTGAATTGGAATATACGGGCTCTGACAATCAGAAGCATAGACCTGTGATGATACACCGTGCACCTTTTGGTTCTATGGAAAGATTCATTGCAGTATTGCTAGAACATTGTGCTGGTGATTTTCCACTTTGGCTAACGACTGATCAAGTTGCAATTTTGCCAATTAGTGAAAAATACAATGATTACGCTGAAAACCTTTTGGAATTGCTAAATAATTACGATATTCGCGGATTCGTTGACAATCGTAATGAAAAGATTGGAAAGAAAATACGTGAATCGGAGATGAATAAAATTCCTTTCATGCTTATTATCGGAGAGAAAGAAGCTACTAATGGTGCGGTTTCTGTTCGACAAAGAGGTGAGAAAGGAGATATCGGAGCGATGAGTGTAGAGGCTTTTTCAAAACTGATTAACGATACGATTGAGACGGAGTTAGCTTTAAATGATTAAAAAACTGAATGAGAAGACCAAGTAACAGAAGAAGGTTTGTAAAAAGAGAAGATCAAGCCCAACACAAGATTAACGATAAGATTTACGCGAAGAGCATTCGTTTGGTTCGTGATGGACAAGAGCCGGTTGTAATGACAACTTCTGAAGCTATTAAATTAGCAGACACACTAGATCTTGACTTGGTTGAAATTTCACCTAAAGCTGATCCGCCAGTATGTAAGATTTTGGATTACAAGAAATTCTTGTACAACCAAAAGAAAAAGGCCAAAGAAATGAAGGCAAAACAATCAAAAGTTGTTTTGAAAGAAATAAGATTTGGACCGAATACAGACGATCATGATTTCGAATTCAAATTAGCTCACGCTAAGAAGTTTTTGGAAGAAGGAAATAAAGTAAAAGCATTTGTGTTCTTTAGAGGACGTACAATTGTATTTAAAGACAGAGGAGAAATTCTTTTGTTGAGGTTAGCGCAAGAACTTGAAGAACATGGAGTGATTGAGCAAATGCCAAAATTAGAAGGAAAAAGAATGATCATGATGATTAATTCTAAAAAGAAGAAATAAGAGAAACAAAGCTTTTGATAAAACAAGCGTTAGTGCAGTTCGATATCAGAAGTCAAATTTTCAAAGAAGCTAAATAAAGAGGTAAATTAAAAACGAAGAGAGATGCCAAAAATGAAAACTAAATCTAGTGCTAAGAAGAGATTCAAAGTAACTGGAAGCGGTAAAATCAAAAGAAAACATGCTTTTAAAAGTCACATTTTAACGAAGAAGACGAAAAAGCAAAAGCGTAACTTGACGCATGCTGGATTAGTACATAAGTCTGACGAAGCAAATATCAAGCAACAATTATGTATGAAGTAATCCGATAGGTTTCGGATTCATACAGGTTCATTAAAATGTTAACCCAGTAATGAGTGACTAAGTCAACTGAAACAATGTTGCACTCCTTATTAAAAACTTAAAATTATGCCAAGATCGGTCAATCATGTTGCTTCAAAAGCGCGTCGTAAGAACATAATGAAGCATGCCAAAGGTTACTTTGGAAGAAGAAAAAATGTCTGGACTGTTGCAAAAAATGCAGTAGAAAAAGGTATGTTATACGCATACACAGGACGAAAACAAAAGAAAAGAAATTTCCGTTCATTATGGATTATGCGTATTAACGCAGGTGCACGTGAACACGGAATGAATTATTCTCAATTCATGGGACTAGTGAACAAAAGTGACATGGAGCTTAACCGTAAGGTTCTTGCAGATTTAGCAATGAACCACCCGGAAGCGTTCAAATCAGTTTGTGACGCAGTCAAAAAATAAACTTACATCCTCTTTATAGCAAAAGTCCTGTTGAGAAATCAATGGGACTTTTTTGTAGATAAAAAATACTAATTTAGTTGAATTACTAACTGAATAAAAATATTTTCATGAAATATTCCCGTATCGTATTATTGTTAATCAGCTTTCCGTTGGTTTTAAATTCACAAGAACTTAAACTATCTGTAGATTCTACAGTTACTACTGATCATTCAACGATAATCTTGGGAGAAGAGATTGAATATAGTGCAACTACTGGCACTCAACCTCTCTGGGATCAAGATGGCAAAATAGTCGCTTCTCTATTTTATACTTATTATGAGCGCAAAAATGTTAAAAACAGAGAAGAACGACCCTTGGTTATTTCTTTTAACGGAGGACCAGGATCAGCGTCAGTATGGATGCATATTGCTTACACAGGGCCAAAAATTCTTACTATCGATGAAGAAGGACATCCTATTCAGCCATACGGAGTGAAAGACAATTCTAATTCAATATTGGATATTGCGGACATAGTATATGTAAACCCTGTAAACACAGGTTATTCAAGAACTATTCCAGCAAGTGGAAAGGAAGTGAAAAAGGAAAATTTTTTCGGTATAAATGCTGATATAAAATACCTTGCGGATTGGTTAAACACATTTGTCACTAGAAATAACCGTTGGTTATCTCCGAAATATCTGATCGGTGAAAGCTATGGTGGAACTCGTGTTTCTGGATTGGCATTAGAGCTTCAAAATCGTCAATGGATGTATTTGAATGGTGTTATTATGGTTTCACCCGCTGATTATAAAACCATGTATTCAGATCCGGCTGTTTCTACAGCCATCAACCTCCCTTATTTTACTGCTACTGCTTGGTATCATAAACAATTATCAGAAGAATTACAATCGAAAGAACTCGGTGAAATATTACCTGAAGTTGAAACATACGCCATTAATGAATATATGCCAGCATTAGCCAAAGGAGGATTTATTCATCCTGCAGAGCGCATCGAAATTGCAAAAAAGATTGCTTATTATTCTGGGCTTTCTGAAAAAGTAATTCTACAACAGAACTTAGAAGTCCCTACATCTTTTTTTTGGAAAGAACTATTACGGGATAAATCAGGCATGACGATTGGACGATTAGATTCTAGATATCTCGGAATTGATAAAACAGAAACTGGAAGCCGACCTGATTATAGTCCAGAATTAACTTCATGGTTGCATTCATTTACTCCGGCAATAAATTACTATTTGCGCGAAGAACTTGACTACAAAACAGATATTAAATACAACATGTTTGGGGATGTGCATCCTTGGGATAAGAAAAATAACAATACGAGAGATAATCTACGACAAGCAATGGCACAAAACCCTTACTTAAAAGTTCTGTATCAAACAGGACTTTATGATGGAGCAACCACTTATTTCATGTCAAAATATTCAATGTGGCAAATAGATCCTAGCGGTAAAATGAAAGATCGATTTACATTTAAGACATACGAAAGTGGTCACATGATGTATTTGAGAAAAGCTGATTTAGTAACCGCCAGCGAGGATTTACGAGAGTTTATTCTAAGCAGTTTTAAAAAAGGAGTTCCTGCAAAATATTGAATTTGCGGCCGATTGAGGGCTGGAAGGAAAGAGGGAAATTGCTTTTTTAGATGAGTGATTGTTGTTTATACTCAAAAAAGGGTTTGTCGGCATCTAAAAAAAAGTAGTTTTACCTACCCACTCTACGACTCAAAATCATAAACTAGCTCCGCCAAATTACTTTCCAAATAATACCGCTTTGCCACATTGGACAATTCTGCCAAGGTGATACTATCAATTTTATTATAAATTTCTTTGGTAGAGTCTATGGTTCCATGAATCATTAAAGAGCGAGCCAAGCTAAACATTAATTCAAGATTAGAATCTAAAGACAAGGCGATATGACCTTTTAATTGCTCTTTGGCTTGCTCCAATTCTTTCGAACTTAGCCCAACTTTGCGAATTAATTCTAATTCTGCGTATATCAACTGAATGGCTTTGTTGAGGTACTTCTTATCCGTACCCATGTATATACTCCAAAAACCTACATCAGAATAACTGGTATAATTGGCTTCGATGTTATAGGCATAACCATATTTTTCTCTAACCGAAAGGGTAAGTCTAGAATTTAACGCTGGTCCTCCCAAAACATTGGTCAATAAGGTCATGGATTTTCTCGAAGGTTCATTATAAGAAGGTGCTCGACCTCCAATAACTGTATGCGTTTGAAAATTCGATTTCATTTCTTTCAATTGAAAAGACTCGAATGATGAAATCTTAGAATTGAGTAGCTCAAATTCTCTTGTTGGCATACTGCCAAAATCATTCTCTAATTCTTTCTTTAAATCATCAAGAGCAATGCTTCCAACGAAAGAAATAATGATATTGGAAGGTGTAAAATAACGCTGCATGTAAGAAAGCAAATTTTCACGCGAAAAAGAATTCACTGTTTCTTTTGTCCCAAGAGTATTATAACCCAAGGAATGACCTTTAAAAATCAATGCTTCAAAATCGTCGTAAATTCTTTCCGCTGGAGAATCAAGATAGGAGATGATTTCGTCTAAAACAACTTCCTTCTCCTTTTCAATTTCATCTTCTGGAAAGGATGCATTCTGCAGAATGTCGCTCAATAATTCCGAGGCAATCGAGAAATGATTCTTTCTGAATGAAGCATGAATACAAATTTCCTCTTTGGTGGTATAGGCGTTTAATTCTCCGCCTACCGAATCTAAATCAGTAAAAATATCGAAGGCTTTTCTCTTAGAAGTACCTTTAAAAATACAATGCTCCAAAAAATGAGCTAATCCCTCCTCTTCTGGTTGCTCATATCGAGAACCAGCTTGAATAACAACTCCCATGTGTGCCACAAAAGCGTCCGTTTTTTGGTAAACCACACGTATGCCATTCGATAATTGAAAAATGATGGGAGTTATCTCAAACATAACTATGGATTGACTCTAACAATTTCCCACTCGTTGCCATTTTTCAAATACACTATTCTGTCGTGCAAACGAGATGGACGACCTTGCCAAAACTCTATTCGATTTGGAATTAACCGGTAACCACCCCAAAATTCTGGGCGAGGTACATCATCTGAATCTTTAAATTTATTTGCAAAGAAAGTAATCTGCTCTTCTAACTCTACTCTACCACTTAGAATATCACTCTGCTGAGAAGCCCAAGCGCCAATTTTACTTTCTTTTGGGCGAGAAGCAAAGTAATTGTCAGATATTTCTGAATCAACCTTCTCAACTTCACCTTCAAAGTGAATTTGCCGCTCTAATTCTGGCCAAAAAAGTGTTGCACTTGCGAATGGATTTTCAGCAAGATTTTTGCCCTTTTGACTGCTGTAATTGGTGTAAAAAACGATAGCCTCTTCAATAATATCTCGTAAATAGACTGTTCTTGAAGAAGGTTTTGCTTCTTCACTAGCTGTTGCTAAAGTCATTGCAGAAGGATCTAGCAATTGTGCGTTCACTGCTTCTTCAAACCAAATGGCATATTGTTCGAAGGGGTTTTTGTGCACAGAATCCTCACTCAACGGACGATTTGAAAAATCTCTCCGTATAGAATTTAAATAGTTTTTAACCTCTTCTAAGCTCATACTAAATTTTAATCTTCAATCTCGTCTTCGTCATCCACATCAGAACCTGAAGCAGAAAAAACAACTCCTGAATTCTCATCTTCGTCCTCAACCTCTTCTTCAGAATTAACCTGTCCCGTTTCTTCATCAACGAGGTCAGTATCTTCTAGAGGGCGTCTTCCTATTTCTTTGTCCAACTCTTCATTATAGGGAAAAATTTCAACAATTGGAGAAAGTACAATTGATGGAATGCTAATATCAACCAGCATATCTTTTAAACTTTCTGTAATTCTTTCATAGGCTTGTTTCACAGAATCTGCAGATACCAAAAAGTTTTGTGACACTTTTTTTCCTTTTTCAGAATCTGCATCGAAATTTTCGTAAGTCACTTTGCATTTGTACCAAATGTCAGAATCATCATAAGAGAAAATATCGTTGATTTCTGTTTTTGCAATCCCGCTGACGACAAATTCTCCACGGATAACGCTTCCTAGTTCTTCGTAAATTCTTGCTTCAGCATCTGTGAAAGTCATTGCAGCTAATAGATAGGGTTCAGAAACTCTTTTAAAACCTCCGTCTTCTAATTGTTTAGTATATTTTACCTTAACGGTGAACCAGTTATTCATGTTTTTATCTTATTAAATTTTGGATAACAAATATAGAGAATTGAAAGGAGATTTTATAAGTCAAATGCGTTTACTTAGAAAATTAAACTGAGTACCACAGTCCTGCTCATTTTTCTTTCTTCTTGCCTCGTTTATTCTTCTTTTTCTTAACAGTTGGCATTTCATCGTCCTCTGCACCATCACTTGTTTCTGTTCCGAATGAATACGTTTCTCGACCTTGCTCATCATAACGATGCTCTTCTATCCGAATATCTTTTTTGTATAAGATTTTGGTTTTGGTCTTTGAATCTGGATAATACACCATGAACCAACCTTCTTTATTTCCCTTGTGGTAAGTTTCCGTTTCTTGAACATGTCCTTGATAAAAGAAAATTTTAAATTGACCGTCCTTAACACCCATATTCCAATGTTCAATTTTTAGCGGTTTCCCATCGTCGTAGAAGTAGTTAGCTACATCATCTTTCATTCCTTCTTTGTAGTTAATTTCTTCAATAACAATTCCCTCAAGATTGTATATTTTAAACGCTCCGTCCATTATTCCTTCTTTGTAAGAAACCTCTTTCTTAATTCTAGAACCTGGATAATATGTTCTTCTCACTCCATCCAAACGTCCATTTTTATAATTCTCCCACTTGGTTGTATCACCATTCTTTTTCATGAAGATGTGCTTGCCATGCTTTTCTCCTAAATAATAGTTCATTTCCCAAGCTAGATATTGCGTGCTATCATACATATACAACCATTGACCCGACTCAGCACCTTGTATATGAGAACGCACCACTTGCGGACAACCCGACTCGTAATACGTAGTATCAATTCCATTTTCCTTGCCATTGACAAAGGTTATCTTTCTTGCTAGCACACCATTCATGTGGCAAGACTCACAAGTACCTGAAAAAGGTTTGTTTGCACCTGCAGAATTGACCATATCTTCACTATTTAAGTAAACAATGTCACTTTCTTGATCATAATCTAATCGAGTGCCACAGTCAACAACTCCCGCCAATTTACCACATTGCCATTCTGCATATCTTCGGCTTTCAACTCGTTCGCCATTCTTGCCTTTTACAAAGTAGCAGGAATCACCCGTATTAAATTTAGGGATTTCAACTTGAGCAACAGCGCTTGTCACAAGTAATATGGTAAGAAAGGAAAATAGTATTTTCATTCTGTTTGTTTTTAGGTAATGTGCAATTATTGTTCCGACTTTAATTTTTCTAATTCTTCTCTCATTGAAGAAGGAATTTCGATGCTTTTGTGATTTTGATTATCATATCCTACTAAAATAGATAATCCTTTGCAGTATAGAATATCATTTACAGTCAATTCATAACCTAAAGTAAACGATTTATTACCTATTTTGATGACTTTCATTGTGATAAGGGGTGAATCATTTAATTGCAGCGGACGTATATACTCCACTTCGTTTTTTAAGAGAATAATACCGTCTTTGTTCCAATCCCAATCTCTACCAAGCATGTGCTTGAAGTAGTGCATGCGAGTATTTTCAAAGTAACTAAGGTAAACCGCATTATTTACATGTCCCATTATATCGACATCTGCAAAACGGATATGAATGGAAGCTGGAGAAATTTTCATTTTTTTATCAAATATAGTTAATTCATTTTGCTTTTGGCTTTGATATGAATTAGAGTATTTGATTTAGACGCTCTCTCTAACCTTTACAAAATCCTCCCCCTAGCCCCCTCCAAAGGGGGAAAGTAGATAGATGATCAATAGTAATTTCTAAAGAATTCGACTTTTTCGTCTTGCAAAATTTAACAAGTATCCGTTTCCCCCTTTGGAGGGGGCTAGGGTGAGGATAATTAATTTCACAAAAACATTTACTAATCTAATTTCTCGAAAGTTGAGTTATTACTGATAAATTCAGGCACAATAGCCTTCATTTGTTTCACAATATTCTCATTATCTTGAGTTTTAAAAGAAGCTATAAGTGTTTTTATTCGCTCAATCTGAGCCTCATTTTCTTCTCTAAATTTTGCTTTTAAAATTTGAGGATGGTGAGTTGTTAAGGTGTTCTCTTCTTTTGCTAGGAGTTCTTCATACAACTTTTCACCTGGTCTCAATCCAGTAATTTTGATTTGAATGTCCTTACCTAATTCCAATCCGCTCAGTTTGATCATTTTTTCCGCCAAATCGATTATTTTAACCGACTCTCCCATATCAAAGACAAAGATTTCTCCCCCCTCTCCCATTGTTCCAGCCTCAAGAACTAATTGACATGCTTCTGGAATAGTCATAAAGAAACGCGTAACACGCTTGTCAGTTACCGTTATCGGTCCTCCATTGTCAATTTGCTTTTGAAATAATGGAATAACTGAACCATTTGAGCCAAGAACATTGCCGAAGCGAGTTGTGATAAATTTCGTGGAATTATTTTCATTTGCATTCTGAGCATATATTTCCGCGATTCGTTTTGATGCTCCCATTACGTTTGTTGGATTTACAGCTTTATCAGTTGAAATCATTACAAACTTGAATACCTCATTTTCTAGAGATAAGTCAACAAGATTTTTGGTCCCATCAATGTTTGTTAAAACTGCCTCAGTAGGATTATCTTCCATCAACGGGACGTGTTTGTACGCTGCCGCATGAAAAACATAACGAGGATTGTATGTCTCAAAAACATTTTTCATTCTTTCTTGATTACGAATATCACCGATCACTACATCAAAAGTTAAGTTATTCTCTTCAGAAAGTAATTCATTTTGTAAATCGTAGAGCGGCGATTCTGCTTGGTCGAGTAAAATCAATTTTTTCGGAGAATACTTTGCAATCTGCCGAACCATACCACTCCCAATAGACCCAGCAGCTCCTGTAATTAATACTATTTGCCCTTTTAGTTCCTTTTTTATACGTTGTTCATCTAAAGAAATTGGTTTTCTCCCCAATAAATCATTGATGTTAATTTTTGCAATTTGTTTACTGGAGAATTCTCCATTGATCCAACTTTTAGTACTCGGAACTTTTTGAACACTTATGTTATTCTCTAAACAAAATTCTGCTATTCTCTGTTGATTCTCCTTATCCGGGTTTTGAATTGCAATAATCAATTTTGTGACCCCTTCGTCTTTTGCAATTTTCTCTAACTTACTTGAATGAAAAATGGTTTTACCTTCTAAGCGATTATCCGCGAGCTTTTTGTTGTCATCTAAAAATCCTATGATTGCTTGTTTGCTCTGAATGTCTTTCTCTATTGTTCTTTTGGTGATTAACCCAGAAATTCCAGCGCCATAAATCAAAACCCTGTCATCAACATCTTTGGATTTTATGGATTCCATGTAAATAAGCTTTATTATAAATCGGGAACCTACAAGAAAAACTGAAGAAGCTAAAAACTCCACAATTAATACCGATTTCGGGAATAAGAAGTAATCGTCCACAAACTCGTATCGCAAATAACCCAGAATAGCGAAAATAATCGAGCTGAGAAAGGTAGCTGATATTATTCTTCTTAAATCTTCTGTAGAAGTGTGTCTAATTAACCCTTTGTGAATTTTAAACACATAAAACAACACCAATTTAACAAGAATGAATACCCAAATCGATTTGGATAGAATTGCCCATTCATTTGCAATAATGCTTTCATCTGTTTTGATGTCAAATCGGATCAAATACGCAAAAAACAATGCCGTCAAGGACATAATTATATCAAGAATGATAATAATCCATCGTGGGGTATTTGATTTTGGCAAAAGCATGGACAAATTTAACAATTAAGACTGAACTACAGTATATTAATATACTGCGATGAGAATGAATTTGGAGCGCCCAATTTTCTACTTCATTTTTTTCATCAGACGATACCACCATGGATAATTTACGTTCTCGTACAAATAATAAACAACATTCTTACCACCAAGGTTATGATTAAAGCCTTTCACTCCTTCAACTTTAGAACCTCCAAAGTCAAAGTTTTTATTTGCATCTATCGCATTTTCGATAGCTGTATTTAAAGCCAAATACATTCCACCATTTTTTTTTGTTGAATCATCGACAACTCCCTTTAAATAAAGAATTTCGCGGTCACTTTCTAGACAAACTATCCCTCCAGTATAATCAATTTGAATCACATTCAGTGCATTTTCAGTTTTGGCATTCTTAATAAGTTGTTCTAACGACAACATACTTTTTGAATTCAATCCTTGATGCTTATTTTCTAAACCTTCTTTTATCGATGACAAAACAAGTTCATATTCGTTACTTTGATAAGTCGTCAATTTCAACTTACTAGCTTTCTTAAGCATTCTCTTTGCTTGTGAGCCAACGTTCCTGTCATTATTTTTCTTAATATTTTGGTACACTTGTTCAGAAGAACCGTTGAATAATTGTTTCTTCGTAGCTAAACAGATATTGGTGAAACGAGTACGAATCAATTGCTCAAAATCAATTGAGGATTCCTCATTTCCTAGAATCTCAACATATCGAACAAAAATAGGTGTATATAAAGTGACAACTCCAAATCGAGTAGAGAAAGGTAATGCGATTCCACAAGAATAGTCATCATTGACTAAGACACACCAATTCTCAGCAACAGCATCCAAATACCAACCGTATGAAAAAAAACTTGACTCTTTCGTTGAACGAACGAGCTTATTCCATCTACCAATATCGATATCTTTTCGATCTACTATTTTCACTTTTACACGAACGTTTTAAATGAGTGTTTGGTATGGTTCTCGTCAATAAAACGGTTTAATTTTCGCAAAGAATAAATCGTATTTCCTTTGGGATGGCCAATAACGACCATTTCTGCATGATTCAAATTGATGGACTTCTGAAGGGACGCTTTCAATTTCTTAGCGTAATAACCATCCGTAGAAACATGAAAGTTAGAAAATGAAGTCAAGGAATGCCATTTACGTCCACCTTGACTGATGAATTGACCATCACCAATCATTTTATGAGAAGTTGGGAACAATTTACCTAAACCAAATAACCACCAATAAAATGATGGACTGTATCGGAATGAAGAAATTGGATATTCTATAAAGGAACCATCTTCATCTTCGTCACAAACACTATTTTCAAAGTAGTACTTAGACTTTCGCGGAGCATTGAGAAAATTAACTGAATAGTTATCTGTTTTCAAATAAACACCAGGAAAAACTGAAGAATCAATTCTTATACCAACCTCTTTAAACACGTCTTTGAGCAAAATAAATGGCTCAATGCACCAACCTCCCGCACGAAAAACGAAGGTATTATTACCTGTTATGTTATCTAAATAACTTTTGTATTTTTTTACAATTGCGGTAATTTCAATTTCAGAAAAATCGGATAGTTTGTACGAATTAGAAATATTCATAGACCATTTTCCATCCCAAGTTGCTTTTTCCCAATGAGGGTGAATGTGCAATTGAACATCATGGCCCAAAGTGAGCATCTTGTTGATTTGTGTCTTCACTAACTGCAACTCTGTCCTTAATTGAGGATATTTTTCTGCTTCAATTAAGTAGCCTACATCTACAAAAAAAGTATAAGATACATTTTTACCTCTTGCCAATTCCAATAAATCTTCAGTCGGTTGCAACATACATTTTTCAACCGTTCCCGATTCTTCGCCGAAAAACAACTCGTAGTCAAATGTTAAATAAATGTTCACAGCTACAAAGATAACTTATTATTAGAAGATTGTGGATTAAACTAATTGATTATCTTAGTCAAATGAAGTTATTGTTTTTATTCCAACTATGTTTTTTGTTGATTGCGAATCCCAGTTATTCTCAGGATGAAAAAATCCCAGAGTCTCAACAGAAATATATCCGAAAATTCACGAATGCAGTTAGCAAACGTTCTGAAAAAGAGATTTTTAAATTATTAGATAAAAAATATCGAAAAGAACAATTGAAATTTCTTAGTGGTAATAGAACTCAACTCATTAATGAACTATTTGGTGGTAGTGACCTGGAGACAAACGATTATCGAAATATAAAATTTTCTCATATTCTCAAAATCGAAGTAGCTGAAGTTATTCGTGAGAAAAATGGAATGTATAAGTACATTTTCAGGATAAAAACAAGTGACTTTGAAATATTTACGAGTCTTTTATTGAATAAAAAAGGAAAGAAATACGGTTTTACAGGACCCGTTGGATAATGAAAGAAATAGAACACAAATACCTTGTTGATAAAGATAAATGGCGTCAAATAAGTAAGCCAGAACCTCAATTAATTGTCCAGGGATTTTTACATTCCTCTGTAAACAAAACTGTTAGAATTAGAATTAAGAATAACCGAGCATTTCTGACAATTAAAGGGAAAACAATCGGTATCACTCGGTCTGAATTTGAATATGAAATTCCTGTAAAAGATGCTGAAGAGATGTTTAAAAATCTTATCGACAAACAAATTCGTAAGCTTCGTTATGAAATTAAAATTGGTGCACACATTTGGGAGGTTGATGTATTTGAAGGTCAATTGCAAGGATTAGTTATGGCAGAATTAGAAGTTGAATCCGAAAACGAGCAATTCGAATTACCTGACTGGATGACTAAAAATGTTTCTGAGGATGAGCGCTATTACAATGCAGTATTGATTGATTTGGGGAAACCGGAAAATTAGAAACGTTTCGCTCTTAGAAATGGTATTCCGACTTCATAGACTAACTTGATTTAGAAAAATGACTTTGTCTATTTTTCTAAATCCAACAACCATTTCACCTTTCCCCATTTTCGCTGTTGCAAGATGTAATACCAATCTTCTTTATATCCTTTATTTTCTAAATAGTTTTCCCATTGTGGTTTTGATAAAAATTCATTTGATTCAACGAAAATCAGAGAATTATTACCAATGAACATCAAAAAAGGTTTTTTTTGAAGGTTTTTTTCTTCACCAATAAAAATAGATTTGTGTTTCTTGCCAAAATTATCCAACCAATTAAAAAAAGCATTGACTGTTTTTGAAGAATCCTCAAATGACCAACTGCCATAAAAAACTGTGTCCTTCTCAAAATTCAACCGCATTATAGAAGAAGATTTTGGCCCAAATCGATCAGGAAATAGTTTATCATCAAGAATTTCGTAGCTAGAAACATCTAACCCATTCTCTGTAAAATCATCTAAAACCATTTCGCTAGTATCAAGAATATCAGTGTCAAATTCCGATGTAGTTTCGCCTTCTTTGTAATTCTCTGATTCTTTAATTATATCCGATAGATCTATTACTTCCTCTTTTTGCCTATTGCAAGAAATTAGGAAGAGACAAAATACTAACAATATGCAGATTTTCGAAGTCAAGCTAAGATTTTCTTTAAAACATCAATTGTTTTGTCAATATCTGAAGAACTAATATCTAAATGAGTCACAAAACGCAACATTCCAGGTCCGAAAGCCATAATTCTAATATTGTTTTTCTCTAACTCGTGAATTATCATATCACGTTTAGCGGGGTTGCTTAAATTAACAACTACTATGTTCGTTTCAACACCCGAGACACTTTTTACCCAGTTAAACTCTTCCAGGGCTGACTCTAATGCTTTTGCATGCTTATGATCCTCCGCTAAGCGATTAACATTATTTTTCAATGCATACAAGCCTCCAGCTGCAATAACACCAGCTTGGCGCATACCGCCACCAAATACTTTTCTTACACGGCGAGCTTGTTTGATGAAACTTTTATTCCCAATTAGCAAAGAGCCAACGGGTGCACCAAGGCCCTTTGAAAGACAAAGGGAAATAGAATCAAACTGAGAAGCATATTCTTTTAAATCAACTTTATTCTCAACCATTGCATTCATCAAACGCGCACCGTCTAGATGAATTGGCATCCTATTTTCACGACAGAATGCACTAATTTTCTTTATTTCTTCAAAATCATAAATAGCTCCTCCCCCACGATTTGATGTATCCTCCAGACTTACTAACTGAGTAACTGGTAAATGAATATCGTCCGGGTTAATCCATTGCTCAACATCCTGTAATGTTAAGCGACCTCGATTTCCACGAATTAATCGAACGGATGCACCGGTATTCTTTGCAATCCCACCACCTTCATATTTATAGATGTGCGAATCTTCATTTGTGATAACTTCACCTCCAGAATTCACATGAATATTAATTGCGATTTGATTGGTCTGTGTTCCTGAAGAGCAGTAGATAGCATCTTCCATTCCAAATAATTTAGCGCTATAGTTTTGCAATTCATTAATGGTAGGGTCTTCTGAAAAAACATCATCTCCAACTGGTGCTGCAAACATTAATTCCTTCATTTCTTCTGAAGGCTTTGTAACGGTATCACTTCTAAAATCAATCATTACTTTATTATTTAACATAAAATTAATGTTTGAAATGAACAATTCACGAAATAAATCATTTTTTTTGTGCAATGAAAAAAAAGAATCTCAAAGAAATAGCTGCTGTTTTTTTTAAGATGGGACTAATCGCCTTTGGTGGTCCTGCTTCTCATATAGCAATGATGGAACAAGAAATTGTTGAAAAACGGAAATGGATTTCTCCTGAGCATTTTCTAGATTTAATAGGTGCAACTAATCTTATTCCTGGGCCTAATTCTACAGAAATGACAATGCATTGTGGACATGAACGAGCTGGATTTTCAGGCTTATTTGTCGCCGGTATGGCATTTATCTTTCCTGCAGTTGTTATAACTGGAATTCTTGCATGGCTGTACGTCAGTTATGGACAATTACCTGAAGTAGAAAGTTTTATCTATGGTATAAAACCAGCGGTGATAGCAATAATTGCTGCAGCTGTCTTTAAATTAGGGAAAAAAGCATTAAAATCTTTTGAACTAGGAATTCTTGGCGCAATAACAGTACTTGTAGGTTTTCTTGGTATAAATGAAGTTAATGCATTGCTCGGCGCAGGAATAATTGGAGCAATATATTTTTACGTAAAGCATAAAACTATAGATGTAAAGCCAAAAAAAAAGGCATTCTTACCATATATTATTTTGAAAGCAACTATCGCAGGAACAACCTCGATGGGTGCGCTAAAAGTATTTTGGATTTTCTTTAAGGTGGGATCTATACTATATGGTTCTGGTTATGTTTTATTTGCCTTTTTAGATGGAGAATTAGTTGCAAATGGCTTATTAACAAGACCTGAGCTAATGGACGCAATTGCTGTTGGTCAATTCACTCCTGGTCCGGTGTTATCTACTGCAACATTTATTGGGTATCAATTGTTTGGTTTTTGGGGAGCAATAGCTGCTACAGTAGGGATTTTTCTTCCTTCATTCATCTTTGTTCTTATTTTAAATCCATTAATTCCAAAAATGAGAAAATCAAAATTTCTTTCTGCATTCTTGGACGCTGTAAATATTGCTGCAGTAGCAATCATGCTTAAAGTATTGATAGAAATGGGAATAGAAAGCATTAATGAATGGAAAACTGCTCTAATTCTTCTATCAAGTTTTGGTTTTACATTTGGAATGAAAAAATCTAACGCAATGATTACAGTTCTTTTAGGAAGTCTTTTAGGCTGGAGTTTAAGTTTTGCTTAGACGTCATTTTTTTTATTCTATTTTAATTCTTTTCTTTGTTCAATGGAATATGTAATCATAGCCATAACGGTACTTTTTGGAGCAGGACTGACCTTTTTTTCAGGATTTGGGTTAGGAACAATTCTTTTGCCTGTTTTTAGTCTGTTTTTTGATCTTCCTACGGCGGTCGGAGCGACCGCCATTGTTCATCTAGCCAATAATTTATTCAAATTTGGACTGGTCTCTAAGCATATTCATTGGAATACATTAATTCGTTTTGGTCTGCCAGCCATATTTTTAGCATTTGTTGGAGGTCTTGTGTTAACGACCTTCGACGAAATTGAAATTTTGCATTCATATCGGTTAAATGACAAGCGTTTTGACATTACTATGGTGAAAATCGTGATTGGTTCATTGATGATTTTCTTTGCATGGCTGGACCTAAGTCCAAAATTTAGCAAGATCAACTTTGGTAGAAAATATTTACCTTTAGGGGGTTCTTTAAGTGGTTTTTTTGGTGGTGTTTCTGGTCACCAAGGTGCTTTTAGAGCTGCATTCCTGTCGAAAATCGGTTTAACAAAAGAACAATTCATCGGGACTTCAAACGCCGTGTCTTTGGTTGTTGATTTATCACGACTCTCTGTATATCTTTTTGGCTTCGCAGCTATTACTGGTCAAGAAAATAAATTTTTACTGGCTATTTCCGAGGGCAAAATGTTGCTCGTTATTGGAGTTATTTTTGCATTTCTGGGTACTTATTTCGGAAAGAAACTAATTCACAAGACCACTGTTTCAGGTATTCAAAAAATAGTTGGAGTGTTGCTTTTCTTAATGGGTAGTCTTATGATAGCTGGAATACTATAACTCTTACTAATTTATTTGAAATAATTCTTTTTGAATTCTATTAAACTCTCCATGAAATTCTGCTTTAATAATAAGAACTTCGTTGGTAACAGGGTGACATAAAGACAACTCCTTAGCATGTAATAACATCGTATTCATGCTAAAACGCTCTAAAAAAAATTTATTCTGTTTGTTACAACCATGTGGTCTATCCCCGATTATTGGATGTCGTAAATGTGCTAAATGTTTTCTAATTTGATGGAAACGACCGGTTTCCGGAGTAATTTCAATCAATGAATAACGAGAAGTAGCGAATTTACCCGAGGGGAAGTCACACTCTGTTTTGTGCAAAGTTCTAAAATGTGTAATCGCCTCTTGTAACATACCTACATCATTGGTTAAGGGGTAATCGATAGTTTCAGATTGCGGAGAATGACCTCTCACAATGGCAATGTACTTTTTTTTCACCTCTTTTCCCATGAACATTTTCTGTAAAAGGCTATTAACTTCTGGGGAAAGTGCGAATAGCAATATTCCGCTTGTTTTCCTATCCAACCGGTGAACCGGATATACTTTTTGTCCTAGTTGATCTCTAAGAAGTTGAATTGCGAATTCGTTGGCATCTTGTGCAATTTTTGTTCGGTGAACCAACAACCCATGAGGCTTATTTATAGCTACAATAAATTCGTCTTGATAAAGAATTTCAAGCATCTACTTCTTCCTAACAATCATTAATCCATCTCGTATAGGAAGAAGAACTTCATGTACTCGCTTATCCTCATGTACTAATTTATTTAACTTCACCAACGTTTGTGTATCTATATCATCTTTATCAACCTCTTCAATCACCTTACCCGACCACAATACATTATCTACAATAATATATCCTCCTGATGGAACCATATCAATTATAAGATTGTAATAATTCACATAATTGCCCTTATCTGCGTCGATAAAGACCAGATCAAACTCTTCATTTAATTGAGGAATTATTTTCAAAGCATCACCAATAATGCAATCGATCTTATTTTTATATCCTGCTTTTTCTAGATATTTAATGACAAGGTCTTCTAACTCTTCATTCTTGTCAATAGTCGTTATTTTCCCATTCTCAGCAAGACCTTCCGCAAAACAAAGCGCTGAATAACCTGTGTAAGTTCCAATTTCAAGGACATTCTTTGGTTGTATCATATGAGAAAGCATGCTCAAAACACGACCTTGAAAATGACCGCTTAACATACGAGGTATGAGCACATTGATGTGTGTTTCCCTATTTAACTGTTGAAGTAATTCTGGTTCGTTTTCTGTGTGAGCGCAGACATATTCGTCTATTTCTTTTGAGATGAATTCCATAGTGCATTCTTTTACACAAAGGTGAGTAAATTTTTTAAAAGAAAAAACCGCCTTAAAATCTCAAGGCGGTTTTCAATTATTTCATCAGATGTTTTCTATTCAATGACTATCTTTTTTACAGAAAATTTTGTTCCAGTTCTCACTTTAACAATGTAAATACCTTTGGGTAAATCTTCCACGCCTATATTAGTTGTCAACCCATTGACAGTTTGCGAAAAAACACTTTTACCATCTGTACTATGCAAAGAAACGACTCTATTCATCGCCTTATTAAAAGAAATCGTAAACTCCTCGACAGCTGGATTTGGATAAACACTAAAATCAGTAAGCTTTAATTCAGAAAGACCAGCTGTACTCGCAGTACCAGAGATGGCATTTTGATACCTTAAAATAGTTTGGGTACCTCCGCCTGCATCATCGGTCGTTGTACCGTAAATCAGAATAGGGTCTTGCGTTTCTTCATCAAAATATACGTAAAAATCATCAGCGACGTTAACTGTAACAGCAGGTGTACCGAATACCCACAAAATTATTTGAAAATTCTCAAGAATCCGGACCCTGACAACAGAATCAAAAATCTCAGGCTGACCACCAAAAACAAGTGGTGGGAGACTTAAGAATCCATAAGCATCAGGAGTTGCCGTATATGTACCGTTGGCTATTGTAGCTGAATCTTCTCCAGCTCCAAATGCTCCCATTGTACCTGAATAAGAAGAGACATTTTGAACGACGCCAGGTGTTAATGGGAAAGTATATCTAGACCATGCATTATCATAGTATAAAGAAGGCTGCACCGGAGAAGAATAGCCCCATCGACTGATAGACGAAGCAGTATTCTCAAAGTATTCATAACCAACTGCTGTTGAGTTACCCATTGCAATAGTTGATTGAGGATAATTAGCCGACTCTACAGTTGTTGTTGGATCAACATACCAGAAGCTGACTGGTGTAGTAGGTGTCAAACCTGAATAATCCCAAATTTTTCCAGTTACTGGCCCCGTACCATTTGGATCAAATCCAAAAGAATTTGCATCTGTATAATAAACTGTGTCATCAAATGCCGGCATCTGATTAGCTGCTGTTATTGTAGGTTGAGCAATACTAATTGAAGAAATTAGCAAGCTCATTAAAGTAATTGTTTTTTTCATCGTAGTAGTAGTTTTATATAATTAATGTACTAAGATACGATAAAAAAACAAGTGAAAGAAATTTTATTGGCATCAAACATAAAATAAACTCTTCTTTCTTCCCTATTCTAAAACTACTTAAAGTCAACCGCTGCTCATAATTGAATAAAATTCGTATTTTTGAATACAAACGAGTTTTAAAACTAAAGTTTAGAGTATGAAAATAAGTATATTTACGCTGTTGTTATTACTAATTAGTGTTAACTGTCTAAGTCAATACACTTACATTCCCGACGATAATTTTGAACAAAGACTTATATTCTTAGGTTATGATAGTGGTCCTTTGGATGATTATGTTCCAACCGCAAACATTAATTCAATTACTAGCTTAAATGTTTCTAGTCAAAATATTTCAGATCTTACGGGTATTGAAGATTTTACAAGTTTAATTACCTTATGGTGTCATACTAATCAATTAACTAGTATAGATATTTCAAGCAATACAGGTTTAACGGAATTAAGAATTTACAGTAATCAATTAGCCAGTTTAGATGTATCCAATAATACAGCTTTATCCTATTTAGATTGCAACAATAATTCACTTACAAATATAGATTTATCGGCCAATACATCTTTAGTTCAGTTGCGGTGTCATGTTAATCAGTTAACGAACCTTGATGTATCGAATAATTCAGCTTTAACGGAATTGAGGTGTTATAATAACCTACTGTTAAGTTTGGATGCTAGAAATGGAAATAACGTCAATTTTAATGAATTCACAGCAACAAACAACTCTGGTCTGACCTGTATAAATGTTGATGATGTTTCATATAGCACTGCAAATTGGACATCCATAGATGCAACGGCATTTTTTAGTCAGAATTGCGCTAGCATTTTAACCTATGTCCCGGATGATAATTTCGAACAAAAACTTATTGACTTAGGTTATGATTCTGGTACTTTAAATAATTATGTTACAACTTCAAATATTAGTACAATTGCCAGTTTAGATCTTTCTTTTTTAAACATTGTGGACTTAACCGGTATTGAAAATTTTATTTCTTTAACTGAGTTTTACTGTCATAATAATTTAATCTCGAGTCTAGACCTATCGAATAACATGGCTTTATCTCGGTTATATTGCTACAATAATCCGCTAACAAATTTAAATGTGTCGGCCAACATAGCTCTAACAGAATTGTATTGTCATAACAATTTACTTTCGACTATAAACCTCTCTAGCAATACGGCATTAACGCGATTATTCTGTTACAACAATTTACTAACAAGTTTAGATATAAGAAATGGAAACAACACAAATATATTAAACGTTTTTTTCAACACTCTAAATAACCCAAACCTTATATGCATAAGTGTTGATAATGAAATATACAGCACAACAAGTTGGGAAAATATTGATGCAACAACTGGCTTCAGTGTTGGTTGCCCTTTATCACTTGGCGAAATTGAGCTGGAACAAATCTCAATTTACCCGAACCCCGTTAGTAGTAGCTTTAAAATAGTAAATAATAACTCATTTCAGTTTAACAACATCATAATTTATGATACATTAGGCAAAATAATATTTCAATCAAATAATGTCATTGGTGATATTGATGTCCGTCATTTTTTAACTGGAGTTTACTTTGTAAAAGTAACAAGTGATATGCAATCGATAACAAAAAAAATAATAGTAAATAAGTAACCTTAAGTATAAAAATAATTCTCATTTCATGAAGACCAACGTATTTTTCACTTTTGCTATTCTAGCATTAACAAACTGCACAACTACAGAAAAGAATATGATTAAAGCCCCTCAAGCGAAACAAATCGAAAAAAAAATAACAACTCATAGAGACACTCGGGTAGATAATTATTTTTGGATGCGATTAACAGATGAACAAAAAAATGCTGCCGAGTCTGACTCTCAAACGAAAGATGTTCTCTCTTATTTGAACGAAGAAAATGCTTATTTAGATGCTAAAATGAAGCATACTAAAAAGTTCCAGAAAGAATTATTTGAAGAAATTACATCGAGAATTAAACAAGATGATGAATCTGTACCGTTTTATAAAAATGGATATCTCTATTATTCTCGCTTTGAGAAAGGTGAGGATTATGGGCTTAATTGCAGAAAAAAAGAAAATGAAAAAAGTGAAGAAGAAATCATTATCAATCAGCCAGAATTGGCTAACGGAGAATCTTATTTTGCACTTGGAGGAATGAGTGTAAGTCCAGATAATAAACTAGCCGCATATTCAACTGATTTAATTTCCAGACGTGAATACACTATTTTTATTAAAAATATCGAAACAGGTAAAGTTTACAATGATAAAATTGAACAGACTACTGGTGGGATTACCTGGGCAAATGATAATAAAACCATTTTTTACACAAAAAAAGACCCGGTAACTTTACGATCTAATAAAATATACAGACACACTATAGGTACTAGCCAGAAAGAAGATATATTGGTGTTTGAAGAGAGGGATGAAACCTTTGGATGTGGCGTGTCTAAGACAAAATCTAACAAATATTTAATTATAGGTTCGTATCAAACTTTGTCCTCTGAAATTCGTTTTTTAGATGCTGACAATCCCAATGGAGAATGGAAAATTATTCTTCCTCGAGAAGAAAATCATGAGTATTCAGTTAACCATTTTGGTGATGATTTCTTTATCAAAACAAACGACAAAGCGAAGAATTTCAAATTAGTTAAAACTCCTGTTTCCAATACCAGTAAAGACAACTGGATAGAGGTTATCCCTCATAGAGAAGATGTTCTTCTAGAAGGAATTGATATATTTAAAAATCATTTAGTTGTCAGTGAAAGAGAAAATGGTCTAACTGGAATCAGAATTATCAAATGGGCAGATAATTCAGAACATTACATTCAATTTAATGACCCTGCATACATGGCCTATACAAGTTCTAATCCAGAATTTGATACTGACGTTTTGCGATATGGATACACTTCATTAACCACTCCAAACTCAACTTTTGATTACAACATGAATTCAAAAGAACAAGAGTTAATGAAACAAAGTGAAGTAATGGATGATACTTTTAAGCCAGGAAATTATTCTTCTGAAAGAATATACATAACAGCTAGAGATGGGGTAAAAGTTCCCGTTTCAATTGTGTATCATAAGGACACGAAATTAGATGGGAGTGCTCCACTTCTTCTTTATGGATATGGATCTTACGGCGCAAATATGGATCCTTACTTTAGTTCAGTCAGATTGAGTTTATTGAATAGAGGATTTGTTTATGCGATAGCTCATATTCGTGGAGGACAAGAAATGGGAAGACAATGGTATGAAGATGGAAAACTATTGAAGAAAAAAAACACATTCTATGATTTCATCGATTGTGGAAAAGCAATGATTGACAAAAAATACACTTCAGAAGGACATTTGTATGCACAAGGTGGTTCTGCAGGTGGGTTATTAATGGGGGCAATTATCAATATGGAACCAAATTTATGGAACGGTGTTATTGCTGGTGTACCATTCGTAGATGTTGTTTCTACCATGTTGGATGAAACAATTCCGTTGACCACAGGAGAATTTGACGAATGGGGTAATCCAAAAGAGGAAGAATACTACCACTACATAAAATCCTATTCTCCGTATGATAATATTGAGAAGAAAGACTACCCAAATTTATTAATTACAACTGGTTATTGGGATAGTCAAGTTCAATATTGGGAACCTGCAAAATGGATTGCAAAATTGAGAGAATACAAAACGGATGATAATTTATTAATGATGTATTGTAATATGGATGTTGGTCATGGTGGAGCATCAGGTCGTTTTGAACGATACAAAGAAGTTGCATTAGAGTATGCATTTATCTTTGATTTAGAGAATATTAAAAAATAACCTAAAGCCTGCTTGAAATTCAAACGGGCTTTAATTTTTGTGTTGATTTATTGTCGTATTTCTATCTACCTAACTTATGCAACATTTTGACATGTTTAACCAAAGCATCTATAAATGTTGGCTCTGAATGGTAAGGGACATTGAATTCTTTAGCTGTACTTTCAACAATTTTAGATATACCTCTATAGTGTACATGACACATAGTTGGGAATAAATGATGTTCTATTTGATAATTCAAACCGCCAACATACCACGATAAAATCCTGTTTGAAGGAGCAAAATCTGCCGTAGTTTCCATTTGATGAATGGCCCAATCACCTTTCAAATTATTCTCTTTATTAGGCAAAGGAAAGTCTGAACTAGGCACAACATGAGCCGGTTGAAAAACAATGGCAAGAATAAAGCCCGCTAAAAAATGCATCGCAAACCAACCTAATAGTACATGGTACCATTGGACATTTATCAGTAAAATTGGTAAAACAATAAAAACGAGATGGTATAGTATTTTTTCTATAATCAACTTTGGAAATTCTTTCTTAAAAGTCGTCCCTTGTGCTGCTAGCAAGCCTTTTTTATCATATCGATACATTTGCAGAAAATCTTTAAATGTCGCCCATGAAAATGTCATTAAACCATATAAAAACCATGCATAAAAAACCTGATACTTAAACATTGATTTTAGGGGTTGATGAGGAGAGAAACGCATTACTCCAGAGGGATCTATATCTTCATCATAGCCATTTATATTTGTGTAAGAGTGGTGCAGAACATTATGCTGAATTTTCCAATTTAAGGCATGTCCTCCAGCAAGGTTAAGTATAGCATTACCGATGAAGTCATTTACCCATCTTTTCTTAGACAGAGCTCCATGGCAAGCATCGTGCATGACTCCCATGCCACATCCTGCTAGCCCAACTCCCATGAGAAGCCAAAGGCCGTAAAACAGCAACAAATTTCCTGAAAAAGAGTTGGTTAATAAGAAGCCAAAAGGAGTAAGGTACATTAAAGGAACCATTATCACTTTTATCCAAATTCTATAATCGCCTGTTTTAGCAATTTTTTTCTCTTTAAAATAAGTTGCCACTCTTTTTTTAATTGCAATACCAAAAGCCTTATCATCTTCAGATGAAACAAACTTCACAGCCTTTAAAATTGAACTACTCATAGTTTCCTTATTAATTTCATGCAAAGCTAAGGCATAGTATATCCGTAGATTATGATGTCTATCATCAATACTAATGATTTTACACTGATCTGTCTTAATTTACATTTAATAAAAAACATTAAATTAAACCTTTTCTTACCTTAGCTATCTAATTAGAAACACTAAATAAGCAACATGAAAAAAATTGTACTAATTATTGGACTGATTGCATTCTGTAGCAACTCATTTTCGCAAGAAACTAGTGTCAAAAAAGATGGAGAAAATCTTGATTTATATGCAACATTAGAACTATTTAAAGACTCCAAATCTGTTGAAGATTTTGAATCACAGCTAAACTCAGAGAAAAGTGAAGTTAATAATTTAGACATAAACAAAGATGGCTTTGTAGATTACATTAGAGTCATCGATTATACTGACGGAGATGTGCACACATTAACATTACAAGTTCCGTTATCTGAAAAAGAAGCACAAGATGTCGCTGTAATTGAACTTGACAAGGATGGGGAAACAACAACGGCACAAATTGTTGGTGATGAAGACCTTTATGGTAAAGATTTCATTATTGAGCCAACAACAAACGATCTAAAGAAGGCATCTAATGTCAGTAATTGGAAAGTTGTAAAACACATTTACGCACCTAATTATGTAGCTTGGATATCTCCATGGAGATATAACAGACATCCTAAAATATACCGTCGTTGGAGTCCTGTTACCGCAATTATCTATTCTGGAAGAACAAAACGTCACCATGTTAGTTATCGTAGAGTAAACCATCATCGTTCCAATAGAGCACAAACGCATTACAAAAAACATAGAGTTCACAGAGTTGTGAAAGTGCATACGCCTGCAAATGCGCGGCATAAAAAACCAGTGCACAAACCAAAGCACAAAGCAGTGCATAAACCAAAACATAAGCAAGGTCACAAAAAGCATCATTAATGAAAAAGTGATTCGAGAGGATCACTTTTTTTATTTAAAATAAGTTGTAATATTCACTAAACGACTCGCAATTTGAAATCAATGGATTGTATTCTTCTTTGAATTCATTCTTTAGTCTGGAGTAATACTTATTGGAATTAAAAATAAATTCTTCGTAGCCATTAGGATAATTGACATATTCAGAATCCCATCTTTCAGGAAACTCTTGATAGAGTTTATACTTTTCGCATCTACCAGCCATACGCAAGCATAATGCTTGAATTTTTGGATTCGAAGAAAAATCCATAGCCACTAAATAATATTTCTTCGCTCTTTGATTAGTGTAGTAATCATCCATATTACCATTATTCTCAAAAGTGCTCCCTGACCAATAAAAATTTTGCATTATCCATGAATTACCGTGATATGACATATTTAAATAGCAGTTGGCAATTTTGAAGGCAATTTTAGACGCTTTTTTTCCTGAAGACAATTCTAGTTCATTTTTTAATTCTAAAAGTTCCTCTATTACTTGAACTTTTGTGTAGGTAATAGTATCACCCTTTGAACCTTTATGCTCGGTATAAAAGTCCGTATAAAAAGGATTGCAATTCAAATTTCTGAGATAAGATTCCTTTTGCCAAAATCTATCCGGTATTTTTTTAAAAACCATTAATGCAGAATCTATTTTGTCCTCACGAATAAATTTGGTCCCCAGTAAATCCAATAAACTATTATAATCATTTTTTACATTTCTATATAGCCAATCATTCTCAATTAAGGGGTTATTAATTTCTGTAATTAATTGTTTGATATCGTTTGAAGAATATTGATTATCAATGTACCTGAAATAGTCAATATAAAATCCCATATTATATCTTGATTGAACATCGTTAATTCCTTTCCAAATCACTGGTTCTTGGGAATAGTAGCCATCTAATTCTCCATATCCTGAAATTTGACTAAAAAAGAGAGCAGCTATTGGTAAATTATCTACTTCTTCCAATTCTCTACCAATTGCAAAATAAAATTCCTGTGAATACTTCTTAATTGATCCATCAAAAAGAGCTCTTGCATTCTCAATGGTTTCATAACAAGTATTCTCATTGTCTCTAATGTCGATAAGTAACCTAATTTTCTTGGCAAATTTGGAAATCCAATGATTTGATTTGTCATTAAGACCACTTAAAATGTGTTTTGATCGAATATTTTTTTCAGCAATAAAAAACAAATACGCCGAGCTAATTTTAGATAAATCTCCCTTTCTAGGAAGCAACCATTTAGCCAGCTGATTTGAGTACTTTTTATCTCTCTCAATCCTTTCATTATATAATTTTTTCGAATCATTGTCATAATAGTCACCCGTCAAACTAGGTGGGAACATATTGTATCTCGGAGTTAGTACCCAGTTTTCAATTTTATTCACTTCTCTCACAATTAGATAATCTAAAAAAGGGGAGTTTGGAGTTAACTTTGCAAGTTGTTTTATTTCTTCAAATGCTGGGTCCAACTTTCGTGTTAAATGCATTAAATACACATTAAATTTTTCTTCATCTGACTTGCAAAGTTGTATTTGCTCTTCAATTGAATAGTGCATATCGTACTTCTGAAAAATTGCAATTCTTTTTGAAGGACATAGAACAAAAAGTTGAGCCAGCCTATAATTCCTTTCCACAGAATCATCAATGGTTATCGTATAAAAGTAATTTGCCCAATGATCAATGATATTCAATTCCTCTTTATTAGTTGAAGAAAAATACTTCTCATACAATTTTCTAACACCTCTTAAATCAATTTGATAGTATGTCATTCGCAGCGCAAGGAAATAATAGCGCTTTTTTAACTCCTGATCTTGTTCTTGGTTACCATTGGCGATAGCAGTGTTTATTTTTGTTTTTCGATATAACTCAATCTGAGTATTTCCTCTTTCCCATAAATCATCCGTAATTCCATTATATATTGAACAAGTTTTCGCAAATTCAATATATTGAATAGCTCCTTCATTTGAGGTTTGATTTAAATAGCTGAGCATTTCTGAATTTGAAAAGTTAGCTATTTCATTGTAATTCAATTCATAAATAGTTTTACTTATAGATTTCTTCTGAACTTTTCCGTCACAGAAGTCATACCACAAGTCTATATTTTTATCATCTTTTCTTTCAATATTCTCATAAAACAAACCAGTAGAATAGTAGAAGGGATCCATACTGACTTGATCAAGACTCCTTGGGTCGAAGATTGAAAAATGAGTGTCAAAATTAAAATACCAGGGCCCACAAGCCAAGCATTGTAAATAACTACTTACAAAAAGAAGCGTAAACAGAACTGATTTTATCATAACTATTACTGTTAATATTATTTTCATCCAGTTGATAAATTACAATGGAAGATTCTTTATTTAATGTGACAGTTTCTAAAATTATTTTTGAACAATCGATTAACAAATTAGTGTTTATTTTTTCAACCTTTAATAAATCGCCTTTACGCAAATAAACATCATCGATAACAGTGTCCTTTATTATTTGGTTCCACAGTTTCGTTTTTTCCATTGTGAACTCATCAATATTTTCTATTTCACCATTTATTTTACCCTTATAATGCTCATTTTGATAGCAAAGATTCCAAGAATAGATAGGCAAAGCAATATCAATCGGTAAAGGATAGTTTTTCTTTGGATATAAATATTTCTCTAGTTCAATTTTATCAAGAATAGAATTCATGTTTGGACTACTCCCAGGATTCCTGAGATTATAGCACATTAACATCACTTTATCACATGGAGGCACACCCATTTTTTCAGAAAACTTATAAGGGTACAATCTTAAAGTACAACTTATTGTTTTTTTCCAAAGCTTTTTTAATTCACGCAGAAAGAAAAAATAATTTCCACTAGTGGATTCCGTCCAATCAGAGTCTATTTGCAATTCATTCAGATCAATATACTTAATAGATTTATCTTCAATACGTTTGATAACGAGATAGTTAATATTGTCAGCCAATTTAATTAACTCCTTTCTTGACGCTTCCTTAAAAACATTGTTTCTAATATAAACACAGGGAATTAGTTCAACATCATCATCAATAAAACTTAAACCCAAACTCGACTTAGCGTATGGAATTGGACCAGTATCACTATCATAGTTGACCTCGAAAAGTTTAACATACATTTTTGCAGTCTCAAAAGTATCTAAGAGCTTTGACTCATTATTCTTTAATTGATAATCACCATTTTTCCAATAATAGAATCCTTGATTTTCCTTTCTTAATGTCACTTTATTATTACACGCTATTAATAACGTGGATGCAAGCACGATGAGAAAATATCTAATCATATTAATTTTGATTTTGTAAAAGATACATATAAGATAGAAGAAATCAAAGTCCACCGTTAAAATACATCCTCCTAATCAAGCCGTCAGCTAATCCAACTTTGGGAACTATCATTTTTTCCAATCTGGCTGTTTTCATTGCTTTTAAATAAATTTCTCCACCTTGTACAATAACATCCGCTCGATCAGACTTCAAGTCAAATTGCTGAATTAACTCATTCTGCGAAAAGTGAGAGAGGAATTCAATTTTATCTTCTAATACTTTGAGGTTCAAGTTTTGCCAGTTCGAAAGATCACAAAGCTTATACAATTTATTGATGTTACCTCCAGTTCCAACTGCAAAGCCTGGTTTTTCTGATTGAATATTCTTTTTAATCCACTTTTCCATTCTCTCCCACTCCATCTCATCTTGAATTCCTTCTTTTATTCTTACGGTTCCTAGATTAAATGATTCCCACTTCTTTCTAATACCATTGCAAAATAAATTAATCTCAGTACTCCCTCCACCTACGTCAATAAAAACATAGGACTTACTACTGTCAATTTTACCTGTATTCACTATACTTTCATATAAAATTTCGGCTTCTTCATCTCCTTGAATGATTCGAACGTGAACTCCTGTTTCTTTTTTTATTTGCTCAACAATAGCATGACCATTTTTAGCCTCTCGCATCGCTGAAGTAGCTACTGCTATATACTCCTCAACACCAAAAACTTGACAGAGGTGATTAAACGAATGTGCAATATGAATAACTTTGTCTGTTTTCTTTTTAGACACCTCTCCCTTCAAAAATACATCTTCTCCTAATCGAACAGGTAATCTGATAAGTGACAATTTCTTAAACACAGGGCCATTTGCAGTTTCATTAACTTGCTCAAACAACATTCGAATTGCATTCGAACCAATATCTATAGATGCTAAAACTTTCAACTAATTAAGAAGATTCATTGGGATAAAGTAAATAATATTTTGGAGAACTCTTACTATTTTGTAAACCAAATTACTCTTAAAACACAATAGAATTGGTCCAAATGATTACTATTCCTTTAAAATTGCGTTTCTTTGCACATTGAAAATAAACGGAATGGAACATAAATCGGGTTTTGTAAGTATTGTTGGTAGTCCAAATGTTGGAAAATCAACTTTGATGAACAGATTAGTGGGTGAAAAATTGTCTATTGTGACATCAAAAGCACAGACAACACGACATCGAATTCTTGGTATTGTGAATGATGAAAATCATCAAATTGTTTTCTCTGACACTCCTGGAGTTGTTAATTCTGCGTACAAACTTCACGAAAACATGATGGACTATGTGGATAGTTCTATCAAAGATGCTGATGTTCTCATTTTTGTTACCGACCCTTATGAATCAGAAATGAATCATAAAGAGACTTTAGAAAAGATACAGCGATTAAGAGTTCCTGTTCTTTGCTTAATCAATAAAATGGATTTGTCGGATCAAGAGAAAGTAGCTGAACGATTAGCATATTGGCAAGAACGATTACCTAACGCTAATATCTTTCCGATTTCTGCCTTACACGGATTCGGAATAGAAGGAATTTGGGAAGAAATAAGAACGAATATACCTGAAAGCCCACCTTATTATGAAAAGGATGCAATGACAGACAGGCCAATGCGGTTCTTTATTTCAGAAATTATTCGTGAGAAAATTTTCATTCATTGTAAAAAGGAAATTCCTTATGCCACACAGGTAGAGATAGAAGAGTACAAAGAAGAGGCTGAAATTACTCACATTCGCGCATTGATCATTGTTGAGAGGAATTCACAAAAAGGAATCATTATAGGAAAAGGTGGAGATATGCTCAAAAGAATTGGTTACGAATCTAGAAAGGAGATGGAAAAATTCATCGATAAAAAGGTGTTTTTAGAAACTTTTGTTAAAGTGGATAAAGACTGGCGAGGTTCAGAACAAAAATTGAAGAAATACGGATATTAAATTCCTAATTGAGAATTAACAATAAAATCATGAGTAATATTATTGCAATTGTCGGAAGACCAAACGTTGGTAAATCTACTCTTTTTAATCGCTTAACAGAATCAAGAAAGGCGATAGTTAAAGAAATTAGTGGAGTTACTCGTGATCGAATATATGGAAGAGGAGAATGGAACGGCGTTGACTTTTCAGTGATTGATACTGGAGGATATGTTAAAGGCTCAGATGATATTTTTGAGGGAGAAATCCGGAAACAAGTAGAAATCGCTATTGATGAAGCATCCGTGATTATTTTTATGCTCGATGTTACCACTGGAATTGTTGACTTAGATGAAGTTGTTGCAAAAATTCTTCGAAAATCTAAAAAGAAAGTATTCATTGTTGGAAATAAAGTGGATAACACAGGAAGAGTTGGCCTTTCTGCAGAATTCTGGTCATTAGGCCTTGGTGATGTTTATGATCTCTCTGCCACCAATGGAAGTGGAACTGGAGAGTTACTAGACGATATTGTTAAAGAATTTGACCCTGAAGATGACTCTGTTAATGATGGTAATGACTTGCCCCATTTTGCAATTGTGGGAAAGCCAAATGTTGGAAAATCTTCTTTAGTGAATGCGTTAACAGGAGAAGAAAGAAATATTGTAACTGATATTTCCGGAACTACCCGAGATGCAATTAACACAAGATATAATGCCTTTGGTTTCGATTTTATGCTTATTGATACAGCAGGTATTCGAAAAAAAGCAAAAGTGCATGAAGATATCGAGTATTACTCTGTTCTCCGAAGTGTAAGAGCTATAGAAAATTCGGACGTTTGCATTTTTATGGTAGATGCTCAAGAAGGAATTCAAAAGCAAGATCTAAATATCTTCTATATCATTGAAAAAAATTCAAAAGGGGTGGTTGTTTTAGTCAACAAGTGGGATTTAATTGAGAAAGATCATAAGACAATGAAAGCATATGAGGAGAATTTATTGAATCAAATTGCTCCATTCAATGATGTTCCTGTTCTTTTTACTTCTACGATTAACAAGCAAAGAATTCACCAGGCACTTGAAACAGCAATGGAAGTTCATCAAAATCGGATAAAAAAAATCACTACTTCTGTCCTGAATGAAGTAATGCTAGAGATTATAGAATCGAATCCTCCTCCAGCAAATAAAGGGAAATATATTCGCATTAAGTATGTGCAACAGTTGCCATCTCATGCTCCGGCATTCGCTTTTTTCTGTAATTTACCACAATATATACCGGATAGTTACAAGCGTTTTTTAGAGAATCGACTTCGCAAAGAGTTCGATTTTAAAGGCGTACCTATTAAAATATTTTTTAGAAAGAAATAGTCATAAATTAAAAAGCACCCTTTGATAATCAAAAGGTGCTTTTTTATGTTCAGTTATTAATTACACTTATCTAATAATATTCACGTGTCCAACTTTCATGATGCGTTTATCATCTTTAGTTTGTTTGAACTCAATTTTCCATGTGTAAGTTCCATCTTGCATTAGCTTACCAC
>CAXBMR010000006.1:0-108646 GCA_963976995.1 uncultured Fluviicola sp.
CATTGGAAAGCATTGAACCTATTAGCTTTTTCTGTCATTTTACTTAAACAACTTCTTTGTAAAGGATGGTAGAAAACAAACAATTTATACGATTAATTGAAGAACGAATTGGTTTTTTATTCGACAATGAATTAATTATAGAGATATTAAAAGTTGGAAAAATTAGGTCAATCGATTCTGGAGAAGTAATTATAGATCCAGGAGACGAAGTAACTTTCATTCCTTTTATAATTGAAGGTTCACTGAAAGTTTCCAGGGAGAATGAGGTAGGAGACGAATTATTGCTTTATTATATTGAGTCCGGTGATACTTGTGCAATGACTTTACAATGTTGCGTTCGAAAAAGCAAGAGCTCTATTAAAGCAACAGCCATGGAAGATTCAATATTGCTGATGATACCTATGCAATACATGGAAGATTGGATGAATAGACATGCTTCTTGGAGGCAATATATTCTAGAGAGCTATCATGTTAGAATTACCGAATTAATGGAAACAATAGATGCAATTGCCTTTATGCGTCTGGATGCCCGCTTGGATAAATACCTCAAAGACCAAGCTAAGTTACTAGGTTCTTTAGAGATTAATCACACTCATCAACAAATTGCAGAGGATTTACACTCTTCTAGAGTTGTAATCTCTCGATTGCTCAAACAAATGGAATCCAAAAAACTGATTGAATTGGGCAGAAATAAAATAGTATTGAAAGGATTTTAAATTCTTCCAGGATACACTTTTAACGCCTCTTTTAAACAAATTACAGCTTTTTTCAAGGAGTCTTGATTCAGAACATAAGCAATTCTTGCTTCTTGCAATCCTTCGCCTTTTGTAGAATAGAAACCGCTTGCAGGAGCCATCATTACAGTTGACCCTTCATATTCAAACTCCTCCAATAACCATTGACAAAAATGTTCAGTATTTTTAACTGGAAATTTCGCAACACAATAAAATGCACCTCTTGGTTTTGGGCAATATACCCCTGGAATATTGTTTAACCCTTCTACCATGATGTTCCTTCTTTCAACATATTCATCCACAACATTATCAAAATAAGATTGTGGAGTTTGCAGCGCGGCTTCTGACGCAATTTGATCAATTGTAGGAGGAGATAATCTGGCTTGACCAAATTTTAACGCCGCGGACATTACTTTTTTATTTTTTGAAACTAAACAACCTATTCTAGCTCCACACATGGAATAGCGTTTAGAAACAGAATCTATCATAATTACATTCTGATCAATTCCTTCCAAGTTCATTACTGAATGAGAAATAGCCCCATCATAACAAAATTCTCTGTACACTTCATCAGCGAATAAGAATAAATCATGCTTGATGATGATATCTCTTAGTTGCTCTAATTCTTCTTTAGAATAAAGATAACCTGTTGGATTTCCAGGGTTGCATATAACAATTGCCTTTGTTTTGGATGTGATTTTTTTTTCAATTTCTTCAACTGGAGGCAAGGCAAAGCCATTTTCAATGGAGGCAGTTACCGGAATGACATTTAATCCTGCTGCAACTGCAAAGCCATTGTAATTTGCATAAAATGGCTCTGGAATGATAATTTCATCGTCAGGGTTACAGGTGGACAAAAAACCGAAAGTTAAGGCTTCTGAACCTCCTGTTGTGACAATAATGTTGTCTGCATCAACATCAATTCCAACCTTTTTATAGTAAGCAGCTAAGTTATCTCGGTAAGATTGAAAACCGGCAGAATGAGAATACTCAATTACTTTCCTATCTATATTCTTAATTGCACTTAATGCAACTTCAGGGGTTTCAATATCTGGTTGACCAATATTTAGATGATAGACTTTAGTTCCCCTCGATTTAGCTTGCTCCGAAAAAGGAACTAATTTACGAATAGGTGATTCAGGCATTTGAATGGCCTTGCTAGATATCTTTGGCATTGTTTCTATTTAGTTTGAGACAAAAATAAATAGAATGTGCAAATAATGAATTCTAATTCTAGAATATTTTATTAATTTAAGATCTGTTAGTTTGGAATATGATGAGATACGCGTTTGCTTTATTTGTTTTATTTTCTTGTCAAGATCAGGATGATATTATTTATGTCATTCCTCCTGAACTTGATATGAAAATCGATTCTACTGAACTTATGGTTGACTTTATTGGTATGACCTCTACTTACTTTGATTCACTAGATTTAATTGACATTCAAGCTGTAAACCCAAAAATTAGAATCGATTTAAAGTATTCAACTCCCAATAATTTCATGGGAATGGTTTTATACGATACACTCAAAGTTGTCTATTTGAATAAGGAAGTTGCTGAACGTTTATCCAATTGTCAAAATTATTTGGACTCTATTCACCCAGGTTATTCTCTACTTGTTTTTGACGGGGTAAGACCTTGGCAGGTTCAAAAAGAAATGTGGGATGCACTTGATTCTATACCAGTATTGCGCAGAGGAAAGTATGTTTCAAACCCCGTTCGAGGTTCTGTTCACAATTATGGTGCAGCCGTTGATTTGAGTATTGTTGATTCTGCAGGAATTCAGCTAGATATGGGAAGTGGTTATGATGATTTTCGGACTATTTCGTATCCAAATCTAGAATATACGTTCTTAAAAACGGGGGAATTGACAGAAATACAAGTGGAAAACAGGCGCTTACTGCGTAGAGTGATGAGATCGGAGCAATTTAGAAATATTCCAAGTGAATGGTGGCACTTTAATGCGTTTTCGAGGGTCACGACTTCACGAAAATATCAGCGATTAATTAATGAAAGTGGAGATATGGATTGGCATAAGTTGAGTTATCCTAAGAAGGATTCTAACGCACAATTAACCAACTAATTCCTGCAGAAATGTAGTTCATGTTGTAATTCAGACCTAGTCCAAAAGAGAAATCGAGTTGTAAATTCTCTTGTAAAAGATACGTAAAACCAGCATCAATATTTGCTTGTAAAAATTGGAAGTTTATCCATTCCCCATAAGGTTCAATATACATAGAAACTTTGTCTGTTAGTCCAATTCCCAATGCAAGAGAATATGTGAAGTCGCCAATATAACCGCTAGAGCTATTGTAACCGATGTTATACCCTAAATCCAAGTTTTCATTTAGAGAATGCGAAATGGATAGTTTGTTAATTGTTCCAAAGTCATAATTCGTTATGTTGCGAGATCCTGTTGGCAGAATAATATGTGAAAGAAAAGCAATTTCAGTATTGATACTCTTTCTTTTAAGTAATTGAATTTTTGTACCGATTTCTACATCACTTAATCCTTTTATCGAAGGGTTGTTTCCAAATCGATTCGATTCAAATTGGTTTAAAATTCTCAATTCAGCCCATTTAAACACACCTACCCTGAAAAGTGTAGAAGGAGCAACAATTGATTGATTACTCATTCCATTTTCTTCCGAAAAAACGAAATTGGCACCACTTTCAATCTGCAAACTGTTTTTAGGTACAGTAGAAGAACTTTCCGTTTGATCTGGACGGTCAGTAATAATTTCTTGTGCATTTAGAGTTTTGTAGCAAAAAAATAACACTAAAAAAAAAGCAAATTTCCTCATTGTGTTCGTTTTAACCAAGTGAAACATCTAAACTCATCATTACTACAAATCCCACCATAAATCCCAAAGTTGCGAGATCGGTGTTCCCATCACGTTGTGTTTCTGGAATCACTTCTTCTATAACGACAAATATCATTGCTCCAGCAGCAAAGGCAAGCGCGTAAGGAAGAATAGGAGTAAAGGTGAATACTGCCCAAGCACCTAATACGCCCGCAATCGGTTCAACAATTGCGGACAGCTGTCCATAGAAAAAACTTTTCCATCGACTCATACCTTGCCTTCTTAATGGCATCGAAACAGCAAAACCTTCAGGAAAATTTTGTATTCCTATTCCAACTGCAAGAATCATGGCCGCTTCAATACTTGCTCCAGGTAAGCCTGCAGCAACCGCTCCAAATAATACGCCAACGGCTAATCCTTCAGGTATATTATGCATTGTTATTGCTAAAACTAATAACTTGGTTTTGTGCCATTTGGTTTTTATTCCTTCAGCTTCACCATCTTTTGCGTTTATGTGAATGTGAGGCAATAGCTTGTCTAGTCCAAATAAGAAAAATGCTCCTAGCATAAATCCAATTGCAGCAGGAATCCAACTCCCTCCTGATAATTCTATAGCAGGGTTTAATAAACTCCAAAAACTGGCAGCAACCATTACACCTCCAGTGAATCCTAGCGCAACATCAAGAACAGTTCTGTTCAACGATTTGAAAAAGAAAACGAAAGCCGCACCAAATGCCGTGACTAACCAAGTGAATGTTGTTGCAACTAAAGCTGCGAATATGGGGTCAATACTTTTGAACCATTCTACTAAATCATTCCACATAATAAATATTTTGGTTACAAAACTAATAAAGTTAGATTAGTCTAACAATTTTATTTAGGTTTATTTGTTATTTTTGTTTCCATGTTATCTTTTACAGAAGAAAATTACCTTAAGACACTTGTGCAGTTGACCATTTTTGAAGTTGGTGTAAAAGAAGTTGGGGTAAATAATTTAGCGAAAAAATTGAACGTTCAACCGGCAACGGTAAGTGATATGCTCAAAAAATTAAAAGATAAATCCCTCGTTAATTATAAAAAATACGGAAAAATTTCATTAACTGTAAAAGGCAAGCTGGCCGGAATGATGGTTATTCGACGTCATCGATTGTGGGAAACATTTTTATATGAGAAATTAGATTTTAGTTGGGACGAGGTGCACCAGATTGCTGAAGAATTAGAACATGTTCATTCTTCCAAATTAATAGATGGTCTAGATAAATTACTTGATTATCCAGAATTTGATCCTCATGGAGACGCTATACCCAATTCAAAAGGTGAAATCATCTTACCTTTTAGAAAAACCTTGAGTGAAATTAAGGAAGGTGAATCTTGTAGGATAGTAGCCGTGAAAGATAATTCAACTGAATTTTTGCAGTATGCTGACAAAATAGGTTTGAAAATTCAAGGTAAAATTGATGTAGTTGCAAAAGAAGAATTTGATTTATTGACGACGATTTTAATTGGTAATAAGAAGCATATTGTTTCTCCGAAATTCATGGACAATATATTTGTTGTTTGTTGAATTTGTGGAAAAGTAGCAAAAGGATGTACTTGCTAACCCTTATCGTATTCTCTCTTTTTTGATGATATTTATAAAATGAAAGCCTCTCGGAATGTAATTTTGTTGATAGAAAAATTTATGTGCTTTAAAGTTATCAGTATATGAATCGAGGGCGAGCATTGTGCAATCTAGTTCTTTCGCTTTTTTCTCCATGAAATTAAATATTAATTGACCTACTTTTTTACTTCTATGTTTTTTTGATACAACTACATTGTCTAGTTCCATGTATTTTCCACACCACAATTTTGTTCCAATCCAAAAACCTGTGATTCCGATGCATTTTTCGTTTTCGAACACCGCCACTTGTCCATAATTATGTTTTAACATTTCATCAAGTTCTGCAGAATACTCTTCTCTTGTCAATGAAGGATAAACCTCTAGAAGTAATTCATAATTTTCCAACATTTGCTCTTTGCTCGTGAGTTCTATAATTGTCATACGGCTAAAATAAAAAAGCTCTTCCAATTAAGGAAGAGCTTTTGATAAAATAATAATTCTATTTAAAAACAATTTTCGACGTGTTCATGATTCCATTGACAGTAGTTTTAAGGATATAAGTTCCAGAGTTAAGCTGTCTGCGTTTAATTATTAAACTAGCTCCACTAACAGAATATTTTTCAATTATTCTACCTGAAAGATCTAACAAAACAACTTCTTTTTCAGAATCAGTTTCACTAAACGTTACGGTTAATTCAGTTTCTGAAGGGTTAGGATAAATAGCGTCAATAACTTTTTGTCCGTTTTCATTAACTGAAAGGCCACAATAGTTTAGTGCGTATAATGTTGCTGTTCCGAAAGGTGCATTTTCTGGTTGCAATGCTGCATCTGTGCATCCCATAACGTCAATGAGGAAATCTCGGATAAAATTGACAGTTGTATCCATATATTGTGCAGAAGACGCATGCGGTACATGACCTGCTCCAAGATGAGTATAGAAATTACTCTGAACTCCAAGAGCATTTGCTTGTTCATCAATCATTCTACTACCATCTAACTCCATTATATTAATTCCTGAAACATTTACCATTCCACGACTATAGTTGACTGTGCCATCACTTGTACCATGCGTCATACAAATAGGAACATCACCTGCTTCCATCCAACCATAACTTGCTAAAGCTCCCGCTAGACCAATCGTTCCGACGATATCTTGTGAATAACCTGGGTTTCCGCTGGTGCCGTCAATTCCACCTAGAGCAGTGATTTCGGATGCAGAAAGAAATTCTAGTAATTCACATTGTTTGTCTAGATAAGCAAGATGTATGGCTGTTATTGCTCCTGCAGAAGTACCTCCGACAAAAATTTTAGTTGTATCGATTTTGTATGTGTTTGTTGTTGCTCTATCTTGGTAAAAGAAACGTATAGATGCTTTCATATCTTGTACAGCTCTTACCACTGCTTGAGTTGCACTTGGCTGATTAATCGGCCACATTCCCAATCGGTAATTGATGGAGACAAAAACATATCCTTTTCTCGCAAAAGCATTTGCCAAGGTAACTACGTCTCCATCTGTTTTTGATCCTGTAATGAAAGAACCACCATGTGCCCAAATAATTAGAGGTCTAGCCGTTTCTGTATCACCCGTTGGCTCATAAACATCTAGGTCTAATTGAGTAGTAGCTCCTGTAAAAGAAGTGTTAGAACCGTAGTTGATTCCACTTGATACCGAAACGTTAGTAAAAACATCAGTTGAATATCTTCCTCCGGCACATTGGCCATAAGAAACTGCAGAAAGTAATCCTGCTAAAGCTGTTAAGTAAATTTTTTTCATAATTAATTGTTTTTAGATTGATTAGACTTGCATTAAGGGAAAATTATCCCTGAATATTTTATTGGATCAGCAAATGGTATGTTTGCATTGAAAGAAGAATTCATGAGTTCGATGAATTTATTAGCAACCATTGATTGCCCCCTAGGATTTAAGTTAATACCATCTAGAGAAAATGCTCCACCGGATACGAATTCAGTACTTAGTGTAATTCCATTATACGTTGTTCCTGAATTAAAACCATCATATAATTGACCTAACCCGACCACCGTTACACCATAATCAGAAGCAATTTGACCAATGGCAGCGTTATATTCGTCAATTCTCACTTTAATACTATCAATTTCTTCCAATGTTAGAATATACTTATCGGGAATTGCATTAACAGATCCCATCCCCATACATTTTACAGAGTCCAGAGGTACACTTAGTAAAACTAACTCACCTGGAACCATTTTTCTGACATTAAATGGTGAGCTTGGATCTTCAATCGTAAAAGGATTCTTACCAACTTGAAAACTTATTCCAAGAGGATTGAACACCTGATTCAATGTAGTTGCCTGAGCTGCATCAATTTCTAAGCCATCATAAGGAATAGTTGTAAAGAAAGGGTAATCCAAGATGTAAGGAATGTCTGCAATAACTCCATTTGCCCCAGTTCCGCTTAATGCAGAAAGAATAGCGTCTAAGCTACCATCAAAACCAACACCATCAGGACCACTAGTCAAAGGAAGGATTACTGTTGTTCCTTTTGTGGCAGAATTAAGAATGTCCTGTTCTCCAAGTCTTACACTAAAAAAGGTAGGCGATTGCAGAAGCGCATCTCCTAAAATAGAACCGTTGATCCCATCCGATGTAATTCGAGAATAATAGGGGTTACTCACCCCGAAGCCACTTGTGGTAACTTCAAGCGTGCTTAATTCTGGCACTCCCATGTTATTAAAAGGTCCAGAACCCGTATAAATGTTTGATCCTAAAATAGTATTATCACCAGATGCCGCTTCTCTGACTGGAGATAGAGAGGTCTCACCATTACAATCTGTCTTATACCCCATAATTAATCGAGAATTGCCATCAAGGTTGATACCTATTGTGCTCACTAATGGTTGATTAAAAACAGTAGGCGAAACTTCATTAAATTGTTTGGCAATAATTGAAGCGTATGAATTTTCTTGACCGTTTAAGTTTAGTGCTCCGTCTGAATAGCCCGCGGTGCTTGAACCTCCGATTGCAACATAACTGGTTGCATCGACACTTCCAAGACTGGTGTCTTTTATTTCAAATTTTGGCTTACAGGAGAATAAAGTAAATAAGATAATAGTTATAATATATAATCGGTTCAATGTCATTTGGCTAAAATTTGTAAGTTAATTGAATGCCGGGTGCATATACTCTTGTTTTATAGGTTCCGCTAAGACCTGTTTCTAAATTTGTCGCCTCTCTGGTGAATTGTGTAAACAATAAAGACGCATCTATGATAAAATTGTCTGATAATTTATAACCTAATCCTAGAGTGAAATTGAATCGATTAGCATCAGGTGTTTCCGGAGTAACATAGTTATTTTGAACAGGTGAATTTGCGTAAGCAAAACCAGCTCTTGCCTTTATTTTTTCTGTAATTCTATACTGTGCTCCTAATCTTAACGCAACAGAACCAACATACTTTCTAGCCGATTTTGTATCCTCCAACGATTCGGTATTATTCTCGTAGTCAAAAGCAAGAGTGTCATAAGGTGTCCAGTCTGTGTAATTGGCATCAAGGGCGATTGATAATTTCTCATTGGGCTTAATGGCTAATCCAAAAGTAAAAACGGCAGGGAGAGGCAACGAAGAAGTGAATTTTCCTGAGGGAAATTTTTCTTCTAAAGAATTTGGAACAATAAATGTTGCGTCACCCATTTTTACATTCATTTCAACTTTGGAACGATAAGTAATCGAAAAATCAACATGTTTCGTTAAGTCGAAGAATAGACCGACATTAAATCCGAATC
Source organism: uncultured Fluviicola sp. (assembly GCA_963976995.1). Taxonomy (GTDB): domain Bacteria; phylum Bacteroidota; class Bacteroidia; order Flavobacteriales_D; family Crocinitomicaceae; genus UBA4466. Next base: position 8,901 of record CAXBMR010000006.1, read on the forward strand.
CACTCCCAGAGCCATCCAATTCAGCTGTTCCATATTCTCCATCTGTACTTTGCACAGGTATATCCTTTTGCAGGTTCACTTTTCCGTAACTATAAACAAATCCAGCCCCAATCCCAATCTTATCCGTTAGACGATAACTTATTGTAGGTTGCACAAAAATAGAAAGTAGCTTAAGTCTTGTCAATGCGAATCGTCCAACCCATTCATCTTCCCATTCAACAGTTGAACCAAAAGGAGTATATACGGCTAAGCCAAGTTTTAGCTTACTACTATCTTTCACTTGATAAAGAGCATATAATGAAAATGGTGTCCCAACAGGTGAAGTTGTCCTTGCTAGATTATTCGTGTTATTTTCTAAAAAAGCCGTATTTCCAAATGTTGGTGTGACATTTAAACTGATTTCATTGCTGTGAACGAAGGAAGAACCTCCAGGGTTAAAAAACAACGAAGAAGCATCTTGCATTAGAGCAGAACCTGCTCCGCCCATTCCTTGTGAAACTTGACCTTGAAGGTTAACCTGATATCCTTGGCTAAAAATTTGAAAAGGAAATACTAGCAGTAGAAGAAAGAGTTTTTGCATTATACTAAACAATGGTGTATGTTAATTTATTGTGAATTTAAGCTAATTTTACGACAATTACAAAGAAGAAATGATAAACGGTTCATTTCGCATTTGAAGAAGACTGAAGGTTGGTTTCAAAGAAAATGAAATTTTATTCATGAATATCCAATAATATTGTATCTTTGCGCTCCTGTCTCGGGAAGACAGGATTAAATTATTTTATAAATAGAGGTTTCGAACCTCAAACTGTAAACACAATATGGCAACTAAAATTAGATTGCAAAGACACGGTAAGAAAGCAAATGCATTTTACCACATCGTAACTGCAGATAGCAGAGCGCCAAGAGATGGGAAGTTCATCGAGAAATTAGGAACGTATAATCCAAACACAAATCCAGCAACAATTGATATCGATTTTGATAGGACAATGTATTGGGTTCAAGTAGGAGCTGAAATGACAGATACTGCAAGAGCGTTATTATCTTACAAAGGAATTTTGTATAAAAATCATCTTATAAAAGGTGTGGCAAAAGGAGCATTAACTGAAGAGCAAGTTGAAGAACGATTTGCAAAATGGTTAAAAGAAAAAGAAGATAAAATTGCATCAAAAGCAAGCGGTCTTGAAAAAGATGCAACCAAAGCAAAAGCAGATGCATTAAAAGCGGAAGCAGAGGTAAGTGCGGCTAGAGCAATAGAAATTGAGGCGAAAAACACTCCAGTTGAAGCAGCACCAGAACCAGAAGCAGCAACAGCTCTTGAGGCTGCTGAAACAACAGAAGAAGTTCCAGTTGCTGAGGCAAAAACGGAAGAAGCACCTACTGAGGAAACTCCTACAGAAGATGCTTCTAAAGAAGAGCCAAAAGCTGAGTAAACAATTAACTTATAATTTATTAAGCGTTTCATTGCTCTGGCAGTGAAACGCTTTTTTTTTACCAAAGAGATGAATAAAAAAGAGTGTTTTTATTTAGGAAGAATAGCAAAATTACATGGGTTTAAAGGGGAAGTTTCATTGTTTTTAGATGTCACGAATCCTGAAGATTATGCTACGTTAGATTCTATATTTATTGATTTAGATGATTACTTAACGCCTTTTTTTATCGAGAATTTAAAATTAAAAAACAAAGGGTTTGCTTCTATTAAGTTGGAAGGTGTGACCGACGAGAATGCCGCTAAATTACTACTTCGTAAAGATGTGTATTTACCGGCTCAAATTCTACCAGAGTTAGATGGATTGCATTTTTACGATCATGAGATTGTTGGTTTTAACGTAATTGACAAGAAAGCTGGAAGCATTGGTGTTGTTGAGCAAGTAATTGATTTAAAAGTCAACCCGCTATTGCAAATAATGAAAGACGGAAATGAAATACTAGTTCCGCTGCTTGATGGACTGGTCAAAAAGGTAGATAGGAAAAAGAAAGAATTACATATCTCAGCTCCAGAGGGTCTAGTTGAATTATATTTGGATTTATAAACGTGCTTCTGTTACATTATGTCATTATGTCATTCTTCCAATTCAAACAATTTTCGATAAAACAGTCTGATTCTGCAATGAAAGTTGGAACAGATTCAATGATATTAGGGTCGCTAATTGATTCTTCGGATAAAAAAGTGGGATTGGATATTGGAGCGGGTACAGGTGTTCTTTCTTTAATGGTTATACAACAAAACGTTTCCATCGTAATCGACGCCGTGGAAATTGATGACCTAGCCTCGACGGAATGTCAATTCAATTTTAACAACTCCCCGTGGTTTAACCGACTTTCAATTTCAAAGTTGAATTTTTCCGACTTTACTACTGAAAAAAAGTACGACCTAATTTTTTCGAATCCGCCTTATTACGCTACTAGTAATTTGAATAAAGATTATCGTGAAGCACAAGCTAAGCATGAAAATAGTTTGCCTGTTCAGGTTGTTTTACAAAAAGTGAATCAATCGCTATCAAGAGACGGTGATTTTTGGGTCATTATTCCTTTTTCAGAAAGTGAAAAGTGGGTTTCAATTGCAGAATCAAATGGACTAAGGATAAAAACGAAATTTTCGATTAAGGGAAAACCTGGAAAAGAGATGAACCGTATCATTCTGTGCTTTAATCGTTCTGCTAAATCGTCAGAAGAAAAAGAATTTGTTGTCAGAAATTTGGATAATTCCTATAGTGAAGAATACATCGAACTTACGAGAAATTACCACTCAGTTGACTTGAGGATTAAGAATCAAGTAATTAAATAACTAAAGTGATATTTTCTAAAACTAATTCAGTAATCTCATTCAATATTGATTGACCTTTGTCATCATTGTACCAGTTCTGTAGCTCTGATTTTTTCTCCAATTCAGTCTTGTCAGATTCTTTGTGCATCATTACTAATGCTTGGCATTCTTTTGGACGGGGTCCCCATGTAAATAAATCTTCCTCATTCTGATCACGAACAATTAATTTTGGGACAGATTCCCCTCCATTTGTCAAGTATTGTTCTATTAAACGAGGTTCATCATCACGCAGCTGGATGTCTAATGTGATATTGTCATTCAGTTCAGCAAGATGATGAATAACAGGTGCACTATTGGCAGCATCACCACACCAATGTTCAATAATCAATATCCAAGTTTGTGGAGAATTAATTTTTGCAATTGAATTTTTAATTTCATCCGAAATATTAAGTCTTTTGTTCCAGCGCTTTACACGTGAATTGTTCAATTTTACATACTCCACATAATTAGAATTGTCATAAGGTTTTTCTGCAAAAGTACCATCCAAGATGTTACTAAATTTCGATGTGTATTCTGTCCAGTTCATACCTATTTAGAAGCTTAACGTTCTTATTTCTTACAAAAGTAATGTGTAAACAGAAATAAATAAATGACTTATCTCACCTTATAATATGATTGAAAAGAATCAATAAATGCTCGGATACTCTACTGGATCAACCTCATGCATCATTTCATACACTTTTTCCACAATATCATCAACACTCGGTTTTGAGAAATAATCACCATCCGAACCATAGGCTGGTCTGTGATTCTTAGAACTCAATGTTTCAGGAGCTGAGTCTAAGTGATAATATCCTTTTTGTTCTACCAAAATCTTATCTAAAATGTAGGCAGTTCCACCACTGCTTACGTCTTCGTCAACAATTAATAATCGATTTGTTTTTTTTAGAGAATCAGCAATAATGTGATTAATATCGAAAGGTAAAAGAGTTTGAACATCTATTAATTCTACCAAAATGTTTAATTCTGCCAATTGCTGAACTGCGACCTGGCAAAGATTAAATGTTGAACCATACGAAACAACTGTTAAATCTGTTCCTTGGTGAGTGATTTCTGGAATACCAAGGGGCTCTCTAAATTCTCCACTATTGGTTGGCATTGGTTCTTTCGTTCTATACCCATTAAGAGGTTCAATAACTAAAGCTGGTTCGTCAGCAGCCAATAGCGTATTATAAAAGCCTGCCGCTTTTGTCATATTTCTTGGAACACAAACATGTATTCCTCTGAGAGAATTGATAATCATTCCCATGGGAGAACCACTGTGCCAAACTCCTTCTAAACGATGCCCCCTCGTACTGATAATTAACGGTGCTTTTTGTCCACCTTTGGTTCTATATTGAACTGTGGCTAAATCATCTGACATTATCTGTATTGCATAAAGCAGGTAATCCAAATATTGGATTTCCGCAATGGGTCTCAGTCCTCTCATTGCCATTCCAATACCTTGTCCAATGATGGTGCATTCTCTAATTCCAGTATCCGCGACACGAGTGATACCATATTTTTCTTGCATTCCTTCAAGAGTCTGGTTCACACCACCAATTTTTCCTGCATCCTCTCCATAAACCAATGCTTGGGGATAGTTTTGGAGTAACTTATCATAGTTATCACGCAAAATGATTCGTCCATCTTCCATTTTGCCATCGTCACCATAAGTCGGTGCAACTGGATCTACATTAAGAGCAGAATTTTCTGATTCTGAATGTAAGTGTGAACTGTATCGAGAAAAATTTGTGTCGATTGATGTTTTTACCCAAGAAGAAAGAGCTGTTTTTGACGCGAAATTTTCTTCCCGCACCATCCGTAAAACTTTTCTTGCAGCCACTAGAATATCTTTTCGAGTCGGCTCATAAGCTTTCTCTAGATCATCTCCAATCTTATTAATAAAAACGCCATTAGCGCTTTCTTTTCCCACAGCTTTTATAAGAGAAATAGAATCAGATAAATCTTGTTGAATATCATTCGTAAATGCCTGCCATGCAATTCGTTTATCAGCTGCAACACTTTTCTTGGATTCTTTGCGAATTGCGTCTAACTCATCTTCTGTCGCAATGTTTAATCCATCAGCATCAAATGCAATTATCCACTGTTTAAATTTAGCAATACAGTCAAAATCTTCCTCCCACTGCATTCTTGCTTCATCCTTATAGCGCTCATGGGATCCTGAAGTTGAATGCCCCTGTGGTTGATTGACTTCTTTGACATGCACTAAAACTGGAACGTGTTCTTTACGAGCAATTTTCACTGCTTTTTCGTATGTTTGACAAAGATCTGTGTAGTCCCAGCCTTTGGTAATTAGAATTTCATAGCCTGGCTTGTCTTGCGTTCTTTGCATTCCTGCTAACGCTTCAGAAATACTGTCTTTTGTTGTCTGATAATGGCGTGGAACTGAAATTCCAAATCCATCATCCCAAACAGACATCACCATTGGCACTTGCAGAACACCCGCCGCATTTATTGTTTCCCAAAATGAACCTTCAGAAGTTGAAGCGTCACCAATGGTTCCAAATGCAACCTCATTTCCTCCACTCGTAAATTTTTTAAATTCTTCCAGCGATGCGAGTTCTTTATTCTCTCGATAGATTTTTGATGCTTGGGCCAATCCTAAAAGTCGTGGCATTTGTCCCGCAGTTGGAGAAATATCGGCAGAACTATTTTTTTGTCCCATTAGATTGAGCCAATTTCCTTTTTCATCCAAATTTCTCGTTGCAAAATGTCCACCCATTTGACGCCCACCAGATTGAGGTTCAAATTCTAAATCAGTATGTGCATAGAGTCCTGCGAAATATTGTTGAACATTTAGTTGGTCAATTGCCATCATTAGAGTCTGGTCACGATAGTACCCTGATCTAAAATCTCCATTTTGAAACTGTTTAGCCAGTGCAATTTGCGCCAACTCTTTTCCATCTCCGAATATGCCGAATTTTGCCTTTCCAGAAAGAACTTCTCGTCTCCCTAGTAAAGAAGTCTCACGAGAAATACAGGCTAATCTATAGTCGTCGAGCACTTCTTTTTTGAAGGACTCAAAATCAACAGCTGTACTTTTACTTGTGAGAGTTTCTTTCGACATAGGGAGATTTTTAGAGGTGCAAATATAAGAAATTAAGGTCAGAATTAAAAGAAAAAGGATGAATAAATGTGAAGTCACTTAAGGCGTTAATTCAACTGCTTCAGTAAGTAGTTTTTACCTTTCATCACTTTGTTAAGAAGTAAATTTATTAAATCACTAACTTTACGTATATTTGATTGTGGATATTAAAAAAACGTATAGCAAGTACAAACCCTATTTTGTGGATGTATGGCAATACCTTGTGATTATTGTTATTTTTATACTCGCAACAATCTTTATTCTTTAATCAAAAAAGTTAAATATACCTCGTATGAAAATTATTTTTTTTGCTTTATTAATGGTATTCAATTATACGACAAACGCACAGTTCAATGTGGATTCAATGTCTAACATTCGTTACATAAGTACACATGCAACTATAGTTAATGATGTTTGGGGTTACACGGATGAATTGAGCAATGAGTACGGTATTGTTTGTGCTGAAAAAGGGGTGGCTATTGTAAATGTTACAGATCCGTCCAACCCAACTGAGATTTGGTGGGAAAATGCAACCCAATCGGTCTGGAGAGATGCAAAAACGTATGGTGATTATGCTTATGTTACAACGGAAGCTTCTGTTGGATTGATGATTATTGATTTAACAGCTCTTCCAATTACTACTATTCCACCTGCGACATATTATACGGGACCAGTGGGTAATCCATGGTTGTCTGCTCATAATATCTATATTGATGAATCCAATGGTTTTGCCTATATTTTTGGTGCTGACAGAGGAAATAGCGGAGTCATAATTCTCGACATTGCCACTGATCCATTGAACCCGATAGAAGTAGGCGTTTTCGATAACTGGCTAGTCCATGATGGATTTGTTCGGAATGACACTATGTTTTTAGCACACATTTTTGAAGGAACAATTAGTATGGTTGATGTAACGGATAAGGCCAATCCTAACTTATTAGGTACACAAACTACCCCAGATAATTTTGCACATACTGTTTGGGCAAATTCAGCGGGAGAATATGCTTTTACAACGGACGAGGTTGTAGGAGGATATATAACGGCATTTGATATAACAGATCCAGCTAACATGATTGAAATTGATCGGATAAAAAGTTCTCCAGATGTAGGGACAGTCATACCACACAATACAATTGTCAAAGGCAATCATTTGGTGTCTAGTTACTACTCGGATGGAGTTGTAATTCATGATGCTACGTATCCGTACAACATGATAGAGGTTGCAAATTATGATACTTATCCAACTCAAACTGCCAGTTATGATGGTTGTTGGGGAGTGTATCCTTATTTTGCTTCTGGTACTATCCTCGCTAATGATCGCTCTGAAGGTTTATTCGTTCTGTCACCAACCTACATTCAAGCAAGTTATTTAGAAGGAATTATAACAGATATTTTTACAAGCAACCCGATTACTGGAGTTGATGTTACTTTTGATGCAAGTAATATCAGTGATAATTCAAATGCTACAGGCTTTTATGCTACAGGCTCAGCAATCGCTGGAACCTATGACGTTACCTATTCTAAAGTAGGATACTTCCCACAAACAATTTCTGTTAATTTATCAACTGGCATCATTACAACGCAAGACGTTCAGTTAACTCCAATTCCACCGTACAATTTAACGGTCACAGTCTTGGAACTTGGGACAAATAACCCAATTGTTGGGGCAAATATTATTTTAGAAGTGCCAGAAATAACACATCAAGGGCTAACAAATGGAATTGGTGAAAATTCGTTTACACTTTTTTACCAAGATAACTATAGAATAACTATAGGTAAATGGGGTTATTTCACAGCTTGTTATACGCAACTGATTGATAATGCAACAGGCAACATAACAGTTTATCTAAAACCAGGTTATTATGACGATTTCTCCTTTGATTTTGGATGGACCGTTTCTGGTTCAGCAACAACAGGAATGTGGGAGAGAGGAGTTCCACTTGGAACGACAAGTGGTTCGGCACCATCCATAGATGATTCTACAGATTGTGGAGAGATGGCATATGTGACAGGTAATTCTACAAATTTAAATCCAGATGCAGATGATGTAGATAACGGAACAGCCAACTTAACTTCACCGATTATGGATCTATCAAGTTATGTTGAGCCTTATGTAAATTATTCTCGATGGTTTTATAATGAGTTTGGTGCTGCTGCAAAAGATGATACTCTTCGTGTTCTTGTGTCGAACGGTGCGGTAACAGTAGAGATTGACAAAATTGGTAAAGACCCAGCAACGTGGGATCAGTGGACAGAAAAAAGTATAAGGTTGGAAGATTTTATTACGATAACTTCTACCATGCAATTTTTCTTTAGAACAAGCGACTTAGATCCAGTTGTTAACATTACAGAAGCAGGACTTGATCACTTTTTTATTGCTAATGCGGCAGAACTAGGATTGGAAGAATTGGAATCCAACTATATTATTTATCCAAACCCAGCTTCAGAATCCATTAGGATAGAAGGGATAGACTCACCAACGAATTACATTCTTCTTGATTTGAAGGGAACAAAGATACTGGAAGGCTCTATTTCTTCTTCGGAAGAATTAATATACTTGAGGACTTTACAGAATGGAATGTACTTCTTACAAATTCAAAACAAGGCTACGAAAGTGATTAAAGAATAGTAGATTGATTATATTTGTTGCAAAACAAAAGTATCTTGAAGCTAAAATACGACATTTCAATAGTAGTTCCTCTGTTTAATGAGGTTGAATCTTTGCCAGAACTTCATAAGTGGATTATGAAGGTAATGACAGAAAATAGCTATACCTATGAGATAGTTTTTATAGATGATGGCAGTAAGGATGACTCATGGAATATTATTGAAAATCTCCATAAAGAAGATGCAAACGTAAAAGGCATAAAGTTTCAACGGAATTATGGCAAGTCTGCGGCGTTGCAAAAAGGTTTTGAATCTGTACAAGGTGATGTTGTGATAACAATGGATGCCGATTTACAAGATTCTCCTGAAGAAATTCCAGAATTGTATCGAATGATAATGGAAGATGACTTTGACTTAGTGTCAGGTTGGAAAAAGAAAAGATTTGATCCTATTACAAAAACCATACCTACTAAATTATATAATTGGGCAGCTAGAAGAATAACAGGGATTTATTTGCACGATTTTAATTGTGGCTTAAAAGCTTACAAAAATGTCGTCGTTAAAAGCATTGAAGTTTATGGAGATATGCATCGATATATCCCGCCATTGGCAAAATACGCGGGATTTACAAACATCGGTGAAAAGGTGGTGCAACACCAGGCGAGAAAGTATGGAACGACTAAATTTGGACTCAACCGTTTTCTAAATGGACCACTTGATTTACTTTCTGTTGCATTTATTGGTAAGTTTGCAAAAAAACCAATGCACTTTTTTGGTGCACTCGGAATGCTGATGTTTATCATCGGTTTTGGAATTGCTTTCTACCTTGGTTTTGTAAAATTATTCATTGATACTCACGGAATAAAAATTGCGGATAGAACTTCCTTTTATATTTCACTAACAGCTATGATTTTAGGAACTCAATTCTTCTTAGCAGGATTTATAGCTGAATTAATCGGACGAAGTTCTTCGCAACGCAATGTTTACCTTATCGAAAAATCTATAGATGTCGATTAAAAACTGGGGCGTCGATCACACATGGTCACTTTTTTTGGATAGAGACGGCGTAATTAATGAACGCATTTTTGGAGGTTATATCACAACTGTTGACGATTTTAAATTTATTCCTGGTGTCCTTAACGCGATAAAGAAACTGACGAATTGCTTTCATCTGACTTTTGTTGTTACCAACCAGCAAGGAATTGCAAAGGGATTAATGACGGAACGTAACTTATTAGAAATACATGCTTATATGTGTAATCAAATTCTCCAAAAAGGAGGAAGAATTACGAAATGCTACTTTGCGCCTAATTTGAAAAATGCAGATTCAGATATGCGTAAACCTAACCCAGTAATGGCTGAGTTGGCACGAATGGAGTATCCAGAGATTGATTTTAAACGATGTGTCATGATTGGTGATACAGATTCTGACATCTTATTTGGCAAGAATATTGGTATGAAAACAGTAAGAATTAAAACGAAAGAACCTATAAGCGTCAATGCGGATATAACAGTCAGTAGCTTAGAGGAATTTGCAAATTTATTGAGTCATGAAATTTAACCTAATAGTTATAAGTGTTTTTTTAGCATCCATCAGTTTCGCACAACTTAACCAAGTTGATTCAAAGGGCAGAAAACAAGGTGAATGGGCTAAAACTTATGAAGGGAGTCGCGTTTATCAGTACAAAGGTCAATTTAAAGATGATAAGCCCACAGGGAAATTCACTTATTTTTATAAATCTTCTAAAGTGAAGGCGGTAATTAAGCACGATAAAAATAGTAGTCGTTCTGAAGCTTTTTTCTATCACGAAAGCGGTTCGCTGATGAGCTACGGCATTTATCGAAATTTAAAAAAAGATAGCGTTTGGGTAAATTTTGGACCGTCTCAGAGAATTAGTAATACTGAAACGTTTAAAAATGGAGAATTGAATGGACAAAAAGTAGTGTTTTATGTTCCTTCAGATCCATTGGATAAATCAAGAAGAGCCGCTGCTGTATATAATTATGTTGACGGCAAGTTGCATGGAGAAAGTAAAGAATTATTTGAAAATCAAACTGTAAAAACGAAAGGAAAATATGCAAATAATAAAAAGGTAGGGAAGTGGTACTCTTATTACGCAAGCGGGAAGAAATTGACAATGACACGTTACAATGAATTTGGACAGAGACATGGATGGTCCACTGCTTTTGATTCTCTTGGAAAAATCGAAAACAGAGAATTTTTTTACTACGGACGAAAATTAGAAGGTCAAAAAAGAGCAGCGAAAATCGACCAATTAATAGAGTTGGGAGTTGACTTGAGAGAATTAGGAATCAATCCAGAAAAGAGAATTAGTGTAGATCCCAAATGACAATCTTGGAGTGCATAGTGTACTACAAGAGTCGGCTTCACCTTTAAAATAACTAATCATTAAAACACTTCCCCTTCTAAACCAACCTTTTTTCACTAACTTCGTCTATAATTATGATGAGAAAGCAACATATTCATTACATTTTTGTTCTGGCAATTCTTATGATTGCTTTAGCTTCTTGTAAAAAAAAGGAATCCCCCAATTTCCATTTCGAGTATATGGGAAATACCGAAGGACGTTATGTTATCTATGATGTTCTTGACATTACGCATGATATCGGGGCAACAATTCCGCATGATACGCTAATTTACCAGTTAAAGACCCATTGGGGTGAAATATACATTGACAACGAAGGTAGAACGAGTCGAAAATTTAGAAGATATACGAGAAATACTTCTGCCGACCCTTGGTTGTTGAAAGACACTTGGTATGGACTAATAGATGGAATTAGAGGTGAAATGATTGAAGAAAACCAACGAGTTGTAAAGTTAGTATTCTCACCAACACAACAAAAAGAATGGGATGCGAATGCATATAACATAAATGCTCCATTGGATTGTTATTATGACGATATTCATAAAACGAAAAGCGTCGGTGGGGTAAGCTTTGATTCAACACTTGTTGTAGAGCAAGCAGATGAACAAAATGCGATTGTCAAAATCAGAAAATACGAAGTGTATGCTAAAAATATAGGTCTTGTTTCTAAATTTTATATGGACAATGATTTTCAGCTTTCTGCAGTACCTGAGAATGGAGAAGAGTTGTATTACACTATTGTAAGTTACGGCTTTGAGTGAAAACTTTATTATCTTCTATTGAATAGAATAACTACTTTCGTTTAGACATGAAAATTGCATTGCTCTCAGTTTTTTATCCCTACCGTGGTGGAATTGCACAATTCTCAGCTATGCTTTACCGAGCATTAGAAGAAGAGCATCAAGTAAAAGCATTCACATTCTCACGTCAGTATCCTAATTTTTTGTTTCCTGGTTCTTCACAATATGTTACGGAAAATGACAATGCAGACAAAATACCAGCAGAAAGAACACTCGATTCTGTTAATCCAATGTCTTTTCGAAGAACTGCAAAAAAAATTAATGCGTTTGCACCCGATTTATTCATTAGTCAATATTGGATGACCTTTTTTGGTCCTGCAACTGGAGGTGTTCAGAAACGCTTGGCTAAGGGGGTTAAAAGGATTGGTATTCTACACAATGTTATTCCACACGAAAAAAAAATCTTTGATAACTTTGCTAATAAGTCTTTTTTAAAACACAATGAGGGGTTTGTTGTTTTAAGTGATGCAGTACTGAAGGATTTACTATCCATTAGACCTAACGCCAAATATTTACGTATAGATCACCCTGTTTATAATCATTTCGGAAAGAAATTGAAAAAAGAAGAAGCGTTAAAAAAACTAAAGCTATCATCTAATAAAAAACAATTACTCTTTTTTGGCTTCATCAGGGAGTATAAGGGTTTGGATATATTGCTTAATTCCTTGAAGAACTTACCAGAAGACTATGAGTTAATCATTGCTGGTGAAATTTACGGTTCCTTTAAAAAATATCAGGATATTATTGATTCTGCTAATTTAAATAGCAGAGTTCATTTGTTCAACAAATACATTGCAGACGGTGAGGTGGCTACTTATTTTTCTGCGGCAGATGTTTGTATTCTTCCCTACAAAGGAGCGACTCAAAGTGGTATTACAGCAATTGCTCATCATTTTGATGTACCGATTATTGCAACAGACGTGGGAGGATTAAAAGAAACAGTGGAACATGAGAGAACAGGTTTGATTGTTCAACCAAACGAAAAGGAATTAAAAGAAGCTATAGAATTAATCTTTATAGACGAGCGCTTGCAAAAATTCAGTGTTGCTATCGGTGCATCTAAAATTGAAAATTCTTGGAATAATTTCGCGAAAAAAGTGATAGAGTTCTCAAATCGAATTTAACTTCAATCTACTGCAAATAAACAAGTTGAGAGAAATAGTTTGTGTTTAATTCTAAATTAGCCACTTCAACAACAAAATACCTCCTGATATTATTGACAATAAGAAAGCTATATCCTATATTTGCAGGCTTAATTAATAATAAACTAATTTACGAAAATGCGTAATAAAGGATTTTTTTGGTTTTTAACCATTTTGTTGACAGTAATCTGTGTGTATCAACTGTCATTTACATTTGTTTCTAGCGGGATTGAGAAGAAAGCGGAGAAGGAAGCAATTACGAATGTTGCTGAGTTAAAAGAGTTAGCTTTTGCAGGAGACACTACTGAAATTTTGCCGAATGGTGTTGTAGTTAATTTCAACGAACCAGAAGCTGAAGAGATAGCAAAATCTGCATTCATCAATAACATTCTAAAAAACAAAGCAGAGAAAGTAGTTTATCCAATTTTTGGTTCCACTTTTAAAGAGGTAAAGAAGAGAAGTTTAGCTTTCGGTCTGGATCTTGTTGGTGGAATGAGTGTTACTGTTGAAATTTCTATTCCTGAACTAGTTAAAAACTATGCTCGTAACGAAAATGACGCTAAATTTAAAAAAGTACACAAAGCAGCAATGCTTGAGTACGGAACAAATGGGGGAGATTTCATTTCGATTTTTGTTGCAAAACACAATGAATTAAACAAAGACATTAAACTCGTTCGTTTATTTGCTATATCGGATATAGATGATTTAGGAATGAAATCTACTGATGAAGAAGTTGAAGCATTTTTGAAAGGGAAAGAATCTGTATCAATGGATGGAGTGGTTGAAATTTTGAGCAGAAGAATTAATCAGTTCGGTGTTGCTCAACCCAATATACAAAAAGATCCTACGAATAACAGATTGTACATTGAATTACCTGGTGTGCAAGATGAGGCGACAGTTGGTGAAAGAATCCAGGCATCAGCAAATCTTGAGTTTTTTGAGAATTACACATTTGATGAAATCGGAGGTTTCTTGAATGAGGCAATCATACGTTCTTCAGATTCATACAGTGATGAAGAAACAGTTGAAGTAGACGATACTACTAATATAGAAGGAGTTCCTGAAACTGATGAAGTTGTGGCAATTGATGATACATCTACTCTAGAAGAACTAGCTGAGTTAGAATCATTAACTGAAGACGATAAAACAGGTCTAGGCAAATATTTAATGGGATACAGTGCTTATTCAATGGCTGTTAAATCAGAAGATAAATTAGCTGTCGTTAAAATCTTAAAAAGAGATGATATTATTTCCATTTTCCCAGAAAACTTGAGATTCATGTGGTCAGCTGACATGCAAATAATCAACAGCGACACAAAAGAATTGGGTCATCTGTTATATGCTATTCGAGTTCCTGCAAATGGTAAACCTCGTGTTGGTGGAACAGATATTGCGAGCGCAGATGCTGGATATGATCAAGATGAAGGTGAAATTACTGTAGATATCGCAATGACGTCTGAAGGTGCAGACAAGTGGGGACAAATGACAACAGATAATCAAGGTCTTGTGGTGTCTATTACAATGGACAATTTGGTTTATTCAGCACCTAGAGTAAATGATCCGATTGTAAATGGTAGAACTCAAATATCTGGAAGCTTTACAATAAACGAGGCAAATGATTTGAAAGGTCTTTTGAATGGTGGTTCTCTTCCGGCGCCTATTGTAATAAAAGAACAAACGAAAGTAGGACCAACTATTGGTGCTGAGAATTCTCGTGCAGGTCTAATGTCATTTGGAGTTGCCTTACTACTCGTATTTATATACATGGTCTTCTATTATGGAAAAGCAGGTATCATTGCAGATATTGCATTATTTGCAAATATTCTATTCATTTTTGGTTCGTTGGCTTCTTTTGGAGCAGTATTGACATTGGCGGGTATTGCCGGTATCGTTCTTACAATTGGTATGGCAGTTGATGCTAACGTTCTTATATTTGAACGTATTCGGGAAGAGCAAGCTGCTGGAAAAGATGTAAAAGCTGCTGTTGATACTGGATTTAGAAAAGCGCTTTCTTCTATCATCGATGCAAACGTTACAACCTTGCTAACAGCAATCGTTCTTAAATCGTTTGGTTCTGGACCAATCGAGTCCTTTGCAACCACTTTAATTATTGGTATTTTCACTTCTGTTTTTGCGGCATTAGTTATCACTCGTTTGTTGATGTTGTGGTGGATGAAGAAAGGGAAAGGAATTAATTTTGAAACGAAATTGACAAAAGGAGCCTTCAAAAACTTGAACTTCAACTTTGTTGGGAAACGTAAAATGTTCTATTTGATTTCTGGTATTTTAGTAGCAGGGTCGTTAATTGCATTGTTTGCGAAAGGTTTAAACCCAAGTGTTGAATTCTCAGGGGGTCGATCATTTGGAATTAAATTTGAAAAGAAAGCTGGAGATCACACAGATTATATTCGTGAAAACCTGCAATCGTTTATGACGGATGCAGATGGTAAAAAAGCATCTGTTGAATTGAAAACTAAAGAAAGTAGCTACTTCCTGGAAGTTACAACCAACTACATGCTCGCGGATGAGAGTGCAGAAACAAATGAGCTTGTTAAGAAAGCATTATCTGATGGTTTAATGAAATCAAAAGATAAGGTAGGAGCATTTGAAATCATGGAATCGAGAAGTGTATCTTCTTCTGTGTCCAAAGAATTAATTTCTTCTTCAATGCTTGCCATTATTCTTTCGTTGATAATTATCTTTGCATACATCTTAATGCGTTTTGGTAGATGGCAATACTCAACAGGAGCAATCATCGCCATGATGCACGATGTTATCTTAGTATTAGGAGCATTCGCAATATTCCATGGTCTATTGCCTTTCAACATGGATGTCGATCAAGCATTCATTGCAGCAATATTAACGGTTATTGGTTATTCGATCAATGATACAGTTGTTGTGTTTGATAGGATTCGTGAAGATTTAGCGCTTCATCAGAATGCTAAAGAAGAAGAGCAAATTAATAGGTCATTGAATTCAACATTGTCTAGAACAATTAATACTTCGATGACTACATTCATCGTGCTTTTGATTGTTTTCTTGTTCGGCGGAGCAGCAATTAAAGGATTTATCTTTGCACTAATGATTGGTGTTGTTGTTGGTACTTATTCTTCGTTATGCATTGCGACTCCGATTTTAATTGATTTCTCAAGAAAGAAATTAATTGAGGATAAACAAAACGCAGTTAAAAGAGCTGAAGAACTAGAAGCCATTGCTGCTGAAAAAGCGTCGTTGGAAACTAACTAATCTCTCACATTTGTTAAAGGAAGCCATTCATCTATGAATGGCTTTTTTTTTAAATTCTGTATTATAATTAGATAATATTCGTCTTATCATTAATTTGGTGCATTTCATCCTAAATAATTGAATTAAATCTGTGATTTCACTAATTTTGATAGATTTTTATAATGCGAGTTAAACTGTTTCTTAGAATCACTTTTGTATGTCTTTTGCACTTCAGCATGCATGCACAAAAATCGTATTCAATAAAAAGAAGTGAAAATCCTATCGACATGGATGGATTGCTCAACGAAGTGCAGTGGAAGAAAGCTAATATTGCAACAGATTTTACCATTAGTTCGCCAATTTATGGGGGAAAATCACGATTCATTTCACTGGTTAAGATGTATTACAGTGATGATGCTATCTACATTGGTGCTGAATTGTATGATCCGTCACCTGACTCTGTCAACTATACTCTTTCTCAAAGGGATGATACTGGAAATGCTGATTGGTTTGGAATAACCATTGATCCTTATGCGAATAACGTAACTGGTTTTGGTTTTGCTGTGACCGCTGCTGGTGTTGAATTGGATGCTCTAGCTTTCGTTTCAAATTTAGACGAGACATGGAATGCTGTTTGGAAAAGTGTAGCGAAAAAAAGAGATTTTGGCTGGTCTTTTGAAATGAAAATTCCGTTTTCTGCATTGCGCTTCCCTAACACGGAGGTACAAGATTGGAACATTAATTTTAAAAGACAGGTTAGACGGGTGCGTGAGGAGTCTAATTGGAACCCCATTGATCCTAATATTTTTGGAAGTTTACCTCAGTCAGGAAAATTGGTAGGAGTAGAGAATATTAAATCTCCTGTGCGACTCTCGTTTACTCCTTATGCGACAAGTTATGTTGAAAATTCTTATGATGATTTATTAGAAAGACAAACATGGAAAAGTAGAGTTACGGGCGGTCTTGATTTAAAGTATGGACTAAATGATGCTTTCACATTGGACATGACTGTTATCCCTGATTTTGGTCAAGCTAGATCCGATAATGAAATTCTCAATCTTGGTCCTTTTGAAGTGAGATACAATGAGAACAGACAATTTTTTATAGAAGGAACGGACTTATTTCAAATTGGAGGAATTTTTTATTCTCGGAGAATAGGGGGTAATCCATTTAATAAGTATGAGGTATATTCTGATGTAGATGATTCTATAGGTGAGGAAGTGAAAAGTAATCCCCAAACTGCACAAATGATTAATGGCACCAAGATATCAGGGCGGACAAAAGGAGGACTTGGGATAGGCTTTTTTAACGCTTTAGAGAATCGATCATTTGCAATAATATCAGACTCCTTAGGGAATGAGCGAGAATTTCTTACCAACCCATTGACGAATTACAATGTTTTTGTGTTATCACAGAATTTAAAAAATAACAGCACAGCATCACTTGTTAACACGAATGTTAATAGAGAAGGGGATGCTAGAGATGCAAATGTTACGCATGGACAAGTTCGATTATATACAGCGAACGGAGATTATCAGTTGACTTCAAATGTTACTCTTTCTTCCATTTTTGAAAATAATGAGACTGTTTTTGGTCACAAAGTAAATACAGGAATTGCTAAAGTTGCTGGTAAATGGCAATATGGAATGGGTTATGGAGAGGAAAGTGACACATACGACCCGAATGATCTTGGTTTTCTGTATAACAATAATTCAAGAGCTTACAGTGCAAACATTTCATGGAATGGTTATGTACCAACTAAACGATTTTACAGACAGTCTTTTGGAATGAACTGGAGTTACTCAGAGCTATACAAGCCACAATTATATAGTAGTAGTCGTTTGTCCTTTTTTGCTGGCGGATTGCACAAAAAGCAACTGTATATGAGACTTTCAGGAGGTGTAAATCCATTTGGTTCTGTTGATCACTTTGAATCGAGAACCTTTGGTAAAATTGTTCGATTTAAACCCAATGCAAATATTAATTACTTCTTTACTTCTGATTATAGTAAACGTTTCGCATTGGATGGTTCAATTGGATATACTCAGTTTTTCAATACCATTCAAAATGGGTTGAATTTATTTTTAAGTCCAAGGTTACGAGTTTCTGACCAGATGAATTTAGTTCTAGAAGCAAGAGTTAATCGTAGTAAGAATGGCTATGGTTATGTTTCTGGTCAAGATTCTAATTTCTCGTCTGATATTATTTTAGGCATAAGAGATGTTGTAAACGTAACAAACAACGTTCGAGCGGAATTTATTTTCACTAAACGAATGGGAATAGACTTGGTTCTTAGGCACTATTGGGCGCAAGTGAATTACAATCGTTTTGTTGCGCTGGAAGATGATGGAGTTATGAGAACGATTGATTATGATGCCCTAAATGCTGATGGAACTTCCGTTCACAATACGAATTACAATGCGTTTACAATTGATTTGAACTATCGCTGGGTATTTATTCCAGGAAGCGAGTTGAGGATAGTGTATAAAAACAATATTTTCAGCTCTAAGTCTGTATTGGAGTCTAGTTACTTTGAAACTTTCAATACTTTGTTTCAGCAACCACAAATAAACAGCATTTCTCTACGATTACTTATCTACATAGATGTACTATATTTTAAGATGAAGAACAAAAAAAACTCAAACAAGAATTAACTTATCTGAGTTCTTTTGTAATTATTTAAGAGGACTATCTATTTAGCATCACCGGCATTACCAGCATCAAAATATCTTCATTTTCATTTGATTCAGAAGGCATTAACAATCCTGCTCTACTAGGCTCACTCATTTCTAAGCGAACTTCGTTTGTTTCCAGGTTGTTCAACATCTCCATCAGGAATCTAGAATTAAAACCTATTTCCATGTCCTCACCAGAATAGTTACAAGTAATTCTTTCGTTCGCTTTGTTAGAAAAATCCAAGTCTTCTGCAGAAAGAGAAAGCTCTGAACCTGCTAACTTTAGCTTAATTTGATGAGTTGTTTTGTTCGCAAAGATAGATACTCGTTTTACAGAACTTAAAAACTGCAAACGATCAATCGTCAGCACATTTGGGTTCTCTTTTGGAATAACTGCTTCATAGTTAGGGTATTTACCATCAATTAAGCGGCACACGAGAACAATGTTACCAAAAGTAAAAACAGCATTAGAGTCGTTGTATTCTAGCAACACTTCTTCATCATTTGAAACAGTTGCTTTCAATAAATTTAACGGTTTCTTAGGGAGAATAAAAGAAGAACTTCCTGTTGCTTGAGAGTCCGTTCTAGTATAACGAACTAACTTATGTGCATCTGTAGCAACAAAAGTAATGCTCTCTGGTGAAAATTCACAAAAAACACCACTCATAACCGGTCGAAGATCATCAACACCCGTAGCAAATAATGTTTTGTTTATAGCAGTAGTCAGTATAGCGCCTGTAATTTTTATAGAGCTTGACTTCTCAAGAGTCGGTGTTTTTGGAAAATCATCTCCATTAAATCCAACCATTTGAGATTTTCCATTGTCATATGCTATTTCAATAGAAAACTTATCCATATCAACAGTGAATGTACAAGGTTGATCGGGAAGATTTTTTAATACATCTAAAATCAATTTTGCAGGCATGCATACTTTTCCATCTTCTTTAGATTCAACGTCCATTGTTGTACGGATTGTTGTTTCAGAATCAGATGCTTGTACCATTAACTGATTATCGTTGATTTCAAATAAGAAATTATCTAAAATTGGCAGTGAGTTACTCGTACTGAGAACACCTGATATTTCTTGAAGATGCTTCAACAAAGAAGCACTGGATATTACAAAGTTCATTTTTTGGTTATTTTGACTACCAAAGCTATTCAATTCTATTCAATAAGAAATTGATTAAACAGTGATTTTTAATAGAGTTATTAACAAATTGTTAGTTACTTTGGAATTAATCCGTCATGCGTTTCTAGGCTAGAAACATCAAGGGGGAAATAGATGTGCCCTAACAGCAATGGGTTGAATACATGGTACTGGCATTTAACAATTTGACCACTTGGTAATTCAACCCAAAAATGATCGGCATCTGTATCATGATAGTCAACGAAACTTTTATCCTGTTTTACCTCTTTAAGTTGTATTCTAAAGCATTTTATTCGTGTTGAATTACCATTTGTTTCATCAACAGTTAGAACGGCAAATGGAGTTGTCTTTTTGAGACTATCAATTTGCATAGGGCTCAAAACATAATTCGCTTTGTTGTAATGAATTTTTTTGTAGCTATTTAGATAGCGATAAACCATTGCTGTATCCACATTTTCAAGTGCTTCACCCTGTTGGAAAACGTCAAAAGAACTTCCTTTATTGACAACACTAAAACTCCGTTCAGGTTCTTCATTCATTTTAACGTCAACCTTTGCGATTTCCGATATATCCAAGCTAAAAACTTTTGTACACATCCATTTTCTAGGATCGGCAAAAAATGTAGGAGAAATAAAGCCATTCAGGCCTTTTAATTTCATAATCACTGGATAATCTGATTTACCGGCCTGTCTAGAGTCCAATTGCATTATCTGACCGTAATGATCTTGCGTAGCATCACCAATAAACCAGGTTTTAGACCATTCTCCATTTTCAAAAATTTCAACCTTGATATGAGAACTTGCCATTTTCAATTTTTGATCTTCCAATGCATTGTTAGGTAAGTAACCTTTAAATTCAATTGTTTTAATGGCAGAAAGGATAAAACCAGCACTTTCTTGATTAATGCAACCACCATTTTTATCTGTCCACACGCCTCCTTCTCTCTTCAACTCAAAAACGTAGCCACTTGGTTCAGTAATGATAACCTTATCTATCGTTTCTGTATTAGAAATCGAGAATTCGATTAGTTTGGTGTCAGATTTACCTTTATTCTGATTTAGTTGAAAAATGTAATACCCAAGCAAGCTCAAGACAATAAGGGAAATTATAAGAGTAAATAGTTTTTTCATAATCAACGTGTATATTTTCTTTTACGGATATAAGTTATCAAAAACGATAGAAGTAGAATAAGTAAGATGGGAAGACCAATGTTCAACGTTCTGAAAAAACTGGCTTGTTTTTTAACTTTTTCTCGGTCCATTTCGTGAATGTCTATCTGACGACTTCTAATATCTAATACTGAATTGTCTCCCATCATGTAATCTGCCATGTTTTGAAAAAATTCTTGATTACCGAAAAAGTGTCTAAATCGAATATCGATTAATTCTTGACTGTATTGCAAATCGTTTACTTTTTTCGGTCTATACTGCCATCCGTCACCTAGACGTGTTGGCATAGAGTCATATTGATTAGCTAGCCATCTACCATTTCCAACTAAAAAAATTTTTCCTTCAGATTGGCTTTCTTCGTAAAAATGAATGTCTTTGTTTTTGGCAAATTCATCCACAATACGATTTCTAAAATGTGACTTAAACATGCCTTCAGCTAGTCCTGCGAGACATTTTTTATTGTTCTCATTCTCTGGATCTGAAACTAACTCAGGGTTTTTTCCATAGTTTTTGTAAATACCCAAATTGAGCATTGGAGCCATACCACTTACTGTCGAGTTTGAACTGGATGTTAGAACTGGAGTCAATGCTATATTGGGGTCATTCCCTACAAATTGAATTTCATTGACGTACTTTAATGAGACAGGTTCAATGTTTTTTGTGATCGGGTGTGAAGTAGGAGTTGCGAGAACATGATAGAACCAAGGAATCAACGATTGCTTTGCCAAAGGAACTTGCATAGGCACGCAACGAACATCCATGACTAAATTATCGTTGATTTTTAATCCATAATCAAATAGCATTTTATCGATTCTCAGCGCAGGATAACGAGAAGTGTGTGTTTCACCAGTAGCCCTTAGTGAATCTTCGTTGAGGTATAATTCATCTAAAAAACACATCAATCTGCCTCCTTTCATTAAAAATTGATCAATTAGATACAGATCCTTGTTGCTAAATGCTTTTGTTGGTCTTGGAATGATTAATCCTTGCAAATTATCCAGTGCATTAATAGAATCATTTAACGTAATATCAGCAACAGCGTAGTAGGGAGAAATTAATGCTCGCACTCGCTGCGTTTCTGCATAAGTCAACTCTCCATGTCCATGTAAAAAGGCAATACGTGGTTTTTTTTCTTGCGTTGCTCTTCTCAACGAACTGATGAGCATGTATTCTAAGTTGTTGATGGAATTTTGAATAATACCAGTCATGTTACTCAACTGATCTGGTTGTCCCGATTTTGTGCCAGGTAATAATTGAATACTTTGCACAGTAGAACCTCCATATTCTATAATTGCACCCGGCCATATCATCATTTGACTTTGAGCACCATCTTTCATATAGACCAAATCCATAGGAAGTATTCCCTTTCCGTTTGCCCAAATAGTTTCAAACAACTCACGTTGCTCTTCCTCTGTGCCAACATTTGGATCAATGAATTGATATTCAATGTTATCTCCAGAGATTTCCTTAAACTCTCGTAATTTGTCTTCAATGGTGTTCTTAAAATGCTTTATTTCTGCTGGAAGGTTTCCCGCCAAATAAATCTTTAGGTTGAGACGTGTTTTGAAATTTTCAGTATTCTTTAAGTATTCTTTTGTTCCATTGGCTAGAGAATACCGTTGGTCGGCTGTCATATCGTAGCGTTCGTAAACGAATGAACTAATGATGTTTATTAGAACAATTGCAACGATAACAATGACTAAAAATGTCCAGTTGTACAAGCCCTTGAAAATTTTATTTTTTTCTGCCATCTCTACTTCTTTAGTGATTTAACAACGGTGAGTGCTGCATAAATAAACAGAACAATTAGTGAAATAAAGTAAATAATATTCTTCGTGTCAATAACACCCCTCTGTATAGAACTGTAGTGATAAGTCATCCCGAAATATTGCATTACGGAGTCGAAATCTCCCATTAAGTTGTATGAACTAAGTAGTGCCAGTCCTCCAATGTCAGGCATAAACGTCCAACAAAGAAAAAGAGCTAGAATAAACGCCACTATTTGACTGCTTGTTAAAGCAGAAGTAAAAATTCCCATTGCTACAAAAGCAGAACCGATAAGAATTAAGCCCAAATAGGAAGTGATAGTAGCACCATGATCAAAAGATTCAGGTTCTAATGCCAATTGAGTCATGGAGTAGTAATAAATCAATGTTGGGAGGATAGCAATGAGCATCAGTGTTACACTCGCAAAATACTTTGCCAATAATATTTTAAGGTCTGAAATAGGTCGAGTAAAAAGTAATTCCATTGTTCCCGTCCTTCTTTCTTCGGCGATAGAACGCATCGTGATTGCAGGAATCAGAATTAAAAAGATAATAGGGGATGAATTGAAAAACGGAATTAAATCGGCTTCTGTTCCTTCTAGCAAGTTTGCGTCCGTGGATGCAACCCAGTGCATTATTCCAGCAGCAATTAAGTAAATAAGGATAAAAACATATCCTATGATTGAACTTAAAAAGCTACGAATTTCTTTAAAATATAAGGCTCTCATTCTTTGGTTTGAAAAGGTAAACTCATATTTCGACAAGCTCAATACAAGAATTAATAGTCAAAAATAAGATTTCATTTTGAAAGAACAACCTAAAAAACGTTAAGTGCTGTAATCATTTAGTAAAAGAGCATTGTTAATAAACTCACGGAGTGACTGTAATGCACTCCGTGAGTATTTTTTTTAATAAAACGTTATTGCTTCATCATTCTTTTTGTGGCAACGATTTTACCGTCAGCAACTAGAGAATAGGTATAAACACCCGTGCTTAAGTCGTTTGCATAAACGTTAATTTGACCATTACCTCTGTCGTCTATGTCAACAGTGTTGATTAACTTGCCCATTCCATCGTAAAAATGAATTTGTGCTTTTTGCACAGTTTCTGGAATAGAAAAAGTAATCACTGTTCTTTCTGCAAAAGGATTTGGAACATTTTGATTTAAAACAATGTTGTTTTTATCAGAAAGTTCAACATCAATGATTGTTTGCAAACGCTCTTGTACCGCTTCAGGTGTAGATTCTACTGACATAGAATTCATTTGACACAATGCAGGAAGAATTGCACTCAGACAGTTTTCGAGTTGCGTGAGACGGTCGTTGAGACCTGTAACTATTTGTTCTAAACTATCGTTTTCACTTTGTGTGGCCTCAATAGCAACTTGCTGTTCTTGCATACCTGCAATTAAAAGTGGTATCAATTCTTCATATTCTATACCTTTGTAAGAAATTTCAGGCGCTGTAACATTGCCCAATGAATCATATTGCGCTGGACGAATATGACTACTCACAATTGTTGGTATGACTGCTTCCACTTCTTGAGCAATAAGACCCATTTGGTTGTCTGACTCAAAGTTGAAATCTGAAAAATTGGTCGTGTCATAATCAAAAGTACGTGGCGTTAATTGATTAATTAAAGTAGTTGCATTTGATAGATTGTTGATGTTTGTTTTGAACATTTGGTCGGAAGTAGTCACAGAACCACTCGTCGTTGATAAAACACCTGTGACATGCATATCGCCTTGGAAATAGCCTGCAAAATTAGCAACCGTACCACTCAAAGGAGAGGTTCTCGCATGTATGCCATAGCTGTACTGAGAAGGTCCACTAGCATCCACCTGGATACCATAATTATTTATAGTTGAAT
Source organism: uncultured Fluviicola sp. (assembly GCA_963976995.1). Lineage (GTDB taxonomy): Bacteria > Bacteroidota > Bacteroidia > Flavobacteriales_D > Crocinitomicaceae > UBA4466. Next base: position 33,603 of record CAXBMR010000006.1, read on the forward strand.
TCTCACCATAAGCATTGAATTTACCACCATGGTTAATTTGACCTCCACGCGCACTAGATGACACTCCTCTTACAACGTTAGCTCCTGCAAGAGAAGTAGCTGAAGAACTAACCCCTATATTTGTTGTTTTACCACCAATTATTTCTGTGTAAACACCGAAATTTTGATTTCCTCCATCTATATAAGAACGTAAACCAAAATTGGAGCTAGTAGTATTTGTACTTGCGTCAATATCAGCTTGCATGCCGTAGGATGCAGTATTATGATTGCTCATAAAAACTCTAACTCCTTTACCGCTAGCTGAATTAGAATGGTTTTCAACCAAGGCTCCTCTTGTTAAAGATGGACTCGCTATATTTGTATTTAAATTCACATGAAGCTTAGCCTGTGGGGAACTTGTCCCGATACCAATTTCATTATTTCCATAGGTGGTTGAAGCATTATCAGTAAAGACAATGTTGTAGCCATTCATAGGTACTTCTCGATTGCTCAATAACTGACCTGGATTGCCAATTTCATTCAAATTTTGACCAAAAGCAACATTCGTAGGGTCAATCGTACTCATAGATGTCCCATTGTGGGCTCCAACTGACCCCGCTGGACTTACTGATGACCATCGAAGAACTCCAGTCGAATCTACCATCACGTATCTATTCACTAAACTGTCGGCGATGTACAACGAATCAGGTAAATATCTAAATCGACCATTTCCAACAACATCCAATTTGTGGGTTGGTTGCTCATTGACACCTGAAGCGGTAAAATCACCCACCCCAAATCTTCCGTAGAAATCCTTAGGGTTGGTTAACTGATAAGTAAAGGTGGTATCATAACCGGGATAAAACCTCCCAGTTTCCAAACCATCATTAGACTGCGAAACAGGATCTCCTTGTCCAGGAGGAAGGGCAGTAGTGGTAGAGGTGAAGATAAAACGTAAATTATCCGGACCATTCGGTGAAGTTCCCGCTACTTGATTGTCCCCCCAATTTACAACAGCATCGAGGCGATCGTTTCCTTCATCTTTCAAACCAACGTACATATTATCAGAACCATTATTTGTAAAAGTCCCTACATCCATCCAATCACGCTAACCGTCATTCAAATTAAATCCGAATATAGAAGAAGTATTATAGCCCAAATGAAGCAGACTTCGTGGATTAGTAATTGGTTGACTACCGTGGTGACTGATTGCTACTCGTGTGACGTTATTGTCGAGTGGATTTGCAGGATCAATTACACCGGGTGCAGCAATACTACTTATACGCATACGTTCGCCCTGTTGAATACCACCTGCACTATTGTTCCAATCTGTTTGCACAATAAACGGCGTGTTTTCTTGCCAACGAAGAAAAGCATTTAGACCACCGTTGTATATTTGGTTATCTATACCTAAACGTAAGCCGTCCACAGTTGTTTCTCCAGAACCTGGTCTATTGGGATTATTATCTCTGTAAGTAACCTGCATAAAACCATAACGTTCATTGGCATTACCTCCACGTCTGTCATAACTTAAGTGCAGTAAACTCACAGGGTCAACATAATTGGCTGCAGCCATACCTGTTGCATTCGTACCAAAGGTATTACCTAGCCCCATTAAGCCTAGCCCGGGAAATTGGGCAACGTGCAAGCCATCTAAATCTGTACTTGATAAACGGTTACCACTAACGGAGTTACCGTCTGAACCGCCATAGCCCGAAAAACGAAAAACCAATTTATCTGGTCCTGCGGCATTTGTTGCATTATCAGACCACAATAATACAGTTTCTGTAATGTCTAACTGATTAGTATTTGTGGAAAGTTTTCGTAAACCAAAGTAAGATAAATCTTGATTTTGAGTAAACGTAACTCCTGTTCGCATCCATGGTCTATAGCCCAATTCTTGTACGTTGTTTCCTGTGGCACCATTAATATGCAACAGTGAAAATGCACCCATTTGTGTGTAAAGGTTTCTACCCGTTTGAAAACTGTTGGCATTGGAGCCGATTAGCAAATAGCCGTTTCTTGCTCCCGCATAGCCATTTACAACATAACCAACATTTCCGTTTAGTTTGCTGCGAGCTATACCGTTGGTATAAGTATAAATTGGATTGTTATTTCCAGCCGCAGTGCCAAAGATATTAGGGCTGGTCGGAACACCTAAGTTACCACCTTTTCTCCAAAAAGCACCACCACCAGCACCACCTTGTGGGGGTTGTTGTGCATAAATTAGGCTGCCTATTAAAAGCGAACCTATTAACATTGTTATTTTTTTCATTGCAATAAGATATTTTACCTTATTACTTGTACAAAACCTTTAAATGTTTCTTCTTTTGTTGTAATCAGATAATAATACGTTCCTTCGACTACTTCATTGCCATTGGTGGTTCTTCCGTTCCAATCGAATTCATTGTTATTGCTTTCAAACAGTTGCTGCCCCCAACGATTATAAATAACCATACTTTCGTATGGGAAGTTCAATTGAAAAATATCATTTGTTCCATCGTTATTGGGTGTAATTATATTAGGTATAACAATAGCTTGTTCTACTTCTTCCAATTCAAGTCCATCAATATAATTATAGCTATATATTGATATTGTAATTGCTTGTGGATTGTGTCTAACAGTATCTGGATTTAAGGTGTCAGTATAATAACCAATGGTAATGTATTCTTCTCCACCATCAGCAATAAATTTTCCTTCTATTTTTTTCCAGTCCAATGTATCTGTTATAAACCCAGATGTATTTTCTATTTGAGGGTTATTAGAGAAAATTGGTTGCCCATTGTTTGATGTAACTGCATTAGTTGTAAACCAAGCACCTATTTTTTTTACCGCAAAGTCACTACCATTGGCAAGGTTAACATTAAAATTAAACTTATAGCTGTAACCTTGTATTAATGGTTTAGTTAATTTTGCTTGGATGTATTCAAAATAGGAAATTTCCCCAGAATCTAATAAAAGCATCATTCCCAACATTCCAACACCATCAAAAGCAGATTGATAACCAAAAACAGAATTAGGTACATTTACACCTCCAACAGCAGCACAGCTATTAAAATAATCACTTGTGGCCCAAGTTGGAGCATACCAACCTAAAGCGCGTTCTATTTGATAATCACCAAGATTAGATATAGCCGTTGGACAGGTATCATAAATCTCAAAGCTAGGGTTAGGTACTAAGTTTTGCGCTACACCTAAGTTTGAGATAAGTAGTAACACTATAAAAAGGGTTTTGTTCAAGTAATAAAATTTGTTTTAATAAATTTTGTTTTCCAAAATGTCGCTTTTGGCCGGTCGAGTTTATGTGTCTAATATCTTAGACGAATGTAAACATAAAATAGTTGAAAAAAGTACCCCAAAGGGGTTAAGTGTGTTCCGCTTTTTCAGAAATTTGTAGCCTTGTAGCCTTTAATGTAGTTCATAAACAGCGTTTTAGAGCTTTAATTTAGTTTATTTTACAGAAAAAAGCTATTATTTGTAGAACGAATTACCAAAATAGGGTTGGGAGTGAACGTTTTATACGCATATTTGACAGGGCCTCCGCCTATTGTCGGTACAGTTCCAAAGTAAAAATCTCCTTGGGGAGTATTAGAAGGTGCTCCCATGAAGAAAGAACTATTAACTCCAGGAATACCTGTATTAGAGAATGTCAATGCACCAAAGTTTGATAAGGTTATGCCTCGTGTCCAGCCTAAATTAGAAAAATTACCACTCCCTTGCACATGTAAAGGTGATTGAGGGTTGCTAAAGTTGTTCCCTATTCCAATATAGCCAGATAGAGGTCCGAAACCTGATCTGATTGACATTCGTTGTATGCCGTTGGTGACAAAATTTAGAGGAGCATTCCAGGTAGCATTCGTGCCGATTACTGGGCCTCCAATCCCAGTCGCGTTATTGCCTCCTTTTCTCCAATTTGTTTGAGAAAAAGACATATTGTGCAAACAGATGCACAACGAAATTATTACATATTTGTTCATAATTATTACTTTGCTATCTTATCAAAGTAATATGACCTGTTTTGTTTAAAATCTCTCCACATCCTTTATAATTCATAGAATAGAAATAAACGCCTTCTTCGACTGTTTTACCACTATCATTAACTCCGCTCCAACGAACTTCACCAGATTCCCATTCGTACAATTTATTTCCCCAACGATTAAAGATTAAAAATGATACAAGTGCATCATTTTGCTCAACATAGAAGGTATCATTAATCATGTCACCGTTGGGAGTAAATACATTTGGAATATTATCAAACTCATCAATTTCTATAAAGCTATTTAATGATGCGGCTCCAGCTGAAGATTGACCTAATCCAATGTTACAGATTAAGGTTGCGCTAGCGTCAAAAGAATCAATTTGATATAGATTATAAGAATCTAGCAAATAAAGGTTAATTCCTTGTGAATCACAAGAATCATAAGCAGTGAAAAGTGAATATGAAAGCCCTGGAGTACTTATCTGTCCTATATTTTCTACTGCCTGAATATAGCCCAGATCAATATTGACTTCAATTTTTATAAGATCATTTGATGCAGAAATCATATAAAGACTTTCTCCAAAAAACGCAAAGTCACCATTGCAATAATAACCAATCACTCCCAAGAATAACCTAGTATCAGCGCTTATAGAGTAGGTAAAAAGAGAATCATCAATATCAAAAAGAAGGTTGTCATCATCTATTGCAACTAATCCTGCAGGAGCATTTTGTTCAAATGGTAAACCGATAGCCAATTCAGTCTGTGTATTAGTATCGATTTTATAGATGTAATCACTTACACCATATAACGTTCCATTCGGTGTTACTGCAATGTCAGAAAACAATGTATAATAGCCTAAAGAATTTATTGAACATTCTTCCGAATTCGAAAGAATCAGCTCTCCAGACTCAGAGCATGAATAAAACTCATTTTGAGCATAACTCAAAAAAGAGAAACAAATTATTGATATGACTAATATGAAACGCATTTTATTAAAAAACAGATATATTACTTTAATAAGAATTTTTTAAATTAAATTAATTTCTTCCAAAATTTCGTTTTTGGTCGGTCGAGTTTAGGTGTCTAATATCTTAGACGAAAATAAACAAAGAAAAGTTAGAAAAATACCCCAAGGGGGTTAAGTGTGTTCCGCTTTTTCAGAAATTTGTAGCCTTGTAGCCTTGTAGCCTTGTAGCCTTGTAGTTATTTTACAGCTCATAATCAGTAGTTTAGTACTGCAATTTAAGCTTTATTAAATAGAAAAGCAATTAGAAAAGAACTAATTTTCAACATGAGAATGGAAGTTTTTTCTTTTGTTTCATTAGAGGTTGTAATGAAAGATTTATTAGATTTTCAGCAAACTATTTCTGCTCAAACCCGTTAAAATAAGCGTTTACGCTCCAAGCTTCTGGTTTTGAAGCAAACCACGGTTTAATTTTTGGCCAAACGGCGCCAAATGTTTCAGAATTACGATACCTATCCAAGTCATCTTGAGATTCCCAGTGACTATAGGTCATAACGATAGTTGGAGAATTAATGTCTTGGTACAGTTTCATGCCATGACAACCTGGAAATTTATTGACTTTGTGTTTTACGGTGTCAAAAAATGCTAAAAAAGAATCTATTTTATCTTCTTGAAATTGAAGTTTTACGATGCGTGTAATCATGAGAATAAATCGTCTATGGTTTGTTTAGATCCTTTTGGGGTGAATTCAATTCTTACAATGTCATTTTTGTGCAATCCAAATAACTGTTCAGCCCCACCATTGGATTTACTAGCACCTCGGTTGATGGCAATTTCGAGGAAATCATTTTCATTAAAAATAGCCACCTTCTCTCCAGGAGACACCTCATTGTAGGACGATGAAATAATGTCGATGAAGTAATCTTTTTTCTTAAACCGAATGATAAAAGGAATGTCTTTTCCGTTTCTGTCGAATAAACTCTTGTGTATATTGGTAATAGCGTTTCCATAACTATCACAATGAATTACGTGACCTTTGATGAGATTCAATTCTGACACTGCAACCGGTGAAAAAGCATTTTTATAACTATCGAAAGGAGAAGCTAAATTCTCTATTTTTTCTCCATTTAGAATTCTTGTTGCTGCAGAAAGTAGCATGTTCTTTGTAGGGAATTTGAATAATTTGGGGTTGGAAAGTACATCGTCAATTCTCCAGAAAGATTGCGGTTGTTCTTCTTTTAAAAAGACACCAAAAAAGCCATTGTCATTGGAAACAAAATATTGGTTTTCAAAAACTAAAATAGACGGAAAACTGCCGTCAGAACCACTAAAATTGACAATTGGTTCACTATCCACCCCGATAACATGAACGGTTCCATCAGGGAAATCCCTATAACACGAAGAAACATGAAAGGCTGCTTCTGCTACATCAAATGGACGAACGTCATGCGTTACATCAACAATAGAGCAGTTATCAACAGCACTTAAAAGGATGCCCTTGAGTGATGCCACATAGTGGTCATTCAGTCCCATATCCGTTGTTAATGTTATTATCTTCATTGTTGATAAAATGAGCTCGCTTACGCCAAAAAAAGTTCTAAATTTGTATCAAAAATAAGGTTAATTGAGAGATAATTATCTTTCTTAAATAAAAAAAGCATTTGCTAGAAAAAAAAATTGCTATAAAAGGTCTTAATCCAGCAGAATTGTTTGGAGTAAGGAATAAAAAATTAAAATATATCAAATCTTTCTTTCCTAAATTAAAGGTTGTTGCTCGCGGAAATATCGTAACCATTGCTGGAGATCAAGATGTGATGGATGAATTTGAGAACAAGTTTGACTTAATACTTAGGCATTTTCATAAATTCAACGCCCTTACTGAAAATAACATTGAGAACTTGATGATGGACGATGGTAAAAAACTGGTCGAATCGGACAAGAAAGAAGGTGTGATTGTTCATGGAAATCATGGAAATAAGGTTACCGCTAGAACAATTAATCAAAAAAAACTAGTCCAATTAACCGATAATAACGACATGATTTTTGCTGTTGGTCCTGCGGGAACTGGTAAAACATATACTGCGGTGGCTTTGGCTGTTCGTGCATTAAAAGCAAAAGAAGTAAAAAGAATTATCCTCACAAGACCAGCTGTTGAAGCGGGAGAAAATCTTGGTTTTTTGCCTGGTGATTTAAAAGAAAAATTGGATCCTTATATGATGCCGTTATACGATGCACTTCGTGACATGATACCCGCTGAGAAATTAGCAGATATGATAGAGTTTGGAATTATTGAAATTGCTCCACTTGCCTTTATGCGAGGTAGAACGCTCGACAAAGCTTTTGTTATTTTGGATGAGGCCCAAAATACGACGACTATGCAAATGAAAATGTTTCTTACAAGAATGGGAATGACAGCAAAGTTTATTATTACGGGTGACATGTCACAGGTTGACCTTCCGAATAGGCAACGTTCAGGTTTAGCTTATTCAATTGATGCGCTAGATGGTGTTGACGGTATTGGAATTGTAAGGATGGGCGCGTCGGATGTAATTCGCCATAGTTTGGTGAAGAAGGTAATTGAAGCGTTTGAGGTGGTGGAGAAAAAGGATAAAGAGATATTGAGATAAGAGGATAGAAAGATATTAAGATAATAAGACAGAAAGATTTTAAGACGTTGAGATGGGAGATGTTAAGAGAGAGAAGACATTGAGACAATAAGATAAATAGACATTAAGATGTTCAGGCGAAAAGATAGTAAGATTTAAAAAAACGAAGAATGAAAGCTCATAATTTTAGGCAGTTGAATATATGGAAGGAATCTATGATACTGGTTAAGATGGTATATGGCCTTACGAGTCAGTTACCTGACAAGGAGAAGTTTGGATTGGTTTCTCAGATAAATCGTTGTGCAGTTTCTGTACCGTCTAATATTGCGGAAGGATCGGGTAGAACAACAGCTAAAGATTTCTCTCGTTTTTTGACTATAAGTATATCATCATCTTATGAATTGGAAACTCAGTTGCTGATTATTGAGGACATTTACACTATAGAAATTACAGAAGCATTACATAGATTAAAAGACATCCAAAATATGATCGGAGGTTTTAAAAGAAATATAATGAATTAATTAAGAAATGAAGTCTTAACAACTTTAAGTCTTCATCTCTTATTTTATCTTAAAACGAAAACAAATGAACGAAGCAATTACCGAAAGTAAATTTCATTTCACAGGACAAATAAAAGAATACAACGGCAAAGTTCGTGATGTTTACACATTGGACAATGGTTTGGTAGTTATGGTAGCATCGGATAGAATATCAGCTTTTGACCATATTTTACCAAAGGGAATTCCATTCAAAGGACAAGTTTTGAACCAAGTAGCGACTATGTTTTTGAAAGCAACAGAAGACATTGTACCTAACTGGCTAATTGCTACACCTGACGCATCAGTTGCGATTGGTCACGCTTGTGAACCTATTCGAGTTGAGATGGTCATTAGAGGGTATTTGGCTGGTCATGCTGCCAGAGAATACAAACTGGGTAAACGTGAATTGTGCGGTGTTAAAATGCCAGAAGGAATGAAGGAGAATGATGCGTTTCCAACACCAATTATTACTCCAGCTACCAAGGCCGAAGAAGGTCATGACGAAGACATTTCTAGAGAAGATATTATCGCAAAAGATATTGTTCCAGAAGAAATCTACGCTCAGTTAGAAAAATACACAAGAGAATTGTTCCAACGAGGAACTGAAATGGCAGCGAAACAAGGATTGATTTTAGTGGACACGAAGTATGAATTTGGCATTCTCAATGGCAAGGTTATTCTTATTGACGAAATTCATACGCCAGATTCTTCACGGTACTTTTATAAAGATGGCTATGAAAAGAGGCAAGAAAATGGTGAAGAACAGAAGCAATTGTCAAAAGAATTTGTGCGTCAATGGTTGATTGAAAACAATTTCCAAGGGCTCGAAGGTCAAACTATGCCAGTTATGCCAGATGATTTTGTGCAAATTGTGTCAGACAGATACATCGAGTTGTATGAGAAAATAACAGGAAATTCTTTTGTAAAGTCAGATACGAGTGATATCACCAAACGCATTCAAAAGAATGTTGATGCTTATTTGCAGTTGTAGTCTTTAAGAACCAGTTATCCTAGTTTATTCGCCTTATCCCTCGCTGTTGCCATCACCTGGTCTGCTCGCTTCTGTGCTTCTGCTTCTAGTTTCTTCGAGTTGTTTTCGGCTGTTGCTTTGATTTTTTTCGCTCCTTCTTGAGCCAATCGTTTTTTAATAGGATTAGAACCAGCATTCTTAATCAAATCTTCTGCTTGCTTGTCTCCTTCAGCACGAACTTGATCAGCCGCTTTTTTAGCTTCAGCAACAATTTTATCGGCCTCTTTCTGTGCATCAGCAAGAATCTTTTGCTTTTGTTTTTCTAGTTCTTCCTTAGCACTATCAACTTGGTTATTGATGACATTGGTAACTGAGTCTTTTATAGTTTCCGTAACGTTTTCTATCAAATTATCTTTAAAATCTCCAGTTGCCTTCAAAATAGCTTCTTTAAAGTCAGTTGTGATTTTAGGGTTCTTAGTATCACCAATCATTTTTACCTTAACTGGAATGTAGTTAGGAAGTGCCCCAATGTTTAGATTAGGAATCAATGCATTTAATTTATTCATCGCTGCTTCGACTTCTTTTACCATTGCCGCTGGAATTTCACTCTTGGGAACATTCATGTTCATCGTATAGTCCATTTTTTGATCCAATGTTGTGTAACCAGCAACTTCAGAATTTATTTTGCCTAATTTAACGTCGAATGGAGTTGTGCTCACCTTTCCATCTTCCACCTTAAATCTAGTTTTGAAGTTGTTCAATGTCTGATTAGAAAGATTTTTTAGTTTGGTTACAGATTCCAACTTATTCAGAATAGGAACATTTTCTATCGAAAGTTTTGTTGATCGAATGTCTCCAATACTTGTTAATGATGAAAGAATAGGCGCAAAACCAGCTGTTAAATCAGTGGTCATGTCAAAACTAGAGGTGATTTTCCCTCTCGCATATTTTGTGATTGGAGCCAATTGTTCCACTGTAATAAAATTCGTAGCTAATTCGTTAATGTCAACTCCTTTCAGTGAGTATCCAAATTTCATTTTTGGTGTAGAATGATCTTTTGTGTCATAGCTACCATTCATTCCAATTTTACCACCCATGGCATTCATCGTCATATTCTCTAGAGTAGCCACCTCATCTTTCATTTCTACATTACCTTTAATGGCTTTGATAATCATTCCATCGTACTTAACTTCATTTAAAGAAGATGCTAAACGAAAATCAATGTTGGCTGGTATCAATAAGGGTTCCTCTCCACTTGCAGTTGTGCTAGTCGATTCAGAATTCTCAGTAGATGTTGATTCCGATGCAGGCATTAGCTCATCTAAGTCTAGATAATTACTGTTAAATTTAAAATTACCTTCAAGTACTTCGTCTCTTAATGCGTAACCGAGATAGTTATCGATAGTCCCATTCATGGCAAAATCCGACTTGCCCATTTTTGCTTGTAATTCATTCAATTCTAATTTTTTCGGAGAAAAAGTAAAGAGCATGGTTCCGATATTGACTTCAGATGGAATGTCTTCAGATTTGTAAAGCATATCAGAAAGACGTAAATCGCCTTCTGCCGTGAATTTCTCAAAATCATTGTTGTCTAAATCACTCATTCTTCCTTTGATGGCAATATCTGCATCCAAAATCCCTGTGTAAGATTCTCCCTCAGCCATTGGAACATAATCTTTCAAAGTAGCAAGGTTTAAATTGGCGAGTATTTTAGTATCAATGTTTGGATCTGACATGATTTGTCGCATCTTCAATTTTGCGTCTATAGAATTTTCACCTAAGTTGGCAAAGAACTTAGGAATGTTTACTGTCATCTTATCCAAATTAGAACCTCCTGGGAATTTAGAGCCAGCATCAATTTTAATGTTGCTAATTTTTCCAGGTAAGTCAGGATAATTAATTGAAGCATTGTTTACTTTGAGGTTAGCATCCCAAGCAGGCAAGTTTGTGTCATCAATTCGCCCTTTTGTAGTTGCATCAAGTGCAATTGTCCCTCCAGAAACCATTTTTTCATACCCAGACTGATAGAAAGTAGGAATTAATGAAAGTAGTGATTTGAATGTTGTCTTAGATGCATCCAATTTCATGTCAATTTCATCATAACCATCCAGCATTTGATAAAAGCCATTGATAGAAAGTTCAAGTTCGTTTAGTTTGATAGAATTTTCTGCTAATGTGAACTTTGAATCGTTCTCCTTAAATTCCATCAATAAATTAATAATCATATCTGTCTTAACATCATTGAGATAAGAAATTCCATCCATTCTGTATGTCAACTCGTCCATTGTAGTGCTCGTCTTAAAGTCGATGACATCAGCAGTCATATCTCCAGAGCCAGTATGATTGAGGTTGACAATCTTTGCAAACATATTACCCGGCTCATCATTGTATGAGATTTCACCGTTGGTGATACTGTACTCTTGCAACGACAGCATGAAACTTGACTCTTCAACAACTTCTGTTTCAGCTAGTTTTTCTTCTTCTGTTTTTACAATGTCATAATTCGCAGTTCCATCCTGAAGAACTCTAATATCAAACGTTGGCTCAATGATATGAATTTCATCGATCTCGATTTTGTCGCCTCCAACAACACTCCAGAAATCAACATGAGCTGTTAAAGTTTTAATGTCTGCTAATGTCACATCTTTAAATTGATCAACTCCTTGCAATTTAACACCGTCCAATTGCACCGTCATATTTGGAAATGTACTGAAGAAAGTTAGATCGAAATCCTCAAGGCTTAATTCAGCATTGAGCTGTGTATTTGCCTCATTGATAACCATATTCTTCACATCGTCTTTGAAAAAGTAAAGAATAACAAAAATGGCAGCAATAATTAATATTAGAAGAATCCCAATCCACTTGAGTAATTTTAAGGGTGATTTTTTAACGATGTTAAGAATTTTGCTCATAATCAATGTATTACTTTATATAGTCAAATATACAAAATCAAGAAGTATAATAAGCTACAGAATTGGGTTGATTAAATGTTTTTAACAGAATATGCTATTTCAACTTCAATTTTAGTGATTATACTCACTATCTTTGTGCTAACTTTATTTTATACTATGGAAAATTTTGCCCGTTCTTTTTTCTCAATGAAGATGATGACTCTTTGCTTGTTCATCTTTTTATCGGCAATTGGTGTAGCTACATTTGTTGAGTCAGCTTATGATATTGATACAGCAAAGGCCTTAATCTACAATGCTTGGTGGTTTAATTTACTTCTGTTTTATTTAGCGATGAATTTGATTGCTAATATCATTCGGTATAAAATGTGGCAACGAGAGAAAATAGCGATGTTGATGTTCCACATTTCGTTCATTGTTATCTTAATCGGAGCTGCAATTACCCGATTCTATAGTTTCGAGGGTTTAATGCTCGTTAGAGAAGGTGAAACGGTGGATTTTATTTATTCTTCTGACGTTAAACTATGGTACAAGCTCAATGATGGAAAATTACAGTACACAAATTTTCATGACTTAAGAATGTCGAATCATCCTTGGTTGAGTAATGATTTTTCTTATGATTTTGATTTCCCGAACCATAAGACACCAATAGAAATTGATTTTGTTAATTACCAAACAGGACTAGTTGACTCACTCATTGTTCATGATAGCATAAAAGAATCCTCTATTGAGGTAGTAACTGGTGGCATGAGTTCTAATTTCCTTTCACAAGGAGATTTTTTAATGCTTGGTGATGCGGCTATGTCTTTTGACAAAAATGACGCTATGCCGGGTATTGAATTGTTTCAAAGTGATTCTAAAGTATTGATGAAAACACAACTTCCAATTAGGTATTTACCAATGACGGAAATGATAAAAGCACGACAGAGTGGTGAAGAAGTGGCTGATTCTTTATACCATTTGGTTCCGATGGATACTTTAGTTCAATTACAAACGGCAACGCTCTATCAAGTATTAGATGAACAATTTGTGTTTAAGGGGTTGAAAAGACATTCCAGAAAAATGAAAGTGCCTTCTGGCGTTAAGAATGAAGGAGTCACTATTTTAACCGTGAAAGTATCTGATGGCGAACAGTCAAAAATTGTAGAACTGGAAGGCGGTGCTGGAAAAATACCTAATCATGTTGTTTTTGATTTAGGCGGACTAACGTATGAGATGGAATTTGGTCCTATGCAAATCAAATTGCCTTTCGCGATTCGATGTAATGATTTTATTCTTGATAAATATCCGGGTTCTGACATGGCTTCTTCTTTTGCGAGCGAAGTTACCTTAATTGACACGAAAAATAATTACGAGAGAAATCAACGTATTTTTATGAACAATGTGCTAGATTATGGAGGTTATCGATTTTTTCAATCTAGTTATGACCCAGATGAGAAAGGGACTCGCTTGAGCGTAAATCATGACTTTTGGGGAACAAACATCACGTATTTAGGTTACCTTTTGATGTCTATTGGAATGATATTCTCTCTTTTTTCTAAAGGAGGTCGATTTAGACTTCTTTCTGATAAATTAAAAAAATCTCGTGAGAAAAGAACAAAACTCATGATGGTGTTTGCTGGTTTATGGCTCTCAACTTCTCTAGTATTTAGCCAAGATTCTACCAATACCCACGCAGGTCATAATCATGGATCTACTGAAGTGAGAGTTATGAAAATGATGTCTGAAGAACATTCTGAAGAACTTTCATCACTTTTGGTTCAGAATTTTCAAGAAAGAATCTCTCCAATTCACACTTTGTGCGACCAGTTACTTCGTAAAATTCATAAAAAGGATCATTTTGGTGAATACAATGCTGTGCAAACCATTTTTAGTATGCACATGGATCCAGAGTTTTGGATGAAAGAGAAAATCATTTTTGTTTCTTCTAAGTCTAATCTAAGAAAGAAATTAGGCATGGATGGTAAATACATCGCGTTTACGGATTTAGTTGACAGCAACGGGGTTTTTAAATTAATGGGTGATTATCAAGAGGCACATCAACGTTTGGAGATGAGTCGAGATGAATATGATAAGAAACTAATAAAACTAGGGGAACGTTTTCAGGTTTTTGAATCAGTTTTAGGCTGGAGATATATGAAAATTGTACCGCTAAGGAATGACGCTACACACACATGGCTAGTTCCTATGGATATGGAGTTAGGACGAAAAGACAGTGTCGCGTTTAGCTATGTAAAAAATTACTTTGTTAGTTTAAGTCAAGCCATTACCGATAGTTCTTATGTCAATGCAAACAAAGAATTGGCAGCATTCAAAAACTATCAAAAAGAAGTGAGTAAAGGTATTGTACCTTCCGAAAGTTTAGTTGCTCAAGAGATTAGCTACAATAAGATGCACATTTTCAGTAATAGCTATAAATCCTATTTGTTACTTGGTTTCTTGATGTTAATTATTTTCTTCATCCGCGTTTTTATAAGACCCGCAACAGGAGCGAGTCGTGTTTTTTCTGTTATCACTAAAGTTTTAATTGGTTTAGTAGCAGTGATTTTTCTTTATCATGGATATGGTGTTTACCTGAGAGCCATGATTGCAGGTCATGCACCCTGGAGTAATGGCTACGAAGCAGTTATTTTTATTGCATGGATTTCGGTTCTTTTTGGATTTATTTTTTCTCCTAAGAATACTGTTATTCTTGCAGGAGCGGTAATTCTTGCTTCGTTAATGATATTTGTAACAGAATTAGAATTGATGGATCCAGAAATCACGAATCTACAACCAGTTCTTAAGTCATATTGGCTTAAAATTCACGTTGCAGTTATTACAGGAAGTTATGCTCCATTGGGGCTTGCTTTTATTCTAGGTCTTTTAAATCTATTTCTATACATTTTTAGAACCAAGAAAAACAGCGCAATCGTAAATCTAAATATCAACGAATTGACGTGGGTTTCAGAAATGACAATGACAATTGGTTTGTTTATGCTAACTATCGGTACATTTCTAGGAGGTGTTTGGGCAAATGAATCATGGGGCAGATATTGGGGTTGGGATCCGAAAGAAACATGGGCACTTGTTGCTGTGTTGGTTTATGCGGTCATTCTGCATTTAAGATTTATACCTGCTTTAAGAGGCAAGTTTTTATTCAATGTTGTTTCCATGTGGGGTTATTCATCCATTCTGTTTACATTTTTTGGGGTTAACTTCTATCTTTCGGGATTACACTCCTATGCGCAAGGGGAAGGACTGGCAAGAATACCAACGTGGGTATTTTATATTTTTGCTTCGTTTATTTTACTTACCTTGATAGCAATTATTCGAAACGAGATGCATGTTACATCGGCGAAAAAAGAATTATTAAAAGATGAATGAACACGTTGATATATTAGTTTTTGCAGCGCATCCAGATGATGCTGAGTTGTCATGCTCAGGTACACTTATGAAGCACATTGCGAACGGAGCTTCCGTTGCCATTGTTGATTTAACTCAAGGTGAGTTAGGTTCGCGTGGAACAATTGAATCTCGATACTCAGAAGCAAAATTGGCGTCCGAATTGATGGGTGTAAGTCATCGGGAAAATTTGAAATTGAAAGACGGCTGGTTTGAAATTAATGAAGAAAGCAAAAGATTAGTCATCGAGCAAATAAGGCGTTTTCGTCCAAAAATTGTCTTGGCAAATGCTTTGTCGGACAGACATCCAGATCACGGCAGAGGAGGGGAGCTTGTTTCAGAAGCTTGTTTTTTAACTGGGTTGAGAAAAATTGAAACATCATGGAATGGGCAAAGGCAAGAACATTACCGACCACAAGCGGTTTATCATTACATTCAAGATTACTACATTAAGCCTGATTTCGTAGTAGATGTAACAGAATTCGTTGATAGAAAAATAGAAGTTATTAAGGCATTTAAGACACAGTTTTTTGATGCCAATTCAAAAGAACCGGCAACTCCAATTTCAGGAGAAGATTTTTTTGATTTTATTACTTCTAGAATGCGAGAAATGGGAAGACCTGCAGGTATGAAGTTTGCTGAAGGATTTACCGGTGAACGGTTTATAGGAGTGGAGGATATGTTGGAACTCGTTTAACGATTTTCATGAAATTAAAAGAACCTCGAGCTCTCAAGCTACCGCACCAACCTCTCGCGTGGTCTTGGGTTATCACCAACCAGCGGCTTACCAAACCCCTACAACCTCAATTTCCCCATTAAAAGTCACTTTTTCACCGACTTTCTTTCCCAATAATGCCTTCCCTAACGGAGTAGTGATTGACAAGCAAAAAACAGTCTCTTTTTTAACCGTTATTTTTCCTAAACCTACGGAGAAGAAAAATACACCTTTATTCGTTTCAACTAAACTTCCAAATTGAATTGATGTATGCTTTTCGTTAAGGTTTATTTGAGCAATCGTCTCTTTTAACTGTTTAACTTGCTCCAATTGATTCGATAACTTTTCTTGCTCCAAATGAACCATCGCTCTGCCCGTCTCATGTTTATCTCCAGCCGTGCTTTTGGAATCATTTGAAACGGCAGAATTTAAGTCGTCAAACGCCTTTTGAATGATGGATTCTTTTTGCACTATTTCTTGCTGAACGCCCGTAAAAACTTCCGACTTAGTCAACATATTTAGTAATTAATTGCTCCCATTCATTTAGAATAAATTCCGAAGAATATTTCTTTGCAAATTCACGAATAGCTTTACTGTCATAACTTGTAGGAGATAATGCAATTTCCCTCAATGATTCCATAAGCATTTGGTCATTGTTTTTTTCTACTGTAATTCCGACTTGAAGATTCTCTGTGCTAGCAATACCGACAGGTGTTGAAATACTAGGTGTTCCCGTCATCCAAGATTCAGCCAATACGATGGAGAAAGATTCATAATTGGAAAAAAGAACAAATGCATCTGCATTGTGGTAAAATGGAACCGTTTCTTCCCATTGAAGAGGACCAATAAATGTAATTTTATCATTGACCTCTTCAGAAAGTGCATAATCTTGTATTGATTGCGAATTTTCGTCAGATACAATAGTCAAGTGAAATGAAACACCTTCTTTTTTGAGTAAAGAAAATGCACGAATAATTCCCTTAGGGTTCTTTGTCTTTTCGTCCAGTGTTGAAATGTGTAAAAACTCAGGGATGTCATTTTTTCTTTCTGGAGAAAGTGAAAATAATTTTTGGTCAACATGATTTGCAATCACTTTTATTTCTGATTCTCCAAAAACTTTCTCCATGTCTTTTTTTAGAATATCGGAAACAGCAATTATTTCAGATGCTTTCTTATTCAATTGTTTTAGAAGGTATTTCTCTATAAATGTGAAAGTTAATCCTGTTTCTTTTCTGAAAAATGAGCCATGTTCAATGTAAAATAAAGGGCATTTGTATTTTTTTTTTGCCTCAATAAACTGCCATGCTTTCGGAAGTGCCACATGACCAATAATCAGGTCAACATTTTTGATATGTCTGATTCCTTTATTGAAGGCAGATATTTGTTCTCTTCTCTTACTTAATATAGACCTACCTTTCGGGTGAAGCGCTGAAAGCAAATGAATATTACCACTTTTATTCTCTTGAATTGCTATGTTCTTCATCTCTTTGACCGCAACAGTATTCAAAATGGTCACTTGATAATTTTTAGCCAACAATTCTGCCTGTCTCTGTACAAAATTCCCTAAAAATGGTTTGTTCGGTGTTGGATACCATGAACTAAGAATGAGTATGTGCGTTTTTTTCGACATTTGCATCGAAGTTAGTAATTAAATGTTCATTAGAAAATTAGAACTATCGGCAGACAGGTTGGACTAGATTTGTCTTGTTCTCCACTCTTTCTCTATTTTCAAGCCAATGTCTTTTCGTAAATTTCCTTAATAACCCTTAATGCAGTTTCGATTTCTTCTTTGGTGGTATAGCGAGAGAATGAAAAACGAGCATTTGGTCGAGCCATATCCGCATTGATACCTGTTAGTACGTGCGAACCGAGATTCGCCCCAGAATTACAAGCACTACCTCCTGAAACAGCTATTCCTTTTAAGTCGAGAGTAAATAAAAGCATACTTGATTTTTCGGTCTCTGGAAAACAAACATTTAAAATCGTATAAAGTGATTTCTCAGGACTTGTTTCTCCGTGAAATTGAACACCATCAATTAGACTTTCTAAATTACTTTTAAGGTAAGTTTTCAGTTCTTGCACATGTTCTCGATGACTAATTAGATCTTCGTAAGCCATGTCCATTGCCTTTGAAAGTCCAACAATACCATAGACATTTTCAGTTCCACCGCGGAAGCCTCGTTCTTGTGATCCGCCGTGAATCAATGAATTGATCTGTACTTTTTTATTGACATAGAGAAAGCCAACACCTTTTGGTCCATGAAATTTATGAGCAGCACAAGTAATGAAATCAATATCTAATTCTTTCAAGTCAAAAGTATAGTGCCCCATTGTTTGTACTGTGTCAGAATGAAAAAGAGCATTGTATTTTCGACAGAGAAAACTGACTTTATTTAACGGAAGGATGGTTGCGATTTCGTTATTTGCATGCATCAAAGATACGACTGCTTTTCCATCTTTTTGAAGTAATTTCTCAAGGTCTGCCAAGTCAACAGTTCCTTTTTCATCAATTTTTACAAGAGAAATTTTCACGTTATAAGCTTTTGATATAGCTTCCGTCGTATGACCAACAGCATGATGTTCAATGGCAGAAGTAATAATATGTGTCACTCCCATCTTAGTAACTGCCGAAGTCAATGCAAGATTGTCCGCTTCTGTTCCACCAGAAGTGAATATGATTTCAGATGCTTCACAATTGAGATGCTTTGCAATAGAGCGCCTCGAAGTTTCAAGCAGTGCTTTTGATTTTCGACCAAAAGAATGTGTGGAAGATGGGTTTCCAAAATTTTCTCGGAGAATTGGTATCATTGCCTCAACAACCTCAGGTGCAATTGGAGTAGTTGCCGCATTGTCTAAATATATTGCCATACTTTCTGAAATTCAATTAGACACAAATTTAGAAAGAAAAAGTAACAATGCGACTTTGCTAGTCAAGGTCTTTACCAAGAATGTGTCGCATTGTTATATTCCCAACAGATGCCCGTTTTATATTATCCAAAAGGAAGATACTTTTTTCAATTCTTTTATCGCTTGATTTTATCTGTAGAACAAGATAGATTACCGCTCTTCTTTTGCCCATTGTCAGAGATTCAAAGCAGATTCTTGCATGATCATCTTGCCGGAGTAATTCTTCAAATTCTTCAGGAACATCAAAACCATATAGTGAATGGTCACGTTCTAAAGTTACCTCAACGGTATCATTGAAAGCACAATTGGATTTCTTCATGCGTTCTTTCGATAGAGCGATATAAGCTTGATTATTACCAAGAGCTAAGCTTCCACCTTTCCAATTTACTTTGTTATTAATGTGAATAGTATATCGCTGGTTGTATATCGAACCTTTTTCATTAGCAGAAAATGTTTGCTCAAGTTGACTTTTTGTTAGAGTGATATAATGTGTTTTCAACTTAGATAGGAACCCTATTTTGGAATTGAACTTTAGTTTCATAGGATAAAAGTAAGTAAAAATAACAGCTTAAAACTTTAGAAAGTCGGAAACGGGTAGTAGTTTTCTAATATGTACTATTCGCTTCCAACTTTTTTTCTCTCTGCACTCTACACTATTTTTTTACTCTTTCTTAAATCCAATTTTTTCAGCTCTTTCTTCGATGCTTTTGTTCACGGAAGTTCCAAAATCGTCCACTTGATCAACGGCAGCTAACTTCTTTCTTTCGACATCTATAAATTTTTGTCTTTTTTGTGCTAGGACAGCAATTTTCTTTTGGTAAACTTGACGTTCGACTTTCTTTTGTTCAATCAATACTTTTTTCTCGGCATCCGTTTTTCCTTTAAATATTTTGGGTAATTCGTCTTCTTTTATTTCAGAAATTTTAAATTCGTCTTCTTCTGAGGCATCTAATAGGTCCCACGAAGAATTCTTGTACACTCCAGTTTTTGATTTAGCAACCGTTCTTTCGGTAGCAACATTAACAGACTTTGACATGGCGTTACCGTCTTGAGCCGACTGCATTGCTTTTTTCTCTCGTCCTAATGAACCATAACCGTAGTATGTTCCGTTTAGGGAATCATTGTAGGACATAATGTCTTTATCATAAGGAGTATCTATTTGAACAACAGCCTTGTCAGAGTCAATGTTGAAATAATCTCCTTCACTACAAGTTGCACCATCCTTCCAAAATAGCGTAACTCCTGTGTTATAATTGCCACAAAATATAGTGTTGATGAAGACACCTTTCGCAGCAGCTTTCTTGCACATTTCTTTATAATCAACTGGTCCTTGAGCAAAACTTTCGTTTCCTGCGATATATATCATTTTTAAATCCAACGGAGAATTGGACCATGACAGGTCGCTAAGTGACTTACCAATTACTGCTCCGCAAAATTCAGACCCTCCATTAGTTCTTAATCCAAAAAGACGCTGAGAAATAAGATCAAGATCACTTGTTAAACCTACAACTTGCTGAATGTAATTTTGTGAGGCTTCTAATCCATCATTCCCATATTGATAGATCGCAATTTCTATGTCAGGAGTATTTCCATTGTATTTTAAAGTGCTGACTTCGTTAACTATGCTCCAAATTCTAGACTTGGCTTGATCAATTAAACCGTCCATGCTATTTGATGTGTCAAATAAAATAGCCAATTGTACTTTTCTTTGTTGAGCGAATAGCGAAAGCGAAGTAATCGCAACTAAAACTGTTGTTAAGAATATTTTTTTCATGTCGTTGTTTTTATTTCCGTACAACGAATGACTAATTTGGTTCAATTGAACTAAAAATATACTAAAAATTTCGGTTGTACCGCTGAATGATACTAGATTCTCAAAAATCTGATTTATTGCTCTAGCTTAAACTTTTTGAAAAAAGCATCCCAATCCCAAACAAAATTACTAACCATCTCATCCATTCTCTTCAGAAAAAGAGGATTTGGGGCTTGCATTCTTTTGAAATATTCATCTTGGAAGTTGTAAAGGCTGTATTTGTCAAAAATAGCTTTTGACATTCCGTAAATCATATTCTTAGAAGGGTTATTTAAGCGACAAATAAAAGAACGATAATCTTTGAGCATGTCTTTAAAATCTATGAGATTCATGTCATAAACTTTTGCTAACTTTTCAAAGACTAGTTGTTCCACTTTGTCTGCTTGTTCAGGTTCAAATGCACTTTCTAAAAAAGACAAATTTCCAATTAGTATGATTATTGAAAAATCATAGCTCGCATCACCTTTTATTTCTGGAGAATTAACAAAACTTGGGTCTTCATTTATGAATTCAGCAACAATAGGAAACCCATTGTCTATAGAACTGAATAATCCATTGATGAAGACATTGGCCAATTTGTCGTCACTGACTTTTTTCTTTAATATTGTTCCAAACATTTCTTAGAGGTTGGTTGAAATTGTTCATTACAAAAGTAATGAGAAGAAAAGTGTATTTATCAACATCCTTTCTTAGGTTATCAACATTTTTTTCAACAGTTGTCAGTAATAGATAAGAACCAAGCCTTTTTATTCATCGAATATCATTTTTTTCAACTTCTCTTTATCTTTTCGGATTGACTTCATTTTCTCTTTTTCATTCTTCATTAAATACATGAAATGACCTTTTAGAGAAATATGTTTCATGTACTGATAATAATAGTAAGCAAAAAGCCCCATAACTGGCATAGAGAAAAAATAGATGAATTTTACCCAAAAAGTCATGGAGAAAAAGTAGTCGATTAAGTACAAAAATCCAACATAGTTTAAGGGATAAATAACTAATCCCAACAAGACGGCTACTGGCGCGTAGTACTCAATTTCTTTTACGATTTTGGGAATTATGTAATCTGCAAATTGAAATGGGAGTATATTATGAAGCAAACCAAATAGAAAAAACGGAATACCTATAATGATATAGAGGGTAGAGAAGAGCAGCTGCCTAAAAAATACAAGTGGTCGATAGTTTCTATCTAAAAATTCCGATTTCACATTGGATTGGTGCAATTGTAATTTTATGTCGGTATATAACTGAGTGATTTCAGATAGTTTGTGCGGAGCAGATATAACGATGTTATTCATTTTTTGATAGGTCTCTTTCACAAGAACGACTTCTTTTTTTACACCTTTTTCTTCTGTATTGGTATATTTTGAATTCAATAATTCAATGATTCCATCAACCAGTTTTTCATGCTCGGCAGAACTCGAACCGACCAGCATTTTTTCCATGCCAACACGGAACTCGTTGGTTAATTTTCTAGATGCTTCTCGAGGACTGCTTTGATATTCCTCTATGTAATCTATTGCAGTGATTGACTCTCCAACATTTACTATAGCTGAGCTTCTAAATTTTGCTGCATCTGTATAAATTAATCCTATTGGGATGATTTTTAAATTTGCAAGACCTTTATTTCTTGCTTCAACTTCCAATGCTATTCTAGCCGTTCCTGTTTTTAATTCTCTCAGAACTTTTTCAGCATAGCTGTTTCCTTCTGGGAAAATAACCAAGGTCTTTTTCGATTCCAAAAGCTCATAACAAGCATCAAATGAACTGTTATTGTTTACTCCTTGAGTTTTAGATTCAGTTGCTCTGTTAATGGGGATCATTCCTAAAGATCGTAAAAATCGTGATTTTAATGGGGAACTAAAAAATGTTCCTTTCGTCATAAAATGAATAGGTTTTTTACAAATTTGTCCCAAAATCCATCCATCCATTAAGGTGTTTGGGTGATTGGCGATTAGAATTCTGGGTCCGTCGTGTTCTAAACCTTTTAAATTCTTAATGTGAATATAATACAATTTTATACCGAGTCCAATTAATATCTTGAGTAATCTATATATCATCTAAGAGGAAAGTTATCAATTATAATTAATAAATCGCAATCAACAATAGAGAAATATTTAGCGTATTTTTGTTTTATGATCCAAAAAATTAGATGAACGATTTTCCTATTGCATACCTCAATTCAAACGACGGGACTTCTATTCTTGCATTTGGCAATGGCCCAAACTTAAGGATAGAGAATGAGGGACTTTCGGAAATGCAAAGTTTTATTGATGCGCATCAGGGAGAATATATCCTTCTAACATTGGCTTATGATTTAAAGAATGACATAGAAAAATTGTCTTCAGAGAATTTTGATGGAGTAGAATTTCCCAAATCCATTTTATGGGTTCCGGAGAATATTGTTAGAATAGATAATAATCAATGGGAATATTTAGCAGGAAAACAATCTGCTGACAATACAATTTTCATTTCTGAATTCATTAATAGACAAAAAAACACATCGAGTAGTCTTAACTTTAAATTTAATCCAAGAACACAAGTTGAAGATTACTTAAAAAATGTAAATCAACTGAAGGAGGAAATTCAACAGGGGAATATTTATGAAGTCAATTATTGCCAAGAATATTATGCTGAAAACGTTGTTTTGGAAAAACCTATCGATGTTTATTGGAAGTTAAACGAGATCACAAAAGCTCCTTACTCCACTTTTTTTTCGTTTGATGAATTTTCAATTTTTAGTGGTAGTCCAGAAAGTTACATCAATAAAAAAGGAAGTAAAGTTATTTCTTCACCCATTAAAGGGACGCGAAAACGAGGTTCTTCTCAAGAAAAGGATGAGCATCTGAAAAAAGAACTTTTTACTGATGAAAAAGAACGCTCTGAGAACGTAATGATTGTAGATTTGGTCCGAAATGATTTATCGAAAATTGCAACAAAAGGAAGTGTACAAGTGGAGGAATTGATGCAGATTTATACTTTTGAAACGGTACATCAGATGATTTCTAAGATTTCCTGTCAAGTGAAAAATAATCTATCTTTTACAGACATTCTTCGAGCGACATTTCCAATGGGTTCTATGACAGGTGCACCCAAAATTAGTGCCATGAAACTCATTGAAAAACACGAAGAGTTTAAACGTGGAATTTACTCAGGTTCAATTGGGTATATTTCTCCAAACGGCGATTTCGATTTGAATGTAATCATTAGGACACTAGTTTACAATCGAACTAAAAGATATTTATCTTGTGCAGTCGGAGGTGCAATAACTATTCAATCTACGGCAGAAAGTGAGTACGAGGAATGTCAGGTAAAGGTGAAAGGAATTTTAGATAAGCTGAATGCATAAAATTGAGGAACATATTCTTACTAATTGGACAGATGTTCATGGTGCCAGAATATACATTGCAGTTAGTGGAGGACTGGATTCAATTGCGTTAGCTTTTGCGTTAAAGAAATTAAACTTTGCTGTTGAAGTGCTGCATGTAAACTACCAACTAAGAGCGGATGCTTCAGAGAAAGATGCACTGTTTGTAGAGAAATTTTGTCAACAATTTGCAATGCCATTCCATAAAAAAGTAATCAATTTAAGAGCTCAATTGAACTCTGGTGGTAACTTACAAGCGTTAGCGAGAAGTGTTCGATATGATTGGTTCAATTATTTTTTGCTGAAAAATGAAGGTAGCTTTGTCGCTCTAGGCCACCATAAAAACGATCAAGTCGAAACCTTTTTTCTAAATCTCGCGAGAAAATCGGGAGTCATTGGTTTAGCATCAATGCTGGAGAGAAATGATCAATTTATTCGTCCATTTTTACCATTCTCGAAAGAAGAAATAAAAGAATACGCCCAGCTAAACAAAATGGAATGGCGTGAAGATACATCCAATATTTCTAATAAATACAGACGGAACTTTCTGCGAAATGCTATTCTACCTATATTGAACCATCACATTCCAAGTTTGGAAGAAAGTGTATTGATTTTGGTAGAACAGTTTCAACAGAAACAAAGGGATTTAGAGCAAAATATTCGCCCAATTATGAAAAGTGTAGAATTGAACCAGACGATGGATGGCTCCATTTATGAAAAATTGGATGATTTTCAAAGAATTGAGTTGATGAGACAGTTAAATCAACCTGTTGCTAAAGTGGAAGAATTAAATCGACTTTGCCATTTGAAAAACGGAAAAAAAATCATGCTTTCAGAAAATTCGTTTGACTTTATTTCCATTGTGAAACAAAACGATTGTCTCTATTTTTTGAAGAAAGAAAGAAAAAATCTAAATAAAAAACTAACCATTGAAGAGGTGAGAATATTGCCGAAAAACTTCACAAAAAATGCTATTTTTCTTGATTCTGATAAAATAAAAGGCGAGTTATTATTACGAAGGTGGCAAATTGGTGACCGTATGAAACCAATCGGTATGCAAGGATCAAAATTAATTTCGGATATTATTAAAGACACAGGGCTAACCCCTTTGCAAAAACAAGAAGTTCTTGTTGTGACTGATGTTGAAGAAATTCATTGGTGTGTTGGGCTGTGTGTTGGGAGGGTAGCGGTGAGCATCAAAGATGAAAATGCTAGAATAATTAAAGTAACATTTTCATCCTAGATTACTTTTGAACTGAATGAAAAAAGTACTTTTATATTCTTGTTTTCTAAGCTGTAATTAGCTGGAAAACACCATAGAATCGATATTTCTTTTTACATTTTTAGTAATTTATTTATGGATACGAAATCATTAATTGAATATAAAAGCAACGGTGCAAGTACCGTAATACTTGAGAAGGCAGAAGCAATTTCCTTAGTCAATGTTGTGTCAACTAAAAATAGATACGAATTTGTTTATAAGGGTTCAGAAAGCAGACCATACATAATAGAGGTGAAGTTTTATGATGGCACAATAAATAGTAATTGCACTTGCCGCTATAATTATGGGGGATTATGTAAACATGAAGTAGCAGGTATTGATTATATTTTGGAAAAGAACAAAAACAAAACCCAAGATAAAGATTTATTTGGTAATACCATTTCTCTAAAGAAAGAGAATGTTATTTTTTTAGAGAACCATCTACTGACAGATAGAATAATTGAAACCCTGAGTAAAAAATTACAGGATAAATACTATGAAAGATATTACGAAATTAAAATAATCTCTCTTGAGTTGGGGAAAATAATCACTGTTTATGATAAAATTTATAGTCATGAGGAACAACAAGTTTTCACGTATGATAAGATAACAAATTATTTAGAAACAAGTTGCACTTGTGGAAGTAAAAAAGTTGTTTGTGAGCATGTTGTGAGAGCGTTAATTACTATTTATGATAAATATGGGGGCAATATTTTCTCCCCAAATTATTTAAATAACAGCATTGAATTGTTCTTAGAACCATATAGTATGTCTATAAACGACAATTATGAAAAGTATTTTGACTTCTCACTCGGTGTGAATGGGGCTGAGGTGATAGAAAAAGTGAAAAATTTCGTGCCAAATTTAAGTCTTGTAAAAGACGAGTTAATTCCAGAAATTAAGAAAAAAGAGTCTTTATTTATCTTGAAAAGAAACCCGTCTGTTATTGATACCCATGGTTTGGGTTTCTGTTTTGAATTTGATACTGGTGGGTTAAAAGGTTTTCTTAGTTTAATTCCATTTATTGCGAAATTCAAGAAAAAAACTACAGAGTTCGCCTCTTCCTTTAATGAAATAACTGAATATAATTTGATGGATTACATAAAAAGCTGGAGCAATGAAGAGCAGCTTGTAGTTATCAAAGCTTTAGCCTTTAAAAATGCGAACGACTATTTTAGCAATGAATTTAACGTTGAAGAATTGAAATTTTCATTTTTAGCTTTTCAAGACTTCATTAAAGCAACTGAAAAATATTTATTTTTTGAAAAAAAGAGTAGAAAATCACTCGTCAAAAAAAACTTAAAACCCTTAGTATTTAAAAATGGGAAAGTTAGATTATTTTTTACCCTGATAGAGAATGGTGAGTTTTATACATTAAAATGTAAATTATCCATTAACAACGATAAAACTTATCAAATTGATTCCAGTTCAGTTAAAATTTACCCCTATTTCGTCAAAATAAAAGAGGAAGTTTATCTTTTTGATGAACTACATAGCTTTATTTATATCAATAAACTTCAAGGTAGAGGAGAAATTAATTTTCAGAAAAAAGATTTTGATAAATTATATTCAGAAATAATTGCTCCTTTAACAGAGCATTTTGAGATTAAAACAAAAGTTTATAAGAAGTCAAAAAAACGCATAAATCAGAGCCAGCTAGAAAGGCAAGTTTATCTTTCAGACTTTGAAGGTGAGTTTATTGTTTTTAAACTAGTTGTTCAGTACAACGATAAAAACATTTTGTTACACACAAAAGAGCAAATGTTTGATGAAAAAACTCAACAAATAATTAAACGAGATGAATCTTTCGAAAATAATTTTTTGGAAGAGTTTAAAGAATTGCATCCAGATTTTGAACAACAAGATGGACTGTTCTTTCTTACACCAAATCAACTTATAGAAAATGAATGGTTGTTAAAAGCATCTGAAAAACTAAAGCATAAAAGCATTGAGGTTTTTGGGGCAAATGACCTTAAATCGTTTAAGTTTAACCTAAATAAACCAACAATAAGTATAAGCGTAAGTTCTGATATAGATTGGTTTGATTTGAATATTGAAGTGAAATTCGGCAAGCAAAAAGTATCATTGAACACGATTAGAAAAACACTATTAAACAAAAGTAAATACGTTCAATTAGACGATGGTAGCATTGGTATCTTATCAGAGGAGTGGTTGAAAAAATTTAGTAAATACTTTAAAATAGGTGAAGTAAAGAATGATAAGATAAAAATATCGAATTTTCAATTTAATATTATTGATGAATTGTATAACGAATTAGAAACTACTCCTAAGTTTTTAATGGACTTACAACAAAAAAGAATTCGTTTACTGAATTTAGAAACTTCGATAGCGGTCAATGTTCCCAAAAACATAAAAGCAACATTGAGACCTTACCAAAAAGAGGGTTTAAATTGGTTAGTTTTTTTAGATGAGAATAATTTAGGAGGATGCCTTGCAGATGATATGGGACTCGGGAAAACATTGCAAGTGATTACATTTTTCAGTTACTTGAAATCTAAAAAGAAGGTTAAAAACCAACATTTAGTTATTATGCCAACCTCTTTGATTTTTAATTGGCAAAAAGAGATAGAAAATTTTTGCCCTAGCTTAAAAGTCATTGTATATACTGGAAACAAGCGGAAAATGTTAGTAAATGACTTCTCTAAATTTGACGTTATTCTGACAACTTATGGTTCAATATTAAACGATATTGAAGTTTTGAAAGAAATTAAGTTTAATTACGTTATTTTAGATGAAAGTCAAGCTGTAAAAAACCCTAATTCCAAGCGATATAAAGCAGTAAGATTGCTACAGTCTGAAAATAGATTAGCATTGACTGGTACACCAATAGAAAATAATACATTTGATTTATATGCACAAATGAATTTTTTGAATCCAGGTATTTTAGGGTCAATGTCTAATTTTAGAAAAGAGTTCTCTGAAGCAATTGATAAGAAAGGAGATAAGGACGCATCATCTTTATTGAGTAATATTATACATCCTTTTTTATTGAGGAGAACCAAAGAACAAGTGGCAACAGAACTTCCCGAAAAGACTGAGACTGTGCTGTATTGTGAAATGGGTTTGGAACAACGTCGAGTGTATGAGGTCGTTAAAGAAGAATATCGTGACTATTTATTAAATAAGATTGATGAACATGGTGTTGAAAAGTCGCAAATGTATGTTTTGCAAGGTTTAACAAAATTACGACAAATATGTAATTCCCCTGAATTGATAAAGGATGATTTTAACCATGGGAAAGCCTCTATCAAATTGGATATTCTTATTGAAAATATACAGAATAAAATCACTAATCATAAAATTTTGGTTTTCTCACAATTTACATCCATGCTCGGGCTTATAAGAGAAAGGTTAAAAGAGTATGATGTGTCGTATGAGTATTTAGACGGAAAAACGAAAGACAGAGAAGGAATAGTGAAGAATTTTCAAGAGAATGATGATGTCAGGGTGTTTTTAATAAGCTTAAAAGCTGGTGGGGTTGGATTAAATTTAGTAGCAGCAGATTATGTTTTTTTAGTTGATCCTTGGTGGAATCCAGCTGTAGAAAACCAGGCAATTGACCGCTGTTACAGGATTGGGCAGAATAAAAAAGTAATGGCCTACAAAATGATTTGCAAAGATACTATAGAAGAAAAAATTACAAATCTTCAGAATAAAAAGAAGCAAGTATCTCAGAGCATAATTCAGGTAGATAAAGTAGAAAAGTCATTTAACACTGAGCAGATAAAAGAACTTTTTAGTTAACTCCAATTTTAAACGTATCATCATAAATCGTTATAAACGTCGGATAATTACTTCTTAACCCATTATATTCAGCAGATTTATTTGTCATTCTATGCTTAGTTACTTTTACAGATAATTCATAATTACCTCGCTCAATTGACTTTTGTGTGAATGAATACAAGCGTTCTTCATTTGGACCTAAGTTGTTGTCTGAAAGTTTTTTAACTGCAGGGTACCACTGCCATTTTTCACCAATTCTATCCGTTGTTATTGCAATTGTCTCATTTTTTTCATTTTTGAGTTCAAACGTAATTAAGAAAAAACGTTCGGGATCTCCAGTTGGAACCTTATGTCCTGCATGCTCATTTTTAACTTTGAGAGTAAAGAAAATACTGTCGCTTAAACTGATTATTTTTTGGGACAACGTTGGATAGAATTCTAATCCGTTTTTCATATTGGTTGCCACCGTATCAAATTTAGGTATTCCAGAACCCGCAAAATTGTGAATACGGCTTGGTCGTTTTCCCATTCCTTTCATAACTTCTCTATTAACCGCGGTCATGTGACAATCAATGCAATTTTCTTTCCCGAAGTAAGGGCCTGATTCCCACTCATCTCCAGTCTCAAAAGAACAGGCGAGGGTAGGAGTGACTACTGCAACAGCATTGTGGCAAGAAATACATAAACTCTCAGATAGGAATTCAGTGTCTTTAATAGTTTTATGGGGTGCTTTTGTGGTACCTGTTGGACCAATAACAGCTCCATTCCGAACATGGCAAGTTGCACAGTTAATTCCTTCTAATTGCAATTCTCGGTCAAAGTTAGGATTCTTCTTCTTAACTGGCCGATAAATATCTCCGTCAATTAAGCCTTCAATGATATACTCCTGCTGATTTTGTAATGGTATGTGACAATTGATACACATAAATGGACTTGACTCCTTCTTGATTTCAGATTGGAATTGTAAATCTGTCCACGCATGGGCATGTGTTGATTGTGACCATTCTTTGTAATGGTCTTGATGGCAGACACCACATTGCTTAGCACTTAATGACACAATTCCATCTGGTAATTTTTGGTTGGGTATTACTTTTTCCCAACTTTTTGACAAAGGCTGAATATCGGGTTCGTTTTCTATATAGATAGAATCACCACAAAATGTAAAAGTGAAGAGAGCACCTGTTAGAAAAGTAATTGATAATATGGATGGAACTCTGCTCTTCAATGCTTCTTTTTTCTAAAGTTCTAATTTATCAATTAATTGGATTGCCTTATGCTTACATTTTGGACAGGAAAATCTCATTTTTGGTGTTCCTGAAGCTTTGTATCGAATTCCTCCCATTTCCCAAAAGGAAGTTCGTTCAGTGCAATTTAAACAAGTAAATCCCCATATCATTGACTCTTCTTTCATCATTTTAAAACGTTCTTCAGAAGTGAATAAACGCATTATTTTTTGTGATCTACTTAGCTTCATTTAAAGTTTTTTAAAATTCGGTCAATATCTTCAATCTTATTCCAACTAGTAGGTCTTTCGTAATCTTGACCTGATTTGAGAACTTTTGCATTGGGATATGATTTTTTGACCTCCCTCCAAGTAATATCTTTCCATTGACTTCTGTCAAGCTCTTGTAATTTCACATCTTTTAAAAATCCGGAGAACGCTTTGCCAATTAAAGGCCACCATAAACTCTCTGTTTCTCTGTCCCATAAGACGAATCCATCTAAACCATTCCAAACTTCTTTGTCGAAATACGTGTATCCACTTAGCGCAAAAGTCAAAATTTCATCACCATATTGTCTGTCATAAACTGCTCCTAAATCCGCTAAAATGCAATACGCAGCCATAATTGGGTGACCGTTCAACTCATCATTGACAACTTCGTGTCTGGTTAAATCTTTCACAGAATACGCTTTTACATCATCACCTGAATACGCGAGTAAGAATCGAGCAGAATCTGGCCAAAAGGCATTAGCTTCTGAGATCGAAATAAATTCTGGTTTTAACAATGCAGGAAATGCTTCTCTCCCCATTCCATAATGAAATTGCTCATTGACTAAAGAAGAATTATCAATAATAAAATGTTGAGTTGAATCTGGTCCTCCATACATCATTTTTTTCCCATCTTGTTCAAAAAATTTTCCATTCAAATAAGCAAGAGGACGTTGCCTTTTGGTATGTTCAGTTGTTTCTTTTACTGTTGAACATCCTGCTAGAACTAAAATGAGTAAACTTAAAAATAATGTTTTCATAATTGTATATTTTACTTTGACGAAAGCAACGGCTTGTTCTTTCACTCAAAATTATTTATTGTCAACAAAAGTTAATTTAGTAAGTTTCACCTTCATTCTTGCAAAGCCGAATGAAACGGTTACATTTTCACCTTTTATTTCTTCTACGATACCAATTTGTTTTGTTGCTAACATTTTAACTCTGGAGCCAATTTTAATCTTACTCCTTTGATATGATTCTTCCTTTTGAGGTATTTTTTTTATCTTTTTATTGGTTGCAACTATTCCAGATTTTTTTTCTTTGACTTTTTGTTTTGCTGTAATGATTTTTGATTTTTCAACAGCTAAATACTTTCGTACTTCTTCTAATAACTTATCGTTGATAGTTTTTTTCTTAGTGTTAATGTTGTAGTTATCGATGAAAGCGACTAATTTTTTACCAGCATTGATGTGCCTCTGATTTGATTCAGAGCTGGAACGCATATTTTGTAACTTGCTTTCGTATAGTTCTTTTTTTGTGGTATAGTTACTAAAAGCTTCCTGAGCAATATCTTGTGCTTCTATGTGGGCTTTATTTAATTGGTTTAAGTATGTTTTCTCTTTTTGCAAATCACTGAGAAGTTTGTCCATCTTAACTTTGCTATCGCTTAGTTTGTTTTTTGCTTCTTCAACTAACTCGTCGGGGATCCCATTAATTTTAGCAACTTCAAACGTAAATGAACTTCCAGGTTGTCCTATCGAGAACTCATATCGTGGCTCCAAAGTTTCTGTATTGAAAAGCATGCTTCCATTGATCGCATTTCGTAATTGATGTGCTTTTAATTTAATGTTGTTATAGTGAGTTGTTATTACAGCATAACTTTTCTTATTGTACAACGCTTCAAAAATAACCTCTGCTAATGCTCCGCCTAAATCTGGGTCAGAACCAGTTCCAAATTCATCCAGTAAGAACAATGTTTTTTTATTGGCAACTTGCAAGAAGTGATTCATTCTTTTTAATCGATATGAATAAGTGCTCAGTTCATTTTCTATGGATTGATTGTCACCGATGTCAGTTAAAATATTCTGAAACAGACACATTTTGCTATTCGGGTGGACTGGGACTAAAAGTCCACCTTGTAGCATCAGCTGAAGAATTCCTATTGATTTTAGGGTGATGCTTTTACCACCGGCGTTTGGGCCTGAAATAACGAGCATTCTCCCAAATTTATTCATTTCAATTTGTTGTGGAAGAGTTTTCTTCTTTTGGGCTTTGTTATTTTTCAAAAGAATAGGGTGATAAGCGTTTTTTAAGTCCGTTTCTAATTTTTCTGAAATAGCAGGAAGACAGCAATCGAGTTCGATAGCTAATCTTGTTTTTGCATTGATAAAGTCAAATTCAACCAAGATTTTTTGATATTCTTCTATCAACTTAATGTGAACGAATAACTGCGTTTTTAGAACCTGTAAAATTTTGAAAATTTCCTTACGTTCGTCATCGAGCAACAATTCATATTCGTTATTGAGGCTGACATTTATTTGTGGTTCAATATAGGTATAGTTACCTGATTTACTT
The DNA here is from genome assembly GCA_963976995.1 of uncultured Fluviicola sp. Classification (GTDB taxonomy): domain Bacteria; phylum Bacteroidota; class Bacteroidia; order Flavobacteriales_D; family Crocinitomicaceae; genus UBA4466. Next base: position 66,525 of record CAXBMR010000006.1, read on the forward strand.
GAGCCAACAACAGTACCTGATATTTTACGCTTGTGATTAGCAAGAACCGATAGTACACGTCGTTCATTGATGAAAGTCTCTTTGGTTTCTCCGAGAATGTTGTCTTTCAGCAATCGACTTACTTCTTTATCAAAGTTTCGATTTATTTGCCTTTTTATAGATTTAAGTTGCGTTCTAATTGTGAATAATTCTTCCGAAGCATCATCTTTAACTTTTCCATGCTTGTCAAAAACTGCTTGAATAGCTTCACTAATTTCTTGGGTAAAATAAGCTGCATTCACAACTTCATTCAGAAATGGATATTCTTTTTCTCTTTTATCAAAAAAGTAAAGCAAACTATTTACTAATAGTGATGCACTATATATCCGCATGAACCCTTCGAGCTGAATCGCAGAATTTTTTATGGGAAGTAATTTTATTTCTTCAATCAATTCTTCAAAATCTATATGTGGAAATGTTTCCCCTTCTCTTCTGATTTTAAGCAGCTCATTGACCTTGCTTAGCTCATTTAAAACTTCCTTTCTGTCTGCACTGGGTGAAAGTTCGTGAAATTTGACTTTTGCAGAATCAGAAATGGCGTGATCGCTTAACCATTTAAGTATAGTTGTGAATTCTAAGTCATCTAAAGTCTGCTTGTCAATTTTCATACTGGACAAAGATAACAAGGAATTAGTTACAATAATACGACTGTACTAATTATTGGATTGTGGTCAGAAAGTCGAGAAAGTCTGCCTTTAATTTTGCTTTTCGGTTCTTCAATTCGACTTTTTTTAAGTTTTGAATTTTTATTTTTTCGAAGTAGAATAAAATCAATCCATTTGGCTTTCCCAGTGGTTGGGTAAAGCTTTTGATCTGAAAAATTGGATGTTTTTTTCAATATTCCTGAGGTGTTAATATTATCACAATTCAGTGACTCAATCATTTGCCCAAAAGGAATTGTAGAATTTTCAATGTTAAAATCACCTGCGTAAATGGAAGCTACAACTGTAGTGTCTTCAATGGATTTTAGTTTTCGAAGTTGTTTTTTTCGAATATTCTCTCTTTTTGGTCCTTTTCCCGCTTGGAGGTGCGTTCCAATAATTTGAATTTTGGTATTGAAGAACTCAATAATCGAAGAAACCCCACCTTTACGGGCCATTTTATCGCTTCCTGTAGCTGATTTGAAAGCAACATGCTTCTCTTTTAGAATTTTATGCTTTGAAAAAATAACAACACCAGATGAAATTCCCCAAAAGCTTTTTTTCCCCATTTTTGTTGAATAGTAATATTCTTTTTTTAGTTGCTTTGTTAATTTTCGTCGAGCTTTTTTATGGAAAACTTCCTGAAGAACAAGAATGTCAGCGTTAGAATTTTCTAAATATTTTACAATGCTATCAACACGGTCTAACTGACCATCATTAAGAATGGCCGGACGCAAAAAAACATTCCACGAAAGAATACTTAATTCAGCATTTCTTTGTGCAATTGTTTCATTCTGAACGAATAGAACAAGGAATAATATGACTAAAAATTTAAGCATAAAGAATAAATGTACTAAAACCCATCTGATATTCGGCTCTTTTTTCTAAGTTTGAATCAAACAAAATAGTATGAAAATAATTTCTTTTAATGTGAATGGTATCCGAGCAATCACAAAGAAAAATTTCTTTAAAGACATGCAATATGTAAATGCGGATATTATTTGCTTGCAAGAGACAAAAGCATCTGTAGAGCAAGTTGTAGAGGCAATTGGTGAATCAATGCCTCATTATGAAGTTTTTGCAAATCAAGCCGTTAAAAAAGGTTATTCAGGAACGGCCATTTTATCAAAGTTAAAGCCAATTGCTGTGACCTATGATATAGACATTGAGGAACATGATCAAGAAGGTAGAGTTACTTGCGCTGAATTTGAGGATTATTTTGTTCTGTCAATTTATGTACCAAATTCTAAGAATGATTTGTCACGCTTGAATTATCGTCAAAAATGGGATTCTGATTTACTAGCTTATATCCAAAAATTGGAAAAGAAAAAACCAGTCATTGCATGTGGTGATTTTAATGTCGCACATAGAGATATTGATTTAGCTAGACCAAAAGCCAATTACAACAAAAGTGCTGGCTATACACAACAGGAAATAAATGGGATGGATAATTTTATATCTAGCGGTCTAGTCGACTCATTTAGAGAAAAGCATCAAGGTGAAGTCAAATATTCTTGGTGGAGTTATCGAGGAGGGGCAAGAGATAGAAATGTTGGCTGGAGAATTGATTATCTTTTGGTATCACAATCATTGAATTCAAAGTTGAAAAATGCCTTTATATTGAATGATGTGCATGGATCGGATCATTGTCCTTTGGGAATCGAACTTAATTAAATTCCATAAAAAAAAAGCCACTTTGCATTTCGACTAAACTAGACGACCGCAAAATGGCCTTATTACCTTTTAAAAATTTATTTCTTCTTAGAAGAACAGCATGATTTTTTGTCAGTTGCTCCAGATTTAGAAGAACAAGAACCTGACTTTGCCGTGGATTTGTCCATGGTGCATTCAGATTTCTTAGATTTTTTCTTTCTCTTTTTCTTTTTATCGTCGTCTTTCTTGATTTCAGTTGTAGTGTCAGAAGTTGCTGCATAAACTGAAGTTCCAACAGTTCCAACAAACATCATTAAAGAAAGTGCTAAAAATACCTTTTTCATAATTTCGTTTTAATTAATAATTCGTACCAAGTTACTAAAAAAGCTAAAGTAAAAAAACGGAAAATGAATTCTTTTGATTTTTTAACAGTAAAATAATTGGATTAATTTAGAAGCTGTATGCAAAATGAACACCTATACTTAAGTGGGAGTCATTTGGGTCTCTTGCAAATTCAATGGCTGGACCAATATGAAAATCACCGATTTCAAATTCATAAGCCGCTTCTAGATGTAATGCAAAAAAAGCGCCTGGATTTCCATCTTCAAATGTGATTCCGGGTGATGTTGAAAAGTTCAACCCTTCAATTGGTCTATAGGTAAAAACCAGTCCAAGAGTGCTATGTTTCGGGTCAAATGCAATGCGCTCAAAACTAGCCCCAAGTCCAAACTTTGAGTGTGAAATTGTTCTGATATAATGTAAATGCATAGATAAGGTTATGACTTCTTCTTTTACAAAATAGGCTGGAGCAATAGCTAAACCAATTTCATTTTTACCATGTTCATGTTGTTCTACCGGTTGTCTATTCTCGTTTTGAGAAAAAGAAACTAGTGGTAATAAAATTAAGAGGATAGTAAAACTAACAGCATTCTTCATTTTTAGCATATAAGTTTGTAGATGACTACCCAAGCAAAGAATATTGGAATTGTAAATAGGGTTGCATCAAAACGGTCAAGAATACCACCATGACCTGGCATTATAGAACCAGAATCTTTTACTCCAACATTTCTTTTGAATAGTGACTCCAGTAAATCTCCAATAATTGCTGAAGGAGCGATGATGATTGCTGAAATAATCCAGAAAACGACATTTTCTTGATCAAATAAAAACCCGATAGCAACTCCTGCAAGTAATGTAAAGAATGAACCTCCAATTGTTCCTTCCCATGTTTTATTTGGTGAGATTCGTTCGAGGAGTTTTGTTTTTCCGAAAAATTTCCCAGAAAGAAAGGCAAAAGTATCATTCATCCAAATCAATATAAACATACCAGCAAGCAAAGGGAAGGAGCTATCGTCATTCTTAATTAAGTATATCATAAAGAGAAAAGGGATAATAACATAAAGATGACCTAGACCAATAATAGCTACATTTAACAATGGGTTCTCTTTTTTCTGCCAAATTTCACCAATAAATAGAATGAATATTAGCGGAACAATAACAACAAGCAATTGGACAGGTATGATATTGAAAATAACTCCTGAAATTAGCGCATAAATGAAAAAACCAATAGCACTTGCCCATTTCCAATTAACAGAAACGATTTTACTCATGTTAAACAATTTGTAAAATTCAATAAGTCCTAGAAGCATAAATAATGAAAAAATAACTCCAGCGGTCTCTTTAGAAAGCCATAAAGGAATTAAAATTAACGCGACAAAAACAGCACCTGATATAGTTCTTACTACGATGTTATTCATTTTTATCTTCAATTAACTCAGTGGCTACTTGTTTATTTTCTCTCTCTACTTTTAGATGGACATATCCAAAGGCATTGTATGAGGAATCTCTTTCATCAACAATAATAACGGGTATTCCGGCATCTTCTAGTTTCAATTTAAAGATACGCGCGCTATACTCATCGGTACCCTGATATACAGTAACAAAGTTAGGCTCCGGAATTACTTTCGTCCGCAGTGCTGTCCACTTCTTTATTATTTTCCGTATCAGTTTCATTGTCTGGTTCTAGATTCTCAGTTATTTTGCTTGATTTGTCTTCAGTCGTCTCTTTATTTTCTTCTTGTACTTCATTTTTGGAAACCTGTGTTTTTTCAACAACAGGTTCTTTATCCCAAATTCTCTTTCCAAATATAGAAACTAAATCCTCTTTAAAAATAACCTCTTTATCTAATAATTGTTCTGCTAGTAAACCAAGTTTTTCTTTATTTTCTTTCAGTAAACTCAATGCTCTCTGGTATTGTTCTTCAATTAAATTACTGACTTCTTGATCAATAATTTTTGCAGTTTCTTCAGAATAAGGCTTTGTAAACTGGTTACCATTTGGATCATAGTAAGAGATGTTACCTACTTTTTCATTTAAACCATAAATTGTCACCATTGCATAGGCTTGCTTTGTAATTTTTTCTAAATCACTTAAAGCACCGGTACTGATTTTACCAAAAGTTAACTGCTCGGCTGCTCTACCACCTAAAGCACTGCATATATCATCAAGGATTTGCTCAGTTGTGGTAATCATTCTCTCTTCTGGAAGATACCATGCCGCTCCTAAAGATCTTCCTCTAGGAACAATTGTTACTTTAACCAAAGGATTAGCATGCTCCAGCATCCAAGAAATAGTGGCGTGTCCAGCTTCATGAAAGGCAATGGCTTTTTTCTCCTCTGGTGTGATAATTTTGTTTTTCTTCTCAAGTCCACCGATAATTCTATCCACGGCATCTAAAAAGTCTTGTTTTTCTACTTGCTTCTTCCCATTTCTTGCTGCTATTAACGCTGCTTCATTGCACAAATTGGCAATGTCCGCACCTGAAAAACCAGGTGTTTGTCTAGATAGAAATTCAACATCAATTTCTTTTTCAAGTTTGATTGGTTTTAAATGGACGGCAAAGATTTCTCTACGCTCATTTAAGTCAGGCATGTCAACAAAAATTTGTCGATCAAAACGTCCTGCTCTTGTTAATGCTTTATCCAAAACATCAGCTCTGTTAGTGGCAGCAAGAATGATTACACCGGAATTGGTTCCAAAACCGTCCATTTCTGTTAACAATTGATTCAATGTGTTTTCACGCTCGTCATTAGATCCCAAACCATTGTTTTTACCCCTGGCTCGGCCAATAGCATCAATCTCATCAATGAAGATAATTGACGGTGCTTTCTCTTTTGCTTGTTTGAATAAATCACGGACACGCGAAGCTCCAACTCCGACAAACATTTCTACGAAATCAGATCCTGATAATGAAAAGAAAGGAACCTTTGCTTCACCCGCTACAGCTTTCGCTAGTAACGTCTTTCCCGTACCGGGAGGTCCTACAAGTAGGGCTCCCTTAGGAATTTTAGCTCCTAAGTCAGTATATTTTTTTGAGTTTTTTAAAAATTCGACGATTTCTTCCACTTCTTCTTTTGCTCCTTCTAAACCAGCTACATCATTAAAAGTAGTGTTCGTTGTTTTTCCGTTGTCGTAAAGTTTGGCTTTTGATTTTCCTATGTTAAAAATTTGACCTCCGCCACCACCTGAGCCACCCCCCATTCTGCGCATTACAAACATAAATATGGCCAATAGAATAACGATGGGCAGTAAGAAACTGATAAGGTTACCAATATAATCAACCTCTTGGACTGGCACCATTTGGACCAGTTGTTTGCCCTCTGCTTTCAACTTAGTATTCAGATTATCAATCTTTGTAGAAAAGGCGCCAGCATCAAAAATCTCAACGGAAAATTTGGTTTTACCTCCGAGACGATTACCTCGGTTCAGCATTTCTTTCATTCCAGAAAACTGTCCATCATCTGTGCTCTTTATAAATTTTGAGCCCTCAGAATTCAATTGAAAGTCAACACGGACTCTGTTTATCATTTTCACATCAACTACATATCCTTTTTCTGCGAGTTCTATAAAAGTACTTTCGTACTTTACAGGAATGTTACCTGAACTATTGGAAAATAGAGAAAAGCCGATAAATGCTAATCCAATAAAGCCATAAATCCAATAAATTGAAAAGCGACTGTTACCCTTTTTTCCATCCTTTTTTTCTGCCATTGTATTGTTTTTTCTGCTTCTATTGTTTAATCTAAAACGAAGCCTTTTAATTTAAATTTGGAACATCTGTTCTTTTACCATCTGCCCATAAATCTTCTAGATCAAAAAAAGCACGCGTTTCTTTATGAAACACATGTGCAACTACACTAATATAGTCCATTAAAATCCATTCACTATTGCTTTTTCCTTCTATTCTCCAAGGTTTCTCAGAAATGTTCTCTCTCGTGTATTTTTCGACTGATGAGCAAATACCATCTACTTGCGTTGAAGAATCCCCTGAAGAAATAACAAAAAAATCACAAACAGCGCTATCGATTTCTCTTAAATCCAACACGACTATTTCATTCGCTTTATTCTCTTGCATTCCCTCTACAATGGTATCACAAAGTTGCTGTGATTCACTGATTTTTATTCCTTTCTTCATGTAGTGTTTTTCGCTTAGACAAAACTAAGCTTTAATTTAAAATAAACTGTAATTTTACCGCCATCAACTGTTAAAAATGAGTAATGAAAATAGGCGTAAAAATTATTCGTTTATCATCTGTAGATTCTACGAACAATTATGTTGCCAATCTTGTAAAAGTGGGGAAGATTGATTCCGGGACTGTTGTTTTGGCAGACGAGCAAAGTGACGGTAAAGGTCAAAGAGGAGCTGTGTGGCTATCTAGTGCTGGAGAAAACTTGACATTTTCGTTTTATTTAGAGAACGTCAATCTGTCAGTGGAAAAACAGTTTACCTTGACACAATTGGTTTCATTAAGTTTAATTCATTTACTTTCTAGACTGGGAGTTGATGCAAGAATAAAATGGCCTAACGACATCGTAGTAAAGAACAGGAAAATAGCTGGTGTTTTAATTGAAAATCAATTGGCTGGCTCTGAGATTAAGAGTTCAATTGTAGGAGTTGGTCTGAATGTAAATCAAGTAATTTTCAAAGGACTAAACGCGACTAGTTTATTTTCTGAAAGTGGTCTGCAAAGAGCGCCAGTTGATATTTTGATGAGTTTCATTGATGCCTTTAATACAAACGAGTTGGAATTTGCTGATCAATCTGGAATAAAAAAAGACTATTTGAAGAACTTGTATCAATTTCAAGAATTGGCAAATTACAAAGATTCCAACGGTAAGTTTGAAGGGAAAATCATCGATGTTTTAACTTCTGGAAAGCTTGTGTTGCAAGTTGAAAATGAAAGACGAGAATATGACTTAAAGGAAATTAAGTTTCTTTAAGCGTAATACTCCATCAGTTTATTAGACATGTAGTTAAACAGGTTTGTTAACGGTTTTTCTACCATCATTTTTAAGAACATGTTGACCTCTCCATCAAAATGGATATAGCCTTCAGTTAATTCTCCTTTCTGGTTCATGTGAATAGTTAAACGAAATGGGAAAGGCGATTTTTCACCAGATTTTAAGAATAATTTTTCAACTCCCTCAGTCCCATCTTCTATTAGTGAAATAGTAATTCCACCTTGCACTTTAAAAGAACATTCTTGTTCAGATGATTTGAAATCCGAAATATTGTCTTGAGGCAAAAGATGAATTAAGTTGTTTGCATCCTTCAAAAAGTTAATGATAATTTCCGGAGTCGTTGTTACATTTACTTTATCGCTGTCAATTGTCATATTCGTTTTATTTCCATCCTTTTGGATTTCTTCTCCATTCTTGAAGGGAAGAAAGATCATCTTCGGATATTAAATTACTGTCCAAAGCCTTAGTGAGCATGGTGTCATAATCTGTAAGTGTTACATAGGGACATTCGGCATCTGAAAAATTGGTGTGCGCTAACTCAAATCCGTATGTAAAAATAGCAATAAGACCTTTTACTTCTAGCTTTGCTTCGCGCAATGCTTGAATCGCTTTGAGACTACTTCCACCTGTTGAAATTAGATCTTCTATTACAACAACCTTTTGGCCTTCCTCATAATAACCTTCAATTTGATTACCCATTCCATGCTCCTTCGCTTCACTTCGAATGTAAATGAATGGAAGTCCTAATTCTTGAGCAACTAATGCTCCTTGAGCTACCCCTCCAGTTGCAACACCTGCAATTACATCGGGTTTGCCATAGTAATCAAGTACACTTTCGGCATAACCCTGTCGGATATACGTTCTAATTTGTGGATACGATAAAGTAACACGATTGTCACAATAAATGGGTGATTTAATTCCAGAGGCCCATGTAAATGGATCGTTAGGACTCAATTTGATTGCTTTTATTTGGAGCAAAAATTCAGCTACTTTTAAGGCTTTATCTTCATTTAAAATCATGGTCGCAAATGTACAAAGTTTTTACTGACCTAAACTAATCTTGCCTATCAAACTTGTTAAGGATTGTTTTTTTCAGTGAAAGCGAAATTAGATGGTCTTTTGACTTTTATATCATAACGTGAAAATCTGAATTGGTTTCATTAACTTTATCGCTATATACTTTAAGCTATCTACTTTTTTTTGGTTGAATAACCATAACCGCAATGACAAGCAAAGCAATGTAAACAGGTATTCTATAACGAACGATTGCTCCTAAAACGGGTGTTACCCATCCAATTAACAGCGATAATGTTAAAACAAATAGCACGAGAGCAACGATAAGCGCGATCTTATTTTTTGACAACACTCTTTTATTTATAATAGCATAAATCAAGAAAAGAAAAAGAAGAAGAGTCTCAATCATTGCAGGATACTTGAGCCAGCCTCCAGGGTCGCTAATAAATGGGCGAAACAGACTATTGATAAGTGCTTCGGGAATATTTTTCATTAACTGACCAAAAGAATCATTAATCAATGTTACCTCAATAAAGCCATCACTTTGAAGATTCTTAAAATAAACGAACCATTTTTCTCCAGTTGGTTTTAAGTGAATAGGAATAGGTTTTTCCATGCTTCCATGCTTCAATATGAGTGCATCCATTTCTTTCGTAATTAAAACAGAGTCCCCCTCAATCTTTAAATTTTTAATCTGATTTTGACGAAAGAAATAAAAGGTAGAATCCGTTAAAGCATGAAGACCACCTTTCCCAACATTCTTAAAGTCAAATTGTTTTCTTGATAATAAGTGCACCGTTTTTTTTCGCTGCCCTGAGAATAAACTCACTGCGATTAAAAGAATACCCATTAGAAGGATCAGAGAAGCAATAATTTTTCTTTTCGTAACGTACTTAAAAAGAAATAAGAAAAGGCCCGCTGGTATAATCGCTATCAAAACATAGGGTTTGAATCCGATTAGGATAAATAGACCTATGATTGCAAAAAGCCATTTTTTTTTGACGGAACTGTCATAACATAGCCCTCTAACTAATAGACCTAGACCTAAAAACATGAAAGGTTCTTTTAATATACCAGATGTCCAAAAAAGAGTGCTGGGGAAGAGTAGAATAAGGAGAAAAATGGTTGTATTTGACAATAAAGTCTTGTCCTTAAGAGCAAGGTAAAATTGCTTAACGGCAACTGTAGAAACAAAACACATCGCGATAATGTGATTGGCAGTATTGTTGAAACTAAAAAAATGAAATAGACTATGCACGCGAACAATGTTTCTATTGTCATTGATTAATGTTTGAGCCCCTGCATCCCAATGTGATGTATCTTGAAGATAAGTAAACATTAATTCTTCTTGGTTGCCAAGCCCAAACAAGAGCCTGAAATAATCGAACGGCGATACAAAGAAAACATCATTCAGAATTTTACTTTCCGTCATAAAGACACTTGCATCAGCACTTAATGAACCATTACCATAGATGTCAGTGTAGATATATAAAAAGATAAATCCAGCTATAACTTTAACCAAGAATGCAAATGAAAATGCCCATTCGTTTAGTGAATATGCTTTTAGATTCTTCACGTATTTAAACGAGAAAAATAAGAGTACAAAAAGAAAAAAGGTATAAATCATTCTTACTTTTTGCGTAAAAATAATCAATATTCGTTTCTAAGTGTCAGTTTGTCCAAAATCTAGGACAGTTTGTCATAAAAATGTTGATGGCATAGTGATTGACTGTATAAAATCAAATAATTAAAAATAATAAAATGAAAACAGGTCAAATCAATGTACAGACGGAAAATATATTTCCAATTATTAAAAGGTTTTTGTACTCGGATCATGAAATATTCTTGCGTGAATTGGTTTCGAATGCGGTTGATGCCTCTCAAAAACTAAAATTTTATTCTACGAATGGGGAATTCAAAGGAAAATTAGGAGAGCAAAAAGTCGAAGTTATTCTTGACCCAAAAGAAAAGACTCTAACGATAAGAGATTATGGTGTTGGAATGACTGAGGATGAAATAGATAAATACATTAATCAAATTGCTTTTTCGGGTGCTGAAGAATTTGTAGAGAAATACAAAGGAAAGGAAGGAGCTGAGCAAATTATAGGACATTTTGGATTAGGTTTTTATTCATCATTTATGGTGGCAGATAAAGTTCAAATCCGAACGCTCTCTCACAAAGATGGATCTAAAGCAGTACAATGGGAAAGTAATGGTTCTCCAGAGTTTACAATCGAAGAAATTGAGAAAGAGCATATTGGTACAGACATTGTTCTTTATATTTCAGAAGATTCGAAAGAATTTATTGAAAAAGCAAGAGTGCAGGGTATTTTGGATAAATATTGTAAATTTTTGCCTACAGCTGTCTTTTTTGGTACGAAAACGGACTATATTGATGACCCAAAAGGGGAGAAGGATGATGATGGTAAGGTAAAACGAGTTGCAGTTGAAATACCTAATCAAATAAATAATATCTCGCCAGCTTGGACTAAAAAACCAGCGGATTTGTCAACGGAAGAATATAATTCTTTTTATAGAGAATTGTATCCTACAACTATGGAATCTCCATTGTTTCACATTCATTTGAATGTTGATTATCCGTTCAACTTGACAGGTATCTTGTATTTTCCTAAAATTCAAGAGAATATTGAAGTACAGCGAAATAAAATCAATTTGTACTCTAATCAAGTGTTCATTACTGATAATGTGGAGCAAATAGTACCTGAGTTTTTAACTTTATTACATGGCGTCATAGATTCTCCAGATATTCCGTTGAATGTTTCACGTTCATACTTACAAAGTGATGGCAATGTGAAGAAAATATCTTCTCACATTACTAAGAAAGTAGCTGATAAGTTGGCTTCAATGTATAAGAACGATCGTAAAGATTTTGAATCTAAATGGGAAGATCTTAAAATATTTGTACAATATGGATCGCTTTCGGATGATAAATTCAGTGAAAAAGCCAAAACATTCTCGTTGGTTAAAAATACGGAAGGTGATTATTTCTCAATAGATGAATACAAAGAGAAGATAGAAACTTCACAAAAAGATAAAAATGATAAAGTCGTGATGCTTTACACCAACGATCCTACTGAACAATTTGGTTTTGTAAAGAAGGCAAAAGACAGAGGTTATGATGTTCTACATATAGACGGACCGATTGCTCCACATTGGATAGCAAAATTGGAACAAACTTATGAAAGTATTGCTTTTTCACGGGTAGATTCTGATACCTTAGATAAATTAATTCTGAAGGACGAAGAAATTCCTTCTAAATTAAGCAAAGAAGATGAAGAATCTCTAAAACCATTATTTGAAGGTGCCGTTAATAAGGATAAATTTACTGTTCAATTTGAAAGTATGAATTCTGATGATGCACCTATCATTATTACGCAACCAGAATTTATTCGCAGAATGATGGAACAACAGAAAATGGGCGGTGGCGGCTTTATGGGTGCATTTCCAGATATGCACAATTTGATGATTAATGGAAATCATGAAAAAATACAAGAGATTTTGAAAACGAAAACAGAGAAATCTAAAAAATCTAAAGTCAAGCAATTAACGGATATTGCTTTGCTATCTCAAGGATTGTTAAAGGGAGAAGCTTTAAACCAATTCATTGAAAGAAGTATAGAGAAAGTTTAATAGATTTGTAACAACAAAATGTCGTTCTGCATAGCAGAGCGGCATTTTTAAATAAAAAAGGTATTGATTAAGTGGATTTTTGCGTTTGCAGGTTTTTTTCTCCTAAAGAGAAGCTTCATGGGAGGTGTTTTAGGTTTCATGCTGGGTTCTTTTATAGAGAATTATCAAGGTGCAATGAATCGTGCAAAAGCAAATGCACAAAGTCAAGGCCGTAAATTTACCCCGGAGGATGTATTCCAATTTTACCAACAGAGATCATCTTCAAATGATGTGCCTACTATGTTGATGGCTCTGTCGGCTGCAGTAATGAAAGCAGACGGTAAAATATTAAAATCTGAATTAGACTATGTCAAAGCATTTTTTAATCAGCAATTTGGACCTCAATTTTCTAGTAGTCATTTGCAAACATTAAAGCAATTTTTAGACTCTGATACTATTCCTTTGCAACGAATTTGCCAAGATATTCAAACAAGAATGCAACCCGCTGTTAGAACGCAGTTACTACATTATCTTTTTGGAATTGCTAAAGCTGATGGAGATGTTTCACCACCAGAGATAAGAGTAATTGAGCAAATTTCTAATTTAATGGGAGTGTCTTCTGTTGATTTCGAAAGCGTGAAGAATATGTTCTATCGAAATGTAGATTCTGATTATACTATTTTGGGTATAACTTCTTCTGCCAGTAATGATGAGGTGAAAAAAGCGTATAGAAAAATGGCAATAAAATTTCACCCGGACAAAGTCGCGCAGATGGGTGAGCAATACCAAAAAGGAGCTAAAGAAAAATTTCAGCAAATTCAAGATTCATACGAAGCAATTAAGAAGCGAAGAGGGATGAAATAATTGAGAGTGAGGAGCTGAAATTATAGTGTGTAATGATGCGACAAATCTCCTCTTGAACCCTCCATGATTTCTCTTTTATTTACAGCGTAATAGGATGTTAGTCTAGAATGAGAAACGAGTCTAAATTTCTCTTTTAAACATTGACCCCAATAGCAAACATTGCAGGTTTCTTAGACAAATCGTATGCTTTAATTCTCCATTCTTTAATTGTCATTGAGCGAATATCTTGACTCGAAATTGTAATATTACTGGCGATGCAGAGCATTGTTGGATCGGCTAATTCGTTCAGTAAATCATCCAAAACATTCATATTTCTAAAAGGAGTATCCATAAAAAGATGAGTAATTCTGGTTTTACGGGTGTCTGATTCGTATCGTTTTAATGCATTAATTCTCGCTTTTCTTTCCTTAGGTAAATAACCATGAAATGCAAAATTTTGCCCCGAGAAGCCACTTCCCATTAGGGTCATTAGAATAGAAGAAGGACCAACAAAGGGATGCACATTTATTTCTTTGCTATGTGCAAGACTTACAATTGCTCCTCCTGGATCTGCCACTCCTGGGCTCCCTGCATCAGACATTAGACCAATGTTTTTTCCATCGATTGCAGGTCGAATGAAAGAATACAATTCACCTGGATCCGTTCTGTGATTAAGAACAAAAAATTCACAATCATCAATAGGAAAAGATCGATCCACTTTTCTGAGAAATCTGCGAGCTGATTTAATATTTTCTACAATGAAAATTCGTAATTCTACAACTTTAGCCTGCACATCAGCTGGAATAATATCATTTACAGTTTCGCCTCCAAGTGTTGTCGGAATTAAATACAGAATACCTTTTTTCATTATTTGTTGAGTTTTTTCATAATACAATCTGTTGCATTGTCGAGAAGCTTATAAACCTCTATAAATCCTCTGTCACCTCCAAAATAAGGATCAGGAACTTCTAACTTCATGCCTGGATGAGATTCGTCAAGTATCATTTTTACTTTATTTTCATCTTCACTACTCCTAGACAACGAAAGAATATTTTGGTAATTACTATCATCCATTGCATAGATGAGGTCAAAATTATCGAAATCGGCAACTTCAAATTGTCTTGCTCGAAGATGATCAATAGATAAACCATAGGATTCAGCCGTTGACGTCATTCTTAAATCGGGTGATTGACCGATGTGATTGTCACATGTTCCCGCTGAATCTACCGAGTGATTCAAGCCGTTGCTGTCTATTTTTTTTTGTAACAACGCATCAGCAAGAGGAGATCTGCAAATATTACCCAGACATACCATTAAAATTTTCATTCTACAAAAGTAGCAAAACAACGCTATTTAAGCCCTAGTTTACATTAAATGACGATAAAAGCTCCTAAAAACGGTCACAGAATATTCGCTGAGGGAAGCAGATTACACTCTAATTGATACAGTTTAATCATTTAGATTTTTTTTAACCAACCATTTTACGTGCGACAACGTTATTATAGTACGCGAACCAATTTAATTTAAACTATGAGACAGCTTAAAATAACGAAGCAAGTTACGAATCGCGAGACTGCATCCTTGGATAAATATTTATTGGAGATAGGTCGCGTTGATTTAATTACGGCTGAAGAAGAAGTAGAGTTGGCTCAGAAGATTAGAAACGGAGATAAGCGAGCTTTAGAAAAATTGACGAAGGCAAATCTTCGATTTGTTGTTTCAGTGGCCAAACAATATCAAAATCAAGGTCTATCATTGCCAGATTTAATTAATGAGGGTAATGTTGGTTTAATCAAAGCAGCGAAACGGTTTGACGAAAGTAGAGGGTTTAAATTTATCTCCTATGCTGTTTGGTGGATTAGACAGTCTATCTTACAGGCTTTAGCCGAGCAAGCTAGAGTGGTTCGTTTACCATTGAATAAAATTGGAACCATAAGTAAAATTAACAAAGCTTTCTCAGAATTAGAGCAAAAGTTTGAAAGGCCACCATCGGCTGATGAACTTGCCGAATTTTTAGGTTGTACAATTGGTGATATTCAACAATCGTTGCAAAATACCAGTCGACATGTATCTATGGATGCTCCTCTTGTTGAGGGTGATGAATCTTCATCTAGCATGTATGATATTCTTCCAAATGACTCATTACCTGGTCCTGAGAAGAAGTTACTACTAGATTCTTTAAGAACTGAAATAGAGCGCTCTTTAACAACCTTGACCGCGAGAGAAGGTGATGTTGTCAGAATGTTCTTTGGCTTAAATGAGAAACCACCAATGACTTTAGAAGAAATTGGCGAACGTTTTGAATTAACAAGAGAAAGAGTAAGACAAATAAAAGAAAAGGCAATTCGTAGGTTAAGACTCACTACCCGAAGCCGGATGTTAAAAACATACCTAGGTTAAGCGGGGTCAACGTCGATTACGATACGAATTGATTTATAAGTAGGGACGCAATAAAATTCATCGATAATATGATGAATGCGTTCCTTTACTTTTTTGTCACCTGCGTCTTTTTCTATTTTCAACGTTATTTTTTTTAGAAATAAGTTGTGGATTCGCTTAACAATGGGGAATTCCGGACCTAGAACTCTTTCCTTGAATGTTAACTTTAGTCTATCTGCTAAATCACTTGAGGATTTAATGACAAGATTCTCATCTCTGTGTTTAAGGGTAATCTCTATGATTTTAAAGTATGGAGGATAGAAAAAATTCTCTCGTTCTGTGATTTCATTCTTATAAAAATCAACATAGTCATGGTCTATCACTTTTTGAATAACCCAGTGATCTGGATCCCCCGTTTGAACAATAACTTTCCCTCTTTTTTTTCTTCTTCCGGCTCTACCAGCGACTTGCGTCATTAATTGAAAAGATCGTTCAAATGCTCTGAAGTTCGCTCGATTAAGCAACATATCTGCATCCAAAATCCCCACTAGATTCACATTGTCGAAGTCCAGCCCTTTAGTGACCATTTGAGTACCGACAAGAATGTCTATTTTTCGGTCATCAAAATCATTTAGTATGTTAGCGTAAGCATTTTTTGAACGAGTTGTGTCCAAGTCCATTCTTTTTGTTGACTTATCTGGAAAAATTACAGCTAATTCGTCTTCAATTTTTTCTGTACCAAACCCAAGCATGTTTAATCGATTACTGCCACAAGATGCGCAGGACCCAATAGGCTTTGTTGCATAACTGCAATAGTGACATTTTAAACTGTTGGTATGTTTATGGTAGGTTAAAGAAACATCACAGTTCTTGCATTTAGGAGTCCAATTGCAAACTTCACACATCCAAAGAGGTGTGTATCCTCTTCTATTTTGAAATAAGATGATTTGCTCATCATTGTTCAAGGCTTCACGCATGTTATCTAACAAAAACGACGTGAAATGAGATTTCATGCTTTTTTGCTTTCGTTCCTTACGAACATTAGCAACCAGAATCTCTGGCATAATTACATCACCAAACCGCTCAGTTAAATTAATCAGGTTGTATTTACCAATTTTAGCATTATGATAACTTTCAATGGATGGCGTTGCAGAACCTAATACAATATTTGCTTTATGAAGATGACTAAGGACAATTGCACAATCCCTAGCATTGTATCTCGGTGACGGATCATATTGTTTGAAACTTGACTCATGTTCCTCATCTACTATGATTAACCCTAATTCTCTGAATGGTAAAAAAATGGATGAACGTGCCCCTAAAACTATTCGATATTTGTTCATGTCATTGTTAAGGACATGGTTCCAAATTTCCACTCGTTCGTTTTGATTGAATTTGGAATGGTAAACACCAATTTGTTCTCCAAAATATGTAGAAAGTCGTTGAATCAACTGAGTTGTCAAAGCAATTTCCGGAAGTAGAAATAAAACTTGCTTTCCTAGATCAAGTTGCTCTTGAATCAATTGCACATAGACCTCTGTTTTTCCAGAACCGGTTACACCATGTAATAATGCAACTTTATTTTCTAAGAAGGACGCATGAATTTCAGTCAAACATTGATTTTGTGAACTAGATAACTTCTTAAATTGGTGCGTCTGATCAGATGATTCTTTTAGGCGAGTGATTTCCAATTTTTCTTGAACAAAAAGCCCATTTTTCTCTAATGTGTTTATACTAGATTGAGAAACGCCATTTTCAATTAGCTCTTTTTTTAATATTGTTCCTGAATTGTCTTTGGAAGTTGAAACGAGATGGAGCAAGGTTAAAATTGCATTCACTTGCTTCTCTTTACCCTTTTTCTGTTCAAGAATATTTAAGTATTCTTCTAACGCCTCACTTTCATTAAAGAAATCACTAAATCGAACAAAAATTGCGGTTTTTGGATTGAATTTTTCATTTAATTCTTCCAATGAAAAGATGACCTTTTTATCAATTAGACTTTTAATGATAGGTTGAATGGTTTTTATTTTTACAATTTCAGAAATCTCTTTCAAATTGAGCGTTTCTTTCATTTCTAGTGATGAAACGACCTCAATTTCTTTCTGAGTTAGGATTTTGTAATCTAAATTGAAATCAGGGTGTAAAACTACTTTTGTTTCACTCGCCAGTTTAAAATTAGAAGGGAGTGCTGCATTCATTACATCACCTATGGGTGCCATGTAATAGTCTGATATCCATTTCCAAAAAGTATATTGTTTTGGAGTAATAATGGCTTGATCATCTAATTGATGTTCGATGTATTTTGCTTGATAATCTGTTGGAATATTCTCGTGAATTGATGTTACAATTCCAGTAATCAATTTAGATCTTCCAAATGGAACAACAACTCTTGCACCAACAAAAATGGTCTCGTTTATATCGAAAGGAACTCGATACGTAAATTCATTCCGAATAGGAAGAGGTAGAATTACATTAACAAAAAGTGTTTTCCTTTCAGACATGATGCCAAGATACAAATAGAAGTGTCCCTAAGAAAGCAATTTTAAAATACATTCAACAAATCAAGGACAAAACCAAGATTGACCTGTGTCGCCAGTATTGTCGCTGCAAAACAGCAAGCCTCCTGTAATCGATCCTGTACACAATTCTTCAGTTGACAGCGTATTAATTACTCTGATAAATTGATTTCCAGAAGGATCTACAAACTCTCTTCTTGAAGAAAGTGATTGTCTTGAGGAGAATATACCAACAACAGGATGACCTTTTGTTGCCGTCAAATTAGTGAATGTTGGTTTCGTTTGAGCTAATGAAGAACTAGGTTCATTGACTAAAATATAATTGTATAAATCTTCCGAACCACCTGTTACCGTGGTTGTAATAGAATTAAAAGTTCGTCGCGTAATTGTTGGGTCATTTGAGCAATTACTTTTTATTAATTCATAAAATGTTTGTCCAATTGCGTTAAAAGATTCTGAGTTACTTGGGCTAGTTTGTTTTTCTCCGAGATTCCAATTGAATGTTTTAACGGTTGGTGTAGTGCCCACCCATTCTGTAAATTCTACAGTCAATGTTGTGTTTATTTGATAAGAATTTCCTGATTGAACAGTAACAAGTGTAGTTTGGTAGTCACCATTACTCTGCATAAATCTGTACGGTTGATTTTGACCAGAAATACCCTCTGACATTCCGTTTACAGGGAACGTTGCCCCGTTTACATTAAACTCTCCGTTGTTGATAGACAAGTTCAATCTGTATTCTGCTGTACCAATAAGTGGACTTGAAGGAACTGTTTCAAAGTAATACATTTTTTGTTCCGGAGCATAAAACACACCATTTGGATCTTTGTTAGGAATCATCGTATCTTTTAAGTTAAAAACACGAGCGGGGATGCCATTAATATATTCAGTCACTGTCCCTGTTACTGAATTAAAGTAATTAGAATCAGGAATAGTAGCAAAAACTAAAGCGCTACCAGCGCCGTCACCTATAAATGCCCGCGTAATTTTTATCAAATGTAAAGAGTCAGATTGATCTAAAAGACCATATACAACAGCTGTTTCTTCAAATCCTCCAGTTAATTCAATGTCTTCTTCACAAGAGTTAAAGCTAAACAGAGTAATTGCAAGGATGAAAAGTCCAAAAAGTTTATTTTTCATAGTTTAAAAAGTATTGTTCAAAAGTACGAAATTTATTCGTTTAAATGATCTTCATTTGTTCAATGATTCTTCCCGATAACTCAATACTATTTAGTCTTTAATTTTATTGAGCCCCATTGCATGAAGCATCCAATTGGGCAAATGTTTCCCAGGTTTTCTTTTCTCTAAATGGATATACCATCCTAGTTTTTTCATTACGGGGACTTTATGTGTTTCAACAAATTCTATTAATGCACCATCCCTGTCTTCGATGTAAGAAAAACGACCTCCTGCTTCTCCCATGTCAAAAGTGTTAGAACTGTCTACAGTAAATGGATATCCTTTTGTTTCACATTCTTTTTGTAACTCATCCATTCCCTGAATATCAAAACAAAGGTGAATAAACCCCCAATCTCCCCAGAATCTGTCTTTAAAAATCTTAACACAATCCGTTCTATCGAGTGATTGGATTAATTCAATTTTTGACGGGCCTAACAATTTTGCAAACGGTCCTTTTCTTGGTTCTTTGTGTGAAAGAAGAATGCGTCTAAATTTTCCATTTCCTTCTGGCAGGTGAGCTAAATCTTCGAATTGACCAGTTACATCATAATCTACGGTTTCATAGCCCAATATGTTTTGATATAAATCAATTGATTCATCTATATTGCTCACACCAATCATTGTTCCAGCAACAGCACCACATTTTGAAGGATGTTTGGTGTTTTTAAACCAACCAGTTCCTTTTACAATATTAAAAATATTACCGTTTGGATCTTTTACAAAGAATGTTGGTTCTCCATTTGGTGCAGTAGAAAGTTCACCTATAATTTCAGCTCCATTCTCTTTAAAAAATTGGTAAGATGCTTTTACATCTCTGGATTTGATTCTACAAGAGTACAAACCATAGTCACCTAATTTAATGTCAAAAATTGCTTTCTCAGTATTCCTCGAAGTATATTGCCATATTTCAAATCCACCACCACTTTCCATGCTTAAAGCAAGAGATGCAGTTCTTGATTGCACTTTTCCACCCGTATAATTAATCATTAAAGGAGCTTCAGCAGCTTCTTCAAAAACTTTTACATCAACTCCAAAGAATTTTCGATACCATTTCCAAATTTTTTGTACATCAGGAACTCCTACTCCCATTTGCTGAATTCCACAGATAATTTTACTCATAGAGGACTTATTTTAAGGTGCGAATTTAGTTAATTTTAACGAACTGCACGGTCATTGAAAATAACAAACCCTAAACTAAACTGAAGAGCGAGAGGCTGTTCTTGTTCAGGAAAGTAATTGAGTGTTAGTCTTGCTGGACCAATAAAGCTATTGTAAACGATAGAGGATGATGCCATCCATGTTCTCCCTTGGAAATAGGGAGAGAAAACTTGTGAGCCATCAGTTAAAACATTAATTTGAATAAAAGGTTGGTAAAGATAAGCGTCTAATCGAATGTCGATTTTTTTCTTAACTGTGAAAATTAAATTCAGTCCACCACCTGCGAATTGAGGGGCACGATACTCAGGTAAAAAATACGACTGTGCATCAGGGACAAGTGTAAATTCATTCATAGAGAGTATAGTCGCTGTATAGTTTCCAAATAAGGGCCTTGTATTATAAACAACTTGTCCGTGAAGTCCTAAGTGAAAAACTGAATTATCTATCACAAATGACTGGTATTCTAGTTTTAAATTCATCCAAGAATGAAATTTATAAAGTTCTTCGGTGAGCGCTGTTGATCCAGGAACACTATGTTCACGACCGTAAACGTATCTTGCACTGAACTCAACGTAATGTCCACTGTTGGCAAATTGCTTTCTGTTTAATGTGTTTTGCATTATACTCCAACTACCCGTATAGCCATTAAATTCGGTAATATCAGCAGTGTCTTTATTGGTAAACTTATCTGTTTGATAATAAGTATCTGTTAACTCAAACATCCTGGCATCAATTTTACTAGTCATCGTATTCCCTAAAGGGTTATCGATTGATAAACCAAGGTACATTTCGTTTTGTACCAAAAAGGAAGGGCGAACTTCTTCAAAAAAGGTAGCGAAGTTTCTAAAATAATCCCATCTATTCAGCGTGAAATAAACACTTGTAGAGATAGGATAAACCGTTGGCAACTCTAAGGTGAATTTTGCTTTTGCTGCCCCATAAAACTTACCGAAATAAGATTCTACTTTTGTTTTAGTGAAAATTTTACCTGCCGTTTGGTAGGATAGTCCAATATATCCTGTGTTAACGGGTCTGGATGAGAAATGTCCACCAACATCTATTCTTATTTCTTTCGCTTTGCTTATAGTTACATCTAAATTATATGTACTATCAGTGTTTAAATCTAGCGTGGGGAAAACAAAATCAATCTGAGAACTTGAGTTTAGTCTAAAATATCTTTTTTCTAGTTCTCTTTCGTTCAGTGCCTCGGGTTTCTTACCTTTCATAATTGCACGGGTAGAATAATGCAACTT
Organism: uncultured Fluviicola sp.; assembly: GCA_963976995.1. GTDB lineage: Bacteria > Bacteroidota > Bacteroidia > Flavobacteriales_D > Crocinitomicaceae > UBA4466. The sequence continues at coordinate 88,132 of CAXBMR010000006.1, forward strand.
TCTATTTTTAGTTTTAGAAGTTACCGATGTAATAGACAATGGAATAATCTTGTTTCTGAATTGACGCCTTTTTTTTGTCAATTCACTTTTAGTAGTTCTGCCTTGAATATGTTGCTTCAATGAATCTATGATTGCCATTGTTGAGTTGTATCCTTCATCAATGGCTGTTTTAGCATCAGAAAAATTGAATGTTGAAATACTAACTCGTGGCTCTATAATAAAGCCATCTTCACACGGTAATTCAAAATTGGAGTAACTCACAAGCATATTGGTGAGTTGACTAATGATATTGTCCTCGTCCGGTAAATTGGCATTATACGAAACATTACTGCCAATGATAAAGTCTGGACTGAAGTCATTATACATGATGTCTGCAGGAAAGTTATTGTATAAGCCCCCGTCAAATAATAAAACACTGTCAATCATTATTGATTTATAGTAGAAAGGATAGGTCATTGATGCCCTTACAGCTTCATTTAAGTGCCCTTCTTTAAAGATGACACTTTCTTTTTTGGCAATATCAGACGCGACACATCTAAAAGGAACAAAAAGACTGTCAAAGTTATTTCTAACAGATGCTGAGACAATACCTAGTTTTAACATCATTTCATAATCCATTAGCGTAGAAGACGTAAAATTTGTAGGTAAAGATTTTTGTAATAATTTATCTTGAGAAAGAGAAATTCCTATAATCCCAGCGTTTTTGTAATCTTGGCGAAACAAAAAACGTTGGTTGGGATGCAATTCGCCAGAAGTGGTGACCTTAAAATTCTCACTTAGTATGTATGTCTCTATTTGTAATGGAGAATATCCGGCAGCATATAAGCTTCCTATAAAAGCACCGGCAGATGTTCCAGTGATATAATCAATGGGAATTTCATTTTCTTCTAAAGCTTTTAAAACACCAATATGTGCTAATCCTGTTGCTCCACCACCACTTAAAACAAGCCCAATTTTTTGCTGAGCTGATAAAGTAAAAACAATAAGATTAAAACTTAAAAGAAGTAAATACAGTCGAAGTCCTTTCAAATTCGTTCTTTTGTACAAAAATAGAAGAAATTCCCTTAAAGCAATATATTTTGAAAGAGACATCATCCGAACAACTTTTAACGATTACACTTAAGACCATATTCGGTCTAGAACAAGTTTTATCAGAAGAATTAATTGAATTGGGTTATGAAAATCCAGAAATCCTAAATAGAGCTGTTCAGATTAAAGGAACGTGGAAGGATGTTTATTATTTGAATTTACACATAAGATGTGCGATCTCTGTGCTGGTTCGTGTTGAATCATTTTTTATAAAACACGAAGATGATTTGTATAAGAAATGTATGCGCATCGACTGGACAAACTATTTTAGTTTGGACAAAACATTTGCAGTAAAGGGAGCAGTTTTTTCAGATTTATTTAATCATTCACAATATCCATTTTTTGTTGTGAAAGATGCGATTGTTGATACATTTAGAGATAAGTTTGACGATAGACCAAATGTTAATGTGAAGACACCTCAAGTATTGTTTGATGTTTATATTAACAAAAAAGAGGTTATAATTTCATTGAATACAAGTGGCGCTCCTTTATTTCAGAGAGGGTACAGAGAAAGTGTAGGCGAAGCTCCTTTAAATGAAGTGATGGCAGCTGGACTAATTCGATTGTCTGGTTGGGATAGAAAATCTACTTTCATGGATCCTTTTTGTGGTTCGGGAACCTTACTTATTGAGGCGGCCCTGCTTGCTGCAGGAATCCCATCCCTAGTAGAAAGGCAACATTTTGCTTTCAAGAATTTTGAGAACTACGATGCTGAATTGTGGGAGGAAATTAAGGAGGCAGTTCCGAAACGAGTTTTAGAATTGCCATGTGAAATAGTAGGATCAGACATAGATGCAGAAGCAGTGACGAGAACACGGAGAAATCTACGAGCTCTATCTGTTGGGCGTTTTGTGAAAACAAGTGTCGATTCTTTCCAAGAAATTAAAAAGGCAGGGGAGACTGGTGTAATGATTTCCAACCCTCCTTACGGCGAAAGAATGGGAGAAGAAGTTGAAGAAATGTATGCAGAACTTGGTGATTGGATGAAAACCGAAATGAAAGGATTTAATTGCTGGGTACTTTCTTCTAATATGGATGCATTTAAAGAACTTGGGTTACGCCCTGACAGAAAAATTAAGCTATTCAACGGTGATCTTGAATGTTCTTTTAGAAAATATGCAATATATGAAGGTTCTAAAAAAGGAAAGTATATGAATAAGCCAGAAAAGGGTTAATAAAAAAAGCAGTGAAAATTTTCACCGCTTCTATTATTTCAATTAGATTTATCTTTTTTCAATACCCACGTAACTTCTTAAATTGTTACCTGTGTATATTTGTCTAGGTCTTCCAATAGGTTCACCATTTTCTCTCATTTCTTTCCATTGAGCAATCCAGCCTGGCAAACGTCCTATTGAAAACATTACCGTAAACATTTCTGTTGGAATTCCAATTGCTTTGTAAATGATTCCAGAATAGAAATCAACATTTGGGTATAAATTTCTTGCTTTAAAGTACTCGTCTTCTAATGCAACTTTTTCTAATTTTTTGGCGATGTCTAATAAGGGGTCATTAACTCCCATTTTTTCAAGAACATCATCACATGCAACTTTAATGATTGTTGCTCGTGGATCAAAATTCTTATAAACTCTATGTCCAAACCCCATTAATCGGAAGGAATCAGACTTATCTTTCGCTTTTCCTACCCATTTATCTACATCTCCACCATCTTCGTGAATTTGCTCAAGCATTTCAATTACAGCTTGATTCGCTCCTCCGTGAAGAGGTCCCCAAAGTGCAGAAATACCTGCAGAAATTGAAGCATATAAATTGGCATGTGAAGAACCAACTAGCCGAACGGTTGATGTAGAACAGTTTTGTTCATGGTCAGCATGTAAAATTAATAATTTATTAAGAGCAGTAACCACCGTTCTATCAACTTGGTAATCTGATGTTGGCATTGCAAACATCATTGATAAAAAATTCTCACAATAATCAAGATCGTTATGAGGATACACAACAGGATGACGCATTGAATTTTTGTATGACCAAGCGGCGAGGGTAGGTAGTTTGGCAATTAAACGATGAATTGTCAGGTCAATTGCCTCATCATCTCTGTCTTGATCTAATGATTCTGGATAGAAAGTAGATAAAGAACAAACCATAGAAGATAGTACTCCCATTGGGTGTGCTTTAGCAGGGTATGCTTCAAAAAATTGCTTCATATCTTCATGAACCAAAGTATGATTAGTTATCGAATGAGTAAAAGCCTTGTGCTCTTCCGCTGTTGGAAGTTCACCGTAAATAACCAAATAAGCAACTTCTAAAAAACTCGCTTTTTCAGCTAATTCTTCAATTGAATATCCTCTATATCGAAGGATCCCATTTTCACCATCTAAATAGGTAATTGCGCTTTTAGTACTCCCTGTATTTTTAAAGCCTGGGTCAATAGTGATATAACCGCCAGTTGATCCTCTTAACTTACCAATGTCAATTCCTTTTTCGTTCTCAGTCCCTTCAATTACAGGTAATTCGTAGGATGTACCGTTCAATTCTAATTTGGCAATTTCACTCATGTTGGTATTCTTTATTTAATGGATAATTTAATTCGACGCCCAATATAACACATCATTTGTATTATATCAAGCTTTTAGAAGAAGGAATTTAAATTTTCTTACAAGTTTTTCAATGTAAAATCTAACATCATGTTAAATAAGTGATTTCTTGTATTGCCTCCGTAAATTCCATGATTCTTATTTGGATAAATGAATAGATCAAACTGTTTGTTTGATTTCACCATAGCATTAACCATTTCCATTGTGTTCTGATAATGGACGTTGTCATCTCCAGAACCATGTATTAGCAAGTATTTACCTTTTAACTCATCTGTAAAATTGATAGGAGAATTAGAGTCGTATCCATCCGCATTTTCTTGAGGTGTTCTCATGAACCTTTCTGTGTAAATGTTGTCATAATATCTCCAGTTAGTTACGGGAGCAACTGCGATTCCCATTTTGAAGTAGTCCGCACCTTTCGTCATTGCAAGAGAAGTCATAAATCCACCATAGCTCCATCCCATGATTCCAATTCTACTAGGATCAACAAACTCATAGGTTTGAATTTCTTTTGCAACAGCTATGAAATCTTCGGTTTCCAATTTTCCCAGTTGCAAATAAGTAGATTTCTTAAACTTTTCTCCTCTGTACATAGTTCCTCGCGGATCAACTGATATTACTATGTATCCTTCCTGTGCGAGTAATTGATGATACATGTAATTTACACTTTCCCAAGAGTCAGAAACCATATTAGAACCAGGACCTCCATAAATGTTAATGTAAACGGGGTATTTTTTAGTTACATCAAAATTTGGAGGCTTTATCATCCAACCATTTAATTCTGTTTCTGCTCCCTTAAATTTAATGAATTTTTTAGCGGACAAGTTGTAGTTGTTCAACCTCGACTTTAGTGCGGCATTATTCTCCAGAACAGTCAATTCTTTTCCAGAGTTGTCACAAAGAGAGAATACCGGTGGTGTGTTTGCATCAGAATATGTTTTGATAAAATACTTCATGCCATTAGAAAAATCAGCATCACTAGTACCTGTTGATTTACTGATTAGTTTTTTCTTTTTTCCGGACATCTGTATTTTGTAAATTCCTTTGTGAATTGCGCCCTCTTCGGCAGAAGTATAATAAATAGTTTCTTTATCTTCATCAACGCCTAGGAATTCAATCACATCCCATTCGCCAGATGTGATTTGCGTAATTTCTCCATCCACAGAGAGTTTGTATATATGATTGTAACCATTTTTTTCACTTGTTCTTAAGATTGTTTTACCGTCGGAAAGAATAAGCAAATTATCATCTATATCAATATAGGTGTCAGAGTTTTCTTCATAAAACACTTTTGTATGAAGCTGCTCTTCATTAAACGTTGTTACATGGTATTTAATGTTGTTCTGATGTCTATTTAAGGTCTGAATAACTAACATGTTTTCTTTTCCCGACCATTTTAATCGAGGTATATATTCATACTTTCCAAGATCAATGGCTTTTACAGATTTATTCTCTAAAGAATACATATTTGCAGTAACGATTGAATTATCCTCACCTGCTTTGGGGTATTTAAAAGTATATGATTCGGGATATAATTCGTTAAAATACATCATGGTGAATTCTGTTACATCTCTTTCATCAAATTTTAAAAAGGCTATGTGTTTACTGTCAGATGACCAGTCGTAACCTTTAATGATGGCAAACTCTTCTTCGTACACCCAATCAGTTGTACCGTTAATAACTGAATTAGACAAACCATCCTCCGTAATAGTTGTAACTTCTCCTGATGCTATATCTTTTACATACAGATTGTTCATGTATATATAAGACACTTTTTTTCCATCTGGAGAATATTCAGCCAGTGTTTGAGGTTCTCTCTTTTTGTCCAAGGCTTGTAGTTTTTTCGTTTTTAAATCCAATAAATAATAAACGGCAGAATAACTCCTGCGGTAAATACTCGTTGTGTTTGTTTCTATAAGGGCCTTTGTCTCGTCGTTATTGAAAGAATAACCTTGCATGGAGATGTCAGGGAGCATGTCAGAAGAAATAATTACTTCTCCCTCACCTTCATAGTTTGAAAATTCGTGTTTAGTTACTTTGTTTGGAGCGGATGTTTTTGAGAAGTAATTTCCGTCATTCATAGATTGAAAACCATTAACAGATTTTCCAAAAAACTCATATTCAGACCATATTTTTTCAACGGTTATTTTTTGTGATAGTCCTAATTTAAATGTTAGAACAAGAAAAATTGAAAAGAAAAATTTTATAGACATAATAGAATGTTTTTTAGATTATTTGCTTGGATAAAAATAGGAATAGTTTAGGATTGTCAGAGTACTTTGTTCAAAATAGTTAATAATTTGTTGATAAATACTTAATACGAGTATTGATTTTTTGTCGTATATTTGTTGGTAATCACACCTGTGTTGTCCTAGAGGCTAGCATTTGTCTAAACCGTAGGTGTAGAGAAACAAATAATAGCTATATTATATGACATAATTTATTTAAACGTAAAATTGCATCAGTAAGAATATTCTTCTGCTATGCCAACGTTTATTAAATATTTACCGTCTTAGTTTCAATCTAACAAGTAATTTTATCAATCCAAAAAAAAAGTAAGTATGAAAAAAACACTACTAATTTTAACGACCTTAATTGGTTCAATGACTTTCGCGCAAGACTGCTCGGATTTATTTATTTCTGAGTACCTAGAGGGATATGAAAACTCTAAAGCATTGGAGATTTACAATCCAACTTCTAGTGCAATTGACTTATCGGCTTATTCTATAACTCGTTATTCTGGTGGAACAACATCTCCAGCAGCAAATTACACGGTTCAATTGGTGGGCATGATTGCACCATATAGCACGCATGTTGGTGTTGTTGATAAGCGTGATCCAAATGGAACAGGTAATGAGCTTCCTGTTTGGCCTGAATTAGCAGCAAAGGCGGATGCTTGGTACAGTCCAGTGTATGCTACCAGCCCATGTTGGTATTGGAATGGAGATGATGGAATCGCTTTAACGAAAAACGGTACTTCTACATTAGTAGATTTTTTCGGTAAATTAGGTGAAGATCCAGGTACTTCATGGACTTCAGAGTCTCCGTTTATTGAGCCAAACGGTGCATGGGTTACAAAAGATCACTTTATGATTAGAAAGCCTACAATATTGCAAGGAGATAAACTTCCGAGCGATACATTTGATCCTTTATTAGAATATGATTCTTTACCTGCTCCCGAGATGTTTACTGGAACATTAGTTGGAGATTTCGAGACTTTAGGAACTCATACATGTGATTGTGCACCTCTAGGTCTTGATGAAACTGCGGGAAATATTATTTCAATATATCCAAATCCTTCTAATGGTAACTTTGAAGTTAAAGGAGTTAACGAATTTACTTCAATAGTAGTGTTGAATGCATTAGGTCAAACGGTTACAAGTATTAAGAACAATACAAAATCAGTAGTTAAATTTAATATGAGTGAGCGTAAAGGAGTTTATTTTGTTAAGTTGTCTGCTTCGAATGGTAATGTAATTACTAGAAAAGTTATTATCAAATAAGAATTATTTATTTTAAACAGAGGTCGATTTTTTCGGCCTCTTTTTTTGACTTTAATTATATGAAATCGATACTTCTACTATTATTTTCAGCGATTACGTTCGTTTCGTTATCTCAAGTTGCGACAGTCAGTGGAACTGTTACAGACAATACAGCCAAAATGCCTGTTGTGGGTGCTAAAATCATTCTTTCTCCAATGCTTCGCGCAATCTCGGATTTAGATGGTAATTACACCATCAAGGATGTGCCGTTTGGTAAATATGAAATGGTTATAACAATGCTGTCATTCGACACGATGACTGTTAAACTGAATATTGATAAAGAAAATTTTGAATATGAAGTATTGCTCGGTGGAAGTCAAGAAATAGAAGAGATGAACGTTACTGGAAATCTTGCACAAGATAGAAAAACACCAGTTGCTGTAAGTACAATTGGGAAAAAAGAAATCACAGAAGAACTAGGTTCGCAAGACCTACCAATGATATTAAATTCTAAGCCAGGAGTGCATGCTACACAGCAAGGTGGTGGAGATGGAGATGCTAGAATTACTATACGGGGATTTAGTCAACGAAATGTCGGAGTTATGATCGATGGTGTTCCGGTAAACGACATGGAAAACGGTTGGGTTTATTGGTCCAATTGGTTTGGTTTAGATGCGATAACATCACAAGTACAATTACAAAGAGGATTAGGAGCTACAAAATTAGCGCTTCCTTCTGTAGGTGGAACAATGAATATTTTAACACAAAATACAGGAGGTAAAAGAGAAATTAAAGTGAGACAAGAATACGGTACAGGTACTTTTTTAAGAACATCTTTATCTTACAAGTCGGGAACCTTAAAAAACGGCTGGGGAGTTTTATTTGCCGGTTCCTATAAGCAAGGAAATGGCTGGGTAGATGGACTTACCACTCAAGGAGCATTTTATTATTTGAAAGTGCAAAAGAAAATTAAAAATCATGTTGTTTCGTTGAGTGGATTTGGTGCTCCTCAAAAGCATGGACAAAGATCTTATAGTCAGAAAATTGAATATTGGGATTCAGAATACGCAAGAAAACTTGGTGTTACAAACATTGATACCTCAAATATGGATAATGGTATTAAGTACAATCCGCATTGGGGAAATTACACAGATAGCGCAACAGGAAAAACTTCGCTAATGAATGAACGGTTGAATTATTTCTATAAGCCGCAGTTTACATTGAAAGATTTCTGGAGAGTCAATGAAAAATTAACTTGGTCAAACATAGCTTATCTATCAATAGGTAGAGGTGGTGGACAACGATATTATGGATCTTCTTCTACGATAATTAGAGATTCTGTGGGTCAAATTGCCTGGAATGAAATAGAGTACAATAACAAGTGGATTTCTCAATTTGGCATGTTGATTCCAACGACAGATGCTTCTTACGATGATGATTTATTGAAGTCTTCTCAAATTCTTTCGGCATCAGTAAATAATCATATGTGGATTGGAGGAATTTCTCAATTCGACTACACGGTTAATGATAAATGGAAAACATCAGGTGGTTTGGATTATAGATGGTATAAGGGTTCACACTATGTGGAAGTGAAAAATCTTTTGGGTGGTGACTACTTCGTAAGCACAAGTAACGCCAATGCTGATAGCCCAATGAACGTGGTTGGAGATAAAATTTCTGACGCATCGAAACCTTATCAGAATTACAGAGATGCTTTTGTTCAGTGGGCAGGTGCATTTGGACAAGCCGAATACTCTCATGGAAGATGGAACGCATTTGTTAATATTTCTGGAGTTTCAAGCGGTTATAAAGGGGTAGATTACTTTAGAAAAAAGAGCATGCAAGTGGGTGACTCTTTGGTTGAAATTGGATATGCGGACACAGTTGTTTTGAATGGCCAGACAATCACCAGAGAAACAGAAGGTCTAGAGTTTGACAACACAGGTTGGATATGGAAAATAGGAGGAACGTTCAAAGCTGGCGCAAATTTTAATGTTACTGAAAAATCTAATGTGTTCATTAATTTAGGTTATTTAAGCAGAACTCCTCAATACAGTAATGTTGTTGACAATAATAAGAATGAGTTCTTTGCAGATATTAAAAATGAAGTTATTTATGCGTTTGAAGCAGGATATGGTTTTAGAAGCAAAAAACTGAGCATCAATGCAAATGGTTATTATACAGTCTGGAAAAACAAGCCTTTTCCTTTTGGAATTCAAGTTCCAGATCCTAATGATCCATTGGAGACAGTTACAGCAAATGTGAATGGCATGGATGCATTACACATGGGTGTGGAAGTTGATGCTTCTTACCGAGTACATAAAAAACTGACGATTGAAGGAATGGTGAGTGTAGGTGACTGGACTTGGCAATCTAGTGAAACAATAGATGTTGTAGGGACTCAGTATATTATAGATGCTAAAGGGGTTCACGTTGGTGATGCAGCTCAATCAACGGCTGCATTATCTCTCCGATTTGCGCCAATTAAAAGAGGTTACATAAAGGTAAAATACACATTTTTCGATAGATATTATAGTGATTTCGATCCATTTAAATTGCAAGGATCGCTTGGAGGTACTGAATCATGGCAAATGCCTGAATATGGTTTGATGAGTATTCATGTCGGATATAGATTCAAATTCGAGAAATCTAGTCTTGTCTTAAGAGGAAATGTATTTAACGCATTGAATACCTTGTATATATCTGACGCTAGAGCATCTTCACTTTATGGAAATGATTTTACAGCTAATTCAGTAGGAGTATTTATTGGACAAGGTATTCGATTTAATCTGTCCTTAGGTTTCGAATTTTAATGTAATCAACTAAACAATTTATTATGAAAAAAGGAATAATTATTTTAGCGGCTATGACCTTCTCATTTGGACTTTCTGCACAGACTGATATTGCTAACGCTAGAACGTTTGCACTGAATCAAACAGTGACGGTTACCGGAGTTGTAACTAACGGTGCTGAACTTGGTCAAATTCGTTACATGCAAGATGCAACTGCTGGAATAGCAGCTTATGGAGGGCCTGTCACAGGTGCTTTGAGAGGAGACTCTGTTTCGGTTACTGGACCGTTGATTGAATTTGCTGGCTTGTTAGAAATATCCACCGTTGCTTCGATGACAAATTTTGGACAAGCTGTGATTCAACCTATACCGTTGCAAGTTTCAGTGCTGGCAATTGGCGAACCATTAGAGTCTCAATTGGTGGTTTTAGAGAATGTAACTTTTGTTCAGTCAGGATCTTTTGCTGCTGGCAACAGTACAGTTCAAGTTACCGATGGAACAAATACAATGGACATTAGAATTAATGGTTCTACAAACATTGCTGGTACGGCTATTCCAACTGGTGCTGTTAGTATTACAGGCTTAGTTGGGCAGTTTAATACAAATTATCAAATCGTGCCAAGAGACTTGAATGATATTATCACGTATGTGGCTCCAATGTATGAAATAAACGTATTACTTGGAGGCTCAACTGTTTTTACAGGAGGGAATTACCTTATTGGTAATTCAGCTGCAACTACTATAACTATAGAGAATTACGGAACACAAAACCTAGTTGTTTCCGGAGCTTTATTTTCAGGTGCGAACGCGGCATCATTCTCTTCTAATATTGGTACACCTACAATTGCTGGTGGAACTTCTCAAAACTTTACAATTAATTATTCACCATCTACTATTGGGTCCCACTTTGCAACTTTAGAAATATCTTCTAATGATGCCGACGAAAATCCTTATTTGATTAATTTGGAAGGAGTAGGAACAGACAATCTGGCATCAGAACCAACTGCGAGCCCTACAAGCATGTCATTTCCTATAGTTGAAGCTTATACCTTGACGGGTCAATATAATCCGGGATCTGGAGCTACAAATTATCTAGTTCTTTGGAATAATGGAAGTGCTGTTACTGATGTACCTTCTGATGGAACAAGTTATATGAGAGGAGATATTGTTGGTAACTCAACTGTTGCTTATGCTGGTCCCTCCACTTCATTTACCCCGAGAGGGATTATCGCTAACCAAAACTATTTCTTTACTGTCTATGCCTACAATGGTTCTGGTGGTTTTGAAAATTACCTAACAACTTCTCCTGCAACTGGTAATATATCCAGTACGGGGTCAAATATTGCTGGATATTACGGTTCAATAAGTTCTGTGGATAATACCTTAGTATCAGATTTGGCGTCTCTTATTAATCCGCATACAAGTGTAACGTACTTCATGTATCTCAATACAATGATGGCAAATTTTGAAATAAGAGATACCATTAATGGTCAATCTGTTGTAACAGGTGCATATTCTGGCGAGAATTTTATTTTCTCGGATCCTTTCGATTGGTCAGCCACCGGTTATAGTCGTGAGCATACTTTTGCGCATTCTTGGATGACAACTCAGCCCGCAGATAATCCTGAGTTACCTGAGTACAACGACCAGCACAATTTATATCCTACAAATCTTGCAGAAGCCAATATACCTAGAAACAATCATCCTTTAGGAGTTGTTACCGGAGCAGTATCGTCTTCTTATTTGGAAGGAACTCTTGGACTGGATGCAAGTGGTATGCTGGTATATGAACCTAGAGATGCACAAAAAGGAAATGCTGCAAGAGCAATTATGTACATGGCTATCTGTTATGGTTTTAGCTTGAACAGTGATTCTGATGCAGCCGATCAGGATCAAGACATACTTAAAACGTGGCATTTAGCTGATTTGCCAGATGATTATGAAATTGCTAGACATGAATATATTTATAGCATTCAAGGCAATAGAAATCCTTTTATCGATTCAGTAGAGTTTGCTTGTCATATTGATTTTGATGATAACTTATACTTAGGAACCGATTGTTCCGTTTTGTCGATTAAAGAGTTGGCTGAAAATTCTTTAAAAGTATATCCAGTGCCAGCTAATGAAATATTAAGAATAAATACTGATGGTAATAGTATTAAGTCTTATGAGTTAATTGATATGCAAGGTAGGGTGGTGCTTACGGACTCAAGCTTGTCAACATTTTCTTTAGAGATAGACGTTAGGCCTTTAAAAGCAGGCAGTTATGTAATAAAGGTCATGACTGCTAATGGCTCTGCTCATCGACAAGTAATTGTTGAATGAAATTAAAAATTGGCATAGCTATATTATGTGGAGCAGGTCTTTTGGCCTGCTCTTCTGTTAATATAGTTTCCGCAGAAAATCAACAAATAGCTGTCACTAAACAATATGAGAAAGTAAACGTTATTGATAGCATTGTTTCTCCTTATAGGTTAGAACTTAACAAAGAAATGCTCGAGGTCATAGCTTATGCACCTAAAGATTTTGAAAGAGGAAAACCAAATGGAAGTTTGAATAATTGGTCAACAGATGCTATTTATAATTCTCAATTGCAGAAAATGGATAGTAGTAAGCCATCTTTCTGTCTGTTGAATTGGGGTGGACTTAGAAACTCTATCAGTCAAGGAGAGGTAACACTTGGTGATGTTTTCAAACTCATGCCTTTCGATAATGAAATTGTAATTGTTGAACTGCCAATAAATTCACTAGTAAAAATACAAGGATACCTCCAAAAAAGAAATGGCGAGCCTATCGCTGGAGCAACAGTACTAGCTGGAAATTTGATAATTAATAACGCAGACAATGGAGAACATGAAACTTTTCTAGTTGTAACTTCAGATTATTTGATGAACGGTGGCGATAATATGGATTTTTTTCAAGATAAAGTCAATGTGACCTACGCTGGAGAATTGATGAGAGATGTCATGATAGAGGCTGCTAAAGAGCAGAAAACATTGATTTGGAATGATGATCAACGAATAACTTTTGAAAAATGAAAAGAAGGATTTTTGTAAGAAATTCAGTTGTCGTTTCGGGAGGTTTATTGATTGCTCCATCTATTTTAGCGCAAACATCTATTGCCAAAAACTCTTCTTCTAGATTGACAATTCTGCATACCAACGATACTCACTCGAATATTGATCCATTTCCTGAGAATCATTCGAAATATCCTGGCAAGGGAGGAGTAGCTCGCCGTTTTGAATTGATTCAAGAAGTGAGAGCAGAAGAAGAACATGTCTTATTGTTAGATGCAGGTGATATTTTTCAAGGCACACCTTACTTTAATAAATTTGGAGGAGTTTTGGAAATGAAATTGATGACTGAACTAGGTTATGATGTTGCAACAATGGGTAACCATGACTTTGATGGAGGTATGGAAGGCTTCGTTAAAGCGAGAGAGTATGCTAAATTCCCTTTTGTTTGTTCAAATTATGATTTTTCCAATACGCCAGTAGATGGCCTTACACAAAAATATACAATTATTCAGAAAGGTAAAATCAAAGTAGGCGTTTTCGGAGTTGGGGTTGAAATGAAAGGTTTAGTTCCTGATATTAAATATGGAGAAACAAAGTATATTGATCCAATTGAAATTGCAAATGATAGAGCGACAGAATTAAAGGAGAAAGGTTGCGACCTTGTTATTTGTTTATCACACTTGGGTTATGAGTATTCCAGCGATAAAATTTCTGATAGAATTCTGGCGCAAAAAACAAAAAATATTCATTTAATTATTGGTGGTCATACACATACCTTCCTAGATAAGCCAACAGAGGAGAAAAATCTTAACGGAGAAACCGTTCTTGTAAATCAAGTGGGTTGGGCAGGCATTAATGTTGGGCGAATTGACTTTGAATTCGACCAAAAAATGTTTGCTAAAAAAGATGTGATTGTTGTGAAATAGGATTTTAGAAAACGAAAAAGAGCGATTAGTACAAGTACTAATCGCTCTTTTTTTTGATTTTTTTATACTCTACAGATGAATTACTTCGTCATAAGCAGCTGCAGCCGCTTCCATAATTGCTTCTGACATCGTTGGATGAGGATGAACCGTTTTAATTAATTCATGTCCTGTTGTCTCTAATTTACGAAGTGCAACTAATTCCGCAACCATTTCAGTGACATTGGCACCAATCATGTGACCACCTAGTAATTCTCCGTACTTTGCATCAAAGATTAATTTAACGAAACCTTCCTTTGCTCCGGCAGCACTTGCTTTACCCGAAGCGGAGAAGGGAAATTTACCAATTTTAATGTCACGACCTTCTTCTTTTGCTTGAGCCTCTGTCATTCCGACGGAAGCGATTTCTGGGGAACAATACGTGCAACCAGGAATATTACCGTAATCCAATGTGTCTGGGTTTTCTCCAGCAATTTTCTCTACGCAAATAATTCCTTCTGCCGAAGCGACATGAGCAAGAGCAGCCGTTGGAATAACGTCTCCAATAGCATAGTAACCTGGCAAGTTTGTTTGGTAATAATCATTCACCAAAATACGACCTCTATCAGTTATTATTCCTAAATCTTCTAATCCGATATTTTCTATGTTGGCTTCAATTCCAACCGCAGAAAGTACTACATCGCATTCAATTTTTTCTTCACCTTTGGCTGTTTTAACAGTTGCAATACAACCTTTTCCTGATGTGTCAACTGACTCTACAGATGATTTTGTCATTACCTTAATTCCTGACTTTTTAAAAGATTTTAGCAGTTGTTTTGAAACATCCGCATCTTCAATAGGAACAATGTTAGGTAAATATTCAACAATGGTAACTTCTGTTCCAATAGCATTGTAGAAGTACGCAAATTCCACACCGATTGCTCCAGAACCAACAATCACCATTTTCTTGGGTTGTGTTTTTAGAGTCAATGCTTCTCTGTACCCAATTACTTTCTTACCATCTTGAGGCAAACTTGGTAATTGCTTTGAACGAGCACCAGTTGCAATAATTACTCCTTTGTTCGCAGAATATTCAGTCGTTTTGCCTTTGTCATCAGTAACTGCGACCTTTTTACCCGCTTTTATAACTCCAGTTCCTGAAAGAACATCAATTTTATTCTTTTTCATTAAAAACTGAATACCGCTACTCATGCCATTAGCCACTTCACGACTTCTAGATACCATTGCTCCAAAGTCTGCATCAGCACCTTTGACAGTGATTCCGTAATCACTCGCATGTTGTAAATATTCAAAAACGTTCGCACTTTTTAGTAATGCTTTTGTAGGAATACAACCCCAATTGAGGCAGATACCTCCAAGAGATTCACGCTCAACAATTGCTGTTTTTAGTCCTAACTGAGAAGCTCTAATTGCCGCAACGTATCCGCCAGGCCCACTTCCTACTACAATAATATCGTAACTCATAACTTTCAAAATTGATAGATGCGAAGTTAATTAATTATTCTGAAAGTTATGAATTTACGTATTAATAAATTGTTGATTACTTGTTGTCAATTACTAATTAATAATTGCAGATTGTTACTTGATATTAAGTATTTTTGCACCATCATTTATAGAAATATGGAAAGTACGATGCAAAAAGAAGCAACTCTCGGCGAAGCAATAGAATTAGGACTTCTCGCAGAAGAATTTGAAATGATTAAAGAAATTTTGGGACGAACTCCGAACTTCACAGAAACGGCGGTTTATTCCGTAATGTGGTCAGAACATTGCTCGTATAAAAATTCCATTCATTGGCTAAAACAACTTCCGAAAGATGGTCCTCACATGCTCGTGAAAGCAGGAGAGGAAAATGCTGGATTGGTTGATATCGGTGATGGTTTAGGGTGTGTTTTTAAAATAGAATCACACAATCATCCAAGTGCTTTGGAACCCTATCAGGGTGCCGCAACAGGTGTTGGAGGAATTAATAGAGATATTTTCACGATGGGCGCTCGTCCCATCGCACAAATGAATTCATTGCGTTTTGGTGACATAACAAAAGACAGAACAAAATGGCTCGTAAAAGGAGTTGTAAAAGGAATTGGTGATTACGGAAATGCTTTCGGTATTCCAATTGTTGGAGGAGAAGTATTCTTCGATAGTTCTTATAATACAAATCCGTTAGTGAATGCTTTTTCAGCAGGAATAATGAATCCAAAGAAGGTTATCTCGGCAACTTCTGCAGGGGTAGGAAACCCAGTATTTATTGTTGGTTCTTCTACCGGTAAAGACGGGATTGCTGGAGCAGCCTTTGCGTCAAAAGATATTACAGAAGATTCAGCGAATGATTTACCATCTGTTCAAGTGGGTGATCCTTTTATGGAGAAATTATTGCTTGAAGCAACAATGGAATTAGCAGATACTGATGCGATTGTGGGAATGCAAGATATGGGAGCAGCTGGAATTACTTGTTCTTCTTGTGAAATGAGTGCAGCTGGAGAAAATGTTGGTATGGATATCAACCTTGATTTAGTGCCAACTCGACAAGAAAATATGCAACCTTATGAAATTCTTCTTTCTGAATCACAAGAAAGAATGTTAGTTGTTGTAGCAAAAGGAAAAGAGAAAGTTGTAAAAGATATTTTTGATAAGTGGGATTTACACGCTGAGGAAATTGGCACCGTGACTGAAGGTGGACGAGTTCGTTACTTTATGGGCGGAGAAATTGTAGGAGATGTTCCTGCGGAGTCACTCGTTCTTGGAGGAGGCGCTCCGGTCTATGAAAGGGAATATACAGAACCTGCCTATTATCAAGAGTACAAAAAATTTGATATTGACACTATTGTGCAACCAGAAGATTTGAAAGAGGTTGCTTTTGAATTGTTACAGAACCCTAATATAGCATCTAAAAACTGGGTCACTGATCAGTACGATTCTATGGTCGGGACACGCACGATGACAACAAATCGACCTTCTGATGCAGGAATTGTGAATATAAAAGGAACGAACAAAGCACTGGCTATGTCAGTTGATTGTAATTCTCGATATGTCAATGCAGATCCTAAAATAGGAACAATGATTGCGGTCTCTGAAGCCGCTAGAAATATTACTTGTGCCGGAGGAAATCCGAGTGCTATTACAAATTGCTTGAATTTCGGAAATCCATACAACCCAGAGTCTTTTTGGCAGTTTGTTGGTGCGATTAAAGGAATGTCTGAGGCTTGTCTGAAATTTAATACTCCCGTAACTGGTGGGAATGTTTCATTCTATAATCAAACATCAAAAGATGGTGTAGAAATACCTGTTTTTCCTACTCCCACAATCGGTATGATTGGTATTGTGGAGGATAAAGACAACGTAATGACCTTGGATTTTAAAGATAAAGGAGATTTAATTTTCATTATCGGTCGCTCTTATGATGATATTTCTTCTTCGGAATATTTGGTTTCACATCATGGAGTAAATGAATCTCCAGCACCTTATTTCGATTTAGAAGAAGAATTTGCTATGCAGCAGGTTGTGAAAGATTTAATTCTCAATAAACACATTAATGCAGCACATGACATTGCTGATGGAGGATTATTTGTAACTTTAACCGAGATGTCCATTCCTAATGAATTAGGTTTTGACATTGTGACTGATTCTGAAGTGAGAGAAGATGCTTTCTTATTTGGAGAAGGACAAGGTAGAGTGATTGTAACGGTGAATGAAGATCAAGAGGATGATTTCTTGGAGTCAATGATGAATTCAAAAGTTAACTTCACACTACTCGGTCATGTTACACAAGGAAAAATGATGATAGATGATGAGCATTTCGGCTTTATACAAGAAGCGAAGACCCTCTTCAATGAAGCACTTGCGAAGCACCTAGAAAATTAGTAGATTCGAACTTTATAAGTTACCAAAATAAATATATGGAATACAATACATCACGTAATAAAATGCTATTGCCTGAATATGGACGTAATGTCCAGAACATGATTGCGCATGCAATGGAGATAGAAGATAATGCAGAAAGAAATAGTGCTGCGAAAGCAATTATTGAGGTAATGGGGCAGTTAAACCCGCATCTTCGTGATGTTGATGATTACCGACATAAATTATGGGCACATTTATTCATCATGTCTGATTTTAAATTGGATGTGGATTCTCCATACGAAATACCGACGGAAGAGGCATTGTCAGAGAAACCTAGCGAAATGGCTTACCCAAAAAGTAAAATTCGATTTGGACATTTTGGACAATACACACAGAAAATATTGGACACGGCTAAAGATATCAAGGATGAGAAAGAAATTGCATACATGACGCATGCAATGGGTAATTTCATGAAGAAGCAATACCTTGTTCATAACAATACTGCTGTTGATAATTCATTGATAGCTAAGCAGTTAAAAACAATGTCTGAAGGTGCTTTAAGTATAGAAAATCCAGAAGAAGAGTTAGTTAGCACTAATCAGTTGCTGAAAACCTTGGGGTTAAATAATAATCAGAACAACAATAACAGCAACAATCGCAACAAAAATAATCGCAACAAGAAGCAGCAATACCAAAAGAAGAAATTTAAGAGATAAGTAATGGCATCATTTGAAATTCATGGCGGTAAACCGCTAAAAGGAGATTTAATTCCGCAAGGAGCAAAAAATGAAGCGTTACAAGTGCTTTGTGCGCCTCTTTTGACTGCTGAGAAGGTTACAATTTCCAATATTCCTGATATTGTTGATGTCAATAAACTTATTGGCTTGTTGCAAGCAATGGGCGTAAAAATCGAAAAGGTTGAAAAAGGAACGTACATGTTCCAAGCGAAAGATGTTGATTTAGACTACTTGCAATCTGAAGATTTTAAAATTAGAGCCGGATCGTTAAGAGGTTCAGTAATGATTGTTGGTCCTCTTTTGGCGCGCTTTGGAGTTGGTTATTTACCAAAACCAGGCGGAGATAAAATCGGACGTAGAAGGTTAGATACACACTTCACTGGAATGATGATGTTGGGCGCTAAATTTATCTACGATGCCGGAGAACATTTTTACGCTGTAGAAGGGAAGAATTTAAAGGGTGCTTACATCCATTTAGACGAAGCTTCAGTTACTGGTACGGCAAATATTGTCATGGCTGCGGTTATGGCAGAAGGTGAAACTACCATCTACAATGCTGCATGTGAACCTTATTTACAGCAGTTATGTAAAATGTTGAACGGTATGGGAGCGAAAATCTCCGGTATTGGTTCAAACATGTTAGTTATTAAAGGATCAAAGAAAATGGGCGGCTGTTTCCATAGAATTCTCCCTGATATGATTGAAATCGGTTCTTTTATTGGTCTTGCGGCAATGACAGGTTCTGAAATTAACATTAAAGACGTTAGTTGGGATAATTTAGGCATCATGCCAACGATTTTTCGTCGTTTAGGTATCAAATTAGAGAGAAAAGGGGATGATATTTACATTCCTGCTCAGAAAAGTTACGAGATAGAAACGTTTATTGATGGTTCTATTATGACAATTTCTGATGCTCCGTGGCCTGGTTTTACACCCGATTTATTGTCGATAATTTTAGTCGTTGCTACACAAGCAAAAGGTTCTGTTTTGATTCACCAAAAAATGTTTGAATCGCGTTTATTTTTCGTTGATAAATTAATAGACATGGGAGCACAAATAATTCTATGTGACCCACACAGAGCAACAGTTATCGGATTGGATAAAAAGTACCCATTGAGAGGTATAGAAATGACTTCTCCAGATATTAGAGCAGGTGTTTCGCTACTCATTGCAGCACTTTCTGCAAAAGGGAAAAGTACCATTCATAATATTCAACAAATTGACAGAGGTTACCAAGATATTGATATACGCTTAAATAACCTTGGAGCGGACATTCGTAGAATTGGGTAAGGTATTTGCTGTAATCTTGTCAAACGAAAAACAACGCACATGAAATTACTTGCATTAATAACGATGATTGGACTCTTAACGATGAGTGCATCGACGAACTTGTTGAAACCAACAAAAGGATCAAAAGCTCCAGAAATAGAATTGATTTCTCCATCAGGAAAGACGATTAAATTATCGAAACTAAAAGGGAAAGTTGTTCTTATTGATTTTTGGGCATCTTGGTGTGGACCTTGTCGAAGAGAGAATCCGAACGTTGTTGAAGCATATAAAAAGTACAACAAAACGAAATTCAAAAATGCAAAAGGATTTGAAGTTTTCAGTGTGTCACTTGACCGACAAGAAGCCCCTTGGAAAGCAGCTATCAAATCCGACGGCTTAATTTGGAAAAATCACGGTTGGGATAAAGAAGGAAAGGCTGCACAAGCGTATGTTGTCAGTTCCATCCCAACGGCCTACTTAATTGATGGGAATGGTATTATCGTTGCTTCTGGCAATGAATTAAGAGGGATAAACTTGCATCTCGCTATTGATAAGTTGGTGGAGTAGAGGTGATTTGGAAGTTTTTTATTGTATGATTAGTTGACATATCCCTTTAGAATCCACTTTTCAAGAATGAAATTGTGCTTTCCAACAGTTTCTTAATGCTCGCAGAACTGTTTTTATCCAGTTCTACCTTACCTAACAATTTACTCATCATGGAATAAAGATACAGTATGTCACCTTCTTGAGAAAATTTACTTTTTGAATCACCCACATACTTCCCTTTGTCAACTAAAATAAGGTTTTTGATTCAT
>CAXBMR010000007.1:0-100041 GCA_963976995.1 uncultured Fluviicola sp.
GGGTGGAAGAGTAAGTCGACGCCACTTTTAAGAAACCTTCATCATTTAGTTGATGGAGGTTTTTTTGTTTGGATATTTGTGAACTAAGTGTGGTACCAGATGTCTTGATAGTGAATAGCCCTATAATTTCTCTTTGTTAAATGATTGCAAATCAAATATAATAGTGTGTTTGGAGAGAATCATAATTTTAGCAATTTAATTTTAGTCAATTGGAAAAATGATTCAAAATTTCTTATTACCAAAAGTACTCCGTATCTTTGCATTCAATTAATTTAGAAATTACACAAATAAGATATGAGTACAATAGAAAAATTACCGTATAAAGTGAAGGACATCAGTTTAGCTGAATGGGGAAGAAAAGAGATTACAATAGCTGAGGCTGAAATGCCCGGATTAATGGCTCTTCGTGATGAGTACGGGTCATCAAAACCATTAGCTGGTGCTAGAATTGCGGGATGCCTACACATGACAATTCAAACTGCAGTATTAATCGAAACGTTAACTGCTTTAGGTGCAGAAGTTACATGGTCTTCATGTAATATTTTTTCAACCCAAGATCAAGCTGCGGCTGCTATTGCTGCAACAGGAGTCCCAGTATATGCTTGGAAAGGGCTATCTGATGAAGAGTTTGATTGGTGTATTGAACAAACAATTATGGGTTTTAAGGATGGAAAACCATTGAATTTAATCTTGGATGATGGTGGAGATTTAACAAACATGGTGTTCGATAAGTATCCTGAATTATGTCCTGGAATTAAAGGTTTATCCGAGGAAACGACTACCGGTGTTCATCGTTTATATGATAGAATGAAGGCTGGAACTTTAGTTATGCCAGCAATTAATGTAAACGATTCTGTGACAAAATCGAAGTTTGACAATAAATACGGTTGTAAAGAATCTTTAGTAGATGCTATAAGAAGAGCGACGGACGTTATGATGGCTGGTAAAGTTGCTGTTGTTGCAGGTTATGGTGATGTTGGAAAAGGTTCTGCAGCTTCATTAGCCGGAGCAGGAGCGAGAGTAATTGTTACCGAAATAGATCCAATTTGTGCTTTACAAGCCGCAATGGACGGTTTTGAAGTAAAGAAAATGGATGATGCTTGTAAAGAAGCAAATATTATTGTTACTACAACGGGTAACTTTAACATTATTCAAGGAAAACATTTTGAATCAATGAAAGATCAAGCTATCGTTTGTAATATTGGTCATTTTGATAATGAGATTGATATGGCATGGTTAAACAACAAGTATGGCTCTACAAAGGATACTATCAAGCCACAAGTCGATCAGTACACTATCAATGGGAAAACTATTTTTGTTCTTGCTGAAGGGCGATTGGTGAACCTAGGTTGTGCTACTGGGCATCCTTCTTTCGTGATGAGTAATTCATTTACTAATCAAACACTGGCTCAATTAGAGTTATGGAATAATACAGATGCATACAAAAATGAAGTTTACATGTTGCCAAAACATTTAGATGAGAAAGTAGCAAGATTACATTTGGCTAAAATTGATGTTGAATTAGAAACTTTAACACAAGAACAAGCTGATTACATTGATGTAAAGGTTGAAGGACCATACAAAGTGGATCACTACAGATATTAGTAGATAATTCTATTATAGAAAGGATGTCTTAAAAAGACATCCTTTTTTGTTTGTTATATTTGCGAAGAATGAAAAATAAACTTTACGATATTATTTTCGGTACAACTTCTAAGCCAGGGAGAAGATTCGATATAATTCTACTTTGTTTTATACTCATTTCGGTTCTAGTTATCATGTTTGAGAGTGTACCAAAATGGCGCAATTCTTTCACAGAAGAACTGTTCTATATCGAATGGGGATTTACTATTCTTTTTACAATAGAATATCTCTTGAGAATTATAATTTCTCCAAAACCCTTAAAATATATCTTCAGTTGGTGGGGTGTCATTGATTTAGTTTCTATTGTGCCAACATTTATAAGTCCCTTTATATCAGGATATACCTCCCTACGAGTTGTCCGTGCTGCAAGATTATTGAGAATTTTTCGAATATTAAAATTGAGTCGATTTACATCAGAATCGCAAATGCTCGCACATTCTCTTAAGGCAAGTTATTATAAGATTATGGTTTTTCTATTCTTTGTTGTGATGATGATGATTATGGCAGGGACGCTAATGTACGTTATTGAAGGAGGTGAACATGGTTTTGAGAGTATTCCAGCGAGTATTTACTGGGCAATTGTTACAACTACAACAGTGGGGTATGGTGATGTTATACCTTATACGGATCTAGGTAAAGCGTTATCTTCCATCATGATGATTCTTGGTTATGCAATAATTGCTGTCCCAACTGGGTTAATTTCTGTTGAAATGGCCAAGTATAATGAGAGCAGTGAGGACGATAACCTTTGTGAAAGTTGTGGTCATGGTAATCCTTTTGGTTCCATATATTGCAACCAATGTGGTAAAGAAACAATTAATGGTTAGCGCATTGTCAAATCAATACTTTTGAAAATAAATTGATAAGTTGTTCCCCTATCTTTTTTTATAATCTCAAATTCTCCCTCTAACTGCTCTGTCATTATCGAAATCATTTCTAGACCAAAAGAATCTTCGGAATTTTCTTTCCATTGGCCATTGTCAGAGTAGATCATTTGATAAATATTCTCATCAATATTCGTGAATTCTACTGATATTTCCGGAAATTCTGACTCGAGAAAAGCATGTTTAACAGAATTAGTAATCAGCTCGTTATAGATTAATGCAATGGGCACAATTGATTTGTCTTGCACACTTTTTAAGTTAGATTTAGCGACAATATTTATTTCCTTTTCAACCGAGTAGCTAGCAATTATGTTCATAGCCAACGATTTGAAATAATCTTCCATGTCAAAATTCGTAATAATACTCGACTGGTACATCTTTTCATGAATTAATGAAATGGAACTAACTCTATTTATCGCTTCATTGAATGTATTTAGGTGTGCTTTGTCTTCAATTTCATAAGACTGTAATCGGAGAATACTAGTAATTATTTGTAAGTTGTTTTTCACACGATGATGGATTTCCTTCAGCATCATCTCTTTTTCATTGTTTTGAGTTCTAATTAAATCATTTTGTTCCTGCAGAATTCGATTGGACGTTTTTATTTGACTTTCAGCATAGTCAGTCGTTTTTAGATACTGTAAAAGAATATATAAAATACCTGCTCCAATTATCGCGGTCTCAATAATGTAATTAAGAATATCCAGTTGATCCATTTCAGGAAGACCAATAATATTTGATTTCAAATTGAAGTAGAAGTAAAAGAATAAAACGATAAAATGAGCTGTTAATAGCGATATTCCCCATCTTTTTCCGAGAATAAAAAAGGCAAGAATAACGTTTAATAGCATCCACATTGGGGTTGTGTAATGTATGACGTTTTTTTGCACGAAAAAAGTGATGGAGATAAGGGAAAATATGCAAAGGGTGCCAATAATACTTATCATTTTATACCTTAATGTCTTTTTTAAAATGATGAGAACAAAAAGGCATATTGCAATTGCAAAAATATTTGGAATGTGTGTATAATTTTCGTTAGAATAGTTAGAAATGGAAACAATCGCCATTAAAAAAAGTATCGCTACTGCAAAATTCCAAACTAAATTAAATTTAGATTGATCGTAAAAATCTGAATAGTTGGTTATTGGAGGTGAAAATAATTTCATTTGCATTAAATGTAATGAATATTATTGATAATAAAAAAACTTCCCGATTTGTCGAGAAGTTTCCTTTATATAGTCGTTCTATCTATCCGAATAAATCGGGAAAATAGAAACGGAAAAAGAACCGTCCGTAAACGGCTCTTTATACTCTTTGTGCTAGATAATTCAATTTAACAAAAGTTGCTAAATTACATCATACCTGGCATCCCACCTGGCATTCCACCCATAGATGCAGCTGCTGATTCATCAATTGGTTCATCTGCAATTACGCATTCTGTGGTTAACAACATCGATGCGATAGAGGCTGCATTTTCAATAGCTATTCTTGTCACTTTAGTTGGGTCAACAACTCCAGCGGAATAAAGGTTATCATAAGTTTCAGTTCTCGCATTATAACCGAAGTCATCTTTGCCTTCTTTCACTTTTTGTACAATTACAGCTCCTTCTCCTCCACAATTTTCAATTATTTGACGCAAAGGTTCTTCAACTGCTCTTTTTACGATAGCAATACCGGTTACTTCATCCTCATTTTCACCTTTTACTTTATCAATTGTGTTAAGAGAACGAAGAAGTGCAATTCCTCCACCAGGCACAATTCCTTCTTCTACAGCAGCTCTTGTTGCAGCAAGTGCATCGTCAACTCTGTCTTTCTTTTCTTTCATTTCAACTTCTGTTGGTGCTCCAACATAAAG
The DNA here is from genome assembly GCA_963976995.1 of uncultured Fluviicola sp. GTDB lineage: Bacteria > Bacteroidota > Bacteroidia > Flavobacteriales_D > Crocinitomicaceae > UBA4466. The sequence goes on from CAXBMR010000007.1 coordinate 4,384, forward strand.
TACGGCAACTCCCCCTGATAATTTTGCCAGACGCTCTTGCATTTTCTCCTTATCGTAATCTGATGTTGAAACTTCAATCTGTGCTTTGATTTGATTTACTCTTGCTTTAATGTCATCTGAATTACCAGCTCCATTAACAATGGTCGTATTGTCTTTATCAATTTCAATTTTTTCGGCAGTTCCGAGCATGTCTAAAGTGGTATTCTCTAAAGTCAATCCTCTCTCTTCAGAAATGACTTGACCTCCTGTAAGAATAGCTAAATCTTCCAACATAGCTTTTCTTCTGTCCCCAAAACCAGGTGCTTTAACAGCCGCAATTTTCAACGAACCTCTAATTCTGTTAACCACCAAAGTCGCCAATGCTTCACCGTCAATATCTTCAGCGATGATTAAAAATGGCTTCCCGGTTTGTGCAACTGGTTCCAATACTGGGAGTAATTCCTTCATACTGGATATTTTTTTATCGTAAATAAGAATCATCGGACTCTCCATTTCAGCAATCATTTTCTCTGTGTTTGTCACAAAGTAAGGAGATAGATAACCTCTGTCAAATTGCATTCCTTCAACGGTTCTAACTTCTGTTTCAGTTCCTTTTGCTTCTTCAACAGTAATTACTCCATCGTTTCCAACAACTTTCATTGCCTCAGCAATAAGTGAACCTATTGTTTCATCGTTGTTCGCAGAAATTGAAGCAATTTGCTTGATTTTGTCGTTGTCTGAACCAACTTCTTTTGAAAGTTTTTTCAAATTTTTAACGATGTCAGTAACGGCTTTGTCTATTCCTCTTTTTAAATCCATTGGATTGGCTCCAGCGGCAACATTTTTTAATCCTGCGCTAATGATTGCTTGTGCCAGAACAGTTGCTGTTGTGGTGCCATCTCCGGCTATATCTGCCGTTTTTGATGCAACTTCCTTTACCATTTGAGCTCCCATGTCTTCAATTGGGTCTTTTAACTCAATTTCTTTGGCGACTGAAACTCCGTCTTTAGTGACTTGAGGTGCTCCAAATTTTCGTCCAATAATTACATTTCTTCCCTTTGGTCCCAATGTAACCTTAACAGCATTTGCTAGAGCATCAACTCCAGCTTTTAGCTTATCTCTAGCTTCAATGTCGAATAATATTTCTTTTCCCATTTTTTGTTTGTTTAAAATTTACTAAGGTTGATATAGTTATCTTCTACTTAACAACTTCTAACTATATTTTCTTTCTTAAAATATTCCGTAAATATCTGCTTCACGCATAATCAAATACGTTTCCCCTTCTAATTTTATCTCTGTTCCAGAATACTGTCCATAAAGAACATCGTCTCCAACTTTTACTGTTATAGGTTCATCCACTTTGCCATTTCCAATGGCTACAACTTTACCTTGCAGTGGTTTCTCTTTTGCAGAATCTGGAATGATAATTCCACTTGCCGTCTTCATTTCTGCTGGAGCAGGTTCAATAAGAACTCTATCTGCTAATGGTTTAAATGTGATTGACATATATCTTTATTTTTTGTGTTATAATTAATTTACAATAGGCCCACGAATTCTATGCCAATGTACTTTTTCCGACAGAATAACAGTTTAGAGCAAAAAAAATGTCAGTATGAATGACATACTGACATTTTTAAATTTGATAATATCTATTATCCCCCAGCAGGATTCTCAGATGCTGGCTGACTTCCTCCTTCCGCAGGTTGTTCAGTTGCATCAGGTGTATTATCCTTAATTACTCGTTCTGGACTTTTCATCTGAAGAGTCAAAAAGATACTTAATATAGCGATAACACCTGCTAAAGACCAAGTTGCTTTATCTATAAACTCATTCGTTTTCTGTACACCACCCAATTGAGAAGCTGAACCAAAGTCAGAACTCAATCCTCCGCCTTTTGGGTTTTGAACAAATACGACTAAGATTAACAAGACACTTGCTAAAATGATAATGATTGAAATTAATGTTGCTCCCATTTATTTTGTGTTTAATTTTTTTTCTAATTCTTTAATTCGGATTGCAAAGAAAATCTTTTTTTCTGGATAATTCAAGCTTAATTGATGATAAGCTGAAATTGCCTTTGGAAAATTACCCTGTAAAGCGTAAATTTTTGCTAAAGTCTCACTAACTGGAATGGTATCTTCTTGCAAACTTTCTTTTGCCTTTTGAGTAGGAGAAAAGAATGCCTTTTTCTCTTTTCTCTCTCCTTCGTTAGTCAAATTTTGACCTTTAAATGGGTCTGAATCGCTTACTATACTATTGATTACTTGTTTTGAAATATTCTCACTTTCAGTATAGTTTCTGTTCGTAATTAGCCAGGAATTGAATGATTGTTTCGTGTTAATTTCAATTTCAATCGGCTTGATTTCGGATATATTTCCCTTTTTAATTTCTTTTGAAATATTTTTTTCTTCCAAAGAGTTTTTTTCTTCCTCATTTAGCTCATTAAGCTGATAATTCGCAGAAATTGCATATTGAAGAATAGATTCGTCGACAGAATCTTTCAATTTTATAGGGTCTATATTGCTCTGATTTTTTTCAATTGTTTCTCCTATATCGGTTGTTTCGGTTTCAGAAATTTCGGGAATCTCTGAATTTTCCGGTTTTATTATCTCTAAACCCTCTTCTAACTCTATTTGCAAATTATCACCCTTCTTTTCAGAAATTAACTCGTATAATCTTGTTCTGTCCGAAATTCGAAATGAATGTTTTTCAAGTTCTTCTTCAAAACGCACGTCAGATAATTCTTTTAGACCTTTTAAATAAAGAATAGAGAATACATGAGAATACGGGTATTTGTTAGTATAATATTGTAAACTTCCAAAGTCAGTTTCTTCAATCATTGATGGATTCTCAATTTTTTCTGTTATGTTTCTCACTGTAATCATTACCAGTTAGAAAGTAATTTATTGATCAAATCTTGAATTATTTGAGTATTCACTTCTTCCAAAAACTGTGATTCTACAGTTGCTAAATCAGTGTTTGCATCATAATCTATAAAACGAGTGCTTACTAATGCCATTTGGTCTTCTTCCGCCGCATTAATGAAAATATCAAATTTTATAGAAACGGTTAACCTGTTTTGATTCGCATTATCACCTTCTTGCAGAGCAATAGGAGTAATGGTATAACTGGTAATTGTTCCGTCAATTTCTACTTGAGCATCTTCAACTTTTGTTCCTATTTTTAATTTGGTTCTGTTTTGAACACCATCTCTGATGTCTTCAGAAAATGTTGCCGCATAACTAACAGGAGTATTAGGCGCAATGTTTTTCAAGTTGTTCACAAAGAATATTTTCCAATCTTCTGGCATAGAGCCATCAACAAATGATACACTTTTCGGCCAACAGCTTGAAAGTAATATTAAAGATATAAATGCAATTAATATTCTCATTACTCTGCTAAATTATATTCTTTTATCTTTCTATACAAGGTTCTTTCGCTAATTCCTAACTCTGCAGCTGCATATTTTCTTTTTCCTTTGTGTTTAATTAGCGCTTTTTGAATTAATTCCCTTTCTCTATCCTCCAGAGATAGTGATTCCTCAACTTCCTCATGAGTTTGAAAATTATCAACTGGTGGAGGGGAAGAATAAGAGAATTTTTCCTCAGAATTTCCAGATGGAAGTATTTTTGTCGTGTTTTCGGGTTGAATATCATTGGAAAAGCGATTAACCATACTTGCTTGATCATTACTTAAATTAATATTCGCATTACTAGCAACCTCCAAAACCAATTTCTTCAGGTCATTGAGGTCTTTTTTCATGTCGAAAAGAAATTTGTACATCAATTCTCTTTCATTAACACTATCTTTACTATCATCAATTAGAGCAGGGCTTAAGTCCATGTTTTGAGGTAAATATTCCATCAATTCAGCAGCACCAATTTCCCTGGATGTTCCAATAACTGAAATCTGCTCAACTAGGTTTTTTAATTGTCTTATGTTACCTGGCCAAGTATATTTATTCAGGAGTTGAATAGCATCTTCTGTTAAACGAACGGCTGGCATTCGGTATTTTTCTCCAAAATCATTGGCAAATTTTCGAAATAACAAATGAATGTCATCTTTTCTTTTTCGCAAGGGAGGAAGAGCAATCGGAACTGTACTTAAACGATAATATAAATCTTCTCTAAATTTTCCGCTGGATATTGCTTGTTGAATATTCTCATTGGTTGCAGCTATTATTCTGACATCCGTTTTGATTACTTTGGAGGAACCGACTTTTATAAATTCTCCCGTTTCTAAAACTCTCAGCAATCTAACTTGAGTTTGCAAAGGTAGCTCTGCAACTTCATCTAAAAAGATAGTTCCACCATCGGCTACTTCAAAATAACCTTTTCTACTTCCGCTTGCACCCGTGAATGATCCTTTTTCATGTCCAAAAAGTTCAGAATCAATCGTGCCTTCGGGTATAGCGCCGCAATTTACAGCAATGTATTCGTTATGTTTTCTAGGGCTCAATTGATGCACTACTTGTGGAAGAATTTCTTTTCCTGTTCCACTTTCTCCTGTAACTAAAACAGAAATATCTGTTGGAGCTACCTGTGATGCAACTTCTAGGGCTCTATTCAATAGAGGAGTGTTCCCTATGATTCCAAAACGCTGTTTTATTTGTTGTAATTCCATTTTAGTCTAATTTTTTGACGGTTGGCAAACCTCAACAACTTCTCCAAGAAGTGTTGCAGTCGTGCAATCATTTATTTTAACCATCACATAATCACATTTCTCAAAATTTCCCTTTGGAAATACCACTTTCGTGTTGTGGTCGTTTCTACCATTCATAAAATCGTCCGAACGTTTTGAAGTGCCTTCAACCAGTACTTTATAGATTTTTCCAATTCTATTTTTGTTAATCACCAAAGAATTCGCTTGCTGTAGATCAATAACTTCAGTTAATCTACTGCCCTTTATATCTTCTGGAACGCTGTCTTTAAAACGTCTCTCTGCAAGAGTTTTGGGCCGCTCAGAATATTTGTACATATACGAAAAGTCCCATTTAACTTCCTTCATGATTGAAATCGTATCCGCATGTTCTGCATCAGTCTCATCACAGAAACCTGTTATTATGTCTGTCGTGATTGCGCAATCTGGTATGATTTCACGAATTTTTTGCACTCTTTCTAAATACCACTCTCTGGTGTATCCCCTGTTCATCCTTTTAAGAACATCAGAATTTCCTGATTGAATAGGTAAATGTATGTAGTTGCAAATATTGTCATTTGCGGCAATGACCTCCAAAACTTCATCAGACATATCTTTGGGGTGAGATGTAGAAAATCGTATTCTCAAGTCGGGGGAAATTTTTGCGACCAATTGCATCAATTGAGCAAAATTCGTGGTCGTCATGGATTCGTCTTTTATTTCTCCTTTGGAAGTCATATTCCATCGATAAGAGTCAACATTTTGACCGAGTAATGTAACTTCCCGGTAACCATTTTTAAATAAATCTTCACATTCTTTAAAAATAGTCTTAGGATCTCTAGATCTTTCTCTACCTCTTGTGAAAGGAACTACACAGAATGAGCACATATTGTCACAACCTCTGGTTATTGAAACAAAAGATGTTACGCCTTTGTTATCAAGCCTTATGGGTGAAATGTCGGCATAGGTTTCGTCTCTTGACAATAATACATTGACCGCTTTTTGGCCGCCTTCAACTTCTGTTATTAAGCTAGGTAATTCTCTATACGAATCGGGACCAGCAACAATATCTACTAGTTGTTCTTCTTCTAATAAATTCTTTTTCAGACGCTCCGCCATACAACCCAAAACACCAACAATTAAGCCTGGCTGCCTCTTTTTTCTATTCTTAAAATTTTCAAGACGTTTTCGTACTCTCGTTTCTGCGTTTTCTCGAATTGAACAAGTATTTATCAGAATGATATCCGCCTCGTGCTCATCTGTAGTAGTAGAATATCCTTCTCCAGTGAGTATAGAAGCGACTACTTCACTGTCTGAGAAGTTCATTGCACAACCATAACTTTCCAAGAAGAGTTTTTTTCCATTCTCCTTAGAAGTTCGCTCCAAAGTGATCGCTTCTCCTTGTCTATTTTCGTCTAGTTGCTTGTGCAAATCTATTTTATCTTCCATTCACTTTTATATCAGTCTGCAAAGGTAGTGAAAAAGTAAAGGGTGTCAAAATGGCAGTCGTTAAAAAATGATAAGGTTATCTTAATTGTTAGTTGGATCTTGAGTTCACAGATGTTAAAAGGATAGGCAGTAACTATTTCGTTCTTGTTAAAATGATTCAAACGTAATTAAATCAGTTTATAATCAATGGTCTGACTACATCCTAACCATCGAATTTTTGCCTGCATTACTTCTGTGAACTCAACTTCTAAATTGCTCTTTATTTAAATTTCTTCATACAAATCATTGCTTATTGAATTTAAAACCTCTTATTTTGCATCCGTAAAGATGCACTTCAAATAACGAAATAGTAGTATGGCTAAAAATTTAGTAATCGTCGAGTCACCAGCAAAAGCAAGTACCATAGAAGGGTATCTAGGAAAAGATTTTGTTGTAAAGTCAAGTTTTGGACATGTTAGAGATTTAGCAAAAAAAGAAGCTATAGACGTTGAAAATGATTTTAAACCCAAATATGAAGTCTCTGCTGATAAGAAACAAATTGTTGCAGAATTAAGAAAATTAGCGAAGGCTGCCGAAGTTGTTTGGTTGGCGACGGATGAGGATCGTGAAGGAGAAGCTATATCTTGGCATTTGTACGAAACATTGGGCCTTGAAAAGAAAGAGACGAAAAGAATTACCTTTAATGAAATTACGAAAGGAGCGATTCTTAAAGCCATAGAATCACCAAGAAAAATAAATAAGGAATTAGTGGATGCGCAACAAGCACGTCGTATTTTAGATAGACTTGTTGGATTTGAATTATCACCTGTTTTGTGGAGAAAAGTGCGTCCAAGTTTATCTGCTGGTCGTGTGCAGTCAGTTGCTGTGCGTTTAATTGTTGAGAAGGAAAAGGAGATTAACTTATTCAATTCAGAGACTTTTTTTAAAATCACAGCCATCTTTCAAACGAAGAAAGGGCGAATTAACGCAACGGTTTCAAAAAATTTGAAAAACAATGAAGATGTCGTTCGATTCTTAGATACATGTAAGAATGCATCCTTTTCAATTTCAGATGTTACTCAGAAACCAGCTATAAAAAAACCTGTTGCACCATTTACTACTTCTACATTGCAACAACAAGCGAGCATTAAACTAGGGTTTTCTGTTTCAAGAACAATGTCAGTTGCTCAAAGATTATATGAGTCAGGTAGAATAACATACATGAGAACAGATTCTGTCAATCTTTCCAAGACGGCTTTGGATGCTGCAAAAGCAGAAATCGTTCATGCTTATGGCGAAGAATTCTCCAACACTCAGAAATATAAGACGAAAAATTCTGGTGCACAAGAAGCTCACGAGGCCATAAGACCGACCGACTTTTCTGTGCATTCTATTACAGCAGAAAGTGACCAAGAAAAATTGTATGACTTAATTTGGAAGAGAGCAATTTCTTCGCAAATGTCTGATGCAAAATTAGAACGAACAACGATTAAGATAAATGCAAATGGAGTAGAGGAGACATTTTCTGCGAAAGGCGAAGTAATTAAATTTGAAGGATTTTTAAAAGTTTACCTCGAAACTTCTGTAGAAGATAGTGAGAATGAATTCGCTTCGGGGTTATTACCTGCAGTTGTATCTGGAGAATCTGTCGATGTTGACAACATTTCTGTCACTCAACGATTTAGTCGCCCACCAGCAAGATATGTTGAGGCTTCGTTAGTTAAAAAATTGGAAGAATTAGGGATTGGTCGTCCATCTACTTATGCTCCTACAATTTCAACCATTCAAAAAAGAGGTTATGTTGAAAAACCAGAAAAGGACGGAGTAAAAAGAAGCTATACACAGTATATTTTGAAGAATGGTTCTTATAACAGGAATGAATTAACAGAAATTACTGGTAAGGAGAGAAATAAGTTATGTCCTACAGATATAGGAGTGGTCGTTACAGATTTCTTAGTGGAGCATTTCGCCCAAATTATGGAATATAACTTCACGGCTAAAGTGGAGCAAGAATTTGATGAAATTGCAAAAGGATTAGTAGAATGGACTAAAATGATAGGGGCTTTCTATACACCATTCCACGAAAGAGTAGAAGATACACTTGAAAATTCTGAAAGAGCATCTGGAGAAAGAGAAATCGGAACCGATCCAGAATCAGGAAGAAGAATGATTGCTAGAATTGGTCGCTTTGGTCCAATGATTCAAATTGGCAATGAAGAAGCTGATGGTGAAAAGCCAAAATTTGCTTCTTTGAGAACGGGACAATCAATAAGTTCAATCACACTAGAGGAGGCTCTTGAGTTGTTTAAATTCCCCAAAAACTTAGGAGAGTTCGAGAAAATGGAAGTCATAGTAGCTCAAGGAAGATTCGGCCCTTATGTAAAACACAACGACATCTTTGTATCTATTCCTAAGGACGAGGATATGGGAGGAGTTGATTTAACAAGAGCCATTGAGTTAATTAAGGAGAAACAAGCTGCAGATGCTCCCGTTGCAGAGTATGAAGGCTTGCCTGTGCAAAAAGGTTCGGGTAGATTTGGCCCCTTTATTAAATGGAACGACTTGTTTATAAATGTCAATCGAAAGTATGATTTTGATAATTTATCGAAAGATGATATCGTTGAATTAATTGAGGCTAAGAAGCAAAAAGAAATCGACAAAATGATCCACAATTGGGAAGATGAAGGGATTTCTGTTCAAAAAGCACGTTGGGGAAGATTTAACATCATAAAAGGTAAATTAAAAATCGAATTGCCTAAAACATTTAAGGTTGAGAAATTAACTTTAGAGGATGTGCAGAAAATGATTGAGGACAAAAAGCCGAAGACAAAGAAAAAGGCAACTAAGAAAAAAACAGTTAAGAAGAAAGCAACGAAAAAATAAGAGTCTCAAGTTTTTAAGCGCAGATTCACTCGTAAACTAGCTGTTCAATTTCTAGCAACATACGATTTAGAGCTTACTTTTTTCAAAACCTCGAATGTTAGAACGCTCACGTTTCTAAATAAGTTTTCAACGTCCAACATTTCATACATTTTTCATTTCTAGTTAATTGGTTATGTTTTTTCTAGTAAATTTGAGAAAATCAACGCTCAATGAAAGACATTTCGATTTATTTCAAACCCGTATCAGAAGAATTATCTGAGCCGCTTGGAGAGCTTCATTCTTCATTAATTGTTCACGATTCCTCGGGATTCCCTCAATTTGACAAAAAGGGGATAGCATTGATTTATGTGCCCGAATATAGACATTCAACTATAGAACCTGGGTCAAATGAAGAATTTAGAAAGCAATTTTATCAACTATCACTTGGGGACAGTTGGGATTTCTCAATTTATGATTTAGGTACAATTAATCCTGGTGAAAAAACAGAGGACACATATTTTGCTTTGACTCAAGTTGTATCAGAATTATTAAAGAAAGATATTCTTCCACTGGTGATTGGTGGCAGCCAAGACTTAACATTGTCATTATATAGAGGTTTTGAAGCGCAAGAACAAACTATAAATATTTGTTCCATTGATTCTTCACTTGATATAGGTGACCCGAACGCCCCCATTTCTGCTGAAGGCTTTATCAGTCATTTATTGATGCAACGTCCTTGCTACTTATTTAACTATACAACAATTGGAGTTCAGCGACCATTCACGGCAAAAAAAGATTTAGATCTTTTTGATAAGTTATATTTTGATGTCTGTCGATTAGGTGAAGTGAATAACGATTTTAAAGTGGCAGAACCATTTTTACGCAACTCTGACATGCTTTCTATTGATTTTTCCAGCATACATTCGCATAATGACAACAAATACAGCAACACAAATGGACTGAATCCTCTTCAAATTTGTCAAATGGCAAAATATGCTGGAATAAGCGATAAAATATCATGTGTTGGTATTTTTGACGTTCTTCCAGACCAAAATATTGGTTCGTCTAATCTCTTAGCTCAAATTATATGGTATTTTATTGATGGCTATTCAATGAGAATGGGTGATTTTCCAATTGGGAGTAAAAAAAACTACAAAAAATTCTATGTTCATCTCGATGATTTCGAAGATGATTTGATTTTTTATAAAAGCGATAAATCTAATCGGTGGTGGTTAGAGGTACAATACAATGCCGAGTCGGGCAGTAAATATGACAGACATAAATTGGTCCCATGCAACCGAGAGGATTATGAGAATGCACTGAAAGATCATATTCCAGACCTATGGTGGAAGACGCTGAAAAAAATAAGTTAATTATTTAGAATAACGGTCTTATCTAATGTATATAGTATCGGATAAGAAGAATAAATTTCCCCTTCAATCTTTGTCATTTTCTTATGCCTTCTCTGTGTAAACGTTAAAGAAACAAACCTAACTCCTTATTATTTGTGGAGCGTTTCTGATAATCCAATTTTCTGTAGTGAGTTAATTGAGCACTAAAAAGCGCAATGTTCCAAAGTCAAACTTAGGACAAGTTTTAAAACTCGTTTTTTTATCAACAAACTCCATTTTATTTTCGCTTTTAGAAAAAAAATACCTATTTTGGTCGCCTAATAGGTATATAATGGGGTATGAATAATTTCATTCTCCCGTAAAATGTTAGCAAATTTATGAAAAAAAATTCTCTAGTAGTGTTGCTTTTATTGGCCTTAGGGTCTAGTGTGTATGGGCAACAGCAGAAGCTAATCACAAACTTCATGTACGATAAAATGAGTTTAAACCCTGGCGAAACAGGAATAGACGAAGGTATTTGTGGAGTAATGTTGTATAGAAACCAGTGGGATAAAGTAAATGGAGCTCCAAATTCTATGCTTTTGAATATTGAAGCAAACATGAATCGTTTTTTCCCTGGTGGTATCGGAGTTACTGTTTTTCATGATCAGATCGGTTTTAACAGGCAAAACAATGTCATGCTGAATTATTCGTATCCATTGCAAATTAATGGACTTGGAACTTTAGGAATTGGTGTTGGAGTTGGGTTAATGAACTTTTCTGTAAGTCCGGAATGGGTTCCTCCAACTACAATTAATGATAATACTTTACCAGCAGGTTACGTGGCGAATAATCTAGACCTTAATTTTGGCTTGTACTTAAAAGGAAACAACGATTATTATGTTGGTTTATCTTCTACTCAACTTACACAATCTTTATTTACAGGAGGAGTTGCTCCAATTGTGTCTACATATAACGCCAAACGGCATTATTATTTAATGGGTGGAAAAACATTCAAAGGAATAGGAAATGGAGATATAGAAACAAATTTGTTGGTAAGAACTGACCTTGTTAAAACGTCGTTTGATGTTAATGCAAGGTATTTATGGAATAATAAAGCGTATGGAGGTTTAACATATAGATTATCTGATGCAATTGCATTTATGGTAGGGTATATGCCTATTCAAAACTTGACGGTTGGCTATTCTTATGACATGTCAATCAATAGATTATCAAGTGTTTCTAGAGGGTCTCATGAGATTCTGGTTAAGTATTGTTACTACTTACCACCTGTGCCTATTCAAAAATCAAAACATCCAAGATGGTTGTAATTGTTAATTATTTTTTGAATATTTGTAACCTTTAGGGAAGAAGTTCCGTTATATCGAAGTAATTAGAACCTGTAAGTAAGTTAATTTAGATATCCGGAAGATTAAAAAAGAGGTAGAATGAAAAAACTGTTGTTATTAGCTATTATTGGCGTTATGCTCGCATCGTGTAGTACACGAACTGGTGAGTTAACTGGAGCGCTAGGTCGTCCTATTTATCATCCACAGATTCCGTTAGGAATGGTGTATATTCCTGCTGGTTCTTACCAAATGGGAGAAAACGATGGAGATATGCCGTTTTTACATCAAACGAGAGCTAAGACAGTATCTGTTAAGGCTTTCTATATGGATCAAACTGAAATTTCTAACAATGAGTATCGTCAATTCGTGGAATGGGTGCGTGATTCAATTGCAAGAGACAAAATCTATTATGGTTTGGAAGAAGATGATTACGCTAGTCGTTTCATCAACTACAATGATATGTATTTTGATGAAGGTGCTTTAGAATATGTTGAATATGACGAGTCCGATCGAGAATTAAATAGAACTGTTTTCTCATTGAATTGGGACAGAGCTTTTTCTTATGATGATCCAGATATGGTTCCTATTCTTGCCGACATGTATTATCCAGAGCCTCAGCGTTATTATAAGCGTAGAGAGTTTGATGTACGTAAGTTAATGTTTAGATACTATTGGATTGATTTAGTGGAGGCTGCGAAAAGAGGGCGTATTAATTGGACCCCTAATGCTTATGATAATCAAGGGAATAAATTAGTAGAGGAACACAGAGAATTAGATTCTCCTCCGCACCCTTTTACAGAAGAGCCTCAGGGTCAAGATTTAGATTTAAGTAATGGCATTAATAAGAAAGGACAATCTAATGCGATTAGAGGTCATGAAAATCGTCAACGATTTATTATTGACGAAATCATTAATGTTTATCCAGATACTTTATGTTGGGTACGTGATTTTACTTATTCTTTTCACGATCCTATGACAAATATGTACTTCTGGCATCCAGCCTATGACAATTATCCTATTGTTGGGGTTACTTGGGTACAAGCAAAAGCTTTTTCAGTATGGAGAACGCAATTGATGAATGGGTGGTTGGTAGCTATGGGTGATTTATTTGTAAATGATTTTCGTTTGCCTACTGAGGCAGAATGGGAAAGAGCATCTAGAGGTGATTTACAATTGTCACAATATCCTTGGGGTGGACCTTACATCAGAAATGAGTCAGGTTGTTTCTTGGGTAACTTTAAACCAATGAGAGGTCGTTATTTCGAAGATGGTGGTTTCCATACGGTAAAAGTGTTTTCATACAATCCAAACGGTTGGGGATTATATTGTATGGCAGGTAACGTGTCAGAATGGTGCGAAACTGCTTACGATGAGTCAATGTATGAATTCTCTCATGATTTAAATACAGAATATAGATATGATGCAATGGATTGGGATCCGCCATCAATGAAACGTAAAGTAATACGTGGAGGTTCTTGGAAAGACATTGGGTATTATTTAAGAAATGGAACTCGTACTTTCGAGTATCAAGATACTGCCAAGTCGTACGTTGGTTATAGAAACGTAATGACACACCTTGGACGTGGAGGAAGAGATTTCACAAAAGAGGGTGGCGAAGAAATTCGAAGTGATATTCAATTAAGATAACTGAATCACGAGAATAACAACAAACAGTAGTAATTAAATTATTTATTAAACCAAAAAACTAGAAAAATTATGAAACCAGGAAGTAAAGGATGGAAAAAATTTATGGCAAAGTTGTACGGTATTGGTGCAGCAATAGTTATTGTAGGAGCATTATTTAAGATAATGCACTGGCCTTTTGCAGGGCCAATGCTTGTCGTTGGACTAGGAACAGAAGCTGTTATTTTCTTGTTCTCCGCATTTGAGCCTATTCACGAAGATCCTAATTGGGAATTAGTGTATCCAGAGTTGGCGTTAGGTCATTCAGATGATCTTGATAACGATGCGTTATCTACTGGAAAAGGTACAGGGATTACTGACCAATTAGATAAAATGCTTGAAGAAGCAAAAATTGATGGTGAGTTATTAACTCGCTTAGGTGATGGCATGAGAACGTTAGGTGACAATGCAGCACAATTGAAAGGAGTTACAACAGCAGCAGCAGCAACTGATTCTTATGTGGATAGTTTGCAAGCTGCATCTGATAAAGTATCTAAGTTATCTGAATCGTATGAGCAAGCATCTATTTCTATTTCAGGTATGACTTCATCACAAGAAGAAGGAGCATCTTTTGGAGAGCAAATGCAGAAAGTGTCTAAAAATTTATCTGCATTGAACAATGTATATGAATTACAATTGAAAGGCTCTTCGGCTCATTTAGAAGCAACTGAGAAATTCCAAGGACAAGTAACTGATATGATGAAAAATCTTTCTGATTCGGTTGAAGATACTCGTCTGTACAAAGAAAACATGTCTATGTTGTCTTCGAACTTAACTGACTTAAATGCAGTTTACGGGAATATGTTGAAAGCTATGACAATAACGAAGTAAGGATCAATCCCTACAAAATTATTGAAATTATTTATTAATAAACTAAATATTTAAAATCATGGCAGGAGGAAAAGAAACCCCAAGGCAGAAGATGATTGGTATGATGTACCTTGTACTTACCGCACTTTTAGCTTTGAACGTATCTAAATCTATTCTTGATGCATTTGTTGCAATTGAGGAGAATACGCAGAAAGCAAACATTGTCCAGTACGATAGAGGAACTGGATTTATGAAGGATGTAAGTGATGAAAAGGCTTCAACTAAAGATGATGCTGAGAATAAAGCAAAGCTGGAAAAATTGAATTACGTCCTAAATCAAATGGACCTTATTGACAAGGAAGCAGCTAAGATGATTCAAGAAATTGATAAATTAAAGATTAAAATTCTTGAAAAAAGTGGTGAAGGAATCGAGGTGAAAAATAAGGACGAAGAAGCTATTATTTGGTCTAAAGCAGATCCTAAGAATTCAGGAGCTCTTCCAGTTCGTATGAACTTAATGGCAGTTCAAGGGAAATCTGGGTATGATATACCGGTTGAAGTGATGATAGGTCCTGATATTAAGAGACCTGAGGGTGATGGAATTAAACTTTGGGAAAACTTTAACAAGTACAGAAATAGAATTGTTGAATTGACGGGTTCTTACGAATGGGGAGGTAAAACATTTACTGTTAAACCAAAAAATATTCCAACGTTTATTGACAATGCTGATTTAGCAAAACAAGTCGCTACAATGATTGACGAGTCTAAAGGTAACTTGAAGGAAGATCGTCAAGTACTCATTGATTTGTATATAGGAATGACGAAGAAGGAAAAAAGCGTTGATCGTGGGGTTCCTGATGTACATTGGATTGGTAAAACTTTTAATGGTTCTCCATTAGTTGCAGCAATTGCTTCTTTATCTTCTATGGAACAGGATGTTTTGTCTGCTAGAGCTTTGGCTTTAGCACACTGGAAGTCTAAAGTTTCAACGGGAGAATACAGCTTTAATAAGATTATGCCATTGGCGTATGGTCCTGTTGTTGCAAACGGTGGAGATTCTATCGAACTTCAAGTGATGATGGCTGCGTTTGATTCTGATAATCAACCAACAGTTACTATTAAAGAATTCGAAGGTGCTGATATCGTTTATCCTGGTAACGGTCAAGGTGTCGTTAGATTAAAAGCGGGAGGTTCAGCAATGTCTTTAAAAGGAACAGTTTCTATTAAAAACAAGTCTGGTGTTCCTAAAACGGAAGATTGGGCACATGATATTATTATCATGAAACCACAAGGTGCTATTGAACTTCCAGAGATGAACATGTTGTACAGAGGTTATGCTAATAAAGTAGAAGCAACAGCTTCTGGTTATGACCAAACGCGATTGAGTGCTTCTGGTGCTAGTTTATCTAAATCTGGTACAGGTTGGATTGCAAAACCTACAGGTCGTTCAAGAGAGGCATATTTAACGGTTTCTGGAGTTAACACAGCAACTGGAAAATCTGTGTCTTTGAAAAAAGTAAAATACAGAGTTTCTAACTTACCAGATCCTGAATTATATTGGGGAGGTGCTAAGTCTGGAACAAAAGCGAATAAGAGAAGTACTAAGCTATTTGCTAAGTACCCACCGGAAATTCCATTAAATGCAACATTTAAGGTTGTAGGATGGGAATGTACAATCCCTGGAGCTCCTGGTAGACCACCATCAGGATCAGGTAGTAACATTTCTGGTGCTTCTTCGTTAATATTACAGGCACGACCTGGAATGACAGTAAGTTTTATTGCTACGGTAATTGGTCCCGACGGTATTCGTAGAAAGAAAGCAGGTGCTTTCAAAATTTAAAATTTAAGGATTATGAGAAGTTTAATTTATTCAATAGTTACAGTTGCATTTTTCGGAATGTCAACAGTAGTTGCTCAACCAGAAGGAATTAATGGTGGGCCCGTTAATGTTCCTACAGAAGGAATTATTGATGGGGTGTTCATTCAAGAACATATCCCAACCAAAAGAATGATACCTTATGAGTACGTGAGAGAGGCAGATGCGATCTGGAGTAGAAGAGTATTTGAATACATTGACTTACGTGAAAAAATCAACCATACACTGTACTATCCGTTAGATGAAATTACTACAGCTGGTACGTGGGTGAAAAATGCAACAAGATGGAGCCTTTGGACCGTTATCAGACAGCATATTATGAATGGTGATTTACGTGTGTTTCGTCCTTATAATCCTTTAAATCAATTTGGTGAATGGGATGGTTATCAATTAAAGTATCCTGTTGATCCTGAGCCAGGGTTGAGTTATTTTACTGATTCTAATTACCGTGAGGAGATGGTCTATTTATTAGGATATTTAGGTCCTCAGAGTGACATAGCAGAGGTAGATGATGATGGTTATGAAATTATTATCACTTTACCAGATGGCTCTACTACTTTTAAATATCCTGCTCCAGATACTGTTTGGTACACATCTAAAGACATTATTCAATACAGAATCAAAGAAGATTGGTTTTTCGACAAGGAAAGATCAGTACTTGATGTGAGAATATTGGCATTAGCCCCTGTAGTTTACATGTATGAAGAAGATGCGCAAGGCAATAAAAGTATCACGGGAATGAAGGAAACGTTTTGGTTGTACTTCCCACATTGTCGTTTTGTATTCAATAACTATTTTGTTTACAATCCCTCAAACGATGCACAATGGATGAGTTTTGATGATTTATTTTGGAAACGTAGGTTTAGCTCTGTTATTTACAAAGAGAGTAACGTTTATGATAGAAAAATTGAATCCTATCAAGCTGGTGCTGACGCTTTGTTTGAATCGCAAGAAATTAGAAACGAAATTAGAAATATTGAACACGATGTTTGGTCATTCTAATTGAACGATAATTTTAAATAAAAGCTCTTCGCAGAAATGCGAGGAGCTTTTTTTTTACTCATTACACTAACAGACATCTACTTCTCTTACTATTTAGTTACTTCTTCATCATCTTGCATTCTCTTTCTATAAACCAATTAAAACTTGAATTATGGCAGGAGGAAAAGAAACACCAAGACAAAAAATGATAGGTATGATGTACCTAGTTTTAACAGCATTACTTGCATTAAACGTATCAAAGTCCATTTTGGATGCATTTGTATCTATAGAAGAGAACATGCAAACATCGAATTTGGCGCAACTCTATCGTGGAGACGAAAAGAAGGGAGAATTGTCCGAAGTTGCGACTGATAATTCCAATAAACAAAGAGCTGAAAAGGCAAAACTATTAGTTCTGGCTGTAAAGGACATTGATAAAATGACTTCGGACCGAATTAAAATGATTGATGATTTAAAACTTCTTATACTAAAGAATATAGGCGAAGATATTCAGAGTGTGGGTAAAGAAACTTCTGTAATTATGGATTTAGCAAAAGAGAATGGAATCAAACCTATACGCATGAACTTGATGCAAGTCAATAGCAAAGATAAGTTTGATGATCCCATGAGAATAATGTTGGGAGATAACACAGACATTAAAAATCCCCTCGGTAAAGGATTAGAATTGTGGAAATCAATTAATAATTATCGTCTTGAATTGACGCAAAAAATAGCTTCCACACAAGTTGTATATGGAAAAAATGATGTAGCTAAATACGACAAGAGATTTGATTTTATCACTAAAAACTTTAATCAATTTAAGAATCAAGACGAGCTCAATACCTTTTTAAGGGGAGAAATAGAAAGTAACACTGTTCATCCAGACGACGTCGAGGATATCATTGAGGTGTACAGTATCTTAACCAAAAATGAGTTTTCAAATGTGAATGGAACAGACAATGTTCATTGGTTAGGCAAAACATTTGACCACTCTCCGGCGGTAGCAGCAATTGCTTCACTTACTGCGCTACAAAATGATATATTGGCTGCTCGTTCACAGGCGGTCACTTTAATTAGAAACCGTGTAACTGGAGGGGAATATTCTTTCAATAAAGTAATTCCTTTGGCTTATGGACCTGTAGTAGCAAATGTTGGTGATGATGTGACTTTAAAAGTGATGATGGCCGCTTATGATAGCGATAAGCAACCTCGAGTTACTGTTAATAGAGAGGATGCAGATATTAAAATTTCAGAGGGACAAGGCGTTATCAAACTTAAAGCTGGAGGAAATTCAATATCTCTTTCAGGTACAATAGCCGTGCAAAAAAAATCTGGGCAATGGAAAGAAGAAAAATGGGCGCATGAAATTGTCATTATGAAACCTTCTGGTTCTATTGAGCTACCGGATATGAATACCTTGTACAGAGGGCTGGATAATAAAGTTCAAGCTACAGCGTCCGGCTATGACAAAACGGAGTTACAAGGGAGCGGTATCACAAAAACAAAAACGACAGAGGGCTGGAATGTAACTCCGCAAGGTCGTTCAAATTCTGCTTCGTTGCAAGTAGTCGGTATTAATTCTGCCACTGGAGAAAGAAAAGTGTTGAAAATGATTACTTATAAAGTTAGAAATTTGCCAAAGCCATCCATTTTTTGGGGAGGTGCAGATGAAAATTCTCGGGTAAATCCAAGAGCTCCACGTTTATTCGTGAAATATCCACCAGAAATACCGCTGAATGCAGACTTTTCAATTATTTCTTGGGAATGTGATATTTCTGGAGCACCAGGAAGAAAGCCTAGCGGAACTGGAAACAATATATCCTCTGCTTTGCCACTTATACAAACGGCAACAAGAGGCACAACTGTTACTTTTAGATGTGTTGTTAAATATCCGGGAAATAGAACGGGAAGAGTAAATGCTTCATTCAAACTCTAAATGGCGATTATTGTAATTACAAATTGTTAATTTCATATAGATAATTGATAATTGCCTATCTTTGCGGAATGATTAATTTAGAACAACTCGGTGTACACCTCCCTCAAGGCTATCTTTTTAAGGATATTAGCCTTCAGATTAACAAAGGAGATAAGATTGGATTAGTGGGGAAGAATGGAGCTGGTAAATCGACATTGTTAAAGTTGATTGCTCGAGTTGATGCTCCATCTGAAGGGAAAATTCACCAACCTTCTAACACAACAATCGGCTATCTTTCTCAAGATATTAAGATTGATACAACTCAGTCTGTTTTTGATTTTCTGAATACATCAAATAAACTGCTGACAAAAATCAATACTAGAATTGACGAGATTAATGTTGAGTTAGTTGAAAGAACGGATTATGAGTCAGACAGTTATTTGGCCATGCTGGATGAATTGGCAGAATTGAATCATGAATTCACCATTAATGAAGGTTTTCTTTGGGAAGAGAAAATAACAAATACATTGAAGGGGCTAGGATTCAACGATAAAGAGCTTTCGATGAGTTTACAAACATTTTCTGGTGGATGGAAAATGCGTGCAGAATTGGCTAGAATTCTTGTAAACAACCCGGATATTGTTCTTTTGGATGAACCTACGAATCACCTAGATATCATTTCTATCAGTTGGCTAGAAAATTATCTTAAAACCTTTGAAGGAGCAGTGATTGTTATTTCTCACGATCGTTTATTCTTAGATAATGTAACAAAAAGAACGCTTGAAATTTCTCAGAAAAAGGTGTTAGATTTTGCTTATTCGTATTCTAAATACAAAGAAGTTCGAGCAGAAGAATTGGAAAGATTGTCTGGAGCAGCAAAACAACAGGTCAAGGATATTAAGCATACAGAAGAATTAATCAATAAGTTTAGAGCAAAAAAGAACAAGGCTGCTTTTGCCCAGTCATTGATTAAGAAATTGGAAAAGACAGAACGAATAGAAGTTGACAATGATTCTGTTGTTGGAATGAAAATCAATTTTCCATTAAGCGTTCACCCTGGGAAATGGGTATTGGACATGAAAAACATGGGCAAGACCTATGGAGATAAAATGCTTTATACAGGGGTCAATTTAACCGTTGGTCGAGGAGAGAAAATTGCCCTGCTAGGTGCTAATGGAACAGGTAAATCAACACTTTTGAAACAAGTGATGGGGGAAATAGAAGGCGAAGGAACTGTCAAATATGGACACAACGTTAACGTTGCCTATTTTGCTCAAGATCAGGCTGAATCATTAGATATTAATAAAACCGTTTACGATACGGTTGATGTTATTGCAAAAGGTGATATTCGAAAGGATTTAAGAAAAGTTTTGGGCGCATTTTTATTTAGAGGAGAGGATGTAGATAAAAAAGTAGCTGTTTTGTCCGGTGGAGAAAGAACACGTTTGGCCTTATGTCAATTGCTATTGAGTCCTTCTAATTTTCTAATTTTAGATGAGCCAACTAATCATTTGGACATTCAGAGTAAGGAAGTGTTGAAAAGTGCTTTGAAAAATTACGAAGGAACATTCGTTGTCGTTTCTCACGATAGAGAATTTTTAGAAGGATTAACCAACAGAATCTGGGATATTGAGAACCAATCGTTAAAAATTCATCATTTTGGCGTTCAAGATTTCTTAAAAAGAAAAATGGAGCTTCTTCAACCCATTTCTTCAAAGAAAAAAGAGAAGAAATCAATGAAAATCGAAAAACCTCAAAAAGAATCGCTAGAGAATCAACTTTCATACAACGATAAAAAAGAATTGAAACGTCAAAAAAATAAGTGGCGCAACCAGGTCAATTCATCAGAGAAAAAAATTGAAGAATTAGAATTGAAAATCAAAGAAATGGACTCAGTAATGGCAACCTTGGATTATTCTAATGAAGCCAAAGCGTCTCGCTCGCTCAAAGAGTACGAAGAATTAAAAAACAACTTAGACGAACAAATGAAACTTTGGGAAGAAGCAACGGAAGAATTGGATAAGGTTTAGATTCGCTCATGAAGATTCGCTGCGCTCTTAGACTTAGTCTTGGCTTATTAAATAGTTGTGCTCTTCTTCATTAAGATCCTTTGTACTAAGAAAATAAAAGAAAAACTTCAGTCCAAAATTAAACTAAGTCTAAGAGCATAGCGTTCTAAATCCCGAAGGGCGTATCTAACAGTTCACGCAGTGAACGAATCTAACAGAGCGAAGCGAGTCTAAATTAAATCACTTCCTCTTATGTCTTGCAATTCTTTTGTTTCGTTTCGTATTTTTTTTAATCGATTTGTGCGTTTCTTTTGATTGCGCTTTCCAATAGACTTTATAGGCTTTTTTCTTCGCTTTTCGTGCTTCTCTATTAGACTTTTTTGCTTTTTTCGCCATTAATTTCTCTGCTTCTTCAACTGATTCGGGGTTTTTATCTGGGCGAGTACTGCCACAGCTTGAAATATTCAGTGCAGACAACAATAAAAAGATGTGAAAAATCGTTTTAATCTTCATAACTTTGCTTATCTTATAAACGCAATGAAAGTACAATTTATTTTTCTTCTAATTATCGGTTTGCTTTTTTCTTCGTGTAATAAGAATAAGAAACATCCTGTTCCAAGTTATCCCCTTGATTTAACGATTAATATCACGTTGCCTAGTTATTCTAATTTATTAGGTGTTAGTGGTTGGGCTTATGTCAACGGAGGCTCCAAAGGGATTATTGTTTATCGCAGGGGTTTAGACGAATTTATCGCTTTTGATAGACATTCTCCGGCTGACGCGAATGGTGATTGCGCTACAGCTCTTTATCCTGATACAAATAATTATCTACAGCTCAACGATGATTGCAATTCCGCTACATTCTCATTATACGACGGTTCACCGTTATCTGGCTCTGATTTTGGACTTCGCCAATATCAAACACAATGGAGTGGGAACGAATCACTTCGTATTTTTAATTGAATACCTATCTTTGTACTAATTATTAGAAAATGCAAGACGTTAAGGTTACTATAATCGACAGAAAGGGAAAGTCACATAACTTGAAAGCCCCTACAGATATGAACATGAATGTGATGGAGCTTTGCAAGGCTTATGAACTTCCCGTGATTGGGGAATGTGGTGGAATGGCCATGTGCGCTACTTGTCAATGTTATTTAGAGTCTGAAACAAATCTTCCAGCACAAAGTGATGATGAGTTGGACATGCTAGATCAAGCTTTTCATGTTGAAGATAACAGTCGTCTGGGCTGTCAAATTCAAATTACAGATGAGATTGATGAAATTGTATTGAGATTGGCTCCGGAGTAGAGAGTTTTAATTCATCAAACCACTAATAGAACTCCTCTGGAATTTCACAAACCGGTATAGCAATCATTTTGTGCTTATTTGCTTGATTGAGTGTTCTATAAATTGATAAAACCTCCTTCTGACGTTCTGACAGATTGTTTTCTTGCCCATTAAAATCCATTGCCCATTCTAGCTCAGGATAACTCGCTCCAATTTGATCTTCATCACTCCGCTCATCTTCCCATAATCCATCTGTAGGCTTTGCTACAACAATTTCATCGATGACTCCAACTTCTCTTGCTAAATGCCATACTTGCGTTTTGGTTAAATCAGCAATCGGACTTAAATCAACACCGCCATCTCCATATTTAGTATAGAAACCAATTCCAAAATCTTCTACTTTATTTCCTGTACCTGCAACTAGACAAGAGTTCGCTTGACCGATAGCATAAAGAGTAGTCATTCTTAACCGTGATCGAGAATTTGCCATCGCCAAATGCTGTTCTTTTAAGTCAAAAGGCATATTCTTTTCAAAAGAAGTGAACGTATCTGTTAGGTTGATATCGTATGAACTAACATTGCTAAATCTTGTTTCAAGGTCATTAATATGATTGTTAGCACGAGAATATTCTGCCTGAGTTTGACGAATAGGCATGCTTAAAAGAATAACTTTTCTCCCTGTCATGGCACACAAAATGGAGGTTAATGCAGAATCAACACCTCCGGAAATACCAATAATGAAACCAGCAGTTCCAACCTTAGAACAATAATCATCAAGCCATGAAACGACATGCCGTGCTACATTTTTTGCTTGCACAATGCTTAAAATAAAATAGACAATTTAAACTGAATTTGACTTTGATTAACAGAGTTGTTAAAGAAAGTAGGAGTTAAACCTACATCGTCTGTGGTAAATAAAGAACGATTATCTTCATTTCTGTCCCAGTAGATATCAAGAAAACCATAATAGTATCCTATTTCTGCCACAAGAGACGTGGAACCAGTAAAATTCCATTCTGCACCACCCGCTAAACCAACTGATGATTTAAAAAAGTCCATATCCGATTTACTATATTGCATATTATCATTAGCTCCAGTAGTTGTAGGTTCAAGAACTGGGTTTATATCCAAAGGATAATTGGCACCTTGATCGAAGGTTTTGTTAGACAGCAAAAAGCTATTTCTTAATCCAAATTTCCCAAAATATCGGAAATACCCAATGAATTTTGTTCTAAATAAGGCCATAACAGGAATGGTTAAATAAATTGGCTTTTGCTTTCTAGCAGTTAATTGATACAATTCAGCATTAGGATCACTCACCGTCTCTGTTTTTGAAAGTATCGTATTGTCATTATAATAATAGTAAACTGGGCTCTCTCCCTGTTTGTATTTAAGTGTTTCAAAATCAAATTCAACTCCGAAGGTAAGTCCAACAGTTTCGTTAAAGGTAAAATTCATGTTAGCACCTATCGTCATTAAAGAACCAATACCATCAGCCGCTAATTTCTTAGTGCCCATTTTTTGGACGTTCATTCCTGCTCCGAAAACCAAACCTGCTTGGACTTTTTTGTCAGCTGCTTCTTGCGCAAATAATGTTCCGAATAATCCTATAAATGTTAACCCTAGTAATGCTTTCTTCATTTTTTCTATTTATTGATGATTTCTACTACTCAAATTGTATGTTTTGAGTACATTTGAATACGAAATTAAAGAAATTTAATGACTATAAAAAATACATTTTCATTTGTTATGTTATTTGCGCTGATTACTGCTTGTACAAATAACCCGCTAATTATTGACACGAGCAATTCTCAAGTTAAATTGTCCTTCGAAAACGTCGATGAAACACTCTATTACACGGATTCTTTGGAATTGATGAAAAAACATCATTACTACAAAAATGAGTTAAAAAATATCTATGATTATGAGATTGGGCATGTTCTCCGAATCGGACAAGTAGAAGATTCTGCCTTTTATAATAGTATTATTTTGTTTCGAGAAGATACTTCCATTCAGACGTTAGAAAGGAGAATTAAAACAATTTTCCCATTGTTAAAAGAGAAGGAAGACGTTATTAATGAGGGTTTTTCTCACCTAAAATTCTATTTTAATAATGGCAAACAGCCTAACAAAATCGCTTATTTGAATGCATTATTTACATCAGCTATTTTCTGTACAGAAGATGAAATTGGGATAGGAATGGAGTGGTACTTAGGTGATACAACGGATGTTGTCCAACAATTAAACCCACAATATTATTATGATTGGATGAAAGAGGCAATGAATATTCGATTTTACGAAAGGGATGTTCTTACTGGATGGATAGAAACGCATTACGTTGACCCTGTCAAAGGAAATTTAGCTGAAAACATGGTTCGATGGGGGAAGGTTTTGTATCTAGTTGAAGCAGCATTTCCTGAAATAGATCCTTCCATTATTCTGCGCTATTCAAAAGAGGACTACAACTGGGCATTAAACAATGAGGAGTCTTTTTGGAAATATTTAGTTGATGAAAAATTGTTGTTCAAGATTGATGAAAGAACAACACGAAATATGATTAGTGAAGGACCCTTTACTCCAGGGTTACCTAACCAGGAAGCACCTGATAGATTTGGTCAATTTCTGGGGTGGAGAATGATTCATCAATATATGAAAAAGAATGATGTGTCCGTTGCTGAAATAGTAGTGGCTGATTACAGTGAAATCATACAAGATTATGAAGTGGAGTAGTTGGAAGCCCAATGAGAGAATATTTTAATGTATGCTTATAGTAGGTTAACTTTGTTAGCAAACAGTCTTTTCAATTAAAACATTGGCTTTCTAGCACCAATCAGCGTCATAAAAGCTTTTAAAGCTTCAGTGGTTGTAATGTATCAACTTGTAAAGTCCGCTACTTCTAAAGAAGCAAATAATAGATTTGTTTGTACAGCAAGCCCCAAATACGATTTTTTTTAGTAAAATGTATCGTTGTGACAGAAGCGGATGAATCTCTATATCGGTTAGAAGTAATATCAGATGCAAAACTTTCTAATAACACAGATGAATTAAATAGATTAACAAAAGAAGTCGTGGAAATAACTAAAATAATATCAAAAGCAAAGAATGTTGTTTCAAAGAATAGATAAATGATATAAACCCTTATTTTTACAGCAACTAGATGATACAATAATCTACTTAAAAATAGTAAAACAACAGTACATCAGAACATTATAAAATGGAAGATAAAATAACAAAAACTTCGAAAATTGAAATCAACGTTGGCTTGAACGATAACAACCTACCCATTGCGATGAAGTGGAGTGCAGATGATGGAGGAGTTGAAAATGCCGCCACAAAAGCAATGCTTCTTTCTTTGTGGGACTCTTCAGCTAATAACACAATGAAAATTGATCTTTGGACAAAAGATATGTCCGTTGAAGAAATGAAACAGTTTTTTCATCAAACATTACTAACGCTGTCTGATTCCTTCGAGAAAGCAACAGGTGAGAGAAATATTTGCGAAGATTTAAGGGATTATTGCCATCATTTTGCAGATAAGATGAATATTTTACCTGAGGAATAAGTATGATTGCAGGAAACATTCGTAAAATGACAGTGCAATTGGAAGATGAAGTGAAATATACGCTCAATCTTTCTGAAGAAATTTGCATGAACGAATACATGGGGAAGGAAATTCGGCTTGAATGGAACGGTATTATTAATTGTTCCGCTTGTAAAAAAGTAACCAAAAAATCGTTTGGTCAAGGGTTCTGCTATTCTTGTTTTATGAATGCTCCTCAGTCAGCTGAATGCATTCTTCGACCTGAATTATGTCGTGCGCACCTGGGCGAAGGTCGTGACCCTGAATGGGAGGAAAAGCATCACAATAAACCTCACATCGTGTACTTGGCAAAATCGAGTACTGTTAAAGTTGGAATAACGCGAGGAGACCAAATTCCTACACGTTGGATAGATCAAGGTGCAAGTTCGGCTATTCGGTTAGCCGAGACTCCAAATAGATATGAGGCTGGAAGAGTAGAGGTAGCTCTTAAAGAATTCTTTACCGATAAAACGAATTGGCGGAAAATGTTGCAAAATGACATTGATGAAACCATCGATTTGGAAGATGAAAAATGGGCGCTGGAAGAACATTTACCAGCGGATATTATGGATTTATTCTCCGAGAATGATGAGATTATTGATATTAATTATCCAGTTTTAGAATTTCCCGAGAAAGTGACGAGTCTGTCCTTTGATAAGACTCCAATTGTTGAAGGAAAATTAATGGGGATCAAAGGTCAGTATCTTCTTTTTGAAAATGGAGAAGTGTTCAATATTAGAAAACATACAAGTTATTTCTTGTCTTTTCATCAAAAATAATTGATAAGATGGTGAAGAAAAAACAGAATAGATATAAGACTTTTATTATTTAATCGTTCGTAATTTCGCCGGTAAATGTTGATAGTTTTAAATAAGTAGAAATGGGAAAAGATAAGTTAAGAAGATTTGCTGCCGTTAAGGAGTTCGATAACTTTTATGAACCAATAATCAAGGAACCATTCCCAATGAAAGGGAAGTGGAGAGAAGAACACTTTAAGAATGACAATCCTATTGTTTTAGAGTTGGGGTGCGGCAAGGGAGAATATTCTGTCGGTTTAGCTAAGCATTTCCCAAATAAGAATTTTGTTGGGGTTGATATCAAAGGAGCGAGAATGTTTATAGGTGCAGAACAAGCATTGAATGACCATCTTAATAATGTGGCATTCTTAAGAATGAAGATTGATTTCATTGATGATTATTTCTCCAAAAACGAAGTGGACGAAATTTGGTTGACCTTCTCTGATCCACAACCCAAAAAAGTGAACAAACGCTTGTCTTCTCCACCTTTTATTAAACGCTATCGAAATATTTTAAAGCCTGGAGGAATTATTCACATGAAAACAGACAGTGATTTGTTGTTCGAATACACAGAAGAACAAATTAAAGAACACAACTACGAATTACTCGAATTGACATGGGATTTATACGGAGAATTGCCCGAAAAAATTGACCCTATCACAAGAGACATATTTCACATCAAAACGCATTACGAGAGGTTGTTTACTTCAAAAGGAAGCGTAATTAAGTATTGTAAGTTTAGGGTTAATTAATCGAGTAACTAGAGTCTAAGAGCAGACTTTATCTACTTTCAATCCGACGCTTTAATTACTTCAAGTAATGAACGTATGACATCCAATTTGGCAAAGTTTTATAAAAAAAAATCTGAACCTTCTTAAACTTCCAAATGTTTTATCGATTATAAATGGTATTGGCGATACTTTTTGTTTTTATCACATACATCCCTTTTGGCAAGTTATCTCAAGGTTGATATTTTTGTTTTCACTGGAGACCGCCATTACCAGCGTCTCGGAGGTAACATCCTGAACCATTACATTGTAGATTGTTAGTTCAGATAATTCTTCTTCATTGCCCCGAATAGTGAAAATTCTATTGCTTGAATTTTCATAAATAAACACGGAAGTCATATCATCGCTCAACTGCACTGCTTCAATATTAGAATAGGAATATTGTCCATCAAAATCCACTTGCTTTAGTCGGTAATAAGAGGTATTGAAATAGGGATTATAATCTATGATGTTATAATTGATGATTTGGGTTGAATTACCTGCTCCGTTCACCAACATTAATTCCTCCCAATTATGCATGTTCTTTGATCGTTCAATCATAAAATAATGATATAATCGTTTTTCCGGGCTCTGATTTAGAACCGAACTTAACCATTATGTCTGTTCAGGTTTGGGATCTATGGGGAAAAACAATTTCTTCGGAGCCGATTACAGTTTACAACAGATGTCCACTCGGACCGCCTAATGTAATTACAGCAAATGGAGACGTAGTTAATGACTTATTCATCATTAAAATGTCGAAGACTATGATAGAGTGAATCTTTTAATTTTTAACCGTTGGGGTATCTTAATTTACGAAATGAAGATTATGAAAACGATTGGAATGGAACGGACATGTCAGGAAACGAATTGGCAGATAGTGTTTACACTTATATGGTGACACCTGAGAGCATTAAATACATCTATGATGATGCAGATCGTTCCAAATATATCGCACACGGCTTTGTGCATATTATTCGAAATAAATAGTGAGCGGAAGCTTTTGGCTTGATTGTCTTCTCAATGAGCAGTTAATACTTATTTACTGCTCAGAAAAACTCTACAACGAGACAAGGTGAATAGCTCCTTCTAAGAACATAAAAGTTCCTCTAATGTAGCCTTCAGATTTATTCAAAGTCTTTAATTTTTCTTCAAGTTCACGGGGATAATTAAAAGTCATTTCACTAAGATAAGTACATGTCCCATCATTGTTAAAGATGAATGCACCGTTGTCATCTTTGATGTTTGGTGCAAGCTGAACCCATCCAGTTAAATGAACTTTAAAGATTGTTGAGTCAGGGGTAGCTTTTTTTGAGATTACTTTTATCAATTGATAATCAGTATCTCCTGCATCTTCCATTGGTTGAGCAAGCCTTGTTCGTTTTACTTTTAACTCATAGCTAAAGCCCCATTCAAAATCAAATTCATCGATAAATTCCACGCCTCGGTCAGAACAAGTTAAAGCTAAAAAAGTATGAAAAGCACCATTTGTTGTATGCTTATAAGGTTTAATCGTAATTGTAATTTGATCCACTTTGTCTTTTTCTTGAGTAAATGAAGTGGTGAAAAAACCTACAAATAAAAGTAATAAGATTGTTCTCATGTTGCGTTGTTTTTAATTTCATTTTGCCTAAAACTTAAACAATTACTATACCAAGTTTGGAGCATTCGATTGCTAATAATAACTGTTTAAACACTGCTATTTACGGAAGATCGTAGTTTAATAAAGAATTGGTTTGCTGTTATATCACCTATGCCACCCTCAACTTAGCCATCTTGCTTTTAGAAAATTTCGTTTTAGCATAAGTCAAAGTTACTCTAAACTCTTTCTCGTCAGATGATGGAATTTCAAACATGGCATCATTCAAGATGGCTTCGCAAATAGAACGCAAACCTCGTGCTCCTAGTTTGAATTCAACTGCTTTCTCTACAATAAAATCAAGCACTTTGCCATCAAATTTCAAGGAAACATTATCTAATTCAAATAAACGGACGTATTGTTTAATCAATGCATTTTTAGGTTCTGTTAAAATTCTGCGCAATGCTTCATCACTAAGAGGTTCCAAATACGTCAAAACAGGAAAACGACCTATTAATTCTGGAATCAATCCGAATGTTTTGATATCAGTAGGGTTGATGTATTTTAACAAGGTTTCTTTATCGATAGCAACTTCTTCATTGCTTGAAAATCCAATTGTCTGACGACTAACACGGTTTGCAATGATTCTCTCAACGCCGTCAAAAGCACCTCCACAAATAAAGAGAATATTTTTCGTATCAATCTGAATCATTTTTTGCTCAGGATGCTTACGTCCACCTTGTGGCGGAACAGAAACAACGGCACCTTCTAGTAATTTTAGCAAGGCTTGTTGTACGCCTTCTCCAGAAACATCTCTGGTTATGGATGGATTGTCACTTTTTCTGGCAATTTTATCAATTTCATCTACAAAAACGATTCCTCGTTGTGCAGAATTTGCATTAAAATCAGCCGCTTGTAGCAAACGAGATAAAATACTTTCAACATCTTCACCAACGTACCCAGCCTCTGTTAAAACAGTCGCATCAGCAATACAGAAAGGAACATTGAGCATTCTAGCAATAGTCTTCGCCAATAACGTTTTACCCGTACCTGTCCGTCCAACCATAATGACATTTGATTTTTCAATTTCAACTTCGTCTTTTTGAACCTTATGATTTAAACGTTTGTAATGATTATAAACAGCTACCGAAAGAACTTTTTTTGCATCTTCTTGACCGATAACATATTCATCCAGCTGACTTTTAATTTCGGCAGGTTTAAGAATGTTCAGTTTTTCTTCCTGCTTATCTTGTTGCACTTCTTCTTCAGCGACAATTGTGTGCGCTTGAGTTACGCAACTTTCACAGATGTGTCCAGATACACCTGCAATCAACATTCCTACTTCCTCTCTTGGTCTTCCACAAAAGGAACAACCTGCTTCTTCTTTTTTTGCCATAACTATTTGTTAAAAAAGCCCTTACCCGAATGACTTCAGATAAAGGGTTAAATTTCTATTTACAAAGGAGATTTACTTTTTGTTACGAATCAATACTTCGTCAACCATCCCATAATCCTTTGCTTCTCCAGAGGTCATCCAATAATCTCTATCAGAATCAGCCCAAACTTTATCATAATCTTGTTTAGAATGAGTGGCAATAATATCATACAACTCTTTCTTTAATTTTTGTATTTCTCTTGCCGTAATTTCAATATCAGATGCTTGACCTTGCGCTCCACCCATTGGTTGGTGAATCATTACTCTCGCATGTTTCAATGCAGATCTTTTTCCTTCTGCTCCAGCACACAACAATACGGCTCCCATAGAAGCTGCCATTCCTGTGCAAATTGTCGCTACGTCAGGAGCGATATATTGCATCGTATCATAAATCCCCAATCCTGCATAAACAGAACCTCCAGGTGAATTCAGATAAATTTGTATATCTTTTTTTGAATCGACAGATTCTAAAAACAGCAGTTGTGCATTAATCACATTTGCCATTTGGTCATTGACTCCGGTTCCTAGAAAGATAATTCGATCCATCATTAGTCGTGAGAAAACATCCATTTGAGTCATATTCATCTGACGTTCTTCAATAATATATGGAGTCAATGAAGATTCAATATAGTTCTCCATGTGCATACTACTTAACCCTAAATGTTTCGTAGCGTATTTCTTAAATTCGTTGTTGTCAAACATAAATTTCTGTATTCGTTCTTATATAACGTTAAAGATAGAAGCAAAGTTGGGATTGACAATCATTTTTTTTTAATAATCTACTTTTTTGAGACCCTTTTGTCCAGTGGAAGGAGCTTTTTTATAATTTTTGATTTTGATTTCCCATTTTTTCACTGTCCATTACTATATTTACATCAATGCAACCCAAGAATGTATCCAATAAGCGAATTCTTATCTCAGTTCTCAATTGGGGTATGGGTCACGTTTCTAGGAGTATTGGGCTAATCAATCAGTTAATATCACAAGAAAACGATATTTTTATCGCGTGCGATGAGAATCAAAAGAATATTTTTAAAGAATATTTCCCAACTGAAAACTACATTTCTCATGATGGATACCCTTTTCACTTCAGTGGGAAGGGGAATTTTGCACTTGATTTATTAAAATCTTCTAAAGGTCTTTCTTCCAGAATGAAAATGGAGTATTCTCAAGTAGCAAAATATATTGAAGAACATCAAATTAATCTTGTTTTATCAGATCACCGTTATGGATTTCGAAGTGATAAGGTTCCATCTATTTTTATCACTCATCAATTAAATTTACCAGTGAAATGGTATCAATCAATGATTCAAAAGCGACATGTGAAGTTGATGAAACGATTTTCTGAAGTTTGGATACTAGACTATAGTGATAATCGCTTAGCGGGTAAATTATCAAAGAAAATCGAAGGAGTTAACGCAAGTTATGTTGGACCTTACTCTCGATTTATGCTCTATGATTTAAAGGAAAAAGACACTGACTCAATTTTAATTACATCCGGTCCTCTTGTTTATGCTCAGCAGTTCCTAAACGAGCAGTTAAAAAATGAGCTTAAGAAGAAATTTAAAGTAATTGCCCCTCCGGAAACAACTATTGCAGAAGAAATTCAACGACTTTCAAACAATTGGAAAACGCAGGATAAAGAATTGTTGACTTGTAAAAAAATCATTTCTCGTTCAGGATATTCTAGCGTTATGGATGTTCATTTTCTTCAATGTGAGTTCCAATTCTATCCCACTAAAGGTCAGGCAGAGCAGGAATACCTCGATTATTTACATAAAAAAAAGACCCTGTTATAAAAAAAGATCTTTTTCTGTAGTGTAGATTATTTAATGCCTAGTATTTATAATATTTTTTACTAGAACCATCTTCAAATACATGTATTTGTATTCCTGGTGTGTCTGCATTAATTTCTTGGCCTAGAACATTCACAATTTTCACTAGGTTAGCGGTGCTAAATCTTGAGTTGTCTATATAAATATATTTATTGTAAAGCGTATTACTACCATTCAAATCAAACTGATTTAATCGATAGTAGTTAATAACTCTACCATACGTTTTATCTACAAATGAATAATCTGTTCTGTTTGTGCTATTGCCGACAGAATTTTCATAGTGGATATTTTCCCAATTTTTTCCATTGGTACTTCTTTCAACAATGAAGTGAGAAGCATCTCTTTCTGAGTCAGTAGTCCATTTTATGAGATTTCCTGTGCTAATGTTCTTGCCTGAAAAGGCAGAAAGTTCAACTGGCAGAACTGTTACTGGGCAATTCGAAGTAGTTGTGTCACGCATTGCTCTTAACCAAGCTAAGTTTGCAGCGTTATTAGGAAGTCCTGGAGTTTCATTTGCAGGAGCATTCCCGCTAGACCATTGAGCTATATCTCTAAAGTCTCCAGTATTGAACCAGCCAACTATTCCACTACCACTGCCAGTAAAAAGTTTAGTATTGTCTGGACCACCAGACATTTCAGCACCACCATAAGAAATCCCATGAAAGTAGTCACCGTTTGGAGAACGAACTTGAATTGCATCGCCAGAATTTCTAATTCCTAAAGGGCTCCATGCTCCACCACTTGCATAGGTACAAGGTATATAAACCGAGTCAGGACTGGTCGGTGTAGGAAAAGCAGTACAGGATTCAAAAAGTGTACTCGTGTGTGGTACAACGTATAATGAGTCAACCAAAATTAAGTCTGATGGGTCATCTGCAGGAAGAGCAGGGTTTCTATCTGCTGCATTATAGATAACAATTAGAGAACCGACTGGTATAGAAGCCCATTGAGCATCATTTGAAAATCTGAAATGCCCTTGAGCAATTCCAGAACCTGTTCCTGAATATGATGCGGGTGTTGTAAATGTTCCGTTATTATCATCCAGAATAAAACCTCTAATATCAACTAAAGCTCCGCATTGTCCTGCAACCACAAATTCATAATATTCTTCAGAACCAGAACCAGTTATTCCGTTAGAAAATTCATTGATAATTAAACCACTGGTAGAAGGTATCGTTGGCAAACATTGTGCCATTTGGGTTATTGTAAAAACAGCACTTGTAGAGCCAACCATAATAGGATTTGAAGAAACAACTCTCACTACATAGGCAGTTCCCGTAGAAGATGAAAATGGTATTGTGATTGGTATGCTTCCTGAATTTGCCGTAGAGTTGAGTGTTCCAATTGTCACGGGAGAGGTAAAGCTTCCTGTTGCATCCGATAGTTCTACCGTATATACGTTTCCTGCATTGAAGATTCCAGTAGAAGTAAATAATACCGTACCAGTTGCCGTTGTGCTAGTAGTGCAATTAACTAAGAAAGGGCTAGTTGCAACAGCACCAGTTGTAATTGAACATGGATTCGTCTGTGTTATAGTAAATGCAGTTGATGAAGAACCAATAGTAATTGGATCATCAGAAACAATTCTAATTAAATACCCAGTACTGGTTAAAGTTGTGGAAGGTATTGTGAATGGTATATTGCCTGCATTGGCAGTAGAAGGAAGATTTCCAATAACAGTAGGTGTTGCAAAACTACCTGTCGCGTCAGATAATTCAACAGTGTAAATATTAGGACCGTTAAAAGTGCCTGTCGATGTAAAATCGACAGAACCAACTGTCCCTGTTCCTGCACCACAATCTGCAGTGAATGGGGCTCCTGTAAGCGCTCCTGTTATGATTGAATTACCACCACAACTTGTTGAACCATTAACAATGATATCATTACCTGCGCCTTCAAAACCTCCCGAACCTGCATTTCCAGTAGCACCATACATGTATATCCTGTAAATAGTCGAGGCGGTAACAGCGGTCTGAGTAAATGTGAATGTACTTGTACTAGGTACAGCAGCTACCGCACCCAGGTTAGCAGTAAAACCATCTAATGAACTCCTAAGAGCCATGTTGGACGGACCCGTTCCTGAAGCTTGCACATTAACAGTGATTGAGGTTACTGAGAAATCACATCCTACATTTGGTGTAATTGTAAATTCCATATAATGATTGTTGGTTATAGCATTCGCTAGTGAAGGCGTCAACTCCCAATCATTACCATTAAATCTATTGGCATTGTTCGCCGGATTTACACCTGCGCCTCTAGAAATTACACCTGCGTTAATGTTTGGATCATTAAAATTTGATGTAGCGGTAACCTCATTTCCAGCAAGACCATTGAAATCAAATGTCATTATCTGTGAGTTTACAGAAGAACTCAATAATGCGGCAAGAACAATAAGTACTCCATTCGACTTAATGCGATTCAACATAATCGTAATAGTTTAGTTTTATTAATTTTATCCAAAAGGCTAGCTTCAATTTATTAAGCAACTCGTCTTTTAGTTATTAATTTTTACTAAAAATAAGTTTTTCTGTTGGGTTTGCCAAATAGAAGGGGCTGTGGTTATCCACAATTAGCAGCAGTTCAGTGTAATTTAGTTATTACTAAATCGTTTAGGTTTTTTACTAAATCGATTAAGGTTAGATAAAGGCATAGCAATGGTCATTTGTAAAATTGTTTATAAAAAAAAGCTCAACCATAAGGTCGAGCTTTTTTTAACTGTTTTTATTCTCGTATTACATCAACGCTGTAAACGAAGCGTTCTCCATGTATTTGATAAACTCTCTGTCTTTCTTCGCTTTTGCTTTGTAAGATCCATCTTTTGCAAAACAGCTTTTCAAGTTGCTTACAATTCCTTGTAAATCATCTTGGTTTGCAGCAGCAATAGCTTTTAAGTAATATCCTTGAGCTGTTTCAGCATCATCAGAACCATCAATAGTTCCTGCAACAGAACTAGCAGATCCATTTAATAATTCAGCTAATGCTTTGTTAAAAGAAGCATCTGAACCTAAGTTAGAAACAGCATCAGCATAATCACCGTCAAGGATATTTAAAATTCCTTTATTGTAATTAACCTCTGGTCCTTCTCCGTTTGCTTGGTCAAATAATCCCATTGCTTTTACTCTATCACCATCTAAACCTGCAATTGCTCCTAAGTTGTTTTTAGAAATTGGGTTATCTTGGATGCCGTTTGCTTTTTCAAATTTCGCTTTAGCTTCACTTGCTTTGTTTTGCATGTAAAGTACAGCTCCAACATTGTTAGCAGTTCTGTAATCATTTGGAAATTTCTCTTCAGCAATCATATAAACTCTTAATTGCTCATTCAAATCTGTAGAAAGTGCAGCAGTAAACAACAACTCTTCAACAGTTAATGTGTCAGGGTTTGATTTAGAAAGTGCAACTAACTCTTCATCAGAAAAACCAGTTTGATCATAAACAGTAATCATTTCAGCACGTCTTAATGCTGGGAAAATGTTTTTGTCTAAGTAGCTAAAAGTTTTACCCATATCTCTCATTGCTTTCTCACGCTCTTCAGAGTTAGTTATAGTTTCCAAAACTCTAAGAACCAAGTTTTTGTCATCTTCATTCATCTCTGTATCAGCAGACAATGCTACTTTAAAACCAGCATAATCTTCACCAGAACCAGTAGCCGTATAAATGTCTCCACCTGCCGCTTCGTTTTCTGCTTTCTTAGCAACTTTCACTGAAGCCTCTTTACTAGAGTTCGCTCTGTCAGTCGATAAAGTATTGTTTTTATCTTCTTCACCTTCTGGAGAAGCATAACCTGTAACGTTAATGGACTTGATTGCTACTTTAGCATCAGTTTGTGCATTAGCTAAAAATGCTTCGTATGCTTTAATGTCATCTTCCTTTAATTCAGAAGACTTAACATCAGATTTCCCTTTTGCGTAATTAATAGTAGCAGAAAAAGTTTCTTCTGTAACTCTTTGAAAAGCATCTTTTGCCAGAATTACTTTAAAATCGTTATTAACTAACAAAGGAGTAATGATCGTTGCATCAGCAATTTTCGTTTCAGGGATTTCACCTTTTTCTTTTGTTCCTTTAAAAATTTTACCTGTAACATTTAAATCAGCTACTTCCATATCTGGAGAATAAGCGATTACATCAGTGTAAGTTACGCTTCCACCTGGTTTGTATTGAATAACATCTCCATTACCTGTTGCTTTCTCTCCTTGAACTCTAATTGGTTTCAAGGCATGAGAACCGAGCATAGGAGTAATCTCTGCTGCAGCTTTTTTATGGATTCCTTTTTCTCCGAAAGTAATATCTACTTTCACACGAACGGAATCACCATGCATTTCTAATGGGTTTGGTGTTGCTTCATAGCTAACATCCTTCAATAGTTTACACCCTGTAGCCAATGCTCCTGAAACTACTAAAAGTGATAAAACTTTAACGGTTTGCTTTTTCATAATAAGTTTATAATAATCTATTTCAATTTTCAAATGCAATTATAAGTAAAAAAAGTCACTTATTTATAGAAACATAGCGACAATTCTCAATTAGATTGAAAAACGATGTTCTATTTTATTGGCATTTGACTCATCTATACAATTTTTATAAAGTTGAGTTGTGGTCAAATTACTTACCGGGTCAATGTAGTTAGGTTCAATTTCTACAAGCGGAATTAGAACAAAATTGCGATCTCTAAATTTTGGGTGTGGTACTTTTAATTTTTCAGTAGAAATAATGTCACCGTTAAAATAGATAACGTCAATGTCAATAATTCTTGATTCATAGCATTCGCTATTTGTTTTTTTTTCACGACCAACTTCACTTTCTATTTCCTGTAATTTTTTCAGTAGTAAAGAGCTTGAAAATCTTGTTGTCAATCTCAGACATAGGTTATAAAAGGTTGTCTCAGAATAAAATCTGTGAGGCATTGTTTCATAAATAGAGGAGATTTTGCTGATTTTTCCAACAGATTGCTCAATTCTAGCAATTGCATTCTCTAGGTTGTTGATTTTATTACCCAAATCGGAACCTAAGCTCAATATTACT
This sequence comes from uncultured Fluviicola sp., assembly GCA_963976995.1. Taxonomy (GTDB): domain Bacteria; phylum Bacteroidota; class Bacteroidia; order Flavobacteriales_D; family Crocinitomicaceae; genus UBA4466. Next base: position 41,546 of record CAXBMR010000007.1, read on the forward strand.
TCGTTGTCAATTACTTCCATTCAAAATTCTCTAAAAGGTAATCTAAATCTAGTTTCAAGTAATCGAGAGAAGGTCTTATTGAGTCATAATTAGGTGTAGAATTGAAATAAACGACTCCATAAGCAAAATTATCCATTGAGTCGGTCATGTAAAATTGAAAAGGTGAAGCGACATTACCTTCTAATTCAAAAAATGTACAGTAAAAATTGGATTCAGGGCGAATGATTTTGAAATCATTAATAGCAGTAGCCTTCACTTTGTGCTCGTCTATTTTATCGTTTACATAATTGACATAGGTCGAGAGCGGTTCTTCCATATCAATATAGGTCAAGTGAATCATCCCGTTGAGAGGTCCTAAATCGATATCCTTGTGGCAAGTCATTTCTTCTCCTTTTCTTACCTTTTCTACTTTAAACATTGTTGATATTGGTAGAATGTATGGGCAATCATCTGAATAATTGGTGTATTGATGAGCTGGTAATTCTAATCTAAGAAATGTTGGAGGTTTAGGAACAGTTTTCTTCTCTTTGCAAGAAAGAAGTGTCATTAAAATAATAAATAGGAATAGGACTTTCATTTTGTTTGTTCGTTTCTGATAATTTTAACCATGTTTATTTTACGTTTATCACTGGATTCTATAATAAGCTTAAGATTGCCAACTTGAATAAATTCGTTATTAATTGGAATTCTACCTGCTTCTTCAATGATAAAACCACCTAGAGTTTCTGCATTTTTGCTATCAAATTCATCCTCATCAATTTGTAGAACTTTTATAAAATCGATAAGAGCTGTTTTTCCTTCAAATAGATAAGTATGGTTGTTGATTTTGGTGTAAATAACTTTGTCATTATCAAATTCGTCGGTTATTTCTCCCACGATTTCCTCAAGGATATCTTCAAGCGTTATTATTCCATTTGTGCCACCATATTCATCAACTACTAGGGCGATATGAACTTTTTTCTCTTGAAATTCTTTTAATAAGTCATCAATCTTTTTGTTCTCTGGGACGAAAAATGGTTCTCTTATTAATTTTAGCCAATCTACAGACTCATTACTGCCTAAAAAAGGCAATAAATCTTTGATAAAAAGAATTCCTTTAATTGTATCAAAAGTTTCCTCATATACAGGTATTCGAGAATGACCACAGTCTAATATTTTTGCCATTACCTCTTTAAAAGAACTTGTCGTTTCAATCGCATACACATCCAGACGCGGTTTCATGATTTGCCTCACCTCTGTTTTACCAAAATTGACAATCCCTTCTAGGATTTTATGATCATCATCTTCAGTGTCAGACTCTTTGGTTAATGCCAAAGCCGCTTCTAATTCATCTGATGAGATGTCAACCATTCGTTTTTTGAATTTCCGTTGTATGAATCCAGAACTAGATACTAAACCTAACCGTATCCACGAGATGGGAGGTGTTTTATTCAGGAAAAATAAAAATCTGCCCATCATTTTACTAAACCCCAGAGCATTTTTAGTTGCGTAAATTTTAGGAATTACTTCTCCGAGTATTAGTAAAACAAATGTAATTAAAACTACCTCGAATAGAAAACGAAGGGCTTCAATCGAGTCAGAATGAGCGCTGAGTTTATTGAGAAGTGAACTAGAAAGTATGACGATTGCAACATTTACAAAATTATTAGTGATAAGTATTGTTGCCAATAACTCTTTCGGTTTTTTAAGAAGCCTAGTTGTATAAGCAGCTTTCTTTCCATCATCCTCTTTCAGTGCTTCTTTATCTTTAGGGCTTAACGAGAAAAAAGCTGCCTCAGAACCTGAAATTAATGCAGAAAGAAGAAGTAATATGCAAAGAATGAGTAAAAAAACAAGTTCAGTTTGTCCGAATTGGGCGTAATTAATAAGTTGAAAGGTAGTAAAACTGGGAGGTTCTATAGAGTTCATGTTAAATGCTAAAAAGGTAAATCATTCTTATCATTTTTTACGATGTCATCTACTTTTGACGGTTTTTCAGGTGTTCCTTCAGAACTGTATGGCGCTTGACTTTGAGCGCTAGAATTGTCATTTCTTGAAAGAATTGTTAATTCATCTGCAATAACTTCAGTTGTATATCGAGTGCTGCCATCTTTGTCTTGCCAAGAACGTGTCTTTAACTTCCCTTCAACGTAGATCTTCTGTCCTTTTTTAACATATTTTTCAACAATTCCAGCAAGACCTCTCCATACAACTATATTGTGCCAGTCTGTATTTTCAACTTTTTGTCCCGTGTTTTTGTCTGTATATGATTCTGATGTTGCAATGGGGAAATTAGCTACAACAGCGCCGTTTTCAAGATGTCTAATTTCAGGATCTTTCCCCAGATTCCCAATTAAAATTACTTTGTTGACTGTTCCTGCCATGATTCAATTTCAAATTTGATACTAAATGTACAAATAATTAGAAGAATTCAGAGAATTCATTTAAGTATTTATCGATTAATCTGGGTAAAGGGTGATCTTGGACTTCTGTAATTCCAATCTCCATCCATTTTTCATTTCTTTCTTTGGGGAAAGAATCAATATGATGAAAGACTGCTGAAATTTTTTGATGACTGAGAATATGCGTGATAACTTCGGATTGGTAAGATTGATTTTGCCATAATTGTTGAATGTGATCTTCTGATTTTCCGTCTGATTCAAATAGCGGAAACTGAAACATATTCTGCCAGATATCTTTTGCAGTTCGCTGTTCAATTAGAATTTTATTTTCTTGTTTAAAAATAAAGTAATGGAAATAGCGATTTCGAACTTTAGTCTTTTTAAGCTTAACCGGTCTTTGATCAATGTTTTTTTTGGAGAATGCTAAACAGGTATCATTCAGAGGACACTCGTCACACAAAGGATTGGCAGGTTTACAAACCAAAGACCCAAGCTCCATTATGGCCTGGTTATGCTCTCCTGGGTGCTTGTTGTTGATTAGCTCATCAGCAAGTTTCTGAAAATATTTCTTTCCACTAGTACTGTCAATAGCGATTTCAATATCAAAAACTCTACTTAATAAGCGATAAACATTTCCATCTACTACAGCTTTCACTTCTCCAAAAGCAAAAGAGCTAATAGCAGAAGCAGTGTATTGTCCAATACCTTTCAATTCAATTATTTCTTGGTACGTTTTTGGGAAAATACCATTGTATTTCTCACATATAGTTTTTGCGGAGTAATGAAGATTTCTCGCTCGACTGTAATAACCAAGGCCTTGCCAATCGTTTAAGATATCCCGCTCATTCGCATTCGCCAAATCTTGAACGGTAGGGTAGTTAGAAATAAATTTTAAATAATAACTGGCTCCTTGTTGAATACGAGTTTGTTGCATGATTATCTCTGACAGCCAAATGAAATAGGCATCAGAAGTATCTCTCCATGGCAGGTCTCTTTTGTTTAATCTATACCAATTACGTATTGATAGTGAAAAATCATTCATTAAGGGAAAAAAATAATATTTAATACAAAAGTAACTCATCTAATCAAAATAGAAGGCTATTTTTGCATCCATAAAATGAAATTAAATTTTAAATAGCATAAAATCAATTAGATATGACAAAAGCAGACATCGTTTCGAATATTGTAGAAGAAACAGGTTTAGAGAGAGTTGAGGCATTAAAAGCAATCGAATCTTTCATGACAACAATTAAAACATCTTTATCAGATGGTCAAAACGTTTACCTTAGGGGGTTTGGTAGTTTTATCGTAAAAGAAAGAGCAGAGAAAACAGGTCGTAATATTTCTAAAAACACGGCAATTATCATTCCAGCTCATAATATTCCATCATTTAAACCAGCAAAAACTTTTGTTGAGAATGTGAAGGTAAATGTGAAAGTGAAGTAATTAATTACGCTTCAAATGATCATTTTTCATTTGATTTAGTTACTTTTGCACTCTTGCATCTATTTTGCAAGTGCATTTTCCTTTAAGTAAAAGGAAAATTAATATAGAATTATAACAAATTAAAAATATACAATTATGCCAAGTGGTAAAAAAAGAAAAAGACACAAGATGTCTACTCACAAGCGTAAGAAGAGACTAAGAAAAAATCGCCACAAAAAGAAGAAGTAATCTTTCTTTATTAATAGATTTTGAATAGAAAAAACTTAGTGAATTGTGTTCACTAAGTTTTTCTATATAATTAGTTTCACTTAAATTTAGCTTTCGTGGGTTTAGAATTAATAGTCGATACCAGAAAAAAAGGTACATGGCTTGCTCTGCTCGATGAAGGAAAGCTTATTGAGCTGCATCAAGAAGATGATGGTGACAACGCTTTTTCAGTTGGAGATGTTTATCTTGGAAAAGTAAGAAAAGTTGTACCAAGCTTGAATGCCTCATTTGTTGATGTTGGATATGAGAAGGATGCGTTTTTGCATTACCTTGATTTAGGTCCTCAATACACTTCACTTAATAAGTTTTCTAGAGAAACATTGCGTGGCAAGCAAAATGTTGCCGATCTTCAGTATGTAAAACTGGAGAAAGACATTCCGAAGGATGGTAAAATAACAGGTACCATATCAGCTTCAGCACCTATTTTGGTTCAGGTGGCAAAAGAACCAATCTCCTCAAAGGGACCTCGTCTTACTGCAGAAATAACTCTTGCAGGTAGATTTCTAGTGTTGGTTCCATTCTCAAATAAAGTTTCTATCTCACAGAAAATTAAAGATTCTGCAGAAAGAGATCGTTTGAAGGATGTAATGAAAAAAATCAAACCGAAAAATTTCGGAGTGATTATTAGAACGGTTGCAACAGGAAAAAAATTAGAACAACTAGAGCAAGACTTAAATAGCTTAGTTGACAAATGGAAAAAGATCCATGAGAACTTGCAAGGTGCTAAACCACCAACTCGTGTTCTTGGAGAAATTGACAAAACATCAGGCATTCTTCGTGATATGCTTAATGGAGATTTCACAAATATTCATGTGAATGATGATGAAATGTATGACAGTTTGAAGTCGTATGTATCTGATATTGCTCCTGGAAGAGAAAAGATTGTCAAGAAATACACTGGAAAGCTTGATATTTTTGAGAAGTTTGGTGTAAATCGCCAAATAAAGGCTTTGTTCGGCAGAAAAGTGCCAATGCCTAGTGGCGGATATTTAATCATTGAACATACCGAAGCAATGCATGTTGTGGATGTAAACAGTGGTAATAGAAAAGGAGCAGACGGACAAGAAAACAATGCGCTTTCTACAAATTTAGAAGCAGCGAAAGAAATGGCTCGAGTTTTACAATTGCGTGACATGGGAGGCATAATTTGCATTGATTTTATTGACATGCATGAGCGTGCAAATAACAAAGCATTGTTTCAAACATTGAAAGATGCAATGAAAACAGATCGCGCAAAGCACAATATTTTACCTCCTTCAAAATTTGGAGTAGTTGAAATAACGCGCCAACGTGTTCGTCCACAAACAGACATCATAACTGCCGAAACATGTCCAACATGCAATGGTACTGGAGAGGTGCAAGCGTCTATTTTGTTAGCAGAGGAAATTGAAAACAACTTGGATTACTTGATGAAACGCAATGAGAAAAAGGTTACCTTATTGGCTCACCCTTATCTTGCGGCATATTTCACCAAAGGAATGATTTCTCAGCAGGTAAAATGGTATTTAAAGTATAAAAAATGGATATCTGTTCGTGGGTTGTCCTCACAACATTTATTAGAATATACTTTCGTAGATAGCGACAACGAAGAGATTACACTCTGACATGAAGTCAGAGTGTAAATACTCTTTTCTTGAGGCTAAATCAAGGCTCGAATATTTATGTGCATACCAAGAAAGATGCTCATCAGAATTAGAGGAAAAAATGTACGATTGGGGATTTAACCAAGAGGACACTTCTCAATTGATTTCGCACCTTATTGCCCATAACTATCTCAATGAAGAGCGTTTTGCAGAAGCTTTTACTTCCGGGAAGGTTAACATAAAGAAATGGGGAAGAATTAAAATTCACCAACAACTCAAGCAAAAAAGAATTTCGGATTACTCTATTAAAAAAGGCCTTAGCTCCATTGATGAAGTTGTCTATATGGAAAACTTACAATCTCTTGCTTTGAAAAAGTGGAAATCTCTATCCAAAGAACGAGATTCGTATTCGAAAAAAGTAAAAGTATATCGTTTTCTTTCTTCGAAGGGATATGAGACAGATTTGCTACGTAATTGCGTTGATGAGATAGCACAATAATTGTAGCGTATTACTGAACGATAAGCTTTTTAGTCGTTTTTATTTCATCTCCCCATTGGTCAAGATAAACGAGCTGAACAAAGTAGGCTCCTTGACTTAAGCGAGATTGTATTACGGCGTAATTTTGGTTGTTAAAACTCTCAGAAAACAATTTCTTCCCTTTACAATCAATGACTGTCGCAGTGAATGATGATATTTCACTGTCATTTAGTTTAAAAACTAGATTTTCAGCAGACTCAGCTGGATTGGGATAAAGTGTAAAAGCAGTATTGTTGTTGCTCGTAAAAATGGGCCTATCAAAATTCAATAAGAATAAACCACTTTGTCTATCTGAAATGATGATTCTCCCTGAAGAATATTCTGCATAAATTCCCCAAACTCCGTTTAATTTGAAGTTTGATTCTTGTAAATAGGTGTCATAAAATGCAATTTCTTTGGGTAAAGAATAGCGGGAATCATAGATGCGAAGTCCTTCATTGTAGTAGGCTACAAATGCAAAATCATTCGTTAATACTATATTATGAGCAACACTATTCTCATTAAAATTAGTTCCAAATTGAGTTCTTATCGTAACGGTGTTGTCAGCGTTTACTTCACATTTTTTTAATCGAGACCCTAGTGTTTCATCTGAAAAAACGTATGTCTTACCATTCGGACTCATCCAGCCTTGATGATTATAACCTTGATTGAGGTATATGTTCAGATTTTGTAGCAAAACAGGGTTGGAAGGGTTAGAAAAATCATACACTCTCAATCCATCAAAGCCACAGTTCAAATAGGCAATACTATTTCTTACATATGCATCATGTACTTCATTAAGCCCTGTTGGTCCAGAATAGACAAGGATTGGATTTAAAGGATCTGAAATCGAGTAAACTTGCAATGGGATTTTCCCTTGGAGAATACCTGCAATTTCGGACTTAACAGAGCAGGCGTACATTAGCGCGTTCTCATTATCAAGAAATAAATTGTGAACTTGTGCAAAGGTCGAATCATTTTGCATCACCATTACAGCAGAGTCTGGAAGAAAAGTTAGATCAATTACTTGCAAACCACCGCCTTCATCACAAACAGCGTATAGGTAATTATTATACACTTTTAAATCACGTGTGTAAACTGATGTTGATGAGAAGCCACCTAGAATAAAATCAATTTCATCTAAGCGGTTTTCTTCTGTTATCTTGAAAAAATGTATTCCTTCTGTTGAACCTATTGCCGCATATTCAATACCGTTTCTTTCAAACCCAATACAGTCGCTGTACCTGACACCTGAAGAGTTGCTTATTAATGTATTGTCGCTCCAATTATCAAGGAATTCAATATTCAGCGAATTTTGCCCATATATGTTTGAGAAAAATAGAATGAATGATATGAAAGCCGTTTTTTTCAAGATGTTGTCAAAAAAATGTTAATGTAAAGGTAAAACATTGAAATGATTTATAAAGGTATAACGAATCTTATATTTTTTAATTATTTTAGCAGGAATATAAAATTTATCTGTGTCCGACTCAATTGTTATAATACCAACTTTTAACGAAAAAGAAAACGTCGAAAAAATGGTGCGCAAAATGATGTCTTTGAAAAAAGATTTTCATGTGCTATTTGTTGATGATTCTTCTCCAGATGGTACAGCAGAGATTATTCAAAACTTACAAAAGGAATTCTCCGGTAGAATTCATTTAGAGATTAGAAAAGGAAAGCAAGGACTAGGAACGGCATATATTCATGGCTTTAAATGGGCAGTTGAGAAAAAGTACGAGTTTATTTTTGAGATGGATTGTGATTTTTCACACGATCCGGATGACCTAATCCGATTGTACCAAGCATGTGAAGATGGGGCTGATTTAAGTATCGGTTCTCGCTATGTTCGAGGAGGAAAGGTGAAGAATTGGCCGATGAAACGAATATTGATGTCTTATTTTGCAAGCGTTTATGTTCGTATGATATTGTGGATAGGTATAAAGGATACTACAGCAGGTTTCAAATGTTACAAAAGAAAAGTATTGGAAACAATCAATCTTGATGGTGTAACATTCAAAGGATATGCTTTTCAAATTTGTTTAAAATTTGCAGTGAAAAAACATGGATTTAAAATAAAGGAAATTCCAATAACGTTTATTGATAGAGAATTAGGTATTTCAAAAATGAGCACAGGTATTTTTAAAGAAGCTTTCTTCGGTGTTTGGAAGATGCGAAAGATGAATTTATGAGTCGAACAGTATTATTGAAGTCAGGAACTCTTGTAAATGAGGGCAAGAAAGAAGTTCTAGATATCCTTATTAAGAACGGAAGAATTGAGAAAATTGCACCATCTATCTCAACTAGTGAAAATTGCACAGTTGTTGATGTTAGTGGAAAATTTATTCTTCCTGGATGTATAGATGATCAAGTGCATTTTAGAGAGCCAGGCTTAACACATAAAGCAAATCTTTTCACAGAATCTAGAGCCGCAGTTGCTGGTGGTGTAACTTCTTTTATGGAGATGCCGAATACAGTTCCCAATGCCTTGACGCAAGAATTATTGCAAGACAAGTATGATATTGCATCCAAGCAATCGATTGCCAATTATTCTTTCTTTATGGGCGCTTCTAATGACAATGTAGAGGAAGTTCTCAAAACAAATGAAAAAAATGTTTGCGGGGTTAAAATTTTCATGGGCTCTTCAACGGGCAATATGTTGGTTGATAATGAAGCAACACTAAATAATCTGTTTTCGAAGGTACCCATGCTGATTGCAACACACTGTGAAGACGAAGCGACTGTTGTTGCAAACATGGCAAAAGCTAGAGCAATATACGGTGAGGACGTACCTATGTCCCAGCATCCAGTGATCAGAGATGAAGAGGCTTGTTATTTATCTTCCTCAATGGCGGTTCGTTTAGCCAAGAAACATGGTACAAGATTACATATTTTACACATTTCTACAGAAAAAGAAATAGGGTTGTTTGACAATTCTTTACCACTAGATCAAAAGAAAATTACAGCTGAAGCATGCATTCATCATCTTTGGTTTTCTGAAGAGCAATATGAAGAGAAAGGAGCTTTTATTAAGTGGAACCCTGCCGTAAAGAAGGGGAGTGATAGAGATGCTATTTTTCAAGCTGTGCTAGATAATAAAATTGATGTCATCGCCACTGATCATGCTCCTCACACTTTGGAAGAGAAGAACAACAGTTATTTTAAAGCACCTTCTGGAGGACCACTTGTACAGCATGGTCTTTTAGCCATGTTAGACAAAGTGGAAGAAGGTAAAATCACCATAGAACGAGTCGTAGAAAAAATGGCACATGCACCTGCAATTTTGTTTGAAATTGAAGAACGAGGATATCTGAGAGAAGGTTATCATGCAGATTTAGTGGTTGTGAATCCCAATGCAACTCATTTGGTAACAAAGGATTCATTGCTCTATAAATGCGGTTGGTCTCCTTTTGAAGGGCATGAATTTAGTAATGCCATTGATTCCACCTACGTGAATGGAAACTTGGTGTATGCAAAAGACAAAATCATTGATACATCAATTGGATTACGTTTATTATTTAAACGATGAGGTTAGTTACAGTTTTACTGGTTCTTTTAAGCATTAGTTCGTGCACAGATTCTTCTGAAGTGGTGGCACGAATTCCTGTACCGAAAAATTTACTTTCTCAAGAAAAATTCACTGAAATTTTAACCGAAATGGTTAAATTGGAAGGTCACGTTGCACAAAAATATACTTCTGCCACTAAATACCACAAGCTGATGGTTACTTCAGGTGATTCTCTTCTGTCCAGCTTTGGAATTGACAAGGAAATATTTGAATCTTCAATAGAATATTACGGCTCGCGGCAAGAGTTAATGCAATCTATTAACGACGGTATTTTGGATGAGTTGAATAAGGAATTAGGGGAGTTGGAGAGTGATTAATTTTTATTAAGCCAGTATTACTTTATAAATGACTTGGCTAAAAACTGCCTTCTTCTTTTATTCACGTACGAAGTAATTCTGATATGATTTTAATTGGTTTTGTTGATCATTGAAGTTAATGGGGTAATCTAGCGTCGTCACTATGTCTTAAGAAACAGTTGGATTAAACAAAGTGAATTCGACAAAAGACAAAGTACAATTTTTATAGGTATTAATTCCTTGCCAACTCGTTGATGAGAAGTTTTCTACCTGAATTTCACTTAAAATGAAGCTGTCCAGAAGTTGACCATTTTTACACCCCTTAAACTGACCATCAGTTGAAATAGTAAAGTAATATTCAAAACCTTGACTTTGAGGAGTATAATCACTATAAATCGAAGGACCAAGATCAAACCATTGCTCTATAGTTGTTTTATACCACCTCCACTTACCTGCAAATACTGAGCGGTCTCCTAACATTGAGATGCCTGTGCAAATAGGAGGGACTTTATCTTTCTTGCAAGAAAGTAAGAGTGCTGTGCAAAATAGCATTATTATAATTTTACCCACCTTTTTTGATATTTAATTGTGTTTGAGATATCAAGTCCTAATATAACGAATATTCCTGACTGAAGGTTGGTAATGTCTATTGATTTTCTTATTTCTCTAGAATCAATCGTCCTTAACAATTTACCTTGAGCATCGACCAGTTTAAACATGGTTATAGATGAATCTGTGCACTTAATTTGTATATTGTTTTGGGTTATTGTTCTCTAACGAAGTAATTTATTTTTGATCTCAGTTTGTTTATCGGATCGTCAAAATTATATGGTTGTTCAATAAAATCTAGACTGTCATTATTAATTAATGGCTGATCAATACCTAATCTGAATTGATTCGAAGAACATTCAATCATAATTCCCATGACGCTTCTTGTTGTACTCCAAAAACTTTCAGCATAAACATCATTCATTATAAAATTTTCAATTAATATTCCATCTTTATACCCTTTATAAATTCCATTTGTTGAAATCGTAAAATAATACTCAAAACCTTGGTTTTGAGGGGTGTAATCACTGTAAATCGAAGGTCCAAGGTCGAACCATTGTTCTATTGTAGTTTTATACCACCTCCACTTGCCAATAAATACTGAGCGGTCTCCTAACATGGAGATGCCTGTGCAAGGAAATGGAACCTTGTCTTTCTTACAAGAAAAAAGAATTGTTATACAAAATAGAAGACCTATAATTTTACCCATCTTTTTTGATATTTAATAACATTTGATTTATCTACACCTAATATAACGAAAAAACCTGAATCAAGGTTGGAAATATCGATTGATTTTCTTATTTCTCTAGAATCAATCGTCCTTAACAATTTACCTTGAGCATCGACTAATTGAAATATAGTTATTGATGAGTCTGTGCATTTAATTTGCACGCTGTTTTGTGTAGGGTTTATTCTCGAACGAAATAATTACTCAAAGATTTTAGTTTATTTGATTCATCCTCAAAATCTAAGGGGTATTCAGGTATAGTTAAAGTATCTACACTTTTTGAAGGGTCTATACTAATATTAATTTGACTTTCTGTACAGTTCAAACTTATCCGCATACCATGTAACGTTGTACTTGAGAAAATTTCATATTGTACTTCATTCAAAACAAAATCATCTACAAGAAGATTATTTTTATATCCTTTAAAAACACCAACCTCACTAATAGTAAAATAATAACTATAGCCCTGATTTTGTGGTGTGTAGTCTGAATAGATTGAAGGTCCAAGATCAAACCATTGCTCTATCGTTGTTTTATACCACCTCCACTTACCTGCAAATACTGAGCGGTCTCCTAACATTGAGATGCCTGTGCAAGGAAATGGAACCTTGTCTTTCTTACAAGAAAGAAGAATTGTTATACAAAATAGAAGACCTATAATTTTACCCATCTTTTTTGATATTTAATAACATTTGATTTATCTACACCTAATATAACGAAAATTAAATAAAAAGGGGGTGGAGGAGTAAAAAGGATTTTATTGATTAACCCCTTCTTTTATTCACGTACGAAGTAATTCTGATTCGATTTCATTTGATTTATTTCGTCATAGAAATTAAAGGGATATTGAAAAAGATGTATAGAATCTAAAGTTGAACTTGGTGTATATCTTGAAAATCTAATTATTTTGGAGGAACAATTTTCAAAGACTTCCATTCCATCTACCCCTCCCCCTAAAAATAATTCTTGATAAACACTGCTTAATATAATGTCATGAACCAATGTGTCATTTCGGTACCCTTTAAAAAGCCCATCTTGACTAACAGTAAAGTAGTAGTTAAAACCTTGATTTTGAGGTGTGTACTCGTATGATATGTCAGGTCCAATATCGAACCATTCTGACACTCTTGTTTTGTACCATCTCCATTTACCTACAAAAACAGAACGGTCTCCTGACATGGATATTCCTGTACATGGAATGGGTACTTTATCTTTTTTACAGGAGAAAAGAAAAGTAGTACAAAATAGTATGATTATAACTTTACCCATCGTTTTTGATATTTAATTGTGTTTGAATTATCAATTCCTAATATAACGAAAATTCCTGACTCAAGGTTGGTAATGTCTATCGTTTTATTTAATTCTCTTAAATCAATTACTCTCACTGTTTTACCTCTGGCGTCCACCAATCTAAATGTAGTAATGGCTTGGTCTGTGCATACAACCTGCATGTTGTTTTGGGCAGGATTTGGAAAAACGAGTAGCTGGTTTTTAACACTGCTTTTTGGTGTAAAATTAGCTTCTGTAGGAATAATTCGCTCATTAGGGTTAGAACTATTTTGTAAATTCTTATTATAATCAGAAAAATCCCAATCAAAAATAAAAGGTATTTCGGCTGTTTTTGTATTGCAATTACCGGTTACACAGCTCAGAGGGTGTTCGAGTAATAAAACACTTGTGAGTGGTGAGTAAGTTGTTGTTAAGTAACTGCCTTCATAATTGAACCAGTTAAGCGTATAGTCACTGAGATTAAAAAAGGGAGTGTATAACGATCCAATTCCAAAAGGTAAATTTTGTTTCGTTTGGGATAAAAATGGCGCCTTTGCTTCATTATCTATACACCATTGTACAGAGTCGCTCACAACTCTATTTGTGAAAAAATTATCGGTTAAATTAGAAACCGCCCCTACCATTAGGTTTTCTGGATTTCCATATTGGTTAGTGTATGTTCCTTTTAAGTAGTTTGCCTCTTTTAGTTGAGAATTATTGATGTTGTTATTGTCATTAAGATATCCTGTTTCCCAACTTCCCATAAACAAGTCAGCTACATCTTGGTTGTCCTCTACAAAAGAACGAACATTTGCAAGATGATGCCAGACCTCAGGTGTATGAGCTCCATCCCACATATTAAAACCTGCAACACCTGTAAATGCAGTCATCCAAGCGTCTTTACGGTAGGTAGAATTTCTATCACAGGCAAACTCTTGTAAAGGTCCTGTTTCACTAAATAATATGGGCTTATCGTATTGTGCAGTTTTGTTTCTCACCTCTTCTTGATAGACGAAATACTTATCACCTAATTGGTCGCTGTATCTATTATAGGTCATAATGTCAATTTCTGGTATTGCATAAGAATAGTCAGTTGAATCAAGCTCCTCCGTTCCATAACTTACGGTTAACAAATGTTCATTATGTTCCAATTCATTTTTAACATACTTTGCCATTTCGTCATGCCACCATGCTAAACGTAGAGGATGAGATGGGTCATCTCTATAAGGCTCATAATTAAGATTTATTGAAGGGACAGTGTTCTCGTCTGGGTTTGATACATCATAGGCATGATTATAGACATTCCCCGCATTATTAGCTTCACTTAAAAGTTCAAATAAGGCTATATGAGAAGAGTAACCGTATCTACTAATAATGTACCGTATTTTTTGTTTAAAAAATTTCTTACAACCTTCATTGGTGAAAAAATCTTGTGGTCGGTCATTATCCAATCCAAACTTATCTTTGTAACCAAGACTGCCTGCATATACATTTATTTGAGAACCATATAACAAGTAAGAGGATGACCAGTCCCAATTAAATCTAAAATAAGCTCCTTGACTTTGCAAGTTGTCATGCAAGAGCATATTGAAATGAATATACTGGTCTAGTCCCTCTGCACGTTCAATTATGTTGTCAATTTCCCATGCATCATTTAAACGGTCTGTGTAGTTACCTACTTCTTCAAACTCTATATCAAGTGACGCAGGACTTAAAATTAAACGCAAATAATCGACCCCTTCTGTTTTCATTGCTCCCATTCTTTGGTTCAATTCAGCATGCGGATAACTACCCGTATGTAATGTACCAAAAGCTCCTGAAGGGTAGGGCCCTGAGTTTACCTCATCGTTTGGCCATGGAATATTTTGGCCTACAGGAAAAAACAATTCCCCGTCTCGTTCAAGCATTCTTTTGTTTGCAGCAACTTTAACAAAAGCATCATCAGCAGTATTTGCAACGACATTTATCGTAAATGGGCAATAGGTATAAATAGAGCCATTTTTAAGTGTTACACTTATTTGAATGTCCCATAGTCCCAATTTTTCTGGAGAATACCGAAAACGTATATTTTGAGTTGTTGTTAGTGTGTTCCATGTCCACAAATTAGGATCAACGTTTGTTGTGTCTCTTTCAAAATCTTGAAAATAAAAGCCATCTATCTTTTTTGTGAACCCTGTTGCTTGGTTGGTGAAAATAGCCTCGGCATTTAATTGCCATTCTAAGTAGGGATTTATACCCCCGTTTAACGTATCAGCTGTTGCAATAAAATCTTGCACTCTCTGCTCTATATTAGTAGGTAAGTCTATACCAAGTTCAAATTTTTTCAATGCTTCAACTGCATCTAAATTCATATAGTTTGTTGCATAGACATTAGAATCGCACAAAGTATCTATTTTTAACCACATACTTCCTTCAGAATTATAAGCACCAGAATGAAAATCTTCTTGAATATGTATGCTTCGTACGGCAGTAACTTTCTTGTTTGAAGATCCTTCAAACTGATAGGGAAGACCTGCGTCAAAAATGATACAGGATCTATTGAACTCATAATTAGCAGCATCTATTTCTCCCTGTGTAACAATGGAGTTTGTCGCTGAACAACTAAAGACGTTTATTTGCGCTTTAACCGTTCTACAAAAAAACAGCAAGCTTATTGCGATGAATAATTTCATGTTTCTTTATTTTTGACTGTTCTCTAATTCAGAAATGCGTTTTTCTTGTTCAAGGATATAAAGTGTCAATTCTTCAATTTTTTGGAGTAAAATACTGTCCATTTCACCTAGGTTTATCCCTTCTTTCTCTATTTCTTTGGCACTTGGTACATTTGGTAGATGTCCTTCATTTTGAATGTAACTTTCAACTTTTGCTAGAGGCATTAACTTATAATCATTCTCAAAAACATAATCGGGCCATGCTTGTGCATCAACTTTAATTTCTCTCGCTCTTAGTAAACCTGAATTGTCTAAGGTTAACAATTTTCTGTTTTGGTTCTCAATAAGCAATAGCTTAGTTTGAGGAGAATTTAATGACGTTTTTGCATAGATTAATTCTTGTTGTCCACTTGTAGGATCAGCGAAACCTAATACAATTCTTTGTGAATAAGTTGTTCCTTGTAACATCCAAAGAAGCACGAGGTGCATTATTGCCAATACCAACGAACACTTGCGGACATTGCGAAAATAACTTATTGGTTCCATTTGCCCACTTCGGATCACTAACTGGGAGTCCTCCATCACATTTACTAGCAGGTGCAGGTTTATAAATAGCACCTATTAATTTTTCTAAAAAACCTGTGTAATCCAATTTTTTAGCCGTTCCATTTGAATTCAATAAGAGAACATCAAAACTGCCATTATTTACATTTCCGTTAGAAAGATTTCCTGTATTCGGCAACTTCAATAACCCTTCTACTTTAAGATTTCCTAATGCCCTCAAATCACCATCTACCCTAGAATTCCCATTAACCCTAAAATTTTGCTTCACAACCGCATCCCCTTTCATGGTCATTTTTTGCTCTACAATCATTCTATCCATTGCGCGCACAGCCTTGTTTACAATTAGCGAGTCTTTAATTAACAGACAAGAATCGATAATCATATTACCATTTACATCTAACTGAGCAGAAGGGGTTAATGTTCCTACACCAACTCTACCTGTTGTTGGAAGTGTATTGTCTTGTGCAAATAATGTTGAAGATGCAATGACAATGATTGCAGTGATTAATTTTTTCATAAGTACCTAATTTACACCAAGTCTAAAAAAAAAAAAATGGAAAAACTAAGTTTTTGAGCGGAAATTTGCTAAAAAAGAGTAGAAATACGTGGTTTTCGATAAAAATAACATTCTTAGAGAAAGTTATTTTTCATAACTCATAACTCATAACTCATAACTCATAACTCATAACTCCACTTCACAATTCCTTTTTACTCCTCCCCGGATTATTTTTCACAAATGAACCCCAATTAGATGACTTACTTTTGTTATGTTCTCCAATACCTTTAGAAAAATGGTGGCAAACAGCAACTGCTAGTCCATCTGTTGCATCTAAAAGTTTAGGAATTTCTCCAAAATTGAACATCTTTTGCAACATAATAGCGACTTGTTCTTTGGAAGATGCTCCTGACCCCGTGATGGCTTGTTTAATTCTTCGAGGAGAGTATTCTTCGAATGGAACATTATGAGAAAGTGATGCAGCAATTGCTACACCTTGAGCGCGACCTAACTTGAGCATGGATTGAACATTTTTACCGAAAAAAGGAGCTTCAATGGCCATTTCATCCGGTTTGTATTCTTTTATCAAACCATCGAGCCTCTCAAAGATACGTTTTAACTTGTCCGGATGGGTTGCTAATTTTTGCAAATGGATAACTCCAAAATTAAGCATAATTAATTTCTTGCCTTGAACATGGATAATTCCATAACCCATTATAGTTGTACCGGGGTCAATTCCTAAAATTATTTTATCTTCAACCATTAAAACGACTTCATTGCCTAAAACTAAGAAAAATCATAAGACTTTATTTGTTTTCATTAAGCTGATTCTTTTTGCTGTTGTCTTGTTTCTTCTCTACAAACAAATTAGAGAGGTCGATGAAAAGCAATGGGAAGACTTTCATATTATGCATCCTTTGGCCTTTGTAATTACTTTACTCTTCACTATTCCGAACATTGGGTTTGCTTTTTTGAAATGGGAACTGACATTAAAAACAATAGGAGTCAAAACGAAGAAACGACAGAGGGTTCAATCATTTTTTGCAGGCGTAGTAACAGGTATGCTTACTCCAAATATGCTTGGAAATTTTATAGGACGTTTTTATTACTTCGATAGAAAGTATAGAATTCAAATCACCTTGTTCACGCTGCTTTCTAATTTCGCTCAATTTATTGCGAGCATTACTTTTGGTTGGATAGCCGTTCTCATTCTTGGAGGTTTGCTAATTTTTGAAGACGAGGACCAATTTTTAATCTGGATTGGTCTGATTATGATTGCAGCATATCTGATTTATTTCTTCATCGAGAATTTTTTGGTAAAGTTGAGAAAGAAAAAGTATTTGACAGAATTTCACTCCATTCTTTTTAGTCACAGAAAGTATCGGTTTCAACTTTTAGGACTCAGTTTTGCTCGTTTTTTGATTTTTACAACACAATTCTCACTACTTCTCTATGCTTTTGGCGAAGAAATAAATCTAGCGTTAATTACCGCAATTTGGCAAGTATATTTGTTGACGATGATTGCTCCATCCTTGTTTTTGGGTAAAATAGGAGTGAAAGAATCGATCTCCTTGTTTGTTCTTGGAGCTATCGGCATCAATGGCTATTCTATTCTTTTCTCATCGCTGATTATTTGGTTAATCAATTCGTTTTTACCTACTATCATTGGTGTCATTGTCTGTAAAAATGAAACGACAGAATGAGCTTAATTCTACTCTCTTATACCGTTTTATATATTCTATTAATTGGAAGTATTGTCCTTGTCGGTTTTTTTCTTCAATTGAGAAAGGAAAGGAATTACCATACTGAGAAAACGTTTGATTTGAATGAAATCATCGTCTTAATTCCGTTCAGAAACGAAGAAGAAAGAATTGATGTACTATTAGGTAGTATCACCAAGTTGTCGTGTTTTCCAAAAGCGTTTATATTCATCAATGACCACTCCGAAGACTATTCTGTAGAAAAGATAGAGAAGTTCGTAAAGAATTTTCCAATTGAAATCATTCATTCTCCAAAAGAAGTGATGGGTAAGAAAATGGCTCTTAGATATGGTATGGAGAAGTCATCTTCTAAATACATTCTAACCTTTGATGCTGATGTTTCATTCTCTCCAGATTATTTTGAGCAACTAGCCACGTTGGAAGAAAGTGGAATGTATTTGCAGCCCGCAATCATGAAAGCGGAATCTTTTTGGGAGCATTTGTTTGAAATCGATTTAGCATTAATCAACGCAGTTAATGTTGGCATGGCTGGATTGAAAAGACCATTGATGGCGAGCGGTGCCAATTTATTGTATGATAGAGACACATTCAATGAAGTTGATTCAATCAAAGAACACGGAAAGGTAGCAAGTGGGGATGATATGTACTTGCTCAAAGATTACCGAGAGAACAGCAAAGAAGTTCGTTTAGTATCGAGTAGAAATCATGCGATTATAACGGAGACACCGCGGTCTTTTAGAGAGTTTATTGACCAACGTTTGCGTTGGCTGGGGAAAACCTCAGATTTGAAAGACAACTTAAGCACTGGCCTTGCTGTGGTTCAGTCCGTTTTTACTTTCGTGTTTTTTGCTCTGTTAATTTATCTACTGGTAGTGGGTGATTACTACTTAGCTGTAGTCTTCCTTCTGGTGAAAACAGGTATAGATTTCAGCGTGTTCTTTCCTTATTTTTGGAGAATAAAAAGACTCACCACTTGGTTATTTATTCCGCTTTATGAGCTTTTGTTTCCTTTTTATACACTCATTATTCTAAGCTTACTATTTTGGTACAGACCAAAATGGAAGGGGAGAAAGATAAGTCATAAATGAGATGAATGTAGTTATTAAATAGTTGTTTTGAGATAATCAACCGTTTCTTTTACTGACAAAGGCTTTGTAGAGTTTCCAATTCTTAGGTAGAAAGTAGTATCGCCTTTTTGTGTCACATAAACAGGGTTTTTAGATTTCTGTATGTTTATGGAACAAACGTCACTTCCTTCAATTTCGTATATTTCTAATTTAGTTAAGTGACAAAATTCATGGCCAATTACTTTCGATATTAGTTGATAGATTTTCAATTCAAATCCATCTTTGTCTTTTTTCTTGAGCGACAAATAGTCTTTATTTATACCAAGAATTTGACCATCATCATCCACGCCAATAATTAATTGGCCACCCTCTGCATTTAAAAATCCGGCAATTGTTTTAACAATAACCATCTCGAGTTCAACATTGGGGGATTTCGTGTGATAATCATAACGAAGAGATGATTTGAATTCTGTTTGTCCATTTTCACCCAGTTGAATTCTTGAAACAAGATTTTCTTTTACCTGATTAATATGAGAATCAATTTCTTCTTTTTGACTTTTGATGGTTAGTGAGTAGAGTCCGAAACCAAGTCCGGTGAAAGTTCCCATAATAATGAATGTCAACGACATACCCAGCATTTCATTACTGAAAGCAAGAGAAAAATTATGATAAAATTTGTTGACAACCAACCCAAAACTGTAGTCAATTTTATTCATATCGAACCAATGCATGGTCATGATAATTGGATGGAGAAAGATGTAAAAAATGATTATACCGATTAAGATATACAAGGATAAAGTTCGTATTAATTGAAAGTTATTTTTGCTTTTATTCCTTGAATATTTCATTCTAGACGAGTTGTTCTTTATCTAGTCAAATGTAATCTTTAATTCCTTCCATTGATTTGCCGGCCGTGTTAAATATTGGTTAAATGACAAAAAAAAAACCTGCCGAAAGCAGGATTTTTATCTGGTATAAATAAGTTTAAAATGGCAAATCGTCATCTGCACTTTCCTTGCTTGCATCTGGTGCAGCAGGAATTGGGTCTAAGTTCATCTCAGAAGGACCTCCTTGTGGCATTCCTTGACCAACTTTTTCTATTCTCCAAGCGTCCAACGTGTTAAAATACTTAACTTCCCCTTGCGGACTTGTCCACTCTCTACCTCTTAAGTTAAATGAAACTTCCACTTGATCATTCTCATTAAAACCATCTAACATTGAGCACTTGTCTTGTGCTGCTTGAAACATGATGTCTTGAGGATACATGCTAGAACTTTCCGTTACTACAAATTCTCTTTTTGCGAACTTCTCCGTAATTTGAACGGTTTCTTTGATGATTTTAATCGTTCCTGTTAATTTGAACATAATTGTTTTACTTTATTGTTTATGATTAATTGTTAAAAGCCAGCAATGTCATCCATGCTTCTTCCACTTTGTTTTCTGTTAATAGTTTTTTTGCCCTTGTATGCAATTCGTCTTCCAATTTTTGAGGACTATCTTCTAGTTCCACAAATAATTCACTGAGTTCAATTAATTTAAACTCATTGACATCTGTTTCATTGGGTAATTCTTCAATATTTCCTAACTGACCTAAGTCGTTTCCACTTAAAATAGTACTTTTTTTGATGTCTTCAGGTATATTATCGAATCCAATTCCAATTGTTGTTATTGGCTTTTGAATTTCAAACATTGAATTTCTATCTGCTCTGCAGTACCAATTATCACCCATTCGTGATACTAAATCTATTTTATGTTGATCGATTGTCCCTTCATTATTCAGAATTCCTTCTGCAATGTGAATTCTTTGCACTTCACAAATGACAAGATTACCCGCACCACCTTCTTGCCCAAGTTCTTTAACCTCAATTACTTCGCATTCAAATTGAACGGGAGATTCAGCTACTCTTTTTGGACGAATTGTTTCAGAATCAATAGCTGTAAACCCGGCTTTGTCAAATTCACTCACATCTGATGCAAATGGCGAGCTTGCTAAACTCATTTGATGTACGATGTCATAATTAACAACATTGATCACCACTTCTGGTATAGCTTTCACATTGTTGTATGTGTCCTTTGTCGTATTTGTTCTTCCACTTCTGGCAGGAGAAAAAATAAGAATAGGCGGGTTCGCACTAAACACATTAAAGAAAGAAAACGGAGCCAAATTATCATTGCCATCCACGTCAATGGTAGATGCAAAAGCAATCGGTCGCGGACCAATAGCACCCAACAAGTAATGATGGAGTTTAGGTACTGGAATTTCTTTCGGGTCAATCGTTAACATTGTAATTCTTTAAGTCAAGAGCACAAAATTAAACTCTTTTAGCGTCCTTTCTTTAAAAATAGAAGGTGTTTTATCCACAATTTGGAAGAGATGTACACGATTTATACAAAAAACTCAATTTTTATTTTATTCGACCTTCTCTACAAGGTTCATTTTCCGTGATGTTCACTTTATCGAATTTTGCCATTAGTTCTTTCGTTTCCTGAATAAATAAAGTCGTTTTATCCTCTGATAAAGCAATGTTTTGAAAACAATAGTCAACTTCCCCTTCTCGTCCCCAACGAATCTCGTCAAATTTTAACTCACTGTAGTTTTCTTTTAAAAAAGTATCGTAAACGGCTTTGGCTTTTTCGTTAATACCTCCTCCAGGACTGAAGAACGAGACAGTTAGGTGATGCGTAGATGTAACACTAATCGACTCTTTGCCCACTTCTTTAGTAGTTGCACAAGAGGCAAATACAGAAATTCCAAGAAAAAGAATACTTGTTGTTATGATGATGTTTTTTGTAATATAAGACATTGGTTATTATTTTTTTATGCTTGACCTTGCTGTTTCTACACTACTAGCAAATTATATTCCAAAAGAGAATAACTCGAATTTTTTTACGCATGATTTCTCTTTTTTCTTTGAAAAAACAGAAATAATTCGATATCTTTGCACTCCATTTATTAGAAAATGGTTTGAAATAAGCTTGAAAGACAATCGTGTCTGAGAAAAGCAATGCGGATGTGGTGAAATTGGTAGACACGCTAGACTTAGGATCTAGTGCCGCGAGGTGTGTGGGTTCGAGTCCCTCCATCCGCACTATAATGGATGGTATAAGATAGTCTTATACCATTTTTTATTTAGAATATTTAATAGTAAGAATATGAATATTGTTCGTGAAGATATAGATGCGTTAAACGCAAGGTTAAAAGTAGTTGTTTCTCCTGAAGATTACAAAGGAAAAGTAGATGATGTATTACAGAAATACAGAAAGACTGCAAACATACCGGGGTTTAGATCAGGTAAAATTCCTATGGGAATGGTTAAAAAACAATATGGTAAGGGAGTACTTTCTGATGAATTGAACAAAGTTGTCAACGAATCGCTGCAAAAGTTTATCTCAGAAAATAAAATTGAAATTCTTGGAAACCCTATTCCTTCTGAAGGAGGAGAATTTAAAGGAGATTTTGAAAAACCTGAGGAATTTGAATTCAACTACGAAATTGGTCTCGTTCCAGAATTTAAAGTAGCCTTGACTGCTAAAAGTAAATTCAACTACTATAAAGTTAAAGTTGACAAGAAATTAATCGACAAGCAAATTGAGGATTTGCGTCGTCGTTATGGAAAATTAGTTTCTGCTGACTCGGTAAGTGAAAAAGACATGATTTTGGCTCAATTTGTTGAATTGAATGCAGATGATTCTATTAATGAGGACGGAATTCTTCATTCCTCTACGATTTCTATGGAGTTTGTTGAGGACAAAAAAACAAGCAAAGAATTATTAGGAAAGAAAGTTGGAGATAAAGTAGTCGTTGATCCAGCAAAAGTTTCTAAAGGAGGAAAAGATACTGCGGCAATGTTGGGTATTTCTGAAGAGGAGTTAGACGACATTTCGGATAAATTCCAAATGACCATTACAGAGATTAAAGAAATGGAAATGGCAGAATTGAATGCGGAGCTATACGAGAAATTATTTGGCAAGGATGCGGTCAAAGATGAAAAAGAATTAAGAGAGCGTATCGCAAAAGACTTGGACGGAATGTTTGACAACGATTCAGACAAAATGTTAACACGTTCGGTTTACGATAGTTTAATTGAGAAAACAAAATTCGAGTTGCCGGATGCGTTTATGAAACGTTGGATAAAATTATCGAATGAAAAAGAAATTTCCGATGAGCAAATCGAAACTGAATATGATGGTTACTCTAAAGGTTTGAGATGGCAATTGATTCAAGGTAAGATCTTTAAGGATAATGATATTAAATTGGAGCAAGAAGAAGTGGTTGCATATACAAAGGGTTTATTAGTGAGTAATTATGCTCAATACGGAATGCCTGCTCCAGATGACAAAGAATTAACTGCTTCGGCAATGCAAGTTCTTCAAAATCAAGAAGAAGCAAATCGTGTCTATGATATGTTAGGTGAACAAAAATTGACGCGCTTTTTCAAAGAAACCGTTAAGTTAAATGAGAAAGAAATTTCTTATGACGACTTTGTTGAAATGGCATCTAAGTAAGAACAAAGTTGAATAGAACAGAAAGGAGCAGCATTAGTTGCTCCTTTTTTATTGTAGATAGTTGATCAGCTGATCTAACTTGTCCGTCTGAATCATATCTGGATTTTTTGCCACCGTTTCCTTATTTTCTTTTGCAGAATTAGGTCCCCAAATAGTTACAAAAAAACCTAAATCATGTGCAATTTTCACTTGTTCTTTGCTTATGTTGTCTTTAGAGATTGTTATTCCGTACAAATTTGAACTTTGTGCAATTGACAAACCTGTTTCAAACACTTGAGGGTAAATAAACTGTTTTATTTGTGCATTTTTTGCTTTTAAAATGGCAGCGAAACTAACGGATTGAGTCTCAACAAAACAGTTAGATTGTAATTGATAGTTGGAAAATAATGTGTCGATAACAGAAGAGAAATCAGTTAGATAGGCATCATAGTCTTCTTGGCTAGGCCCTATCTTAATATCAAAAGTGAAGATATAGTCTTTGTAATTGGGTAGGTTGTCAAATAAATCAGTGACCTTTAATAATTTATAGTCTAAATAAGGTGTTGTTGTATAAAATGTGTTTTTTAATTCTTCCCAGGTTTTGTCGCGAACTAAGCCAGAAAGATCAGTTATATTGTCAAGCGTTGGGTCATGAAATGCAACCAAAACATTGTCTTTTGTTATTTGTACATCTAATTCTGTGCCGTTAGCTCCCCTGCTTAAGGATGCAAGTAAAGATTCTCCACTATTAATAGGATACAGGCTACTAATTCCCATGCCTGCATGTCCCAGAATATCTATTCGATTCCCATTTAAATTTAGAATTTCAGTTTTGTTTTTCTTACAAGAGATAAGACTAAAAGCGAGCAATATGATGGTGAAATATT
Organism: uncultured Fluviicola sp.; assembly: GCA_963976995.1. Classification (GTDB taxonomy): domain Bacteria; phylum Bacteroidota; class Bacteroidia; order Flavobacteriales_D; family Crocinitomicaceae; genus UBA4466. The sequence continues at coordinate 66,020 of CAXBMR010000007.1, forward strand.
TCATTAAAAAAGGTATCCAATTGACAGTTGTCCCCAATGATACAAGGATTTGTATCGGACAAAAATCGGTGAATAACCAAGTCCTAAATAGATGCCTTTGTCATTTTTCCATACGGCATCAACAGATGCATATCCGTTTTGAGAGTTCTGTCTAGTGGGAGAAAAATCACTTCCTGTCATTACAATGGAAGTAAACGTGTTTCCGAGTCCGATTTTTGTGTTAAATTGACTCTTTTGCATTTGTTTAATCTTAAAGTTAACGGCAAAACCCAGAGGAAAAGTGAGGTCAGGGTTAATGCTGTTAGTGAAATCTTTAAAACGATTCGTTCCAATTCCAAAACGGGCATTCACCTGAAATATTTTTTTTTCTAGCAGTATCCTTTCGTAATTAATTGAAGCTACAACCGAAGGTCCTCCAGCTTGAAGATAAATGATGGTTTTTTTGTTTGTTGATTCTTCCTGTGCTACTGAAATAGTAGAGAATACCGTGTGTAAAATGAACAGAAATATCAATTTATTCATAATGAATGATACGCTTTATTTTGCAATATTCAAAATCTCATCAATTTTGAATGTGATGCTGTCAATATAAAATAGTGGACCTCTGACGTGTTGCTTTTCAATTTGATAGAATTTTTTTGGTTCATTAGCAACTTCAAAAAGTCGCTCGCCATGCTTAAAAGGGATTCTTGCATCTTCTGTACTGTGAATAATCATAACGGGTTTATGAAATTTAGGTAAGTTCTTTTCTGCACTGTAGATTTCTCTTACAAAAATACGAGCTAGAACTGGTACTTGGTCAGCTGCTATATCTTTGTGAGAAGAAAACGCTCCTTCAATTACCAAACCGTCTATTTTGTCTTGATTCTGTGTTGCAACAACTGCTGAAAGATGACCTCCTAGAGATTGTCCATAGATTAATAATTTATTATACTTGATATCTTTTCTATTGATGAGGTATTCAAGTCCTTCGTTCGCATCTTTTAATACATCTTTTCTTTTGGCTTTTCCTTCAGAGAATCCAAACCCAGAATAATCAATAATAAACACTTGATATCCTTTTTTGACAAATGGTTCGGCCAAAGGAAAGTTATAAGCTACGTTTCCCGAGTTTCCATGCAAGAAATAAATAGTGGTACCGTTGTAGTTTCTAGGCTTGACTAGCCAGGCGTTAACGGTTCGTTCTCTCGAACTTTGAAAATTCACACTTTCAATTTCGTAAGAAAATTTGGCTAAATCACCATTTGAAGTCTTTATGACTGGAGAATTAATGTCTTTAAATGTGAGAGTCAGGGTATCGTTAAATTCTGGAGAATAAAATTTTCTCTTTGAAGAAATGTCAAGAAGGTGTGGGTTCAAAAATAATTTATTCATTGCGCAAGAAGACACAACAAATAGAAGAACAAGTAGGCATAATCGTTTCATGATCATAAAGGTATATGATTTAAATAGAATTTGGACTGATTGAAGAAAAAAAAGCCATTTCGATGTATTGTATCGAAATGGCCTTTCTTGTGTTTTTGTAAGTGATGTTTATTTGACAGTTACTTCATAAGGCAACCTCATTTGTATTCCTTGTATTTTTTCCAATCTTTTCAATTGAGAATAGTATTCCATAATTGATTGAGGCAATTCCATATTTACAGAAGATTTAACGTTAGTCTTTTCTTCAAATTGTGCTAATATTTCTCCTAAAACATCTTCTTTTACATGTGGATAATAAAGTGTTTTCACTTCCTTGATTCCCGCTTTTTCTGCGGCATAAGAAATGGCTTCTTTTAATCCTCCCAATTCATCAACTAAACCGATTCGTTGGGCGTCTCGACCAGTCCAGACACGTCCTCTGGCAATCACGTTGACCTGTTCTTTTGTCATTCCTCGACCATCTGCAACGCGCGTTTTAAAGAGATCGTAAATTTCGTCAACTCCTTTTTGAATTAATAACATCTCTGATTCTGTCAACTTACGATTGGTTGTCATAACCGCATGCTCATTCGTTGATGCACGATCAAATGTTAAACCCAATTTATTCTCTAGCATTTTCCCTGTATAAGGTACTACTCCAAAGACTCCAATTGAACCAGTAATTGTTGTAGGTTCTGCAAAAATTGTTGTTGCGGGTGCGGCGATGTAGTAACCTCCGGATGCTGCAACATCCCCCATGGAAACGATTACTTTTTTAACATCGTTTGTTAACTTCACTTCTCTCCAGATTTCATCACTTGCTAATGCGCTTCCTCCTGGACTGTTGATTCTAAAAACAACAGTTTTTATTGACTCATTATTTCTTGCGTCCTGAAACAATTTACAAATCTTATTTGATGTTAAACCTTCTCCATTTTTTGCAACTCCTCCTTCTGCAAGAATGACCGCAATATTTGGGTTGTCTTCTTTCGCTAGGACTTGATTTTGATAGAATCTTTTCTTGGCGTATTTCGAAAATGCAAAAAGTTCTAAATCACTATCTTTTGCAGTTTCTGCTTTTTTCGCTATGATAGAAATTACTTCATCTCTGTATTTTACAGCATCGATAAGCTTATATTCAACAGCGTCAGACACGTCTTGCACAAGAGCGTTCTCTGCGATATTATCTAATTCTTCTGCTGTGATTTTTCTGTCTTTAGTGATGTCTTCTCTATAGTCACTCCACAGTCCTTTAAGATATGTTTCTATTTGTAACCGCGAAGAATCACTCATGTCAGATCTAAAGAATGGTTCGACTGCACTTTTAAAGTCGTTGTCAGAGCCTCTAATAACTTGCATTTCAACCTCCATATTGTCTAATGTATTTTTAAAGAAAGAAAGTTCAGCTCCTAAACCTAGAAATTGCATCGTAGAACTTGGGAAGCCATAATTTTCATCCGCCGCTGAAGCGATGTAGTACTCTAAATGAGAAATCATTTCTCCACTGTTATAGGCAACAACGAATTTTCCTGATTCTTCTAGATCATTGATAGCATCGCGAATTTCTTTTGCAGTAGCAAAACCACATTGAAGCGCATCAATTTCAATAAAAACTCCTTTTATTTTATCATCTGTTTTTGCCTCTTTCAACCCGTGAAGAATTCCAGATAAGCCAAGAGTTACGTCCATTTCAAACGAGGATGGATTAAAATTCGAGCGTCCAATTTCTCCTATTCGGCCATCTAATGTCATGTGAAGTACAGTTTTATCTTTAACAGCCATTTCATTGCCATTACCACTAAAAAGAGCACTAATTACGATGACCCAAATTAATAGTCCAAGAATAGAAATAATTAACGCAGCCCATAAACTCGGCCAAAAGATTCTTCCAAATGATATTTTTTTTTCTGCCATTGCATTTTAAAATTGATTAGTGACGTAAATTTAGATTCTTTATTATCCTATTTATCCTATAATTTTATGGATGGTAATTTATTGTTGTTGAATGATTATAATCTTCTGATGAATGAATTTCTAAGCTTTCGTGAATGAGTTGTGTTGTCTTTTTTAATTACAAAGTGATATAAGTTTAGACTTGTTGTATAATAGGATGTGATTCGTCATAGTGAAATTGTACTCTTTATTTGTTAGGTGTTTAAGAAGATAGGAATGCAAGAATTATAAATCATTGCTATTCAGTGAAATCTTTATATTCAACATTTTTCCTTAAATTGCAGACAACTGTTAACATAGAATCATGACTAGAATTATATCTCTCCTTTTTTTACTCGTTTCAACAATCTCCTATTCACAGAATTATTCAAAAGTTAAAATATATGCTAACTCTCAGGAAATGAGTGAGCTGGCTTCTTTAGGATTACCAGTCGATCATGGTGAGAGAAAAGCAGGAACTTTTATTATCAGTGATTTTTCGGATGAACAAATTGAAATAATCAAAGGAAGTGGCTTTCAATATGAAATTTTGATAGAAGATGTTCAACATTTCTACATAACACAAAACAGTCTAAAAGGAAGTGAAAAAAATATAACTTGCGAAGTAGGATCTGTTGCAGATTTACCACAAGTACCGGTCAATTTTGATACCGACCCAAATTCATACGCAGGTATGTATCGGTATCAAGAAATGTTAGCAGAATTAGATGCCATGGCGGTACAGTATCCATCACTTATTACAGTTAAGGCTCCCATTTCAACTTTTCAAACATGGGAAGGTCGCCCTATATATCAAGTAAAAATTTCTGACAATGCAAGCACCAATGAAAGTGCAGAACCTAAAGTTCTATATACTTCTATCCATCATGCTAGAGAACCGCTTTCCATGTCAGAGACTATTTTTTTTATGTGGTATTTATTGGAGAATTATGGAACTAATGAAGAGATTCAATTCTTAGTAAACAATACAGAGATGTATTTTGTTCCTTGTGTAAATCCAGATGGATACATTAGAAATGAGACAACTGATGTCAATGGAGGAGGTATGCATAGAAAGAACATGCGTAGCGTTGGAACATCAAACCCCGGGGTTGATTTAAATAGAAACTATTCTTACGGTTGGAATACCACAGGGGTCAGTTCAGACCCTGATAGTGATATTTTTCCTGGACCGAGTGCTTTTTCTGAACCAGAAACACAAGCTATTCAATGGTTGGTTGAAAGCATCAATTTCACTTCTGCATTTAATGCACATACTTATGGCAAGACATTGCTCTATCCTATAGGTACAACAGCTACTGAATTTGCAGATCATAATGACTATTTTGCAGCGTATGCTGCACACATGACATCAAAGAATGGCTATTTTCCGCAAAAGAGTTCAGGCTTATACCCAGCATCTGGAGATTCGGACGATTATATGTACAAAGTGGATATAGGCGTTGGTCAAAAGGATACTATTTTTGTGATTACGCCGGAGGTAGGTTCTTCTTTTTGGCCATCCGCAACAGAGGTAATCCCAACTTGTCAGGAAATGGTTTTTTCTAATAAAATCCTGGCGCATATAACTCATTTATATCTTGCAGTTAGTGAGACAGATCCAAATGCTTTAACAACAATGACGGGCAACTTTAATCATGATGTCCAACGTTTAGGATTAATTTCAGGAGGAATTACTGTGTCTATTGATCCTTTATTAAATGTTCAATCTGTGGGAACGCCAATTGTTTACAATCTTTCTATTAAGGAGACATCTTCGGGAACGATTTCTTATTCTTTGAATCCAAGCATTCAATTTGGTGATGAAATTAAATACATTCTGAAAACGGAATACCCAACATGGACAATGAGAGACACCATTACTAAAATCTATGGTACTCCAACATTGCAATTTTCTGATGATGCGGGAACAAGCCTTAATTGGACAGGATCTTGGTCCCTGACTTCTTCAGATTTTGTTTCTTCACCTACAAGTTTTACAGAGAGTGCAAATGGAAATTATTCAGATAATGCAACTGATTCTTATGAATTAATTCAATCTATTGATTTAACAAATGCAACATCTGCCCAAGTGTCATTCTATGCTAAATGGCAAATAGAAGCAGATTACGATTACTGCCAATTCCAGGTTTCAACCGATGGTGGCTCTACCTGGGCTGGACAATGTGGTACCTATACTGTTGCCGGTTCTTCTACAACATGGAATGGAAGCGTCCAGCCGGATGGCGAACCCGTATATGAAGGCACACAATCCAACTGGGTTCTTGAGGAAATTAACATGAGCGATTATCTTGGTCAATCTCTAAAAATCCGATTTATTTTTGAATCTGATGGAGGAGTGAATCAGGATGGCTTTTATTTTGATGATTTTAAGGTTGCTTTCACAAACAGCAATGTTGGTTTAGAAGAAAATAAAATAGAAGTTAAATTATTTCCAAACCCTGCAAAGAGCGAAGTTGTTATTAGCACGTCAAACCCAATTAATAATGGAAAAGTGTTGATTTTTGATCAATCGGGTAGATCAGTAGTAGAAAAGGCTATCAATAATCAATTGAATCAACTGTCTGTTGATCTCTCAAATTTTCGAGAGGGGATTTATACGGTTCATATTATTAACGATGCATTTGTTTCCGAAGCTGTTAAATTGGTTGTTATTCATTAATACTATTTCATGAGATTCATCATAATTGCATTAATACCTATTGTCTCATCTTTATGTCATGGGCAACAAGACAAATCGCCTAAATTGGTCGTTGGAATAGTCATAGATCAAATGTGCTACGAGTATTTATACCGATATAACAATAAGTTTAGTGAGAACGGTTTTAAAAAACTAATGTCAGAGGGGACGAATTGTAGAAACACTCAGTACAATTATGTTCCAACATATACTGGACCTGGACATGCTTCAATTTACACAGGAACAACTCCTAGTAATCACGGAATTGTTGCGAATGATTGGTTCGATAGAAGCACTAATAATAGCATCAACTGTGTTGATGATTCAACAGTAACTTCTGTTGGAACAACTTCATCTTTTGGTAACTTTTCTCCCAAAAATCTTAAAGTTAATACAATCACAGACCAATTGAAGATGACTTATCCAGAGGCAAAAGTAATTTCAATATCTATTAAAAATAGAGGAGCAATATTACCCGGAGGACACCTTAGCGATGGCTCATATTGGTATGATTTTTCATCAGGTAAATTTATCACTAGTTCATTTTTTAAAAAGAACCTTCCTAGTTGGGTGGCAAATTTTAACGACAAAAAGCAGGTCGAACAGTTTATGGATAAAGAATGGAATACGCTTCTTCCAATTGAAAATTACGTTGAAAGTGGACCTGATGATTCACCTTATGAACATCTTCTGCCAGGGAAATTGAGTCCAACTTTTCCTTACAATCTGAAGGAAATGACGGGAGATCAAACAAACTATGAATTATTCACTTATACGCCATTCGCGAACACTTATCTTACAAGTTTTGCGCTTCAATCTATTAGTAATGAGTCTCTTGGCGGTGATAGTCAGACTGATATTCTCTGTATTAGTTATTCAACACCTGACATGGCAGGTCATGCTTTTGGGCCATATTCGGTTGAATTGGAGGATATTTACATTCGTTTAGATTTAGAAATTGAACGGTTAATAAAAAAATTGGAGGAGAAAGTTGGGAAGAATGAATTTACAATTTTCTTAACAGGTGATCATGCTGTTGTTCCTGTCCCTCAGTACTTGATTGATAAAAAATTACCTGGCGGCTATTTTTTTACAGATAAACTTGAAATAGCATTGCGTAATTCTTGCGTTAATTTTTTTGGCTCAGATTACATCCAGTCTGTTGTAAATAATAATATATATCTTGATCATAAGCATATTTTTTTGGACAAAATAAAAAAAGAAGATGTGTCTCAATTCATAGCAAAGGAGATTGTAAAGTTTGAAAATATAAAGCGTGTTTTTACAGGGAATCAATTATATAATTCGGTTGTTGATGATGAATGGATGGCAATGGTCAAAAAAGGTTATCATCATGGAGAAAGTGGTGATGTGATTTATATTTTGGAACCTGGTTATTTGCCTAAGTCAACTGACACCGAATCATCAAGGAAAGGAACTAGCCATGGTTCAGCATATAGTTATGACACACATGTTCCACTCCTTTGGTATGGCAAAGACATTCCTAAACAAGAAATTTATAGAAGAATTGACATCACAGATATTTCAGCAACATTGGCACATATTTTATACTTACAAATGCCGAGTGCAACAACTGGAGCTGTAATTGAAGAAATTTTTAAATGATTATCTATCGATTTCTTCTTGAAACTTTTGCATCCAAATTAAATGCTAAGCCGATAATTGGAAATTTCTCCCAATTTTCTTCTTTTCCTTCACGCCAATAAGTGCCACCAGATAGAGTTCCAGTTGAAAAACTGACATTTCCTTCTCCAAAAAATTCAATTACTTCTAAGGTTACTAAAACGTCTCCTTTAACGAATATTCTCTCTTTTTTTAAATTAACTTCAATAATCCCTGATTTGATTTTAGATTGAATTATTATGTTATTATTTAATAAATTTAAAGAGCTATCTTTATTTTTGAAATGATATATATTCAATCTAAACTTAAGGCTATCAGCAGTACTTCTTACAATATAACAATTGAATTTTTCAAGCTTCACGTTTTTTGATTCTGGAATATTAATCTTTACTCCAAACTCATAGGCCAGACCTTTTGAATCTGCTTCAAGTAAAAAAGCCTTGTCTTTTGACTTGTTCCCGTAATTTTTATAACGATACTTTTTTTTCTCTGTAATAACTTGAACCTCTCTAATTAATTGAATTTTCTCAGTGAGGAGGATATTTCGTTGTAACATAAAAGTTTTATTGCTTAACAAGACGCTCACAGAGATTTCCTGTTTTTTATAGCCAACATGGTTAATAATCAAAGTGTCAGATGTTCTGCATTCAATAACAAAATGACCATCCTTGTTTGATACCGTATTTGTTTTTGTTTTATTCTTTATACTGATATTAGAATAAGCTAACGCATTAAAAGATGCGTCAATAATGTTTGCGTGAAATTGAAAGGTATTTTCCTGAGAAAAAGTTGATAAACTGAAGATAAAACAAAAGATTAATAATTTCATGATAATAAAAAAAAATATTGGCAAGGATCTAGTGCCTTGCCAATTAATGCTATTTAATAATTATTAATTTCTCGTTTTTAACAACTCCCTCATGGTTTAATTCCACAATATAAGTGCCATTGTCAAATTTTTTGATATCGATATTCAGAGTTTGATTTAAGTTTGATTTTGAAAATACTATTTTCCCACTTGAAGAAATTATTTTTATCGAAAAACTAGATGAGTCTAATCCTCCAGGATTAATGTTTAGTATATCTGATGTTGGATTAGGATACATTTTAAATGACATTTTAGTATCTTCTTGAGCACTGTCAGAAATGAACCTGTTTGAATTTGCATTATTTTCAACTTCAAAGAAAAATAACTTAATGTCTTCTTCTCCAGTTTTGTCAGATGCTCTTACGAAAAAGTTGTAAATCCCGATGGAGCTTGGTGAACCAATTAGGTTTCCGCTTGGAGTTAAATGCATACCTGAAGGTAAGTTCCCCGAAACTAACTCGTATTTTTTATTTTTATGGCCACCACCTGTGGCACTCAGCTTGATTAAGTAATTGCTCCCAATTTCTAATAATGATTTTGACAAAACAACATCATTAATCTTCAGCGGGCTGTATGAATTATAAACTTTGAAGTTTTCATAAATTTCAATTTCATATTTAGTATTTTCTGTAAATGATTTAGCAGTTAGTGTAATTGTTTTATCTCCTTGTGTTAGAGATTGAGGTGGTGTGAATCTTAACTCATTATCCGAAAGGGTATTTAAATTTGTTATGGCTTGCCCGTCAATTAACACTTCAATTTCTGATAAGTTGTTAAAAAAAACCATCAGCCAATATGAGAGAAGTAGAAGCCCCAGAATTATTTTTGTAATATACTGAACTGGTTTTCAGTCCTAGTAAGGGATGTTCTAATTGAGGGATAAAATCTCGTATAATAAATTTTGCAATTGTAAACTTATTTGTTGATTCAATATTTATCCTTTCAGGATTAATAACACCTGAGTTGCTTGGTGGTGATTGAATAGAGGAGGCAACTTTTCCTATTCTCCATCTTGCGAATATTAATAAGTCAGATATATCAATTCCATAGTCACAACGGTCTCCTTTGCAAACTGGAGGCCACCATGAGTACGTTCTTTTAGCTTGAATTGTAATGTCATTTCCAGCTGTGAAACTACCAAACAATTCAGTTTCTAATTCACCTTCTTTGTTTCTGTTGAAGTAATAGATTTTTTTATCAATATTTGAGATTAAATAACTCTCTATAGTTTCTCCTTCAGAGCCAATTACGTTAATTCGTGCGTTATCATTTATGTTTGTAAAATCAGGGCGAATTACCAGTTCATAGTAGCTTGCCACATTTTGATTCGTGAAATTTAAGCCAACGTTGGGTATGTTGGGTTTAATTCTTACGCCTCCTTCTAACGCACCTATTGGCTGAATTTCCATACCATTGACATTTTCAATGATGTTTGAGTTTATAGATTCATACTTAGATGTATTTACAATACCGTCATTGAAATAGTCGATGTATTCATTTTGTGATATTGAAGCAAATGACGAGCCAATCATAATAGTTAAAATAAATTTTTTCATACTTGTATTTTTATAATTAGGCTATAATGATAATGATAACCAAATTATTATGAAAAAAAATACTTTGGTACAAGTAAGAATATTCCGAAAAAAGAGGTTTATCAAAAAATTGAGATAACAGATATTTCAGCAACTTTGGCACATCTTTTATACTTGCAAATGCCAAATGCAACAACCGCAACTGTAATTGAAGAAGTTTTTAAATGAATCGGTTATATTCATATTGCTAATGAGAAAACTCACATAGTTTTAAAGATAATCCGATTATAGTTAAGATTTTGCCTGTCGATATAACAAATAAGCAACTCCTGCGAATAGTATATTTGGCACCCAAACCGCGAAATAAGCTGGCAGCCCTACGTTAATGGCTGCAACGGTGGTTACCTTCATTGCGAAAATATAAATAAATATTATCAGAAGCCCAAGTGCGATATTGATACCAACGCCCCCGCGTTTTTTCCGACTTGCTACTGCAACACCAATTATGGTTAAGATATAAGTCGCAAACGGATATGATGTCCGTTGATATAATTCAACTTCATAATTTGGTATCATTGAAGAACCTTTTATTCGCTCTTCCTCAATGAAAGTTGTCAAAGCAAAATAATCCATCGCTTCAGCAATATTTTCTCGCTTAACCATTTCATCAACACTGAATGCAAAATTAGTATCTTTTTTTGCGCCCTCCATTATTTGATCATTTGGATCACCAATAATTCTTTCAAAATAGTTGTTTAACACCCATTTTTTTGATCCCGGTAAGTTGATAGCGGTTCCTGCCTTTATAAAAAAAACTAATTCTCCTTCTTTGCTCCATTTTTCGATAACGAAATCTGTTACAGTGTTGTTATCTCCATTGTAATTACTAAAATAAACAATTTCATTATTTGGGAATTCAGCGTGATAATTTTGAGCAGAGATTGTATTTCTGTAAAATTTATCCTCAAATTTTAGTCGAACTTTATTAGAATGGGGAATTACAAAGTGATTAAAAATTAGTGAAATAATCATCAAGAATGTTGCAGCAATAAGATAAGGTCGTACAAATCGACTAAATTTCCGTCCACTGTTCCAAATGGGAATAATTTCAGTGTCTTGCGCCATTTTTGCTGTGAACCAAATAACAGAAACAAAAATAATCATTGAGGAAAAGGTATTTCCATAGAAGAGAATGAAATTGATGTAATATTCAAACACAATTTCGTAAAACGAAGCATCTTTTTCAATGAATTCACCTAATTTATCTGAAACATCAAAAACCATCGCTAACAACATAATCACTCCCATCATAAAGAAGAAAGTGGTCAAGAATTTCTTGATAATGTATTTGTCAATGATTTTTAGCATTGTTTTCTATAGTCTATTCTGCAACTTTGGTACCATTTCATTTTTCCAAGAAATAAAGTCTTCTGCTTTAATATGATTTCTAGCTTCTGTTACTAACCACAAATAGAAAGATAAATTGTGAATAGTTGCAATTTGTATAGCTAAATGTTCTTTTGCACGCATTAAATGACGCAAATAAGCTTTTGTGTAGGTCGAATCTACGAATGACTTCCCATTTGGGTCAAGTGGTGAGAAATCTTTTTCCCATTTTTTGTTTTTAATATTGATAATACCTTCAGAAGTAAAAAGCATTCCGTGTCTAGCATTTCTCGAAGGCATTACGCAGTCAAACATATCTACACCCAAGGCGATACATTCTAAAATATTAACAGGAGTACCAACTCCCATTAAGTATCTAGGTTTCTCAGTTGGTAGAATGTTACAGACTAGATCTGTCATAGCATATAATTCCTCATCTGGTTCTCCAACAGACAATCCTCCGATAGCGTTTCCAATGGCGTCATGAGAGGCAATTGTTTCAGCAGATTCTGTCCGCAAATCATTATAGGTTGAGCCTTGAATAATAGGGAACAAGGCCTGGGAATGTCCATACAAAGGCTCTGTTTTGTCCATTTGGTTGAAACACCTTTGCAACCACCGATGTGTCATATGCATTGATTTTTTTGCATAATCATATTCACAAGGGTATGGCGTGCATTCATCAAATGCCATTATTATATCTGCTCCTATTGATCGTTGAATATCGATTGCTCTTTCCGGTGAAAAAACGTGAGAGCTGCCATCTATGTGTGATTGAAAAGTAACACCTTCTTCTTTAATCTTTCGGGCTCCAGAAAGTGAATAAACTTGATATCCACCGCTGTCTGTAAGTATAGGACCATTCCAATTCATAAATTTATGCAGGCCTCCTGCAGGTTCAATTACATCTAGTCCTGGGCGTAAAAACAAATGATACGTGTTCCCTAAAATGATTTGCGCCTCAATGTCATTTTTCAATTCATGCTGATGTACTCCTTTTACGGAACCTGCAGTTCCTACAGGCATAAATATAGGAGTCTCAATATCTCCGTGGTCTGTATGAAGAATTCCTATTCTTGCTTTTGATTGAGAATCAGTAAGCTCTAGTTCAAAGTGCATAAAGTTGTTAATAAAATTATGAGGCAAAGATAAATGTATTTAGCAAAGCACCCCATATTTGTAGAAAGCAATAATAATGTTAGACTATTTGCCAGAATTGGAATATAATATGGAGACCTATATCTTCTATCTATTTTGTTTGGTTTGTTTTATTCAGTTTATCTTCGTTGTCTTGGTTTATAGTAGATTGGCATTTTTCAAGGATAAGAATATTTCAGCAAATAATGAAGGAGTCTCAATTATTATTGCGGCAAGAAATGAGTCGGATAATATTTTTAACTTTTTACCATTCATACTAGAACAAGATTACCCAGAATTTGAAGTCGTCATCATCAATCATCAATCTACGGATGACTCTAAATTCATTCTCAATGCGTATAAAAGACAGTATCCTCATCTTAAAATTATCGAAATTGAAAAAAGTCCACATATACAATACGGAAAGAAGCTCCCTTTGACAATTGGAATTAAAGGAGCAAAGTATGAACAATTATTATTCACAGATGCAGATTGTAAACCTGCATCTAATCAATGGTTGAAAAGTATGGCGAATCATTTTTCCGGTAAACATGAAATTGTTTTGGGTTATGGTCCTTATACGAAACAAAAAGGGTGGCTTAATAAATTAATTCGCTTTGATACAGCTTGGATTGCAATGAACTACTTCTCATTTGCCAAGGCTAAAATTCCTTACATGGGAATTGGAAGGAATATGGCTTATACCAAATCAGTTTTTAATAGAGTGGAAGGGTTTAAGTCACATTATTCTGTTTCTTCTGGTGATGATGATTTATTTATTCAAGATGCAGCAAGAAAAAAGAATTATACAATCAATATTGATTCTGATTCATACTCTTACTCACAAGCTCCTGAAACATGGAAGGAATGGATGAATCAGAAATCGCGACATTTCACAACTGCCAATCATTACAAGGTTATCAAAAAGTTATTGTTAGGAATCTATCCATTGTCTTTGTTATTGATGCTGATATCTTTCGTTACTTTATTGTTTATTAATGACTTTGTTTGGTTAACGTTAGCCATTTTCACTTTTATTTTCATTTTAAAGTGGATTATTCTCGGTTTATCGATGAAGAAACTAAACGAAAGTAAATTCATTGCAATATTGCCTTTGTTGGATATAATTTATGCTTTTCTTGCTCCTGCAATGTATTATTTGATTGATAGAAAAGATATAAAAAAATGGTAGATACAAGTCATTTATCGGAAAAAGCACGAAAGGATTTGTCTTTTGTTCAAGCAGCGATCAAAGGCGATCAAGCCGCTTATGCATCCTTAATGGATCGCTATCGTGAATCTATTTATTACATGATGCTAAAAATGGTTAGTAATACGGATGATGCAGATGATTTAACCATCGAAGCATTTGGTAAGGCTTTTAATCGCTTAGAGCAATATTCACCAAACTACGCATTTTCGACTTGGTTGTATAAAATAGCCTCAAACAATTGTATTGATTTTATTCGAAAAAAGAGAATTAAAGTAACATCAATGGATTCTGGAATCAAGACAGATGATGGTGATACCTTGTATTTTGATGCGAGAAGTAATACGCGAGATCCAGAAGAAACGGTTATGCATAAGCAGAAGATGTTACATATGCGAGAGTTGGTAAGTAAATTAAAGCCACGTTATCGTCTTTTAGTAGAGAAAAGATACTTCGAAGAATTGAGTTATGAAGAAATTTCCAAAGAATTGAACCTCCCTCTAGGTACTGTTAAAGCTCAACTTTTTAGAGCTCGAGACTTCTTAGCCACTTTGATTGAAAAAACAAAAGATACTATCTAATGCGAGGTGTTGAATTGATTAAACAGCATTTTCCTTCCATAAGTGAGTTGCAAATAAGTCAATTTCAACAACTTCAAGCTTTGTATGAAGAATGGAATGCTCAAATTAATGTGATTTCAAGAAAAGACACCGAAAATTTTTATGAGCGTCATGTTCTTCATTCTCTAGCTATTGCAAAAGTTGTCAACTTTGTTGATGGTTCAAAAATATTAGATGTTGGAACCGGAGGAGGTTTTCCGGGGATTCCTTTAGCAATTTTATTTCCTGATTGTCAGTTTGTACTGGTTGATTCTATAGGAAAGAAAATTAAAGTCGTTAAAGAAGTAACTCAAGCATTAGATTTGTCAAATGTTGAAGGAATTCACGAAAGAGCAGAGAACATAGAAGGTCAATTCGATTTTATTGTAAGTCGTGCCGTTACTAAAATGCCGTCCTTTCTGAAATGGACCAAGGGCAAGTTTTCAAAAGAGAATAAAAATGAGTTTAAAAACGGCATTTTTTATCTAAAGGGTGGGGACCTTTCTGAAGAAATGAAAACTGTAAAGAAGGCAGTTCAATATTTTTTAATTTCTGAATTCTTTGAGCAAGAATTTTTCGAAACAAAAAAAGTAGTTTACGTAAGGAATTAACTTTTTATGGAGTTTTGGTTTGGAAAAATACCTTTTATCCATCCTAAGCTCCTTTTAACTAGTAATTTGGCAACCAAATTGATTATGTTTCGTCATTGAATTAGAAATACGTATATTACGGTTTAATTAACCTACTTTTTTAAAAGAAAGTAAACAACTTTACGAAATGAAACTACTACTTATCAGTTGCTTTTTATTGCTTCAGTGGAACGTCTATTCTCAAGATTGGGGTACATATTATTCCGATGATAACCTTACAATAGAGGTTGCAAAGGTAACATACGAAGATAAAAGCCATAACCAAGTACATGAAAGAATTGTACTCAAGTACACCAACAAGACAAATCAAGAGCTGAGTGTTAGTTTAACCAGAATTCATGCGTATGATGGAGCTGAACTTCAGGTTTCTCCAGAAAGAGAATTTTCAATTACTCTTACTGCAAATGAAACGAAAGGTTATTCTGATGAGACAGAGAAAAACAAACTTTTCTATATTTTTAAGAAGGATATGAATAATATAATTAAACGAAAATTATCATCGTTTGATATTGCTAATATAGTTTACCTAGAATTATGAAAAAGATACTATTTGGAATTTTAGCCTCATTTTTAATTGGTCAAACTGCAAATGCTCAGTGTACAGTTACTGCAACTGCAACACCAAGCCCAATTGTTTGTGGAGAAAGTGTTGTTTTGACTGCTTTTGGGTCTTCCACCGGTCAATTGGTTTTAGACGAAGACTTTAACACAGGTGGATTTGGACCAGGCTGGAGTTCTACTCCAGGTGCGGTAAGCTTTTCTAACCCTTGTTC
The DNA here is from genome assembly GCA_963976995.1 of uncultured Fluviicola sp. GTDB lineage: Bacteria > Bacteroidota > Bacteroidia > Flavobacteriales_D > Crocinitomicaceae > UBA4466. The sequence goes on from CAXBMR010000007.1 coordinate 81,859, forward strand.
ACCTGCTGGTGTTGATGGAACACCACATGCGTGGATGGACAACAATACATCCGTTCCGAGAGCTTTAATTTCTGCACCGTATGATTTATCTGCCGCAACCGCGGGTGCAACGGTTTGTTTTGATATGCTTTTCGCTACTCAAGGGAATGCTGCACCTTGTGAAGGTCCAGATGAACCAGATGAAGGTGTTTTTCTCGAATATTCTATTGATGGAGGAGCTACATGGGTTACAATTAATTATTTTGATCCAAATGGAGGAAATGATCCTCAACTTACTAATTGGAACAACTATTGTTTTGCTTTACCCCCAGCAGCCATAACAAACAACACGATGATTCAATGGTTTCAAAGTGCTGATTCAGGTGCTGATTATGATCATTGGGGAATCGATAATGTTCAAATCTTCATTAATGATATTAATTCTGAAGTAGTTTGGTTGCATGATGGATATTCTTATGGTGTTGGAAGTGGCGGGGGAGACAATCCTACACCAGTTACTCCTACAGCAACAACCACTTATACTTCTCAAATCACTACAGGAACTGGGCAGGTTTGTACACAAAATGTCACAGTTGTAGTTACTGCACCAGTTTTTGATGTAAATATGACTGCAAGTCCAACAACGGTTTGTATTGGAAATTGTGCAACAATTAGTGGGACTGCTCAAATCACCCAAGATCCTGGAGGAATTGAGACGTATGAAAATAATGAATTTGAAATTGTTGCATCGGGTTCTGCATCTGTAAATATCAATGTACAAGGAATAAACACGACTTCTATTTCCACTGGACTTATTCAGAATGTAACGATTAATGGTTTTGATTTTTCAGGAACCTTCATTTGTACTAATTTTGGAGGATGCCCTTGTGGTGCAGGTTCAATCGGTTTTGGCGCTTCATGCAACCTTGATCCAAGCAGTTTTACAGTGACTTTAACTGCTCCAGGCGGATGTACGATTATACTTGCTCCTGCTGGAGTTGCTAATGGAAATTATTCAAACACAGTTTTTGTCCCCGTTGGCGGAACTGCTTTTAATGGGACTTTCCCTGCTGGCGGAATTTGGGATCCTCAAGATCCAATGACAAATTTAAATGGGTGTAACCCTAACGGAGTTTGGACACTTTCTTTTGACGCTCCAGGACTTGGTCTTGGAATAGGTACCCTGCAAGGTTGGAGTATAACATTTGATGATCCACCAATCTACCAACCAGTTTGTACAACATGGTCTCCAACTACAGGATTGTCTAATCCAACAGGTTTGGTGACAGATGCTTGTCCCGCAGTGAGTACAACGTATGATTTAATTGTTGATAACTGCACGCCTGGTTGCCCTACATACACCGAGTCATTTGCAATCACTATTGACCCTTGCGCATGCACGCCACCAAACGTTATTATTACCCCTTTACAAGCTTGTAGTCCTTTAACGGTTGATCTTTCAACAGCAATTGGAGCAGGTTCTGATCCATCAACATTAACCTATTATGCAACTCAACTTGATGCGCAGAATGGAACCAACCCAATTGGAACAAATGTTTCCACGTCTGGTTCGTATTGGGTAAGAGCAGAAGATCCAATTGATCCGTCGTGTTTTTTGGAATATGAAATTGTGGTATCAGTCACTACACTGTCTTATACTGCATCTGTTGTCAACGAGAATTGCGGAGCGGGAGATGGTCAAATTAACCTCACACCTAATCCAGCGGGTACTTATACTTATTCTATTGATGGAGGAGCAACTTCTCAAGCGGGTGGTAGTTTTACAGGTTTGAGCGCAAACACGTATAACGTTGTTATCACGGATCCTATTTCTGGCTGTACGGTTACTGGGACTGAGACAATTGTAAACCTTGGAGGTCCAACAATTACTGGGATTACACCTACAAATCCGACATGTAATGGAGCGTGTGATGGGTCAATTACAGTGACTGCTACTGGAGGAATTACTCCCTATTCATACGTTTGGTACGACGGACTTGGAGCCGTAGTTGGAACTAATTCAGCAACAATTACTGGATTGTGTGCAGATAATTATTCTGTTGATGTTTCGGATGCTTCTGGATCTTCGACTCAATTGTTTTTTGATGATTTCGAAAGTGCCGCAGCTGGGTGGAATTTAAATTCTGTTCAAGGTGCACAAGGTGCTGATCCTAACTTCTTCCAAGTTAATGATGCTGAGAGTGGAGTTGCTGTTGGCGGATGCGGTACTGCAGGTACAGGTGATCAAACCTTACACATAACTAGTGTTTTTAATCCTCCTGGAGGAGCAGCTTATGATGCTGGTGGACTTTGTGGTCTGCTTTTTTGCCCACAGACGAATGTTCAGGCGGAAAGCCCTTTAATTAATACCGTTGGACAAACTGGATTAACACTTAATTTTGATTTTATCGCAGGTGGCGATCCGCCAAATGATCAAGCATCTGTTTGGTACAATTGCGGTGCGGGATGGACGCTTTTGAGCAATCTTTTTTCTGGAACAGGAGCTTGTGCTCCCCAAGGAATTTGGACGGCTTTTTCTGCTCCGTTACCACCGTTATGTGATGGAATTGTGAACTTGCAAGTGGCTATTAGATGGGAAAATAATGACGATGCTATGGGATCTGACCCTTCTGTGGCTATTAATAATTTGGAAGTAGTAACTTCCGGTGTTTCGGCCTGTGTTGTGAATCAAATTACTTCTTTGGTTGCCCCCCCTATTGTTGACCCGACTTTTGTTTTAACTGATTTTTGTGTTGGTTCAGCTAATTCAGCTACAGGTATCGTAACTCCTGGTGGGACGTTTACTTTCAATCCTGTTCCAACTGATGGAGCAACAATTAATGGAACAACAGGAGAAATTACAAATGGAGTGGGAGGGACTCAATATTCTGTAGAATATACAACGGCAGCTCCTTGTTCTGCTAGTTTAATTCAGACAGTGAATGTGAACGGTGTAACATATACCTCAGTTATCGTAGATGAATCTTGTGGTCTGGGCGATGGTTCAATAACTTTGACGGCAAATCCAGCGGGTACTTATACTTATTCCATTGATGGAGGAACAACTTCTCAAGCAGGAGGTAGTTTCACAGGCTTGAGCGCAAACACTTTCAATGTAATAATTACTGATCCCGCAACAGGTTGTTCAGCAACAGGTACAGAAACGGTCGCGAATATAGGTGGAGCAACAATAGATCTTGTTACGCCAGTTGATGCATCTTGTAATGGCGTTTGTGATGGAACAATCACGGTAACCGCCTCTGGAGGTGTTGGACCATTAAATTACCAATGGCTAGACGGACTCGGAGTACCAATTGGAACTAACTCAAATTCGATTATAGGATTGTGTGCAGATAACTATACAATTGAAGTAACTAATAATGATGGATCTTGCCTGGTTACAGCTCCAGCAGTTATCGGAGAACCTGCTGTGGTTGACCCGACTTTTGCTTTAACTGATTTTTGTGTTGGTGCAGTGAATGCAGCAACAGGTATTGTAACGTCTGGAGGAACGTTTGCTTTTAATCCAGTTCCAACGGATGGAGCAACAATTAATCCAACAACAGGAGAAATCACAAATGGAGTGGGAGGGACACAATATTTTGTAGAATACACAACGGCTGCTCCTTGTTCTACAAGTCTAATTCAGACTGTGACTGTGAATGCATTGCCAACTCCAGTTATTACAGGTGCTTTAAGTTATTGTGTTGGAGGAAATTCTACCCTTGATGCTGGTGCGGGTTATGTTAATTATAACTGGTCAACTGGTGATGCGACACAAACGATTATCACCCTTGCACAAACGGGGATATCAGTTACAGTAACAGATGGTAATGGTTGTACGGCAACAAGTGCACCAGTAGATATTACTGTATCGACTTCGATTATTACAAATAATATTATCACAATTTGTCAAGGTGGATCAGCTGTGATTCATGGGAATACAGAAACAGTTGCTGCCACTTATTCGCAAACTTTTGTCTCAGCTTCTGGTTGTGATAGCATCGCCAATGTTGATTTAGTGGTGAATCCTTTACCAACTCCTGTTATTACAGGACCTTTATCGTACTGTCAAGGCGCTGATGTAACTCTGGATGCAGGAGGACCTTTTATAGGATATTCTTGGAGCATTGGAGGAACTAATCAAACGTTAACAACAACTGCCAATGTGGGAATCACTGTAACCGTAGAGGATGCCAACAATTGTTTTGGAACAAGCCTACCAGTAGATGTTGTAGAGCTTTTACCTTTTACTACGAATTCTACAATAACAATTTGTCAAGGAGGATCAGCGCTAATATTCGGAAATAATGAAACTGTTGCTGCTATATATACTCAACTTAATACGGCTGTTAATGGTTGTGATAGTACATCAAATGTTACGTTAGTAGTCAACAATAACCCAGTTATTGACGTTCTTAATTTCACCGAAGAAGCTTGTCTTGGAGATAATGACGGAACAATAGATGTTGCTTCAGTAATCAATGGTTCAGGTAACTATACTTATTCTTGGGACATTGTGCCAGACCCTGCTACTGCTTCGGTTAATTCATTACCTCCTGGTACATACACAGTTACAGTTACAGATGCAAATACAACTTGCCAAGCTTCAGCATCGACAACATTGAATGCGGCAGCTATTTGTTGTGACTTGGTTATAGATACTACAAGCACTGTTGCACCAAGCTGTGGACAAGCTACAGGAGTCATTAACACAATAGCGACAGGAGGTGATGCAAATTATAGCTATAGTATTAATGGGGGTCCATTTACAGCAAATGGCTCTTTTACAAACCTAGTTGCAGGCAATTATCAGATAGTTGTGAATGATGGGTCTGGAGTTTGTACTGATTTAATTGATATTGTTTTGGTTGATTTACTTGGACCGACTATTGCTTCTGTCACAGTAAACAATTTGAATTGTAACAATGATAATTCAGGGACAATTACGGTTGTAGCAAATGGTGGGAATGGAGCATTAACATATGTCGTATCTGATGGTGTGAATATTACAACGAACACAACAGGTGTTTTTACAAGTTTAACAGCAGGTAATTATACAGTAGTTGTTACAGATGCAAACGGTTGTTTTGTAAACGACGTAGCTGTTTTGATGGAACCAACGATTGTTTCAGTTACAGCGGTAGTTACAAATATTAGCTGCTTCGGTGATGCCACAGGAGAGATTGTTGTCACGGGAAATGGGGGAACTCCAAATTACACATTCTCTATTGATAACGGTGTGACATGGTCACCAAATGGCACATTTATAGGCTTAATTGCTCAGAATTATGATGTCATGGTGCAAGATGCGAACAATTGCCTGTCTGCGGTGAGTACTGAAAACATTACTGAACCCACGCAGTTGACAGTAGTAGTTAATTCAACGGATGAACAATGCTTCAGTGCATGTGATGGAGAGATGACTTGGGCGGGAAGTGGAGGTACGGCACCTTATTCTTTCACATATAATGGACAAAGTGGGAACGCTTCACCTATTTTTAACTTATGTGCTTCCAATTACAATTACGTCATTACTGATGCTTTGGGTTGTATGGTCAATGGTATAGCAATCGTTAGTCCTGGTGTTGAAATCGTACCAGGGGCAATTAGTGTTGTTGATGATGGATGTGATGTAAATTGTAGTGGAGAAATTTCTGTCACTTCTAATACTGGAGTAAATTATCAAATCACAGGGATGACAAGTCCAACAGGCGACTTTACAGGAGTTTGTGCAGGAAGCTATAGTGTTACAATATTTGATGCAAATGGATGTTTTACGATGGTCAATGCTCAAGTGGGAACAATGCCAGAAACGGTTGCGAACTTTACGTTCTCACCGGGTGTTATTACTACTTTAGAGAATGAAATCGAATTCACGAATGCATCGACCAATGCAGACGTTTATAACTGGACAATAACAGGTCCGAATGGATATAATGAATCTTTTTCAAGTGAGAATTTAACGCATCAATTCCCCGTGGATACGGGAGTTTATACTATTTGCTTGACCGCAATCAATTCAGTCGGTTGTACAGATGTTATCTGTAGAAGTCTGATTGTAAGAGATGCGGAAGTTCTGTATGTTCCAAATACATTTACGCCTGATGGGGATGAATTTAATCAAACGTTTAGGGCGTACGCTATGGGAATCGACATCTACGATTACGAAATGTTGATATTTAACCGCTGGGGGGAAATCATTTGGGAATCACATGATGTTTCTGTAGGATGGGATGGTACTTACAAAGGAAAAGTTGTGCAAGTTGGAACTTATACTTGGAAAATCACCTTTAAAGACTTTTACGATGATGACAGAAAGACGTTTCATGGTCACGTAAATATTGTTAGATGATTTGAGGCTAGTTTGATGCAGTTGACAGCTTCAGACTAAGCTAAATTTTTAAATCATACCGTCATCCAACATTTCAGAATCAACTATTTTTGTCTTGGACCAACTCTTTTTAAGAATTACTCTAAACGCCCAAGTCGCGAGCAATCCAATTGGAAGTGCAATGAGTCCAAGTACAATTTCAGGTAGTTCTAAGACTTCTTCAAAGTCAAATAACACAGAAAGGAGACCAAGAATGAATGCTCCGATCATAATTCCTCCGTAATAAACAACTATTCCGAGAATAGCAAACAGCCATTTGTTTTTGTTGAATTCTTCAGCCAAAGTATAGTGCCATTTACCGATAAAAAAGAGTAGAATAAGTCCTAGCATAGTTTAATAGTTAAGTGAATACAATATGCTAAATATAGAATTATTTATTCAATGGCAACATTCGATATCCAACTCCATTTCTAGCTCTGTGCCGTCATTCGTTTCCACTTTATGCTCTATCACTTTCGCACTTGGGCTTATAAATGGTATTCCTAAATTCATACCTCGAAGTATAACAAGTAGTCCCACAACTGTAAGTAGATAGGGAACTGCTTTGCTCATTTTTTTTCGAGAACTGATAGAAATTTTATTCATCATAAAAATAACTGAAATCATCGCAGGTAATGTCCCTACTCCAAATGCAAGCATTGCAAATCCGCTAGAGAGTATATCACCAGTGAGGATAGCATTGGTGAGTGCAAAGAAAACCATACCGCAAGGAAGCAAACCGTTGAGACCTCCCAAGAGTAATAATTTAAACGGAGAATGTGAGCGCATAAGTTTTCCTAGACCAGAGTTGAGTTTAGATTGAATACCTATACCCAGTAGATGTCTGTTGAACAACTTTCCGAAATGCTTTCTCCAAGCATAAAGAATCAATGCTATTCCAGAAACGATGCTTAACCATTGCAGAATTCCAAATGTGTTAATACTTAGGCCAATTGTTCCAACAAGAATACCGAGTGTGGAATAGACAAATATCCTACCAAAATTATACTGTAATGCACCAAAGAGAATACTGCCATTATTTTTTCTATTGACGGGAATTGCCATTGCTATAGGACCACACATCCCGATACAATGAAGATTAGAAGTTAACCCAATAATAAAACCTGCAATAATTCCTTCAATCATTAGATTTTTATTTCATGCTTTTGAATATAGCTTGCACCATCAAATTCGTATGACAATACAACATGATATATTCCTTCAACTAAATCTTTCTTTGCTAACATAAAATTCTTGGTTCCCTTAATCGAAAAAGTTTTATCATCTCTTTCATCGTTCGGTCGGCGAAGGTATAATTCTATGTTTTCAAGTTCAAGGTCTGAATCCATTTTCACAACAAAATGATTTTCAGTTTCCAAAAAACTGGGTCGATTGTTGAATCCTTTATCTCTATTGATTGCATTCAATTCGGAAGAGTAATTGATCTCTTTTTGATAGTAATCATCACTTTCTAAATCAATACTTGTTGACATCATTGTAACCACCATGTACATGATAAATCCAATAAACAAAAATAATGCAAGTGCGATACCTTTTCCCCAGTTCATATTTATTCTTTTAAAGCAACGGTCCTATGAATTTTGTCTCAATGCGTTGAATTTCTTTTCCATTTCCATAGACTACTACTGTTAACAATTCTTTCCCTTCATGAATTGCTTCCACAGGCATTTTCAGAATTACGCGGTCTTTTAATCGACCTTCCTGTGGTAAAGTTAAATCTTTTACCACTAATTCTATACTTGCCTTATCATTGTTTTCAATTTCGAGAGTAATGATAAATTCGTTTTGTGTTTTATTAGTCAAGCTTATTTCAAATATATTACTGATAAGACCGTCACTAGTGGATTGGAATGTAGTACCTCGTTGTCGAAGAAGAGTGACTTCAAAATCTTTACGTGTAAGCAATAAAAACATCAGCACTACAATCATAGAAGTAAGCAAAATGGTATATGACTTAATACGTCTTGTCCATTGAAATTTGGTTCGTTTCTTTATTCCATCTTCAGAAACAAAGCGAATTAATCCTTTTTCTAGTCCTACACTTTCCATCATATGATCACAAGCATCAATGCAAGCGGTACAATTGACACATTCTAACTGGGTTCCATTTCGGATGTCAATTCCAGTTGGACATACATCCACACATTGATTACAATCGATGCAATCTCCTTTTCCTTCTGCTTGCCGGTTTTCGTTTTTCCTAAATTTTGCTCGACCTTTTTCAGCTTCGCCGCGAACATTATCGTATGCTACAACTATTGAATTCTCATCAAGAAGAACACCTTGGAGTCTTCCATAAGGGCAAATAGTAGTACAAACTTGTTCTCTTAGCATACTAAAAACAAGATAGAATATAGAAGTGAATACAATAATAGCGATTAACCCACCTATGTGAGAACCCAAAGGATCAGTTTGTATCTGCCAAAGCCCTTCTGAACCAATTATATAAGCTAGAAAAGTATTTGCTATTAAAAATGAAATGATCCAGAAAATAAGATGTTTTAGCGTTTTTTTTCTAATTTTTTCTGCATTCCATGGACCTTTATTTAGCTTTTTTTGATGCGTCCAATCTCCTTCTATCCAATATTCTATTCTCCGGAAAACCATTTCCATGAAAATGGTCTGAGGACAGACCCATCCACAAAAAAGCCGACCATAAATTACTGTGAACGTGATGATAAAAATGATTCCAATAATAATTGCTATGGCAAATAAATAGAGATCTTGTGGCCAAAAAACTTTCCCAAAAAGGATGAACTTTCGCTCAATTATATTGAATAAAATAGACTGATGACCATTAATAGTTACATGAGGAGCACCAAAGAGAAGAATTAAAAGAAGGTAACTAACTATTTTTCTTCGGTTGTACCATTTCCCTTTCGGTTTTTTCGCATACACCCATTTTCGACTTCCATCATCATTTACTGTTGAAATGGAATCTCTAAATGTCTCTTTATCACCTTTTATTTTATCAAATTCATTCATTCTCCGTATTGACTTACTATTGTAATTAAAAGGTAAAATTGCGTTTACATACGGTTATTCTTCAATAATCTCTCCTTCAGGAGACTTTCCAGATACTTCTGGCATGGATAAAACGAATGATGAAACTTGTTGCAATTCAATAGGATTTAATTTTGAGGCGTGCTCTGGCATTGCATTTTTCGTTCCGTTTTTTACGATTGTAAAAACGTCAACAATATCATATCCGTAAATCCATGTGTCATCCGTAAGATTTGGACCAATGAGCCCTTCTCCATTGACACTGTGACAAGAAACGCAGTTCACTTCAAATAAACTCTTTCCGGTTGAAATATCACTTTCATCCTCCATCAAAACAACGTTAGATTCATCAATTTCCATACCTTGCTCAGCTAAATATGCATCCACTTTTTCTTGCTCGATAATCATTTCTTTATCGTATGCAGCAACTTGAAGGTCACCTGTTCCAAGGATATGATAGTTAAAAATGTAGATGATTCCAAAGATAATGGTTCCCCAAAACATCCACACCCACCATGGTGGTAGGTTGTTGTCTAGTTCTTTAATTCCATCGTATTCGTGTTCCAAAAGAATACTTTGTTCTTCTTCAATTGGAACAATATCCATTAAAACAACATTCATTTTCCGTTGTTTTCTTTTTGACAATGCTTTCTTTTTTTGCGTTTCAGTTAAAGGCCTTAGTGTCCTAACAATGTCCATAAATAATTTACGGAAGTGTAAGAATACAAATAAGAGAATTAAATTAAGAATTACAAGAACGACTAAGTCGCTGTTTTCAACAAGCAGCCATGGAGAATTATCCTCTGCTAGACCTGGAGACATAAAACTCAATGCATGCGAGTTGTTATTGAGTCCAATTAGGCCAAACATTCCAACCAAAACGAGAATAGAATTAATACTTGAGTTTTTGACTTTCTTTAATTTGTCCATTTTAATGATAGACTTCAAAGAACTTGACACTGAGAATATGGCAATTAGCTGTATTCCAAGTCCGATAATTAGCCAGTAGAATAATTTTAAGTTTTTCTTGTAATTGGGGACATACTTAATTACTTTTTCTGCAGATGTTGTAGAAGTTACTTTTGTTTTCTCTTCTGTTGGAGGTGGAGCAGGTTCAAATGAATCAACAAAACTAAATATTGCATCAATATCTTCACTTGACAATGGCATAGGTGGCATGGGCATTGGACTATATTCGTCTGCTTTAAGAGCCATTTGACTTTTTCCTGAAGCAATTAAACCCATGGAATTTCCTACCCATTCATACAAAAAATCGCCTTCATCGGCATCATTCCATTTTTGCTGTACTCCTTTTAAGTTGGGACCAGTTCCGTCCTTTCCCAGAAGGTGACACGCGGCACAATTGGTATTAAATAATGTTTCACCCTCTTGTGCATTACTTAAAAATGCAAAGAATGAAAATATAAATAGAATAATTTGTCCTTTAAAATTCATAATCTATCTTTTAGTGTGTTCTCTAATTGTTGTTTAATTCCTCCTTTTTGACAACATCATCAAAGGGAATGCTACTTAATTCTTCAATATCTTCTTTTTTCATTCGTACCACATAGTAAATGACTGCGGTAAAAACGAGTACGAAAATGAGAAGTGAGATAATAGGATATATTTCAACCCCATCTATTCCTGTCAAATTGTGTTTGATATATCTTAACATAGCCTTTTAATTATTCAATCACGTCATCTATTGTTTCGATGTCTCTTCCTAAACGTTGAAGGTAAGCAATCAATGCGATGATTTCTTTTGTTTTTAATTCTTTTGTTTTCTTATCAATATCGAATGCATTTTTTAGTTCTTCTGTTGGAAGATTATCATGAAGGGATTGAGCAATATCTGCCGCAATTACTTCTGCTTGCATTTCAGCTTTTTCTCTTGCTTCCATATCAAAACCTTCTGGATAAGGAACGCCTAGGGTTTGCATTGCTCTTACTTTTTTCTCGATGTACGATAAATCCAAATCATTTTCGTTCATCCAGGGATATGCCGGCATTAGAGAACCTTGAGAAACATCTTTTGGACGTATTAAGTGCTCATAGTGCCATTTGTTGTTTTTTCTAATTTTTTTAGACCCTTCTCTTGCTAAATCTGGTCCTGTTCTTTTAGAACCCCATTGGAATGGATGATCGTAAACGAATTCTCCAGATTTAGAATATTCACCATAGCGTGCAGTCTCAAAACGCAGTGGTCTGACCATTTGAGAATGGCAGTTGTAACAACCCTCTCTAATATATAAATCACGACCTTCTAGCTCAAGAGCAGTGTATGGTTTTACCTGTTCTATTGTTGGTACATTGCTTTTGACAATCATCGTTGGTATGATTTCAACAGCTCCTCCAATAGCCACAACAATGAGTGTAACAATTAAAAAACGAATGGGTTTTTTCTCAATAGAACGATGCCAGAAATGTTTACCTTCCACTTTTGCAATGGCATTTCTCATGTTTACAGCTTCTGCTTCTTCATTGGCAACAAGTTTACCGGCTTTTGCAGTTTTAATGAGATTATAAAACATCATACAAGCACCAAGGATGAATAATAAACCACCTAATGATCTTAGCATAAAGTATGGTTTAAGAGCCGTTACTGTATCGAGAAACTCTCCATTCACCAATGTTCCATCAGCATTAAAATCTTGCCACATTAATCCTTGAACAAACCCTGCTATGTACATAGGAATTGCATATAATATAACACCTAAGGTTGCAATCCAAAAATGTTGATTAGCTAATTTTTTAGAATATAGTTTCGTTTTAAACATTCTTGGAAATAACCAATACAGCATACCAAATGTAAACATGGCATTCCATCCTAAACCACCAACGTGAACGTGAGCAATGGTCCAATCGGTAAAGTGAGATAGTGTGTTTACTGATTTTAAAGAAAGTAAAGGTCCTTCAAAAGTCGCCATTCCATAACAGGTTAAGGCAACTACCATGAATTTCAACATAACATCATCACGTACTCGATCCCAAGCCCCACGAAGAGTTAATAGTCCGTTTAACATTCCACCCCATGATGGCGCAATAAGCATAACGGAGAATACAACTCCAAGAGTTTGTGCCCAATCTGGTAAAGAAGTATATAATAAGTGATGAGGTCCTGCCCAAATGTACAAGAAAATTAGCGCCCAAAAGTGAATAATGGATAATCGATATGAATATACAGGACGGTTAGCTGCTTTAGGAACAAAGTAATACATTAATCCTAAATAGGGAGTGGTTAGGAAGAAGGCCACTGCATTATGACCATACCACCATTGCACCAGCGCATCCTGAACTCCCGCGTACCATGAATAACTTTTCATGAATGAAACGGGTAATGCGAAAGAGTTAAAAATATGCAGTATTGCAACAGTAACAAATGTCGCAATGAAGAACCAAATAGCAACATACATGTGTTTAACTCTTCTTGTAAGAATTGTGGCAAACATATTGAAACCAAATACGACCCATAAGACGGTAATAAGAATATCAATCCACCATTCTAGTTCAGCATATTCTTTTCCAGAAGTAATCCCTAAAGGAAGTGTAATAACAGCACAAACAATGATAAATTGCCAACCCCAAAAGTTAATATTGCTCAATTTATCACTCCACATTCTTGTTTTGAGTAGTCTCTGGAGAGAATAGTAAACGCCCATGAAAATTCCATTTCCCACAAAGGCGAATATTACGGCGTTGGTATGTAAGGGTCTTAAACGACCAAATGACAACCAACTTAACGGTAAATAGTCATTGTAAAAATCTGGCCATGCTAATTGCGTGGCAATGATTAGACCTACAAGCATTCCTATAATACCCCAAATTATTGTTGCGTAAGCAAAATTCTTAACGATTTTATTATCGTAACTAAACTTTTCGATTTCCATTCGATTCTGTGTTTGTGTTTTTAATTGGAATTTCATCATCCTCAAAAAGGATTCTCACTGAAGGTGCATAATCGTCATCAAACTGGCCGTTTTTTGTTGCCCAAAAGAAACCAAGCAAAAATATAATTGCTATAACGAAACTGACCACTAATAATAGATATATAACACCCATTCTATTGCTTTATGACAATACAATGACAAAGGTAAATTATCTCATCAGTTTGAAATATGATTATTGTCATGTTTCAAATTTAAAATCATTAAAATAAAGACAAATAGAATGCTATAGTACAGTCTATTTTTTTAATCTAACTAGTAATACACTGATTATCAATATACTTACTGAACTCAATGGCATCAGTATTGCTGCGATAAGTGGAGATAAATTTCCTGTGATTGCAAAAGATAATCCTACTAAATTATAAACTATTGAAAAAATGTAGCATATTAATAAGACACGTTGAGAGAATTTTGAAGTTGAAATGAGTTGATTCAGTGAAAAGAGTCTAGATGCTTCGAGTATAGCATCCGATTTTGGAGAAAAGCGAAATATGTCCTCGGAAATAGCTATTCCAACATTCGCATATTCTAATGCCCCAGCGTCATTTAATCCATCACCTATCATCATTATTTTGTGATTGGAATTCTGAATAGATTGAATGTATTTCAATTTATCCTTCGGTGATTGCTCAAAATGTAAATTGTGTATATTTGGAATCTTTGTTTTGATGAATTCTTTATCCTTGTCTTTGTCACCTGACAGGATATGTATTGAATAAGAGTTGGATAATTCTTCAAGTAGATCAATTATTCCTGGTCTAAATTCTGATTGAAAAACAAAGCGACCGATGTATTTGTTGTTGATGGATAAATGCGACGATGTCTCATTATATATCGATTTTTCTGTAGCGTGCACAAATCGAGCAGAACCAATTTTTACCAACTCACCATTTATTTCTCCTTCAATTCCTTTGCCTTCGATTTCGCTGAATTTTTTCAACTCAAAATTAGTGTTAGAAGAATTGACTTTGATCGAACGAACAATTGATTTTGATAAGGGGTGGGTGGATGAATTTGCCAATAGAACGACTTGGTTAATCTGTTCTTGTGAGAGATTTTCACCAAAAAATTCAACATGGTTAGTGCTATTCGTTGTTAAGGTTCCTGTTTTATCAAAAACGATGTCGGTTGTATCGTTTATTTTCTCAATGATAGTGTTGTTTTTTAGATACAAACCATTTCTTCCCAGAACACGCATGATGTTACCATAAGTGAAAGGTTTTGAAAGTGCAAGAGCACAGGGACATGCAACAATCAATACAGCGACAACGATTTCAATTGTCCGAGAAGAATCAATGAAATACCAATAAATGCCAGAGAGGATTGCAATAAATAAAATAGCAATTAAAAAATAGATGGAAAGTTTGTCTTTTTGAGGTTTTTCTATGATATCACCCTTATTGACCTCATTCCAGAGCTGAGTAAGATGACTCCGATTACTTTCTTTTTCTACAGTGAATAGACTCTTTTTACCAATCAATTTACCTCCAGCAAAAATAGAGTCGCCTTTCTTTTTACTCACAGGGATAGACTCTCCGGTAACAAAACTATAATCAATTTTAATTTCTTCAGAAAGTAAAATGGCATCACAAGGAAGAACTTCTTGATTGCGAATAATAATTTCGTCTCCCACTCTGATTTCACTGACTTCAACAATTACTTCTTTATTATTTTCTAATTTTGTTACTGCAACTGGAAAATAGGAAGTATAGTCTCGTTCAAATGAGAGCGATTGGTAGGTTTTACTCTGAAACCATTTACCTATAAGAAGAAAGAATACGAATCCAGCAAAACTGTCAATGTAGCCAGTACCTCCAATCGCAAAAATCTGATAGATACTTTCTAGATATAAAGCAAGAATTCCAATAGAAATAGGAATATCAAGGTTAATGGTTTTATGTCTCAGTGCATAATATGCAGAAATAAAATATTCATTGGCAGAATAAAATAATACGGGTAATGAAACGATGAACGCTAAGTAGGCAGAGAACTGCTGAATGCCAGGATTGCTTTTTGCAATATCAAAATATTCTGGAAACGTCCATAACATGATGCTACCAAAGGCAAATCCTGATACACCTAGTTTGTATAAGTAGGTTTTACTTTGTTTTTTCTTTTGCTCATTTCGATTACCGAAGTTAGGAGCATATCCTATTTTCGAAAGAATATTAGCGAGTTCAGAGAAGGGCATTTTTTTGTCAAAGATGATTGTAGCTTCGCGCTTTATAAAATTGACTTGACAAGATTTAATTTTTGCTTCAATTCGATTAATGTTTTCCAACAGGTAAATGCAAGATGCGCAATGAATTTGAGGCAGAAATAAAGTGACATGCACTGAATACTCATCCTCAAAGTTGATGTGTTTTTTACGGATGCTAGCAATATCTAAGAAAGAAAAACGATGCTTGTCAGATTTTTGTGGTCGCGTCCCAGCTTTTGCTTCAAGATTGTAAAATCCATCTAAATTATTGGAAGAAAGTAATTGGTAAACACTCTTACAACCGTTACAACAAAACTCTTTTTCTTCTATATTGAATCCTTTTCCGATGACATCATCGCCGCAGTGATAGCAAGATTTCTGATTCATATAGTTTTTGAGAACATGTTTTCTTGTCGTGAAGTGTTAACTAAGTCTTGATCAAAAGCCATACAGCAGTTCCTAACAAAAGGAATTCCTTCATGTGTGACTATTACTTTGTTATCTTCAATAATCACTAATTGATCTTTAATCATTTCTTCCAAACGCTGAATGATGGAAAATTGTAAATCTTTATTCTTAGAATTAGTGTCAAAATCTGTCTCAAAATGACACATTAAGTCAAGAATGTATTGACGAATTTCTAAATCAATTTCATTAAGAATGTGACCTCTAAATATTGGAATATTTCCCTGATTCACAATTTTCATGTATTTTTCAGTCGATTTTTCATTTTGTGCAAAGCCAAACCAACTATCAGAAATGGCAGACATACCTAGACCGAGTAAAAATTTTGTGTTTTGCGTGGTGTATCCCATAAAATTGCGGTGCAAGTTTTTTTCGTTAAAAGCGATCGCCAGGTCATCTTCTTCTAGAGCAAAATGATCCATTCCAATTTCAATATAACCTTCTGCTTCCAACATTTTTTTAGCTTCAACGTACAATGCTCGTTTTTCAGAATCTTGGGGTAAATCCGACTCGTCATAACCTCTTTGACCATTGCCTTTTATCCAAGGTACGTGAGCGTAACTATACAAAGCAATTCTGTCTGGTCGTAGTTGCAATGTTTTTTGAACGGTATCAACAATATCATTCAATTTCTGCTTAGGTAAACCAAAAACAAGGTCGTGGCTAATGGATTTATATCCTATTTTTTTTGCTTGCTCATGTACTTTTTTTACATCCTCAAAAGGTTGTATTCTATTAATAGCTTGCTGTACTGTTGGACTGTAATCTTGAATACCTAGACTTAGTCTTCTGAAACCGAATGTATGCAGTTTGCTCAGATGTTCTTCAGAAGTATTATTTGGGTGTGCTTCAAAACTAAGTTCAGCATGACTTGGATCTATCGAATCTTTTTTAAAAATTGCTTTTACCAAACGAATTAATTCGTCAGGCGAAAAAAATGTGGGAGTTCCTCCACCAAAATGTAATTCTCTCACATCAGGGGAGAAGTTGAAAGTTTCGTTATAAAGTTCCCATTCTTTAATTACCGCATTGATGTATGGCCCCTCTACAGCATGATTCTTTGTAATTCTTTTATGACAACCACAAAATGTACAAAGGCTTTCGCAAAATGGAAGGTGAATATATAAACTAATGTCTTTTGATTGAAATGTGCTAAAATTTCTAGTAATGGTAGTTGCCCAATCATCAACAGATAGTGGATTGTTCTTCCAAAAGGGCACAGTTGGGTAGGATGTATATCTTGGGCCGGGTACGTTGTACTTTTCAACTAGATTTTTCACAATGTTAATTTATACACAAAGTTACTTAACAAATTGTTTATAAATGAGCCTTAGGTTAGGGAATTTAAAATTATTTTATCCTATCTTTGAACAAATTGAATAAAAAGGATGGTAGAAAAGTCGCATAAATTCGTTTCTTGTGAGCACTGCGGTGTAAGGAAAGACTCTTTATTTAAAGATTTTTGTAATCATGATTTGGATAATTTGGAAGCTAGTAAAACATGTTCTTTTTACAAAAAAAACCAGTCCATATTTTTGGAAGGTTCAACTCCAAGAGGAGTTTTTTGTTTGAATGAGGGTAAAGTCAAAATATATACACGAGGAGAAGAAGGTAAAGAACAAATAATTCACGTTGCTAAGGAAGGTGAAGTTGTTGGTTTTAGAGCAATGTTCAGTGGAGAGCCTTATAGAGTTTCTGCTGAATCACTAGAAGATTGTAACATTTGCTATATTTCAAAAGCAAATTTTTTAGATATGCTTGACAGTAATCTAGTGCTGCGAAATCGAATTTTAAAAGAACTATCTATTGAATTAGCAGAAAGAGCTACGTTCATTACTAATTTGGCTCAAAAACCTGTTAAAGAAAGACTGGCTTTTTCATTGATTTTTTTGAATGATATTTATAATGGGGACATGATTAACCTTTCAAGAGAGGATTTGGCGAATTTCGTTGGGACAGCTACTGAAACATTGATTCGGTTGCTGAAAGACTTTAAAGAAGATGAGTTAATAAAAACACATGCTAGAAAGATCGAAATTATTAATAAAGAAGAAATTCTGAGATTGTCAGGGGGTTAATTATCTTGAAATAAGCAACTTTCTATTTTTAATTTCTTCCTAGCTTTGCTATATCTTGAATATTTTTTTTTGAAGTTGTTTAAAGTCCAATGTTGAAAAGAAAGAATATTACTAACA
>CAXBMR010000008.1:0-92845 GCA_963976995.1 uncultured Fluviicola sp.
AAGAAGCAGAATACGTCACGTAGTTACCTGATAAACTCGGCCATTGATTTCTATAATTCAATGCAAAACGAGGACAACCATTAGAGCCAGCAAAAGCCGGGTTCAAATAGATTGGGTTCGCATAAAATTGCGTGAATTGTGGATCTTGAGAATAAGCTTTAAAGCTTACAATTCCCGCGAATGCTATTAATATTATTATTCCTTTTTTCATAATCTTATAGATTTAATATTCTTCTGCCAAAACGACTAGGCTTCGTAACAAACTTAATGGTAACTTGATGCGATAAACTTCTACTATTCGTCATTCTGCTCTGCGAGTAGTCTGCATTGTATGTTAATGAGAATCGATTAAACTTAAATCCGACAGATGCAGCCGGATCCAATAAGGTTGAAAATCCACCTCCGATAACAAACCAATTGTATTTGAAATTGGCTCCAAGCCATGCTTCTGACAAGTTATCATTCTTCTGATAAACGATATATGGAGAAAAGCTCATGTTCTCTTTTTTATTTACCCAGTCTGTTCCAACAGAAGCGATAATATGATAATCTGCACGGTCTGGATTAGAGATATTGTTTGAAAATATATTGTTTTCATGTCTAAACAAATTGTCAATTTGGGCACCTACGTAAAACCATTCTGTGTTCACCATTAAACCTGCGCCTAAATCTTTGTACCACAAACTTGAGCCAATTGGAGCTTGTCCATCGGGGTAATATTCTTCCACTGTTTGCCGTTCTATTTCAACTTGCTCAGTACCATTCATTTTAGAAGCTTTCAACGTCTTGTTTCCCATTTTAAACCTCAATGATGGTTCAACAGAAATGGATTTATTAATAGAGAATTTAGGAGAATATGTCAATGCTGCACTTGCCACGTTGACACCACCATTGTTGTACATTGACTGATTGATTTGTAATCCAACTCCACCTCTCATTCCGTAAGCATACCCATCAACAGAAATTTGATTCATCAATTGTTCATTTTCCTTTCCTAGCCATTGCAATCTTGAGATTGTTTGTACACGAGTAGCAAGCAATGTTCCCGCAGAACTAAAGTTCACATCATTTGGTAAAAGTCCAGGAACGTGATAAGAAGGGTCTCTGTAATTTTTCAACGCAACCGGATTGTTCATCATTCTCTGTACAGATCGAGAAAGGTTGAACAATTTACTCTTCATAGACTTCTTATACCCTGAAAAACCAAAGCTTGAATAATTAATTGGAGTTTCTGTCCTAGAAGATAAAGTATAATCGTTATCAGAAAGAATTTTTATTTCCTCTGCCGGGTTTGTTTCAATTTTTGATTTAGTCCCTTTTGCAATCAATGCCTTATTCGCTATTTGAAAAATAGGATTTGTAGCATCAAAAGAGTTTGTTAAAAGTCCTTGTGATGCATTAGTAGAATTTCGATTTGAATTGACTGGGACACTTACTGAAGAGTTTGCTAAATAATTTTCTGAAACAACTGTGGAATTCTCTTGATTGCTCTTTTGAGAATCCAACAATTCAGTTGAATTACTATTTGGCTCATTATTCAATTCATCAATAGATTGGTTAGAAATTGAACTCTCGCTTTGTGCATCTCTTTTAAGCTTATTAATTTCTGAAGCTCTTATTTGAGCAACTTCCTTCCTAATTAAATTAATTAAAGCTGAATGTCTTTCATTTTTAGCAATTTGAACAGCATTATCTTTGATTTCAAGTGATTCGTTGTTCATCAATAATGTTCCAAACAATAAGGCTATAGAAGCTGCGCTAGTCAAATAAAACCAAGCAATCGGTTTTCTCTTTCTTTGCAGTTCTTCTTGATTTGGGTATAGCGCTGTCGCAGGAGTGATTTTTGCCATTTCCCAAACATCACGATCGATATCTACATCAGGATTCTGAAGTAAAAACAGTTCTAACTGCTCAACCTGCGATGAAGATAAATTACCTTCTGCTAGTTCGAACAACCAAAGATCTATATTTGAAAATGAAGGTCCACTCATACAAGTTCTATCATTCCTTTTAACTGCTTTTTAATTTTCTTTCTGCCTCTAAACAAATACACCTTAACTTGAGAGTCAGATAATCCGAGAATATCTCCGATTTCTTTGTAGGAATACCCTTCCAAATCTCTCAACAAAATGACACTCTTTTGAATTGGAGGCAGAATGCTTACTGCTCTCTCAACAACCTCATTCGATTCAAGAAGAATGTTAGGAGAAACTCCCTGATCATAATTGCTTATCTCATGTGTTAATTGCACGCGCTTACTTCGAATTGAAAAATTAATCATTGCATTATGCGCAGTTGTAAACATCCACGATTTTGCTTTTGTAGGTTCAACACTTTTTCTGTTAATCCATAATTTCTCAAACACATCTTGCACAACATCTTTTGCGTCTTCACGATTGCGTAAAAACTTAACAGCATATCCATAAAGATTATTGGAATGCTCACAAACAATGCTATTGTACTCGCGTCTTTTCAAATTAAAATTGTCTAGATCAGTTACAGTTAAAACAAATAACGACCTCGTTTTGTTACACTAATAACCGAAAAAATCGACTTAATTACATAAAACACATCGTTTGATTACCAAACAACCACGACGAATGAACAAACTTGGGGTATGAATGAATATTTATTCTGGTAAAATTGGCCAATATTTTACTATATTCGTGTTATACTTAAAAACGTGCAAATGCTAGAATCCACAAGATTATTCGATATACCACATTACCAATTAAAAAGTAACCCAAACGAAAAGATGTTTGTCACAAAAACAAGCAACGAATGGAAAGGGGTTTCAACCAAACAATTCTTGCAAGACGCGATGGCTATTTCAAGAGGATTAATTGCTTTAGGTGTTCAAGTTGGAGACAATGTGGGTATTGTTTCTAGAACTCGTTATGAATGGAACGTTATGGACATCGCTATTCAACAAGTTGGTGGAATTGTTGTTCCATTCTATCCAAATATATCTGAAAGCGACTACTTATATATTTTCAACGACGCTGGTATTAAATTAGTTGTTTTAGAAAATGACGAGTTAAGTACTAAAATTGAGAATATTAGAGATCAACTGGATAAATTAGAACACGTATTCACCATGGAAACGGTTTCTGGGAAAAAGCAAATGTCTGCTCTTGCAGAGAAAGGAAAAGACATTCCAGAAAGTGATGTTCTTGCCAGAATGGAAAAACCAAAATACGAAGACTTGGCAACAATTATTTATACTTCTGGCACTACTGGAAACCCAAAAGGAGTTATGCTTTCACATAAAAATTTATTATCGAATGTTGAAGCATGTATAGAAACTATTCCTGCCAGCGAAGGCTCAAATGTACTTAGTTTCTTGCCTGTTTGTCATGTTTATGAAAGAATGCTGCATTATTTATATATGTACATAGGATGTTCCATTCATTTTGCAGAGTCGATGGAAACGATTGGAGACAACATTCGAGAAGTAAAGCCAGATGTTTTCACAGCTGTTCCAAGGTTATTGGAAAAAGTTTTTGACAAGATAATGGCAAAAGGTGATGAGTTAACAGGAATCAAACGTAAGTTGTTCTTTTGGGCTGTGAGATTAGCTGAGCAATATGACCCTGTTCATCGAAGTGCCATGTACAACTTAAAATTGGCAATTGCGCGCAAACTAATATTCTCCAAATGGCAAGCAGCACTTGGAGGAAACGTAAAAGCGATAGCTTCTGGTTCTGCTGCACTTCAACCTCGTTTAGCCAGAATTTTCAACGCTGCTGGAATCCCAATTTTAGAAGGCTATGGACTTAGTGAAACGTCTCCTGTATGTTCGGTAAATTCATTCTCAAAGGGGATCAGAATTGGCACGGTTGGAGCATTAATTGATGACGTAGAAGTGAAAATTGCAGAAGATGGTGAGATATTAGTAAAAGGACCTAACGTAATGATGGGTTATTACAACCTTCCTGAAGTTACTGCTGAAACAATCAAAGATGGATGGTTGCACACAGGAGATATCGGGGAATTTGTTGAGGGGAAATTCTTGAAAATTACGGATAGAAAGAAAGAGATATTCAAAACATCAGGTGGTAAATACATTGTGCCTCAAGCCATGGAGAATAAATTTAAAGAATCTCGTTTCATTGAACAAATAATGGTCATTGGTGAAGGGCAAAAATTCCCGTCAGCATTGATTGTTCCCTGTTTTGATTTCCTGAAAGATTGGGCAAAGAAAAATGGAGTTGAATTTGCTGATGATTCTAACTCTACATTAATTTCCCATGATAAAGTAAAAGCAGTTATCAACCAGGAAGTTGAAGATTTTAACAAAGGGTTTGGCAATTGGGAAATGCTTAAATGTGTTGAATTGTTAGAAAATGAACTTTCTATCGAAGGCGGAGAATTGACACCAACTCTGAAGTTGAAACGTAAGAAAATTATGGAAAAATATAAGGATGTTGTCGAAAGGATTTATAGTAAATAAATACTACTCTCTTCCTTTCAATACTGTGATTTTTACAATGACGTGATGAAATTTTGGATAATACGTTCCTGGCTGAAATTTAAAGGTCCTAACGTGTTTTTTGGCTTCAAATCTTGCTGGCGTGCTTTTAAGATTGCTATCTACTTGCCTTGCACTGGTTACTTTACCCGTTCTATCAACTGCCAATTCTATTTTTATCCAGCCATCAGCTATTCCTTCTATGATAAAAGCAGGTTTGTCAAGCAACTTTCTACCCTCATCTAAAAGATTTCCACTAATCAATTGGCCAAACGACAAATTCGAAAGAATTAAAAAGAAGAAAAGGTTGTATCTCATCGTTTATTTTTTTTGATAAATATACAAACTTCGTGCTAAAAGTAGATTTTTGAATGAATGGTTTAATGTTTAACAATAGTGGAGACTTTACATTGGCTTATCGAGTACAAGTTAATATAACCTACGAACCAATTATAACACATTGAATCATTGCCTAAGTTAAGCAATTCTCCCCCAATTAGGTTTTGACTTCAATAAACCACTAAGCACAGATCGAACACCCTTATTCTCCTCTTTTTCAATAGTCGGGTCATTCGTTAAAATTTGTTTGGCTGCGTCTCTTGCAAGAACGACTAAATGTCCATCTTTTGCTAAATTCGCAATCTTTAGGTCTAGTAAACCACTCTGTTGCGTACCCATTAAGTCACCCGGTCCACGCAATTGTAAATCAACTTCAGAAATTTCAAATCCATCATTTGTTCTAACCATTGTTTGCATTCTTTTCAAACTGTCTTTTCCAATTTCATCTCCTGTCATTAAAATACAATACGATTGCGCAGCACCTCGCCCTACGCGTCCTCTAAGTTGATGCAACTGTGAAAGCCCAAATCTTTCTGCACTTTCAATGACCATTACTGATGCATTTGGAACGTTCACTCCAACCTCAATAACAGTAGTTGCCACCATAATTTGAGTTTCACCCTTTACGAAGCGATTCATTTCAAATTCTTTGTCCTCAGGTTTCATTTTTCCATGCACGATACTGACATGATATTCGGGCTTGGGGAATGATCTAGAAATTGCTTCATAACCATCCATTAGGTTATTAAAATCAAGCGTTTCTGACTCCATAATTAAAGGATACACAATATATATTTGCCTTCCTTTTGCTATTTCTTCTTTCATGAAACCAAACAAACGTAAACGACTCGCATCGTACTTATGCATCGTTATTATATCCTTTCTACCAGGTGGCATTTCATCAATCACAGAGACATCTAAATCACCGTAAAAAGTCATTGCTAATGTTCTTGGAATTGGAGTCGCTGTCATTATTAATACATGTGGAGGAATTGTATTTTTTTTCCACATTTTTGCTCTTTGCGCGACTCCAAAACGATGTTGCTCATCAATTACAACTAAACCTAGGTTTTTAAATTGTACTGTATCCTCCATTAATGCATGAGTACCTATAAGGATATTTATTTCTCCAGAAAGCAGACCTTCATGAATAGGAATTCTTGCTTTTTTCTTAACAGAACCAGTCAATAATTCTACTTTTATATCCATTTCGGCAAGCATCTCACTAATTGATTCAAAATGTTGCATTGCTAATATTTCCGTCGGTGCAATTAATGCTGTCTGAAAGTCATTGCCAATAGCTAAAAGAATTGATAGTAATGCTACCAATGTTTTTCCAGAACCAACATCACCTTGGAGTAATCGATTCATGTGGTGCCCAGTTGCGAAGTCTTTGCGGATTTCTTTCAGGACTCTTTTTTGGGCTCCGGTCAATTCAAAAGGAATGTGACTATCATAGAAATTAGTAAAATCAGCACCCACTTTCTCAAAAATAAATCCTTTTGACTTTTGCATGGTAATCTCTTTTCTAACCAACAATTCCAATTGTAGAAAGAATAGCTCTTCAAACTTTAACCGCAGGCTTGCATTTCTAGCATCTGCCTCTTTTTTTGGTTTATGAATTTTCAATAATGCTTCTTCCCTACTCAATAAACGATGTTCTGATAAAATATTTTGTGGTAACAATTCTTCAATCTGCCCATTTATTCCTTCTAAAAGTAATTGCATCACTTTCTCAATCCCTTTCGAATTTAATCCCATTCGACTCAATGCTTCTGTACTAGAATAAACAGGTTGAAATCCAGTTGTATCTAAGGTAACTTTTGAAATTTCCGGATGCGTAATATTCCATTTTCCCCTGTATTGAGTTGCGCGACCATAAATCAGAATTTCTTCATTAATAGACAGTGAATTTTTAATCCAGCTGGCTCCTTTGAACCAAACGAGATCAATCATACCTGTATCGTCTTGAAATTTTGCTGTCAGTCGTTTTGCTCGCCCCATTCCCGTTTCTATAAAACCAACTATTCTACCCTTTATTTGTGCAGGAGCATTAAGAGAGGTGAGTTCCGATATTTTATTGAATTTAGAACGGTCAATATATCGAAAAGGATAGTATTCTAAGAGGTCTTTAAAATTGAAAATGTGCAATTCTTTCTTCATTAACTCCGTCTTTTGAGGACCAACACCTTTTAGGTATTCTATGGGAGTTATGAGGAAGTTGTTCATTGGGTAAAAATAAAAAATCCCTCTTTGAAAAAGAAGGATTTTAGTCTGAGTTTATTTTTTAATACTTTCAAAAGCATCTAATCCACAATCCAGGTATTTATCATATTCCACAACATCAGGAGTATAGCCGATAGGATTACCTAACAACTCTCCATCTGGCGCTAACATCACATAATAAGGCTGCGAGTTATTGTTGAAAGAATGTGTTTGAAATGTTGCCCATTTATTACCAATCGTTCTGATTTTTTTCTTTCGTTTCTTTCCATTCACTTCAAATTCAAATACACCTTGCTCATTTTTTGGCAACTCCACTTTGTCATCAACGTATAGTGACACTAAAATAAAATCATTGGCTAGTTTTTCCTTAATAACATCTGTTGTCCAAACAGTTTCTTCCATTTTACGACAATTGACACAAGCCCATCCTGTAAAATCAATCAACAAAGGTTTATTTTGCTTTTTAGCTTCTGCAATTGCTAAATCGTAGTCTGTAAACTCTGCATGGAAGCTATCATTGTCATACCAGCTATAAAATCCTGGAGGTGGAAACCCACTTAAAAGGCTATGATTCCAAGGAGGGTTTTTCATTACTCCCGGCGCTATATATACGGTAAAACCAATCACAATTGTCGTAAACACGATTCTGAATTTAGAAAATTTTCCAATTGGAGAATCATGGGGAAATTTAATTTTACCTAATAGGTAAAGTGACAATCCGATTCCAATTAATGTCCAAATAAGGAAGAATGTCTCTCTTTTTATCAAACCCCACTGCTCTACTAAATCAGCATTTGATAAGAATTTTAATGCCAATGCAACCTCTATAAAGCCTAAAACAACTTTTACTGTATTTAACCAACCTCCAGATTGAGGAAGTTTATTTAGGAAACTAGGAAAGGCTGCAAAAACAGCAAAAGGAAGACCTAAAGCGATTCCGAAACCGCTCATCGCAGCCGTTATTGGCCATGGACCGTTTTTTAAAGCGCTACCAAGAACAGTTCCTAATATCGGACCAGTACAAGAGAAAGACACCAATGCCAACGTCAATGCCATAAAGAATGTACCAAGAATGCCACCCATATTGGATGCAGAGTCTGCTTTATTGCTGAATTTGCTCGGGAGTGTAATTTCAAAATAGCCAAAGAAGGAAATTGCAAACACAATAAAAACAACGAAAAAGAGAACATTTAACCAAACACTTGTAGCTATTTCTGAAAGCACCGCAGGGTCGGCATTAAAATGAAAAGGAACACTTAACAAAGCATAAATCAAAAAAATGAAAAATCCATAGAGAATTGCCTTTCCGACACCACTCGACTTTCCATCTCCTTTTGTAAAGAAACTTACTGTAAGAGGAATCATTGGGAAAACACATGGAGTTAGCAAAGCAATCAAACCTCCTATAAATCCAAATAGAAAAACCATCCAAATATTACTGATTGATTTTTTCTCTCCACAATCACCAACGGGATTGTCTAAGTGCAAGTTAGCAACTGTTGGTATTATTTGCTCAATCGAGAGGTTTTTTTCATTGTTGATTGCCTCAACTATAGTTGTGTCAATCTCAACTAGCGTGTCATCGATAATTGGATTTGTTAATGTATCAACCTGAGAATCAACGATTTCATCTTCAACTCCTTTCACATTTATCTCAAAATCTGTTTCAAACGGAGGTAAACAGTGAGTTTCATCACATGTTTGAAAGGAAAAAGTACCTTTTAAAACAAAATCTTTATTCGAAAGAACTTTAATTTTTTGCTTCATTTTAAATGTTCCTGAATGAAGATATAAATCCTCATTTACAATTTCATCAAAAATATGCTCAGCTTCAGGTTCAATGATACCTCCAACTTTTTTATAATTCTCAGATTTCTCTAAAACGATATCTGTAGGTATAGAAAACGAATCTGGAGACCTAAAATTTGCATAAATATGCCAATTCTTGACTATCGAAACAGTTACAACAACTGTTACTTCCTCACCACTTTGCTCTAAATCAAACTTCCAACTGACCTTGTCCTCTGGGTACTCGATTTGCGCCTTAGCGGTTGAGGAATAAAAAAAACTTGCTGTAAAAACAAGTGCAATAATGAAAAAAGATTTAGTCATTCTATTCTAAATAATTA
Organism: uncultured Fluviicola sp.; assembly: GCA_963976995.1. Taxonomy (GTDB): domain Bacteria; phylum Bacteroidota; class Bacteroidia; order Flavobacteriales_D; family Crocinitomicaceae; genus UBA4466. Next base: position 9,166 of record CAXBMR010000008.1, read on the forward strand.
TTAAATAGTAAAAAATTAAGTCAACAATCTTAATGTTCGACGAGTAATAGTCTAGCCGATTACAAAAATAATCATTCAAAAATAAAAAAGCCCTCGAATCAGAGGGCAAGTTTTGTTAATCTATTATAACGATTGGATTCTCAACAAGGAAAACAATTATAAGTTAAGCTCTAATTTCAACAATTCGATTGATAGGGATCCACACACCACCTTTCAAACAAATAAATTTCGCGCCATTTGCCCATATTGTAGTATCAACACGTTTTAATCCACCATCATCTTTGAAGAGAATAGTTACTTTTCTTCTGTAAGAATTACCCAACTTTGTTGCCTTTTTTATTTGGTCCGAAAGTTTAGGATGTTGCTGAACATTGAAGTCTTCACAAAAAGACAAAGAGCTAATGATTTCCTTCTCTATGAGAGTTGGTTTTAAAGTCGCTTGCATAGTATGAATTTAGTAATATAGCGTTAAGTTACTCATAATTACTCGATTTAGCAAATTTACACCTGAGAAATTCATTTAGCATTGAACGGCATTCTTGCCATAGCGGTTACAGATTGATTCGTAAATAAGTTTTTTTCAAACATGAATTTACCAGTAATGGCAATCATTGCGGCATTATCTGTGCAGTATTCAAAACGCGGAATATATACATTCCAACCTGCACTATCTTTTTTTTCGATTATCCTATTTCTTAGTTCAGAATTTGCAGAAACACCTCCTGCAATTGCCACTTCTTTGATTCCTAAATCATTTACTACTTCCTCCAGTTGCTTTATCAAAATATCGACGATTGTTTTCTGAATAGATGCGCACAAATCTTCCAAATTCTCTTTAATGAAATCAGAATTTTCCTTTTCTTGCTTCTGCAAAAAGTAAAGAATCGATGTTTTTAATCCACTAAAACTAAAATCATAGCCTGGAACTTTGGGTTTTGAAAATTTGAATTTGTTTTCATCCCCTCTCCTAGCAAACTTATCTATCAACGGACCACCTGGGTAAGGAAAACCAAGCATTTTAGCCGCTTTATCAAACGCTTCTCCAGCTGCATCATCGATAGTTGTTCCTAAAACTTGCATATCCAAATAGTCTTTAATTAACACTATTTGTGTGTGCCCTCCAGAAACTGTAAGACATAAAAATGGCATTCTAGGCATTGATTTATTTTCATCATTAATAAAATGAGCCAACACATGTCCATACATATGATTAACATCTATTAAAGGTATATCTAGTGCAAGTGCGAATGTTTTTGCAAAAGATGTTCCAACAACTAGTGAGCCGAGTAAACCCGGTCCTTTTGTAAATGCAATTGCATCAATCTCTTCTTTCTGAATGCCTGACTTCTTTATAGCTGCATCAACAACAGGGACAATATTTTGCAAGTGCGCTCGACTGGCTAATTCTGGAACAACCCCCCCAAATTCATGATGGACATCTTGTCCCGCGATGATATTCGATAAAATGGTGTCATTTTTGAGTATAGCAGCAGAAGTATCGTCACATGAGGACTCAATTCCTAAGATAATTGTTTCTTTTTGGCGCACAATGTTTATGTTTGTAAAGAATGGCAAAATTACTGAAAATATTAGGACGCACCATCGGCTTATTGGTTGAATGGCTCTTAATTGGGTTAATTTTGCTTCTGTTCTTAATTAGAACTTCTCCAGTACAAACTTATTTTGCCAGAATAGCAACAGACTATCTTTCTCATGAACTCAATGTAGACGTACAAATAGATAAGGTATCCATCCTTTTTCCAAGTGAATTGGCATTCGATGGGCTATTAATGAAAGATGAGGTAAATGACACTCTTTTTGCAGCTAAAACATTGTTTGCAACAATTTCTAACTATAATCTAACAAAAAAAAAAATCGAACTGCGTGAAATAGAGTTGAATGAAGGATACGTTCATTTAAAACGAAACAAAGATGGTTTTTTTAATTATCAGTTCATAAAGGATAGATTTAATTCCAAAAAAAAGAAAAAATCCAATGTTAGTATCAACGTCGATCATATCGTTTTATCACAAGCAACTTTTAAATATGATGATGAACGGTATCCTAAGAAAAATTACGGGGTTGATTACTTTCATCTTGCTGGTACAAACATCGATGCTGTTATAAATGACATCTATGTAAAGAACAGAACTTATATAGGAACAATAGAGTCTTTTTCTCTTCACGAAAAATCAGGATTTGACTTAAACAACTTTAACGCACAAGCTAAAGTCTCGGAAAAAGGTGCTTATTTATCAGAATTGAACATTCTGACAGATAAATCAACGATCTATTCTCCTCTTTTTAATATGCTCACTGAAAAGTTTACGGATTTCAGGACTTTTGTAGATGATGTAAAATTCGATGCCATAATTAATTCAAGTACTGTTTCATTGGAAGATATCGCACTATTCGCGCCCGTTTTAAAAGGCATGAATGATCAAGTCAACATTTCTACTTTATTGAAAAAGGAAGTAAAAAACTTGCGCCTTGAAAAACTCATTGTTCGATTGAAAGACAAAACTCATATCGAGGGCACCATTAATATTCCTGACTATCGAAACTTAGAAACTGGTTTTTTTCAAGAAAAAATTGAATACGCGTATGTTGACTTAGCAGAATTGCGAACTGTTCAAATGCCTGAGAGTTATGGTCAAGACTTTATTCAATTAGAACCTCAAATTCAAAGACTCAAATACATTAAGACAAGTAATACAAAGTTAGATGGATTTTATTCTCAATTTGTCATAGCAACTGATAGAATTTCGACTCAACTTGGAGCGCTAAAAATAGATAATGGTATTATGTTCACTAAAAATGAAAAGAACGGTTCTTATTTCTTTGAGCATTCAACGGCTAATGAATATGATGTAAAAGTTGAGAAATTTAATTTGGGGAATTTTGTTGCGAATAAATCTTTAGGTCTTGTTGACGGGACATTTTTTCTCTCTGGTGAAGTTTTTTCTTCAACTGATATTCATTTGAATTCAATCGAGGGTAGCATCAATAGATTTGATTACCTAAATTATGCATATACGAACATTAAAATAACCGAAGGTAAGCTAATAGATGACCGTTTTGAGGGTAAAATTGATGTTCAAGATGATAATATCGACCTAACTTACACGGGGATTGTTGATTTTGAGGATGAATTGCATCTCAATTTTTCCGTTGAAATTCAAGATGCGTTACTGGACAAACTAAACATAACCTCTACCCTATCAAAATTAAGTTCAATTATTGAAATTGATTTAATAGGCAGTAACCCTAACAATTTCAGAGGAAGTATAGAAATGAACAGTTTTAAATACGAAGAAAATGAAAAAATAGTTCTTTTGCCTTCATTGCAACTTGCGATTGACCGAGGTAAAAATGAAGATTTATTCAGGTTGAACAGCGAAATAATTGATGCGGAAATTATCGGAAAACTAGACTTTAGTAATCTATTAAGCGACTTAGAATATCAAATTTCGAAAATACTGCCTGCACTTCGACGAAATGAGGATGTCCATCGTCATGCACATTATTCTGATAATTTTTTCTTTAACATAACTGTAAAAGAAGCTTCCGATTTTTTGAATATTTTTTCCCCTGAACTAAGGATTGCATCAAACGCGAACATTAAAGGGCATTTCTTAGAGAAAGATGCGAATTTTCTGCTTGATATATCGTCAGAGTGGTTAGAATTTCGCAATTATCGAGTTGAAAACATAGACATGCGTCATTCGATGGACACAAATAACCTTGCGGCATCTTATCATTTTACTGATGTTAAAATCAAAGATACCTCCTACTTTAGCGATGTTTTCTTTTCCGGTGACGGCAGTGACAACCTCCTGCATTCAAATCTATCTTGGGGTCAACATACAATCAATGAATCTTCGGTAGAATGGGACACCAAAATTATGGACTGGACACATTTTGATTTCACATTAGAACCTTCTTACATTAGTCTGAAAGAATTGAAATGGAATCTTCTCGACGCCTCAAATTTTAATTTATCCAATGACACATTGACGGTAAAAGATTTCTTATTGTCCAAAGCAGATCAATCTATTGCTCTAAACGGAATAAGTTCTAAGAACGACAATCATCGCTTGAATTTTAATGCTAAAAACATAATTTTAGAAGAATTATCACAAATTCTCGGAGGAATTGATTTCTCAGGAGAATTAAATGCAACGGGTTACATTTCTAACCCATTCAGCAATCTTCAATATGTTGGGGAAGCAACCATAGATGAACTTTATGTTAAAAATAAATTAGTCGGTGATGTCAATGTTGAATCAAGATGGATAAAGAGCAACGAAAGTATTGCACTACAAGGAGACCTATTTTATAAAAATTTACAAACCTTCAACTTTATTGGTGACTATTATCCTTTAAAAAAGAAAGAAAATTTAGATTTCAATCTATTCTTTAATAACGCAAATATAGAATTTGCTAATGCGTTTTTTAGTCCCGATTTGGTTACGAATATTAAAGGGTTGCTTAATGGAACTCTTAAAGTCACAGGTTCTCCAGACGAGCCAAATCTGGAAGGAACAGTCCAATTAAACGAAGGGGGCGCAAAAATTGGAATTCTTGGTACTAGTTTTGTCATAGACGGTCCCATTCAAGTTGATAAATATGGATTTTACATCAACGGTGTTCCAGTCTTTGATGAGGAAGGAAACGCAGGAAAAATAATAGGTTCTGTTTATCATAATAATTTTGCCGACTTCAATTTTGATTTGATGTTCGATATTGAAGATGATGCTATTAATAAAAACCCAGAAAACCCTTGGGTAGCATTACCTTTAGAAAAGTTTTTAGTACTTAAAACAGATCATGTTCCAGGTGATCCTTATTATGGAACGGCCTATGCCACAGGAATAGTCAACATCTATGGTTATACTGATAACCTAGAGATAATGGTTGATTTACAAACAAGAAAAGGTACAATTATCAACATACCAATGTATGGGGTTGGTGATATTGACGAAGAAAATTTTATTGTGTTTATGGATCAGAATAGAGACACTGCGTTAGTTAAAATCGAACCAAAATTAGATTTTACAGGTGTCTCATTAGATTTAAACTTTAAAATCACGAACGACGCTGTCGTTAAACTAATTTTTGATGAAGAGATAGGAGATGAGATAACAGCAAAAGGAGAAGGAAACATCAATATTAATCTCAATAACATCGGAGATATCACTATGGATGGTGTTTACACCGTCAAGAATGGAGTGTATGATTTTGCCATGGGACCTATTAAGCAGAAATTCTTTATAGAAGAAGGCGGAAGTATCAATTGGACAGGAGATCCGTATGATGCAATTCTTGATTTAAAAACATTTTATCGTGTAAATGCAAACATTGCAACATTGACTAATGATCAGTTTGCATCGGGTTCTGGATCTAGACAACAAGTCCTGTGTTACTTGAACTTGAGCGAATCCTTGAATAAACCTGCCATTGATTTTGATATAGTTGCACCCAATGCCAATGATATTGCAAAATCTGTAATCACACGAATAAAAAGTGATCCTGACGAATTAAATCGTCAATTCTTTTCGCTGTTGCTTTGGAGAAGATTTCAACCTCTAGCTGGAAGTGCAAGTGCAGATGGAAGCGCAGCAATTGATCTATTTGCCAACCAAATCAATGCTTTATTATCAAAAATATCAAGTGATTATCAGTTGAACGTTGACCTGAACTCTGACCAACTAACTGGCGACAATTCCTACGAATTTGGAGTTAAAAAAGGCTTTTTAGATGATCGTCTAATTCTTTCTGGGAGTTTTGGCGTAGAAAATCAGAAAATAGATGAAAGCACAGACCAAAGTTATGTGATTGGAGATGTAAACCTTGAGTACTTACTTAACAAAAATGGGACCTTTAGAGTAAATATTTTCAATGAATCTAATGACAAAACCATTATTCAGAATCAAGACCAAGGTACCTTCACTCAAGGCGCTGGACTGAGTTACAAAGAAGATTTTAATACCGTTAAAGATTTTAAAGCTATCCAATATTTCTTAGATATTTTCAGAAGAAAAAAGAACAAACGCTATCCAATAAAGCGGAAAAGAAGACAAGTTTTAGTTCCAAAGGAAGATTGAATATTATTATTGCCAATTAATAATTGATAATTAACAATTACTGATATCTTCGTATTCTTAAATTTAGACAGTCTATCATGAAGAAAGTACTCATAGCCAACAGAGGAGAAATTGCTCGAAGAGTCATCAGAACGTTAAAGAAAATGGACATTAAAAGTGTTGCCATTTATTCAGATGCTGACAAAGATGCATTACATGTAATAGAAGCTGATGAAGCTGTCTATGTAGGAGCGAGTCCATCTGCCGAAAGTTACTTAAAGCAAGATGTTATTTTACAGCATTGCAAAGATCTAGGTGTTGATGGCATTCACCCAGGGTATGGTTTTCTTTCTGAAAATGCAGAATTCGTCAGAAAAGTAACAGATGCAGGTATCACATTTATAGGCCCTTCTCCAAAAGCCATGGAAGTTATGGGAGATAAACTAAGTGCAAAACAAGCGGTGAAAGAATATAGTGTACCTCTAGTACCGGGGATTGATAAAGCAGTTGATGATGTTAAAGAAGCCATCAAAATCGCAAAACAAATAGGCTACCCAGTGCTAATAAAAGCAACTGCAGGTGGTGGTGGTAAAGGAATGCGTTTAGTAGAACGAGAAGAAAATTTGGAAGAACAAATGAAATTGGCACAGAATGAAGCTCGTTCTTCTTTTGGTAATGACGCTTGTTTCATTGAAAAATTCGTAACCAAACCAAGACACATTGAAATTCAAGTTTTTGGCGATAAGCAAGGAAATTACGTCTATCTATTTGAAAGAGAATGCTCTATCCAGCGAAGACATCAAAAAGTGATAGAAGAAGCTCCTAGTGCTATTCTGACTCCTGAATTAAGAGCCAAAATGGGAGAAGCAGCCATCAATGTTTGCAAAGCATGTGATTATGATGGAGCAGGAACAGTTGAATTTTTACTTGACGCCGATTTAAACTTCTATTTTCTAGAAATGAACACTCGCTTGCAAGTGGAACATCCTGTTACCGAAGAAATCACGAACACTGATTTAGTAGAATGGCAGATTAGAGTTGCTCGGGGAGAAAACCTCCCTAAGAAACAAGAAGAATTAGAAATTAATGGTCATGCTATCGAAATTCGTGTTTATGCCGAGGATACTTTAAACGGTTTCACACCAGATATTGGCACTTTGAAACGTTACAGGATCCCTTCTGGTCAAAGTGTGCGTGTAGATGATGCTTTTGCTGAAGGAATGGAAATTCCTATATATTATGATCCGATGATTGCCAAATTAACGGTTTGGGGCAAAGATAGAACACATGCTATTAAAAGAACCTTAAAAGCGATAGACAATTACCAAATATCAGGTTTGAAAACAACGTTAGATTTTGGTAAGTATGTGCTTAAGCATGATGCATTTACCTCTGGTGATTTTGATACCAACTTTGTTCGACACTATTTTGAAGACCCTACCGTGATGTATTCTAAAATGAAAGAAGAAAAAGAAGTTCTTACTCATGGAATCAATCAAATTTGGGATTCTATTGTAGAAAAACAAGAAAAGGAATTCGCCTCTAGAGAGATTGGAAGTGGTTGGAGAAGAGAAAGAAGTTAATATTCACTCATAATATTCCCACACATTAAGTTCAACAAGTTCTCCTTCAAAAATAAATGAAGGTACGATAGATAGACTCAATTCAAACGATTCTTTGTATGGAGGAATTTTGAATACAAATTCATAAACATTCTCCTCCCCTACTTGAGCTATCGGTGTAAACAATCTAAAACTTTTTTCTTTGAGTATTTCGTTGGAAAATACTTTACAGTTAATGTAGCTGTTCCTCATACCTTCTTCCGAACGTATTTTAGCTCTTACGTGAAACCATTTTGCTTGTTTGCGAGATCTTTTGATTTCTTTTCTATACAAGAATGCAATTGAATCGTGTTTGCTGAGAATTGGTAACGGCTTATCTAATTCATAGATTAACTTATCATTGCTAACTGACAAAGTGGACAGGGGCAATTTCTCATCCGTATCTAGTAAACTCATATCAAGAGGGGTTGGATTGGCATCTAGGTAAATAGCACCATAATAAAGTCTATTCATGTCTCTGTAATGAAGAGTCGTCGTGTTGTACTGTCCAATTTGAAACAAGTTCACAAAAATCAAATAAGCAGATGCTGCATAGAACAAATACTTCCATTTCGTTTTTTCAATGTGAAATATAATTGCAGCGAAAGCCAATGCAAAGACAGGATAACTTTGAACCAAGGCTCGCGTTGAATAAGTAGCGCCATACTGCCAATCGGACCAAGCTATAATTATCCATATATTCAATAAGCAGAAAACGATAACGGACTTTTTAAATGGAAATGGTTTCAAGAAGAAAAAACCAAAAACAAAAAGAATGGTAATCGGTGTATAAATAAACCAGCCGTTCTCAAATCCAAACAACACCCTAAACCAAGGATTTAAAAAGAACCATTTGCTTCCTACATCATAGACGAAGGAGCCAGTTGCAATTTTCCAATAAATTAGCTGAGGTGCAACTCCAAGTATACCCAAAAGAATAGTTGTAAGAACCATACTTTTGTGATTCTTCACCAATGCCCATTTTTCTTTTCTCAATTCCTTGTTTTGCATTCCCCAGAGAATCGGAATAAATATCATAATGGCCTCCGTAGGTCTGCAAATCGTTGCTAAACCAATGGATAGACCAATTAACGCCGCCCAACCGAAAGACGGTTTCTCATGCCAACGCATAGTTGCTAATAAGAGTAAAGCATATAATGGAAAAATGTAAGCATGACTTTGCCCTCCATCGATAGCAACATATTGAATCAAATTTGTGGCAAGAGCTAATACTAAAATAGTAAGTGCAACTATTTTATCTTCAAAATAATTCAAAAGTACACGTCTAAGCAACAGTAGTCCCAGAAAACAATAAAAGATGGCCCCAAAAGCTATTGAATACTGATAAGGTGGTGAAAACCCATCTGCCTTATATTCTGTGTTCAGCGCTATTGAATGACCTAACAAGAAAAAAGGAGTTTGCATAACTGCAACTCCTCCGAGATATTTAAAGACGTATTTGCCATTTTCCTGTTGATTGGCTTGATACAAAAAACCACCTGTTACTTGGTATTCACGCTCAATTTTATCAAGCCAATTAAGTTCAGTAACATCATTGTAGATAAATGTACCTGGTAAGTACATATAATACCCAAAGGCATCCCAAGTAGTTACTTTTATTTCTTTTTCATTGCGTAATTCATTGCTCGAAAACCGAGTAACTACTAAAACAGCAACGGCAACTAGAATGGATATATAAGAAACGTATTTTTTCAAGTTAAATTGAGACCACGACTACATCGACTTAAACCAATCCTGAAACATAGGGCCGATGGTCGGCGTTAATATCTTCTTCCCATTAATGGCACCAATAAGGCTTAAAATCCAAAGAATTAATGCGCCTAATTGAACTAGAAGTCCAACAAATGAGATTATGGTGCTTAAAATAGAACCGGCAACACTGATAATCATCAAACCCAGCATTTGACGAATGTAAAAACTAGTAAATTCGTCTTTGTTGTTATTATTTTGAATCAAAGCAATGATCCAACCTATTAAGGTGATATGCGCAATGATTGCTCTTGTTTTTGAAGTCTCTGAAACTTCAATGTTTTGTTGAACTGACATTTTAGTAAAATTAAACGGTTATGCAACAGAAGGGACTTCCTTCTTTGGTACGAAAAATAGTAAAATTAATCCAACTACAAAAAAGAACATCACCGACATAATTGAGAAACGTATGTTTCCAGTAGCATACTCCATGAAGCCAAAAAAGAATGTCCCGAAAACAATTCCAATTTTTTCTGTTACATCGTAAAAAGAGAAATAGGATGCATGATCTTCTGTCTCTGGTAAAAATTTAGAATATGTCGAACGAGATACCGCCTGAACTCCACCCATTACAATTCCAACACCAGCAGCTAAGAAGTAAAACTGAATTGGTGTTGACAAAAAGTATGCAAAACCGCATAGAGGAAGCCAAAAAGCCACAATGATTATCAGTGAATTGATGTTTCCTATTCTACCTGAAAGGCGAGAGATTAAGAATGCACCAGCAGCACCTAGTATTTGTATGAGTAGAATAGCAACAATCAAACCTGTCTGGCCAGCTTCTTCATATTCTCCAACAAAAATTTCTCTTTTCGCATACAAAACTGCCATCAACATCACGGTCTGTACTCCTGTATTAAAGAAGAAAAAAGAAGTCAGAAATCGTTTTAATTTCTTAATTTTTTTAAATTCAACAAAAACCTTTTTCAATTCTCTAAAACCCTTCCAGATGACCCCTTTCTCTTTCTTTTTTCCATAAACATTATTGGGAAGAGCCCGGTATGTAATTTGTGAAAATCCTACCCACCAAACACCAACTAAAATGAAGCTGTATTTAGTTAATCCCTTATCAATAAACATAATCATTGCAAGACAGATAACCAAAAGAATCATACTGCCTAAGTAACCCATTGTAAAACCTTTCGCGGAAATTCTATCGTGATCTTTTGGCTCAGCTATTTCTGGAAGATAAGCATTGTAAAAAACCAAACTGTTCCAAAAACCAATACTTGCAAGAAACAGAGACAACATTCCTAGTTCAATTCTTTCGGCATTAAACCAAAAAAGTGAGATACACGAAAACGCTCCTAAATAACAAAACAATTGCATAAAGCGTTTCTTGTTACCTGAAAAATCAGCAATTCCAGATAACATTGGAGATAAAAAAGACACGACAAGGAAAGATGCAGATAACACAAATGACATCAATACAGATGGCGAAATTAGGTTTCCAAAGAATTCAACGGTTACATCTGAACTATCTCCCAAGACTTCCATACCTTCACGTTTGAGATATGCGTTTGTTGTTACGGTATCGTAAAATATTGGAAATATAGCCGATGAGATGACTAAATTATAGACCGAATTTGCCCAGTCATAAAAAACCCAGCCTCGTATTATTTTTTTATCTCCTTTTTTTATCATTGTCCTTTTGATTATAGTCAGAATAAGTTGTTAATTTTTTATTCAACTCCTTGTACGTATGCTTCCAAGAACTTAAACAACTCCGAAAGCTCACCATTTAGAGTTGTTTCACTCCCTCTAGCAATGATTCCGTCATTATCCTCCAAAAACAAAGAAGGGAAAACTTCTTTCATCAATTCACTTCCAAAATCTTCCGATGCATCCAAAGGTAATTCGCATGGCAAATTATCAACCGCCATCACTGCAATGTTACCCTTTTTCATGAAATCATCTTCATTTTCTGTAATTGGATTGTATCCATAAATCGGGTTCGCAATTTGACTAGGCCTTAGCGTACTTGCTATAGGTCCATCAATGTCACAAGATATATCGGCCACCACAGATAATTTTACATTTTCTGCTTTCAAATCTTCTCTAGTGTAAATAAATGCTGCTTTACTACTCCAATAATGGCAAGGCATGTACATGTTTGCAACACTCAAGTAACGCGAAAAGGTTGATTCAAACAATTCTGCTTTGTTATAAAATTCTTGTTTAACGAACTTACTTCCATCCTTACGAGCGTAGTAATCTCCAACCTCAAGCTGCGTATAGACAGCTTGATCATAGTCTTTCTCTAAAAACTCCTTAGGGGTAACCTCTTTAATCGGCAATAAGTCTAAAATTTCTCTAGCACCATGACCGACTCTGCCGAAACCTGAGAGAACAATTTTTGTGTCATTTGGTAACTTTACCTTTTTCAGCTCTTCTTCAACTTCTTTTCTATCTGTACATTTATTTGCTGCTTTTAAAGAATACAAATTGTGTTTTAAACCATAAGTCAAAAATCCATTGTAACAACCAACTATTCCAGCATATCTGCCAAATCCAATGATTCTGCCACCCTTTTTATTTTTAAGAACTTCGTAATCTATCAACTGAATATTTTTATTCAAAATTGCTTTTAGTAATTCACGGTTGTATGGTTGCTTCTTGTACGTATGCGAGAAGAACATGAATTTCTTGTTGGGAATCAAATCTTCAATATTCACCTCTTTAACACCGATGATTATATCACATTGCGACAAATCCTCGTCCATGTTAACTCCTTGATCCAAATATTCTTGATCAGAATAGGCTCGAATCGGACTGGGTTGAACCGTTATTTTTACATTTGGATAAACAGTCTGTAAATCCTTACATTGCTTAGGAGTTAATGGTACTCTCTTGTCTGGTGGTACCTTTCCTTCACGTATGACTCCTAATTTAATTATACTCATAATTTTATGTTAACGGTGTACTTAATAAGTATTCATCAATGAACTCTCGAACACATCCTTCTCCGCCTTTTTTATTTAGTATTATTTGGACGTTTGACTTAACAACATTAACCGCATCTCTTGGACAAGCAGATAACCCAACATTCTTCATGACCTCCAAATCATTAATATCATCACCAATTATTGCTACATTTTCTAACGCAATTCCTTGTTCTTTGTATAATTTTTCCAATGTTTCCATTTTTGGTGTTCTACTGACTATACAATTCTGAATACCTAACATTTTCGCACGTTTAGCAACTGCTTCTCCTTTAAATCCTGAAGAAATAATTGCTACTTGGAAGTCATTTTTGGTTAAGTGAATGATTGACATTCCATCTTTGGTATTGAATTTTTTAAATTGATCACCATTTTCTGTAAAATACATTCCTCCGTCTGTCATTACCCCATCCACATCAATTACGAGCAATTTAATCTTGTCTATTCTTGCCTTTAAATGATTTGTTTTGAAGGAATGGACAAATAACAACGAATTTAAATCCGTATCGTACTCTTCGCAAATAACTTCAAGATCAGCAACAGTCATTTCATCAACAGAATCAATGCCAATGTCTGCTAATAATTCCTGGTATTCCAACCCGAATTTATCGCATAATCCTTTTATGTTTTCTTCTAAATACATTTCTTAAACCATTTTATAACCCACTGCTGCGGCAACTGGTTCTAAACTTGTTAATAGTTGCTTAAATTCTTCGTGATTCAGTTGCTGAGAAGCATCAGACTTAGCCGCTTTAGGATTAGGATGTGCTTCGATAATTAAGCCATCTATTCCCATCGCGACGCAAGCTCTAGAAAGTACAGGTACTCCATAAGCATATCCCATGGCATGACTTGGATCCAAAACAATAGGTAAGTTCGTATGTTCTTGTAACCAAGCGACTCCGCAAAGGTCTAACGTAAATCTTGTGTTTGTTTCAAAAGTTCTCAGTCCTCTTTCACAAAGAATAACATTCTCATTTCCCCCAGACAGCACGAATTCGGCAGCTTGAACAAACTCTTTTAGTGTTGTCCCAAATCCTCTCTTAATAAGCACTGGCTTATTCGTTTTTGCGCAAGCACGAAGTATTCCTTGGTCATACATTGCTTTTGCACCTACTTGAATTACATCAGAATATTCAATGATTTCTTCAATATGTGTTGCGTCTCGCGCTTCAGTTATAACATTCAGACCATATTCTTCGCGCATTTTCTTCAACAGTTTCAAACCAGCTAATCCCATTCCCTGAAAAGAATATGGACTTGTTCTAGGTTTGTAGCAACCTCCGCGAAGAGTTGTTAATCCCATTCCTTTGATCAGTTCTGCCGATTGTCGGATTTGTTCTTCTGATTCAACAGAACAAGGTCCACCGATAAGAATGGTTGATTTTGTATTTCCACCGATGGTGGTGTTACCAATTTTCACTTCTCTTTTTTCAGAGCGATATTTTTTAGATGCTAGCTGAATGTCAGTATCGAACACCCAGAATTCATCTACATTGGACTCGATAGAATTTGGAACTTCTTTCATTCCAGATCCAGAAATTAACACTTGTTTTCCATCTTGATGAATCAAAAAGGCGTCAATAGAATTTGCAATTTCTTGTGCTTTATCTTGAGATATATTGTTCTTGAGTTGTAGTATCATAATTCTCCTTTTATCAGGTTCACAAAAGTAACAATTCCTTTGGCAAAACCATTTTTACTGACAACCGGCAAATAGGTAATTGGAAATTTGCTGTTCTTTATCAATTGTAACATTTCATTGACTGTTGTAGTATCTTCGATTGTTGTTGGGTTTTTATTCAACAACTCTTCAGGGGAAACACTATTTAAGTCATCTAAATGAATAAGCAAGGCTCTTCTTACATCTGCATTTGATATTAATCCTTCCGATTTTCCATTTTCATCAATAATTACGGTAAAACCCAGTTTCCCTTTTTCAATTGACTTCAAAACGTTTTTGAAGCTTAAATCTCCCATTTTTACATGTGGTGCCTCATTAATAGGAATCATAAAATCACTAACAGAATAATGTGATTCAACATCTCTCTTAGTTAAATTCATCAGTGCATTTCCTATGCTTGCAGCGTTGAATAAATAAGAACCCGAAACAGAACTTGTTACTCCCATGTTCCGAAGAATAAAAGAGACTTCTGCATTTACGCCTCCATCAACGTGAATTGATTTTCCTGGAAATTTATTTCTAAACTCTCGTATTTTAGAGAAGTTAATAGTATCAAATTTACCCCCTGACTGTCCTGGTATAGTTGCCATTATGAGAATGAAATCGAAAGTTTTAAATTCTTCAAAAATTTCAACAGATGTTGGCGTAATAACAGCAATACCTTTCTTTCCGTTAACTGTTTCTGGAATTCTTAATTCTTCTTTTAAGTCTTCATATTGAAAGGTAATATACTCAACCGGATTTTCTTCCAATAGTTGATAATATTTGCTAGGTTGCTCAGTGATTATGTGCAAATCGATGGGCAAGTCACACATCTTCCTAATTGCCTTAATATCATCGAAAACAGATAAATCATCATTGCAATCGACATGAAGAATATCGACTTGGTGGTTATCCAAATCTTTAATTACGTCTGCTAAAGATCGTTTATTATCACTATATATAGATGCTGATATTTTCATTAATCGATATTATAAATGGGTTCAAATTGATTGTCGCAAATTACAATTTCTATTGGATAATTTGCTCTTTTTCCAACTTTCTGAATATTCAGATTTAAATCGGATTCTAACTCAAGTAATAATTTTAGCTCTTCAAAAGGCATATTAGCAGTTTGCTTGGGGTTAGAAGCTATTATTTTCAATACATACTCATCGTCAGCCCGAATAATTTTTAAATCTTGTTTTTCTCCAGTTAACAGGTCATTGTCTTTCCAATAGAATGCAATTTTTTCAGCTAATGTTTCATCTTCAGCATTGTCAAAATAAACGGTTAACTGGTCACCAACTATTTGATGCCCATTATCTGAAGAGCAGGAAGTGAGAAGAATTGTAAACGCAACAAATAGTCCTTTTTTCAAATTGAGTAAATTGAGAAGCGAAGATATTAGTAATTATCAATTAATAATTACTAATTGTCAATTATTAATATCTTGTGTACCTAAAATATTAGCATGCAGAGTGACTTAATTAATGAAATTTTCAAAGGAGCAAATTCTCGACAGAGTCTTTACGACTTATCAATTCCAAAAAATTGGAACAATAAACTTATCATTTTCATCCATGGCTACATGGGTTATAAAGATTGGGGCTGCTGGAATTTAGTGAGTGATTTCTTTGTAAAAGAAGGTTATGGATTTTTAAAATACAATGTCAGCCACAATGGTGGAACAATTGACAATCCAATTGACTTTGATGATTTAGATGCTTTTAGTGAGAATAATTACTCAAAAGAGATTGAAGATTTTGAAGCAATTTTAAAGGTAGTTGAGAATAGCTTTGAGAAAATATCTGAAATTTATCTCATTGGTCATTCTCGAGGTGGTGGTATTGCATTGCTGCAATCGCAGAATGAACAAGTTGATCGGATTTGTTCTTGGGCGGGCATTGCATCTATCGTTTCTCGATTCCCCACTGGTAAGCAACTAGAGGCTTGGAGAAATAACGGTTTTTATATACGAGAAAATGGCAGAACTAAACAACAAATGCCACATAGTTATTCTCAATACGAGGATTTTTTGCAAAACAAAACTCGATTAAATATTGAAAAATACTGTCGCGATTCAAAAAAACCGACGCTAGTTATTCATGGAGAAGAAGATCAATCAGTTACCATTGAAGAAGGAAGGGAAATTGCCGATTGGATAGGCACAGAACTCATTCCTATTGCATGTGCTCAACATACTTTTGGAGCTAAACAACCCTGGGAGAGAAATGAACTTCCCGAAGAATTATTAGTTGTTTGCAAATTGACTTTGCAGTTTTTTGAACTTAAATTTAAGAATGATCGGAATTTACACCAAGAAAAAATGAGTTTACTCTCAGATTTAGTAAAATTAGCTCGTGCAGACCAACTAATAAAAACGAGTGAAATAGAGTTTCTTACATATATAGCGATTCAACTGGGCATTAATGATAAAGACTTTAACAAAATTATTCATGAAGACATTGATTTTGTTACTTCCAAGAGTAAGGCAGATAGAATCTTACAATTTCAGCGATTGATATTATTGATGAATATCGATGGTGAAATCAATGACCGAGAAATCTCTTTTTTAATGGAAACAGCTGTAAAAATGAGTCTTTCTCCCGAAGCTGTAAAAAATGTGTTAAAGAAGATGAAAGCGAATAATGGACAGGCTTTGGATATTAACGATTTGCAGGATATTTTCAGCGTGGGATTAAATTAACGCAAGTCTTACTTACACAAAAAACGTTTCTTATCTTCAGTATTCAGTAAAACGCAATTTTTCGTTTCTTTCAAACTTCGTTTTGAAAAGGAATGCCTACGTTTTGCAATGAAGTCATACGCATAATCTCTTATAAATTCAGGAATGATAAGCATCACCTTTAGCCATGATTGTGGAAAAGAAAAATACTTACTGACTCTAATTGCTGCGGTTGATTTTTCAAATAATTGCTCATTTTCCAAAAAGTAAAACGTACTTAAGTCAGGTTTTTGCCAGCTCATTTTAATGAATAAGTCCGCTGTGAACTCAGATTGAATGGATGCAAATTGGATAGACTTCGTTTTGTCATTCTTCAAAACAAAAGCAACAGACCTATTGCAGAATGCACAGTCTCCGTCGTAAAAAATAATCTTTGCATTTTGTAAATCCATTGCATCAAAAATACTCAATTGATTCGATTATTTTTCATAAGATTGCTAACTTTACCATTCTAAAATTAAATCTAGAAAAATGAAAAACGTAGCAGTTATTGGAGCCGGAACAATGGGAAATGGTATCGCACACACATTTGCTCAATTTGGATACAAAGTGTCATTGATTGACATTGCGCAAGCATCTTTGGATAAAGGTCTCGCAACAATCACAAAAAATTTAGATAGACAAGTTGCCAAAGAAAAAATTTCTGAAGAAGATAAAAACGCTACGTTGGCAAATATTACCACATTCACTGACACTGCAAAAGGTGTTGAAGGAGTAGATTTAGTAGTTGAAGCTGCAACCGAAAATATTGATTTGAAGTTGAAAATTTTCAAAAATTTGGATGAAGTTACTGACAGCAAGGTAATTCTTGCGACTAACACATCTTCTATTTCTATCACAAAAATTGCCGCTGTCACTTCTCGACCTGACAAAGTTATCGGTATGCACTTCATGAACCCTGTTCCAATCATGAAATTGATTGAGATAATTCGAGGTTATTCTACTTCTGATGAAGTGACTGATTTAATTATGGAGACTTCTCGTAAGTTGAACAAAATTCCAGTTGAAGTCAACGATTATCCGGGATTTGTTGCGAACAGAATTTTAATGCCTATGATTAATGAAGCGATAATAACCTTAAATGAAGGTGTTGCAGGCGTTGATGAAATTGATACGGTTATGAAATTAGGTATGGCACACCCTATGGGACCTTTGCAATTAGCTGATTTTATTGGACTAGATGTTTGCCTAGCAATTATGAATGTTCTTCACGAAGGTTTAGGCAATTCTAAATATGCTCCATGTCCATTGCTAGTGAATATGGTTATGGCCGGAAAATTGGGTGTGAAATCTAAAGAAGGATTCTATTCTTGGGGACATGGCACGAAAGAATTGATTGTAGCCGATAATTTTAAGAAATAACGGTAGATGTAACTTAGGTCTTCGAGGCAATTATCCCTAAGGAAACTTTGGATACTTTGAAAAGTCTCTTTTTCTCTTTTCCAAGAAAGCACTTCTCCCTTCTTCTGCTTCGTCTGTGCCGTAAGCCAACCTTGTTGCTTCACCAGCATAAACTTGCTGTCCAACTAAACCGTCATCAATTAAGTTAAAGCCAAATTTCAACATTTTGATTGCTGTTGGACTCTTCGTCATTATTTCTTGTGACCAGTCGTAAGCTGTTTGTTCTAATTCATCATGTGGAACAACTTTATTAATCATTCCCATGTCAAAAGCTTCCTGCGCAGAATAGTTAAATCCTAAGAAAAAGATTTCTCTGGCTCTTTTCTGTCCAACTTGTCTTGCGAGGTAGGCAGAACCAAATCCACCATCAAAACTCGCCACATCTGCATCTGTCTGTTTGAAGATAGCATGTTCTTTTGAGGCAAGTGTTAAATCACACACTACATGTAAGGAATGTCCTCCACCAACAGCCCAACCAGGAACTACAGCAATAACAACCTTATTCATAAAACGTATTTGTCGCTGCACGTCAAGAATATTGAATTTATTAACACCATCTAATCCTTGATAACCCCTTTTCGCGCGAACCCGTTGGTCACCACCAGAGCAAAATGCCCAACCTCCATCTTTTTTGGAAGGACCTTCTCCAGTAATTAATACAACTCCTATTTCTTGACTTTCATGAGAAATGATTAACGCATCTAATAATTCATCAACCGTTTTTGGGCGAAAAGCGTTCCTCACTTCAGGGCGATTAAATGCTATTCTTGCAACTCCATCAGCTTGTTTGAAAGTGATGTCTTCATATTCTTTAACTGTTGACCAATTAATTGAGCTCATGTTTTAGATTTTACTGTAAAAATAATGTTACTTTCTTTAATGCTACAATAAAGCACTTATTTTTATGTTTTTATCCTAACAACTTTAACATAATACGTATTTTTACTGTTAATATTGTACCATGAGTTTTAAAGATTTCATACGATCAATTACCCCTAATTCCTTATTAGAGAAGAATCGTAAACATAAAAAAAAGCTCGTCAACAAAGACTTAAAGAATCAAAAAGAGCGTGGCGATTTTCTAACCAAAGAAGAAGTAATCACAGATCTTAAAAAATGTGGTATTGAAATAGGTGATACGGTCTTAGTTCATGCTAGCATGAGTAAAATTGGACTATTAAAAGATGGACCTACGACATTTATAGATGCGATAATCGAATTAGTTGGAGTGGAAGGAAATGTACTCATGCCAAGTTCTCCCAATGCAAATCTTCAATTGGATTATATTCGAGCTTATCCTGTCTTTGATGTAACAAATTCTCCTTCAAAACTAGGAGCAATTAGCGAAAAATTTAGAAAAATGGCTGGCGTTCAAAGAAGTTTAAATGCAACAGAACCTGTATGTGCTTTAGGAAAAGATGCAAATTACTTAACAGAAGGACATTTTGGCGCAATTACTCCTTACGATACTAATTCTCCATTTGCAAGAATTACAGAGTTTAATGGGAAAATACTGTATATTGGAGTCACACTGGACAATGCTGGAACCAATTTGCACACTTTAGAAGATGCCGTAGATTTTGCTTATCCGGTTTACTATCCAGAAATATTTGATGTCGAAATTATTGACAGTAAGGGAGAATCACATCACACTAGGACTAAAGTTCACAATCCCGAATGGTCCAAAAGGCGAAAATGTGACCAACTATTGTCCTTGTTTAAAGAACAGAATGTTTACGATGAATCTAAAATAGGTTCTGCTAGAACGTTGGTTTTTGATGCACAAAAAATGCTCACAGTTATGAAAACAGAATACCTGACAAAAGGTATTACGATGTACCATCCGAATGGCTACAAGGTAAGTTAAATCAAAAAAGATTAATTTAGCGAAGAATTACAAGATATGAAAAAAAAGAATGTATTGATAATAGGCGCATCTGGAGGTCTGGGAATCCATATCGCCTCTTTCTTTAACCAGAAAGGATATCACCTTGCCTTACATTACAACAACAATGTTGGCTCTCTCGACAAAAGCTTTCAAGAGAATGAGCGAGTTCATTTTTTTCAAGCTGACATCCAATCTGAAGATGCAATCAGTAAAATGATGGGTGGAGTGATCTCAAAAATGGGGAAAATTGACATTTTAATAAATGCAGCAGGTGTTTCAAAATCTGCAGTTTCGTGGAAAACCCCGCTAGATGATTGGAATGAAACAATCGCTATAAATTTAACTGGACCATTTTTATGTATTAAGCATGTTATACCTTTTATGCGAGAGAATAATTATGGGAGAATCATTAATATATCATCTGTAGTTGCTCAAAGCGGTTTCCCTGGAACAGTAGCTTATTCTGCATCAAAAGCAGGTTTGATTGGTATGGTCAAAACAATAGCCAAAGAAGTTGCTAGTAAGAATGTTACTGTAAACAACATTGCACTCGGCTATTTTAATAAGGGTATGATTAACCAAATTCCTGAAAATTTACAAGAAGATATCAAAGAAACTATACCGAAGAAAGAGTTTGGTAAAATAAATGAGTTAACTAATTGTCTTGCATACTTATCCAGTGAAAATTCAGAATACTTAACTGGTCAAACCATCAACCTTAATGGTGGAATGTATGGGTGAGAGCAATCTACCCTATCTAAGAGTATAGCGAAGCGAAACGTTTCTAATTTTCTAACTTCTTATCTTTCTAACTTTCTAGCCCCTCACTGCGCAATAAACGTGTAAGTTATTCTTCCTTCTTGAGATTTTGCATGATCAAAACTAAATCTTGACATTTTTGCATACTTAACAGCTTGCTTTATCATACAAGAATTAGCTCCTCTGCTTTGATTGGCTTCATAAATCGCCGATATAACATTTCCATTTTGATTTACACGAATCATTACAGTCACAACTCCTGAAGAACCATAACCACACGTGTAACCCGGATTTCTAACATACCAGTTGTTTTTCTTGTGAGCGTCCCTATTGGCTAAAACCCATTCTACCATTACGTTTCCTGCATACGTTTTATTTCCTGTTTCTTGCTTGCTCGATTGGTTATCGCTTTTTTGTTTTACCTCTTCTAACTTCCGTTGATCCATTTCAGTTCGAATTTCCGCACGTGTCTTTTCTCCTCCAGCTTCTTCATACATTTGTTGTTCTAACTTTCTGTATTCTTCAGCAACTGATTCGTCAGACGCATTTTGATAATACTCTTCGTAGGACTTTTCACGGGTATCATTTGCATCTCGAGATATATTTTTAACATCTTGGGACATGTCATTAGGAAGCATTATATTCTCAGGTTTCAATTGAATTTCTTCATCAGGAATTTCGACATAAGATCCATCATAAAAAGGCTCGTAAGGAATGTACTGTGAATAGGATTGAAGTTGCAAATAAATAAATATGAGGATGTAAGTTCCGAGGACTGCTAACAACCCGAACTTATATTTGTCCAGCATATCTAAAAAATTATTCACTTCTTTCTTTTAATTTTACCACCTTTTTTCTCTCTAAATCATAGTAATCAATTATCATATCACCCTTTAAAGATACAAAACGCTTACTTAAATAACTAATTGTCTTGTACTCAAAATTGGACACAAAGTTACTGTCAACAAAAAGAGCATAATTCTCTCCATTAGAAACAGCATAGGAATTCTCAGTTAAATAATCGATTGATTTGTACGAATTATCCAAAAGAACATTGCCGTTCACATCTATTAAACCAATAGAATCTTCTAATTTAGTTATGGCCCTGTTGTCATTCACAATATCTAACGCATCGTATTTTGGAGAAACGAGAATCTTATTAGAAAGACTCATTAGACCCCAATACTCTTCTTTTTCATAGGGAATGAATTTTGTCCCACTTCCGATGTTTTCGTACTCTATTTCTGTTACAACATCTCCTGAAGTGTTGATTCTTCCATACTTACCATCTTTTGCGATAATAGCAGCTCCGTATGTGAAATCGCCTTTCAATTTATAATTTGGGTAGGTTTCATAGAAATTCGATAGTATAACTTCACCCCTTTCATCAATGTATTTTACTGTATCAGAAATGGAAACCAGCGCAATATTGTCGCTAAAGTCACCAATGTAATTGTATGAAACATTTAGAATTGTATCACCGGTGATTGAAACTATCCCAAATTGTTCATTTTCGGAAAATGACAGCAAAGAATCACTGATCCAGTTGAGTTGATTGTATAAAGGCGGAAGCAAAAAAGCTCCCATTCTGTCAATCACACCAACGCCTGTTTCAGTTTCGACAATGGCATGGTTATTTTCAAAATCAGAAGCACTTATCAACGATTCCGTAAACAACTGTAAGCCATTGTAATTCGCATAAAAATACTCTTCATCAATCGAGGCGTAAATAAAACCTTCCGATAATTCTCCAATATCATTGTATTTACAGGGCATTATCACTTTACCCTTTCTGTCTATCAATCCAAATAAGTCATCATTTTCAACAATAAAAAGTCCTTGAACAATAGCTGAAACGCCATCATACTTTGGTGCAATCCTGATATTTCCCTTTTTATCAATAAATCCAACCTTATCGTTCTCAGCAAATGAGGACAAGCCTTCATTAAATCCTTCAACAAACTGAAATTTTGCGTCAATGATAATTTGACCATCTTCATTCATGAATCCATACTTTCCATTCTTCATGAATGGCAGAAATACTGAGTTGTATAAGGCTATATCGAAATCAACTTCATCCATATTCAACGCTTGCGGGTAGGTCTTTTTAAATTCAACCATTCTTCCTTTAGAATAATCGAATAAATACACTTGATAAAACTGTTTCCAACCTTCTTCTATAAAAGTATTTTGAGAATAATTAAGGACAAAATCTTTGAAAGCATCTTCTGTATTACTTTCGGTGACCATCTTAAAAATAACCGCATCAGCTTCCTTGCGTTGAGGGCTTTCTGGATGCGAAGCAACAAAATTTGTGAATGATTCTAACGTTCCATCACCAGTTAATTCTAAAAATTGAGAATTGTGGTAATTTTCCAATGCTAATTCTCCAAATTCACTTTCAGGATATGCTTCAACAAATTTTCGATAGGAATTTGCGTCATTGTTCGCTACAGCTTGAAAAAAAGCCAATGAATCTCGTGAGTAAATAGCTCGTTCATATTCTCTCGACCATGGATGTCTTTGAATGAACTTTGAATATGATAAAACTGAGTTATTTTCCCTTGCAATCTTAAAAAAAGAAGTGCTAACAATTAATTTAAGTGAGTCTATACTCTTGCTTGACCAACCATAAATTTGCCATTTCTGCTTTTTTCTATCTGCAGAATCGTTATAGGTGGAATCTGCAAAAAGTATATATCGATAAGCCGAATCAAGATCAAAAAACGGATTATCGTCACGAGAGTATATGATTGCTAATCCATAAGCAGAGGGAGAGTTGTTATACTTAAGTCCTTTTGTAAAGTGTTTTTTTGCACTAAAATAATCTTTTACCTCAAGTGCCACATACCCTTTTTTCACTCTTGATGCGGAGGCATTGCTAACATTGAATATTGCAACCAAGATGAATAACAAGAAGATGCGTAAACAATTCATGGTATAAAGATAATTCTTGAATAGTATAGGGCAAATATTGCGCCGATATTTTTTAGCAAAAAAAAACCGTCCCAAATTGGAACGGTTTCAAATATGCTAAATACTGATTATTTCTTACTACGTTTAGAGTAACGTGTGTTAAATTTATCAATACGACCTGCAGTATCCACAAACTGAGTTACACCAGTAAAAAATGGGTGCGACTTGTGCGAGATATCAAGCTTAATTAAAGGGTAATCGTTTCCATCTTCCCATTTAATTGTTTCTGTTGAATCTGCGCATGATGGGCAAACAAATGCGTAATCGTTAGTCATGTCTTTAAAAACAACTAATCTATAATCTTCTGGGTGTATATCTTTTCTCATTACTGTTCAATAATATTTCTAATTCTCCTAAATAAGGAGTGCAAAGATAACTATTTATTTTAAAACCTTCTAAAAAAAGTAACTAATCTTCTAAATTATCTCTCAATTTTACTCGTTTTCTCTTATCAAGCAAAATTTAGGTATTAATTACGCCATTTTTGCGTTGACTTCCATCCAGCCACCGCCGTTTTCACAATCTAGACCTTTTGACTTAAAAAATTGGGTTGCTTGACCACTTCTTGCTCCACTTAAACAGCAAAACAATACAGGTTGTTTCATCTGCATTATTTCTGCTTCTCTTTCTACTACTTCTTGCAAAGGAATATTAATTGAACCAGCAACATTTCCTCCCATGAATTCTTCCTGGGTTCTTACATCGACAATTGTATAATCTTTCATCTGGTATTTTATTTGGTTATTGTTGTACAAAGGTATGAAGAAGTTTTGGGTTGGTTTGTAGCATAGGTTACAGAAATCATTTGCACTCCCTTTCAAAAAACTTCCACAGCGGTTCCTCTGGCACAGGAGCCGTTACTTTTATCTCCTCTTTTGTAGTTGGGTGAATAAACGACAACTTTCTTGCATGCAAATGTATCGACGCATCTTTGTTGGAACGTCTAGCTCCATACTTCACATCGCCTTTAATGATGCAACCTATTGTTCCTAATTGGCATCGTATCTGATGATGCCTTCCGGTTTCTAATTCTATTTCTAATAAGTGATATTTGTCAGAGGATGCTATTAACTTATACGAAAGAATCGCTTTTTTTGATCCTGGCTTTTCCGTTTCAGAAGCATATGATTTATTTTGTTTTTCATTTTTCTTTAAAAAGTGAATCAACTTTCCTTCTTTCTTTGGAGGTTTTGACTCAACTACTGCCCAATAGACTTTTTTGGTCGTATTCTCTCTAAATTGTTCATTTAAACGTGACAAAGCTTTGCTTGTTCTACCAAAAACAATTGCTCCGCTTGTTGGTCTGTCTAACCGATGCACCACTCCACAAAAAACATTACCTGGCTTGTTAAATTCTCTCTTTAGAAAAGTTTTTACTTTATCAACTAATGGTTCATCACCGGTCTTATCGCCTTGCACGATGTCGGAAGAACGTTTGTTGATTACGATGGTGTGGTTATCGAGGTGGAGGATTTGAAGTTTATGATTCATTTATCTGGTATTCGTCCTCCCCCTTAATCCCCCTCCAAAGGGGGAAAGAAATAGATACTTGTTTATTCATTTATCTTTTATCATTCAATCTTATTTCAAAAGAAACGATGTAGATGTTTCTCGATGCGTTTGCCTAAAACATTGGTAAATAGAACTCCCCCTTTGGAGGGGGATTAAGGGGGAGGATATTTATCCATCTAGAATTCAAAACCTAATACTGTTCACTTTCATTTGGAAAATCTCCCGACTTAACATCTTCTATATATCGCTCAAATGAATTGTGCATTTCTTCATACAAATTATGGTATTTTCTCAAAAAACGAGGATTAAATTCGTTATTGATACCTAGCATATCATGCACAACTAATACTTGACCATCTACTCCACCACCTGCTCCAATACCGATAATTGGTATTCTCACTTCTTTCGCAACCTTCTCAGCTAATGCTGCT
This sequence comes from uncultured Fluviicola sp., assembly GCA_963976995.1. Classification (GTDB taxonomy): domain Bacteria; phylum Bacteroidota; class Bacteroidia; order Flavobacteriales_D; family Crocinitomicaceae; genus UBA4466. The sequence continues at coordinate 34,944 of CAXBMR010000008.1, forward strand.
GGAATTTTCTCTAACACAATGGCAAAGCATCCTGCCTCTTCTAGGAGTTTAGCATCTGAAATCAAACGTTCTGCCTCATCATCTTCTTTCGCTCGAACAACGTAAGTCCCGAACTTATATATGGATTGAGGAGTTAAGCCTAGATGTCCCATCACTGGAATACCTGCTGTAAGAATACGCGTAATTGATTCGATAATCTCTTCACCACCCTCCATTTTTATCGCATGACCTCCAGATTCTTTCATTATTCGAATAGCACTTGATAAAGCTTCGATAGAATTTCCTTGGTACGAACCAAAAGGCATATCCACGACTACTAGAGATCTTTCAACTGCTCTCACCACTGAAGAAGCATGATAAATCATTTCATCCAATGTAATAGGAAGTGTAGTTTCATGACCCGCCATAACGTTTGAGGCAGAATCTCCCACTAAGATTATATCAATTCCGGCAGAATCAATAATCTTCGCCATCGAGAAGTCGTAACCAGTGAGCATACTGATTTTCTCTCCCTCGTCCTTCATTTTCTGAAGAACATGAGTTGTAACCTTCTTAACCTCTTTGTGAATTGACATTTCTTCTTAATTTTTGGTCAAATTTAAGGAATTCTTGTGCAAAATGGACAAGAACATTTTTTAATTCTCTTTTGATCGAATAAAATAGTGTAATTTTGTCAAAAAAAGTTTCGAATAGATGACTATATCAGAAAATATTCGTAATATTGCACCCCGATTTAAGCGGAAAATTAGAAATTATACGACATGGATTATATTAAAGAGATTGAAAACGAGTTAATTGAGAAAAATGATCTTCCATCTTTTAAGGCTGGAGATACAATTAACGTTTCGTACAAAATTAAGGAAGGAAGTAAAGAACGTATTCAGCAATTCCAAGGTGTTGTTTTACAACGTAGAGGTGAAAACACTGGAACTTTTACCGTTCGTAAAATGTCAGGAAATATTGGTGTAGAGCGTATCTTCCCTATTTCTTCTCCATTTATTGAAAGCATTAAGATAACGAAAAGTGGTCAAGTTCGTAGAGCTCGTATCTTTTACTTTAGAGAGAGAACTGGTAAATCAGCTCGTATCAAAGAAAAAAGAAGATCTGTTACTAAATAATAACAAACTCTTTTTATCAAAATATGTAAAGCCTTTTCAAGTTCGAAAAGGCTTTTTTTGTACCTTCATTCTATTAAACTAAACCAGTGTCAAAAAAAAAGAAGCGCTCAGCTTGGAAATTATTATTCACTCTAATTATTACTTTTGGAATAGCAACTGGAGGACTTTATATCTGGCGAAAAGTTAATAAAAAACCTTCACCCACACATTTTGTAAAGTTACCTGCTGGATTTAACAGTTATGGTATTGACGTTTCACATCACCAACAGAAAATTGATTGGGACACGGTTTTTGAAAGTTCAGATTCTCTTATTTCTTTCGTTTATTGCAAGGCAACGGAAGGAGTAAATCACATCGATTCTCAATGGGAAAGAAATCGACGTATTCTAGTAGAGAAAAATATTGCAAACGGCGCTTATCATTTCTTTCTACCTAAAAAATCGGCAAAACAACAAGCTATTCATTTTCTGAGTCAATATGAAATTAAAAAAAATGACCTTCCTCCAGTTTTGGATGCAGAATTAGAAGGCAATAGTAATCAACAATTGATTTCTCAAATGAAAATTTGGTTGAATTATGTTGAAACAAATACGGGAAGAAGACCAATCATTTATACTTCTTATAATTTGTATTCTGATCTTTTAAAAGATGCTTTTAGCGGACACAAGTTTTGGGTGGCTAATTACAACACCATAGAATCTCGCTTTCAAGATGACGAAATTATTCATTGGCAATACAGTGATAATGGAAAAGTGAATGGTATAAAAAATCGAGTTGATTTAAACTTCTCAAAAATTGAATTTTAATTAGCGATTTTTTCAAAATTAATGATGTATGTATTTGCTAAATTGTAGTTCACATCACCATTTAATTGCTCTGTTAGCATATGTATCAATTCAACTCCCAGAGAATCACTTTCTAAATGATTGATTTCAGCAGGTACTCCTGGGCCACTATCGCTGTACTCTAATACAAATTTATCACTGTTTTCCCTAATTCCAATTGATAACCATTCAGACTTAGTTTTGTTAAAGGCATGTTTGTAAGAATTTGTTACCAATTCATTGACAACCAATCCTAATGGAATCATCGTGTTGGTATTCAATACAAGTTCCGAATCTATATCAATCCTTTTTTCTGGCTGAGCCTTATCAGAATCAAAAGCAACCTCTATAAAAGAAACCAATTGTTCTATGTATGATTTCACTTTAATGGAAGCCAAACTTTCATTGCCGTACAATTTCTCATGAACTAAAGCCATTGATTGAATTCTACCTTTACAGACATCCAAAACTTCCGTGATTTTCTTGTCAGAAGAATCGCTGCTTTGCAGATTCATCAAACTAGTCATTATCTGCATATTGTTCTTTACACGATGATGAACCTCTTTAATAAGCACTTGTGTGTTTTCCAAATTTGATTCTAGTTGAGTGTTTTTTTCTGAAATTTCGGTATAAGCAACGTTGACTTCTTTACTTAACTTGTTATTTCTATAATACTGATAAACAACAAGGTAAACAAATAGACACAAAAAGAAATACCATAAATAAGTCATTAAAGCAAAGCGCTTATCTGGACTTACATCGACCTTATAGGCGGTGCCAACAATCAAATTTAAACCATAAAAATCAATATTGCTATAAACGAATTTGTCTTCTGAAACATCAAAATTTTTGTAATAAAAATCGTCTCTTTTCTTATTGTATATTTCTGTTCCATCATAGACTACTTCCCTGGAAAAATCAACTCCTCTATTGTCTGAAAAACGATGAACAAATAAGCGGTCATTTTTCGTCTTATAGGGATAACTTAGGAGAGATTTTACACTCAAAACAGGCGCAACATATCCTAAAACTTCACCTTTAGAATTTTTAGCCGCAAAGTCGAATGGAAAGGCTGCCCAACCCTCTTGAATATTAATGGGTGGATACAACAATATATCATCACTTTTCATCAATTCATTCAACGCTCTAATTTCTTCATTTGAACGAAAACTTTTCACATTACTTCCTTTTAAGTTTGCAGGATCAAACTGGTAGGGAGTAATCACATATTTGAAATAATGCGCGGTATCAACATACGAAACAATAATTGAATCATTGAAATCGATTTTATCTACTAAATCTCTCAAGTATGATTGAAGTTCAAGTTCAGTAGGGAAATCTACCGAATTTTTCATGTAAGAGCGGATAGACGAAACTAAGGTTGCATATACGTTAATTCCCGTTTCAATTCTTAAAACAACTTCTTCATGTGATTTTATTAGTTCTACTTTTAGTCGCTCGTTTTCAGAGTCTTGTTGATTATTTAAAAGCAGCTGGATAAAAACAACACCAATCAGTAGTAGAATAAACAACAGAATTTGATATTTGATTTTTTTCAGCATAGAATTTCCAAGAACAGAATCAAATATAGGTTTAATAATTGATATTCAGTTTTCTACATTCCTTCTATCACAAAATCAGTACGTCTATTCTTCGCTCTGTTTGCAGCTGAATCATTTTGCAATTTAGGTTGCGTTTCTCCGTAACCTTTTGCAGAAAGTCGATCTTCATCTATTCCTTGTGTAGAAAGGTATTTTCTCACTTCCTGCGCTCTTCTCTCTGACAGCTCCATGTTCTTTGCATCATCTCCCACGTCATCAGTATGACCTTGAATAGCAACTGTAATTGTTTCATTCTCTAATAAGAATCGAGAAAAACCTCTCAATATAAACTTAGACTTGCTATTCAATTCGGATGAACTAGTTGCAAAGAGAATATCGTTAATTGTATAGGCCTCACCTACTTTCAATTCTTTAACGGCAAGGTTTTTAGGAATTAACTCAACTGATTTCGGTTCTTCTTTTACTTCTGGCTTATCCATCACTTTTGCAATTTCTTCTTTGCTAATTACTTTAGAATCGAAAGCATGACCTTCTTTTTTAACCGTCACCATTACATCCTGCTTGATAGAAGTTTTAATGATTGCGGCGTATTTCCCATCATCCCCATTTACTTTTACTTGTGTAACATCGTCAGAACCCTCATAGGTAATTTCGATTGTTGCATCCTCTACCACTTCACCGTCCTCATCCTTTAATTCTCCCTTTAAAATAGCCACTGATTGCGGTCTAGCCTCTTCGTACAAATCAAATGAATAAATATTCCACTTACCTCCTACTCTTGAAGAGAAATAGGCTACTTGCCCATCTATAGAAACATACAATCCCAATTCGTCATCAGGGGAATTAATCGGATATCCTATATTTTTAGGTTCCGTCCATTTACCGTTTTCTCTTCTAATATAAAAAATATCCAGTCCGCCAACACCTGGTCTTTCTTTCGTTGACCCTGAAACGAAGTATAAGGTTTCACTATCTTGGTGTAAGAATGGGCTTTTGTCCTTACCCGCCGTATTAACTTCATCAAAAGGGCGCGACATCCATGAACCATCTTCTTGTCGCTCTGCAACATAAATATCATTGTTCCGAGAGGTTGGACGATTTACAGTATAGTACAATGTTTGACCATCTGCCGAAAGAGAAGGTTGTGCCTCCCAACCATTTGACGTATTTATCTTGTCTCCCATGTTCTCCAATGGAGTCCAAGAGAAATCATTCCCTCCAGCCCCACTTCGTTGATAGGTGGTAATGTATAAATCACAATTCATATAAGGCTGTCCATACACTTCTTCTTTCTTGCATGCGCAAACAATCATTTCTTTATTATCAACAGAAAGCGTTGCAGCACCATAGCTCTGAAAAGTACCATCGTTAAAAGGATTATCTAATGGCGCACCACCGTCAAAACTTTGCATAACGGTTTCTCTTTTAGAAAAAGTAATCTCTTCAACAACATTTGATTTTAAGTCTCCTATATTTTTCCTGTCCAGCTTTCTTGTATAAAATATAAGTTCATTATCTGGAGACAGCATAGGAAAATACTCATTTTTATCTGTGCTCACATTCTTCACCAGTTTTGGTTTAAAGGGTACCACATTTTCTTTTACCTTTCTATCTCTTTCCAGATCTTCTAAAACTTCATTTACATCTGCTAGTTTTTTGGTGAAGTCTTCAGGATACCTATCTGTATCAGAATGGCTGAATTTTTTAAACTCTTTGAACCACTTAATGGCTTCCGGTTTGTCTTGTTGTGTAAAATTGATAACTCCTAAGTAATACGAACAGTCTGCATGATAATCTGGGCAATTGTCCAAAGCAATGCGAAACATTTCTTCTGCTTTCAAGAAACTTTTATCACCTCTTGCTGGGTTTGGATATTTTTCGTAGTTTTTAAGCCCACCATTATATGCATATACTCCGTATTCAAAATAGGCAGTAGCGTTCTCTTCATCCAACTTAATGGCCGCGTTAAAACTCTCTACAGCTGTACGAATATCTTTTGCATTGATCCCAGCATTGATTAATTTCATCACCTTTTTGGAAGGCTTCAAACAATTTTCAGACTCTGCTTGAGAGAATGCAACAATAGAGATTATTAAAAAAAATAAAGAAATGTAAATTTTATTCATTCAAGTTATATCGTTATTAAGTAAACATAACAAATTCCGTACCTAATAGAGTATATCGAAAAAGCAGAGATAAAGTTACAAGTTATCTAAATTATCAACTAGGTATATTAATCAATACATCCAACTAATTATAAGGTTCAATTCATATCCAATTTCACCCAACACTAACTGCATCCTCTACCATCTCCTTGGTCAAAGCAATTTTCAAGACTTCATCCATTTTCTTTACATAGTGAAACTTCAATCCTTTTAAATAAGCTGGTTTGATTTCATCGATGTCTTTTTTATTCTTATCGCAAAGAATGATTTCGGTTATTTTTGAACGTTTTGCGGCTAGAATTTTCTCTTTTATACCACCAACGGGAAGAACATCACCTCTTAAGGTAATTTCACCAGTCATGGCTAAATTTTTCTTTACTTTTCTTTGAGAATAAACAGATGCCAAGGAAGTCAACATTGTGATACCTGCGCTTGGCCCATCTTTAGGTGTTGCTCCTTCCGGCACGTGAACGTGTATGTTATTTTTATCGAATACTTCTTGTTCTAAACCTATTAAACCACTATGCGCTTTCAAATATTCAAGCGCTATCACCGCTGATTCCTTCATTACATCACCAAGATTACCTGTCAATGTGAGTTTTCCTTTGCCTTGAGTAATGGAAGATTCGATGAAAAGAATGTCACCCCCCACACTCGTCCAAGCAAGTCCAGTTACTACTCCTGCAACTTCATTATTGTCGTATTTAGTTCTGCCTCTCCCGGCTCCTAGAATGGTGAATAAATCTTCTTTTGAAATTTCTACGTCAAATTTCTGCTCCATCGCAATTTGTCGTGCTCTATTTCTAACAATTTTTGCTACAAATTTATCTAAGCCGCGAACACCAGATTCACTGGTATATTCTTCTACTAATTTTTCTAAAACATCCATACCAATAGCAATGTCCTTCTTTTTTATTCCGTGCTCCTTAACTTGCTTTGGCAACAAATGTCGTTTCGCTATTTCCACTTTTTCTTCAACTGTATAACCATTCACCTCAATTAATTCCATCCTATCTCTTAACGGACCTTGAATAGTTGACAAATTGTTAGCCGTTGCGACAAACATCACACGCGATAAATCGTAATCTGCTTCTATGTAGTTGTCATGGAACTCACTATTTTGTTCTGGATCCAGAACTTCCAATAGCGCTGAAGAAGGATCTCCATGGTTACTGCGGCCCAATTTATCTACTTCGTCAAGCACAAAAACCGGATTGCTCTTTCCCGCCTTTTTTATATTTTGGATAATACGACCTGGCATTGCACCAATATATGTCTTTCTGTGGCCTCTAATTTCTGATTCGTCATGCAAACCACCAAGTGACATTCTAATGTATTTTCTTCCTAAAGCTTCTGCTATAGATTTCCCCAATGATGTCTTACCGACTCCTGGAGGTCCATAGAAACAAAGAATCGGTGATTTCATATTCCCTTTTAGCTTCAAAACAGCCAAGTACTCTAATATTCTTTCTTTAACCTTCTCTAGACCGTAATGATCTCGTTCTAGTATCTTTTTTGCGCGATTTAAGTCCAAGTTATCCTTGGAAAATTCACCCCAAGGTAATTCTAACATCATTTCTAGATAATTCATTTGAACAGAATACTCAGCTCCTTGAGGATTCATTCTTCCTAACTTATCCAGCTCTTTATTGAACAATTCTTTTACCGTTGCATTCCATTTCTTTTTCTCTCCGCGAGCCTTCATATCAGTCACGTCTTGTTCCTGCGGATTACCTCCTAATTCATCTTGTATTGTTCGCATTTGCTGATGCAAAAAATATTCTCGTTGTTGCTGATCAATGTCCTTTCTTACTTTAGATTGAATTTCATTAGTCATTTCTAACATTTGAACCTCCAAATTAAGATGTTCCAAAGCCAGAGTGACTCTTTTTTTAATGTCTAGCTCTTCCAGCATTTCTTGCTTTTTAGCAACATCTGCATTCATATTGGAAGAAATAAAATTTACTAAAAAAGTAGGACTATCAATATTTCCAATCGCAAAAGAGGCCTCCGAAGGGATATTTGGACTTTCCTGAATAATTTGCAATGCTAAATCCTTCACCGATTTAAACATCAACTTTAATTCTTCGTCTTTATCATCTAATTCACTTTCCTCAAGCATTTTTACTTGAGACTTCATGTAAGGTTCTGTTTGAGTGGGCTGCGTAATTTCAAATCTCCGTTTTCCCTGAATGATAACTGTTGAGCTACCATCAGGCATTTTTAACATGCGTATAATTTGAGCTACCGTACCAATATTGTGCAAGTCAGAAAACTCTGGGCTTTCCACTTCTTGATTCTTTTGAGAAACAACTCCAATAATTTTTGCTCCTTTATTCGCATCTTGAATCAACTTAATGGATTTATCTCGACCTACCGTAATAGGGATAACCACTCCTGGAAAGAGAACATTATTTCTCAACGGCAAAATTGCCAACTCATCTGGGTATTTCGCCTTGTTCATGTTATCCTCTTCTTCTGCTGTAATTAAGGGAATAAATTCAGCGTCAGATTCAAGGTTTGAAAGGCTTATCAATTTATTATCAAAAAAATCACTCATATCTATTTTATATAACCGTCAAACTGTCAGCAATTCTTCTTGATTTTTTCAAAAAGAAAGTACAATTGCGGATAAACATACTGTTCAAAGCATGTGCCATAAGGCTAAAACTGCTATTTTGTCGTATTAATTGGCAGAAAAGAGGAATGGTCAAGAATAATATACAATGGAAATTTAGATTACCTCATTTGTTGTTCGAGATGTATTTGAGAATCGCAATTTCATCTGTAGATAGCTCCATTCTTCGCCTAAACATCATGTTATTCGAACTAGTGACTGCTTTAGAAAAGTCATACGCATCTCCTTTCACTCCCCAAGAAAAAGAAGGGATGTATTTTGAAGGGAACTCGGCTCCAAAGACATTGCTTGAAACTCCAACAACAGTGGCTGTATTAAACATAGTGTTAATTCCACATTTAGAATGGTCTCCCATTACAAGGCCCATAAACTGAACGTCAGTTTGTTCAATGTGCTTCGTTTTAAACGAGTATGTTTTGACTAGACCATAATTATTCTTCAAATTAGAAGTATTCGTGTCTGCACCAATGTTACACCATTCTCCAATGACAGAATTACCAATAAAGCCATCATGTCCTTTGTTTGAATATCCGTAGAGTATTACATTATTCACTTCGCCCCCAACTTTGCAGTAAGGTCCAATGGTTGTTGCTCCATAAACTTTTGCTCCAATCTTTAAAACACTACTATCAAGCATTGCAAGACCACCTCTGACTATTGACCCCTCCATAATTTCAGCATTATTACCTATATATATGGGTCCGTCATTCGTGTTTAGTATAGCTGCTTCAACCTTGGCTCCTTTTTCTAAGAATATTTTATTTACGTCTCCAATTATCGTATTTGTAGAAGAAAGTTGCACTGATGTTCGTTCGTTTGTGAGTAATTCAAAATCTTGCTCCAACACCTTTCCGTTTTTTTGAAAGAGCTCCCATCGATGTTCAATTACAACGGGTTCATTACCTTCATATTTCTTATGAATATCACCCGTACCAGATCTGGCTAGCCAAATTCCATTTAGGACCAATTGCTCGTTGCCTTTTAGTTTAACTATTTCGTTTACTAGCTCACGATTAGGAATTACACATGCATTGACCGCAATAGCATCTATAGTTTGTGGAAATTTTTCAGAAAGGTAGCCTTCTGTTTCAAAGAAAATTTCAACATTGGGAACAAGAAGACTCCAACGTTCATCATTGGTCAAAATACCCATCCTTAAGTTCCCAACTGGTCGAGTTAAGGTTAACGGAGCAAAATCAAGATGTTTGTTATTATCGTGCAATTGAATTTTCATAGGACTAAGTTAAGTAAAGATAGGGAGATTTGAAAATTGGGAGATTGATGCTTGTCCTTAAGTAGTTGATTTCTTTTTTGATAAAGCCATCAGCCCAAAAAAAGTGATTAAAGCGTTCACAAGTATTATTTCAAAGCCAAATCTATAGGGGCCGAAAACACCTAAAGCAATTCCGTTCTCAGAGTAACCTCCTGGAGCTCCAGCTGAGAAATACCACAAAATAACTGTTAATAATATCGAAAACACACTTACCATAGGTACCAATTGGTCTTTGATGTATTTTCGAGAAATAATTCCAAAGAAAAACATTCCAATCAGTGGTCCGTATGTAAAACCAGCGAATTTCATCAATAAACCAATTGCAGATTCGTCTGTGACATTTTTCAATAAAATAACAGTTAGAATAATGACTGCAGACATGACCAAATGCACTCTCTTTCTAGTTGATTCTTTCTTATTCTCATCATAATCGTCGTCTTTTACCCCTAAAAAATCAATGGAAAAAGAAGTAGTCAATGAAGTCAATGCAGAATCCGCACTGGAATAAGCTGCTGCAATAAGACCTAACAAGAAAAGAATTCCAATAACTGGACCTGCGGCATCACTCCTGGCAACGGATGAGAAAAGTAAATCTGAACTTTTATAATCAATTCCATTAGCTGAAGCATAAATATAAAGTAATGCACCTAAGCCTAAGAAAATTAGATTCACAACAACTAAAACAAACGCCATGGAAATCATATTCTTTTGAGCATCTTTGATATTCTTGCAACTCAAATTCTTCTGCATCATATCTTGATCAAGTCCTGTCATACCAATAGTAATGAAGATACCACCCAAGAAGTGTTTAAAAAAGTGATTGCTGCTATAAATATCATCGAAGAAAAATATTTTGGAGTAAGAACTGTTAGCAATTGTCGAAACAGTTCCTACATTTTCCGATAAATTCAAAGCGTCACTTATAAACCATACAGTTAATAAGACTGAACCCAGCATAAAAGCAGTCTGTAATGTGTCTGTCCAAATGATTGTTTTTATACCACCTCTATTTGTATATAACCATATCAGTATTACAGAAATCACTACGGTAAATTCAAAGCGGATACCCCAATCATCAAATAAAATGTCTTGCAACACATTTGCAACAAGTAGCAACCGAACAGATGCACCTATTATTCTAGAGAGCAAAAAGAAAGAAGCGCCAGTCTTGTATGACCAGAAGCCAAAACGTTGCTTTAAATATTCATAGATTGAGGTTAAGTTTAAGCGATAATATATTGGTAAAAGTACATGGGCTACGATGAAATAACCCACCAAATACCCTAATACGGCTTGCATATAACTGAATTGATTAGATTCATTTCCTACCCAACCTGGAATTGAAATAAATGTCACACCACTTAGGGAGGCTCCGATCATACCAAATGAAACAATATACCAGGGAGACTTTCTTTCGCCCAAAAAGAACGAAGAGTTATCTGCCTTTTTGGAAGTAAAAAAAGAGATAGCTATCAGTACTGCAAAATATGTAACAAGTACTCCAATGATTAATTCTTTCGACATAGGTTGGTAAAGATAATAATTGATAACACTTTAAAAAATCCAACTCTCTATCATGTTTTTCTAAATTAAACTTGTGCTTGATTTAATTAACCTATCTTTGCGTAAATGCTATGTTTGTTTTTATATAAATGCAGACGTAAGCCAAATTTTATTTTTATGAGTGTACCGCATGTGAAATTTGACAACAAAAAAGATCCTGAATTCTACAAAGAATTAAGAAAACGTGTCAATAGCTATTTCTCAGGAAATAATATCTCGAAATATGCGAATTTAAACATGAAGCTTAAATCTGTATTTATGCTTTGTCTTTACTTTGTGCCTTTCATCTTAATGATTACTGGAACAATTGACTCAAATTGGGGTATTATTGGCATGTGGGCGATAATGGGATTTGGTGTTGCTGGTATTGGACTATCCATTATGCATGATGCTAATCATGGCTCATATTCTACCAATCAATTTGTTAACAAATTAATGGGGGGAACATTGAATTTTGCAGGTGGATATCCACTTAATTGGATCATTCAACACAATGTTTTGCACCATACCTTCACGAATATTGAACACTTTGACGAGGACATTGAAAAGAAAGGAATTATGCGTTTCACTCCGAATCAAGAGCATAAAGCTATTTTTAAGTTTCAAATTTTTTATGCCCCAATTCTATACGCTGTTTTAACTTTATATTGGGTACTTTCTAAGGATTTTGAGCAATTGTACCGCTATGAGAAACTTGGCTTGTTAAAAGCACAAGATATGAGCTATAGGAAAGCACTACTTCAAATAATATTCATGAAAGTAGCTTATTTGATTGTATTTTTTATTCTACCATTATTTATTGTTGATGCCCATTGGGGAATTATTCTAAGTGGTTTCTTAATAATGCACGCTATTGCTGGTTTAGTTCTGGCATTGATTTTTCAATCAGCACATGTTATTAAAGAAACAGAGTTCTTCGAAGCTGATGAAGAAAATTCTGTTGAAGAAAATTGGGCTATTTTACAAATGCGAACAACTGCCAATTTTGCGAATGGAAGTACATTATTCTCTTGGTATATTGGTGGATTAAACTATCAAATAGAGCATCACTTATTCCCAACGGTCTGCCATGTGCATTACCGACATATTTCGAAAATTGTAAAAGCAACGGCTGAAGAATATGGGGTTCCCTATCATCATCACAAAACATTTTTAGGTGCTTTAAAAAGTCATTTCACATTGCTCAATGACTTAGGAACTGGAAAATATGATAAGAAAGTTGCACTACAAGAAAGTGAAAATTCTTAAATTTTAATTAGGACGCCTCTTCTGTCTTACTTGAATCTCCTATTAATTTCAATAAACCGTCAAATTCTTTTTGAGTAAAAGGTCTCATTTGTCCTTTACGAAGACGATTGAGTTCAACGTTCATAATCCGAATTCTCTTAAGTGTTCTAACTTCATAATCAAGGTGTTCACACATCCTTCGTATTTGTCTGTTGAGCCCTTGTGTCAGAATTATTTTAAAAGAATAGTCGTCTATTTTTTCAACACTACACTTTTTTGTTATCGTTTCTAAAATAGGAAGCCCATTTCTCATCTTTTCAAGAAACCAATGCGTTATTTTCTTGTTGACACCAACAATATATTCCTTCTCATGATTATTGCGAGAACGTAGTATTTTATTTACGATGTCCCCGTCATTAGTGAGAAAAATTAAACCTTCGCTTGGTTTATCTAATCGACCAATCGGAAAAATTCTTTCTGGATGATTGATAAAACTAATGATATTTCCTTGTATCGATTCATCTGTTGTGCAGGTAATTCCAGTTGGTTTATTAAATAAAAAATAGAGGTTCTCAACTTCTTTTGTGACTATAATGTCGTTGACTTTAATAATATCATTTGAGCTTACCTTAACTCCTAAACCAGCAACTTCATTATTCACCTTAACTCGACCTTCTTCGATAAGCTTGTCGGCTGCTCTTCGCGAACAGTAACCTGTTTCAGCAATGGCCTTATTTAAACGTTTCAATTCACTCATCCTAACTTACCACTTTAAAAAAGGATGCTCTTGCAGTAATCGTTCTTTATCTGCTATGGCTATATCTAATCTTTGTGAATTTACCTTAGAATTTGGATGTAAACTTTTATGCGATAATGTTGCCTTAATTTTTCTAATTATTTTAAGAAGCACCTTCGTTTCAAAAGACATCGAAGAAGCTGAAAATCTTTCCCAAATGTAATTTATTGCTTGAGAATTTGGATGAACCAGGTCTTCTGAATAAAAACGATAATCTCTCAATTCATCAATTACTATTTCATACGCTGGAAAATAACTGCAATTGCCATTTTTCTCAACTAAGGAATGCACTAGTTCAATTAATCGTGCCTTACTTCTATTATTCTCCACCAACCCATCTTTTGCATGTCGAACGGGACTTACAGAAAATAAAACTTGAAGATTGGGAAACTGAACCTCCATTTTTTTAAGCAATCTCTGCCAAGATTCCTCCATAGAAACGAAACTTGCCAACGTTTTGTCAAATTGACTCTTCTGCTCTTTGTGGCAATTACCTACGGTGATATGCAATTCTTTGTGCGTGTATTTCCATGCTGTTCCGAAGGTAATAATCAACAATTTTGCGTCTGCTAAGTCCGTTTTTAATTTCTCTCTCAATTGACGTACAGTAGAGGTCAATTCTTCTTCAGAACTTGCATAAATTTTACTTGATGCATCCCAACTAAAGAACAAATCATCTCTTTTCAATACTTCAACATCCTGTCTTCCATCAATGGAAGAATTCAGAACGTTTAGAAGCGCTTCTGGATGAAATAAGGTGCCAAAAGGGTTGCTATTCACGTCGAAACATGCTTTCGACATTTTTTTCGCTATTTCTTCAGAAAAGCAACTTCCAATGGAGACAATGGAATCATTGTGCGATAAATTTAGTCCGTTCAATTCAGGTTCAAATGTAAGTTTAAATTCCATTATTGCATCAACGCTTTTGCATTCTCCAAGGCAGCTTGATTGATCTTGTCACCACTCATTAACCGAGCAGTTTCAGTTATTTTTTCTTGCTTATCTAATTCTATGACTTTTGACATCGCTTTGCCGTCAATAATTTCTTTCACAACTTTTAGGTGTTGCTCGCCTTTTGCAGCAACTTGAGGAAGGTGAGTAATTGCAATGACTTGCATTCTATTCCCCATTTTTTTCAGAGTTTGTCCCATTTTTTGAGCAACATCACCAGACACTCCAGTATCAATTTCATCAAAAAGCATGGTTCTTAGCTTTACTTTAGAGGACATTAAACTTTGTAAGGCCAACATCACTCGAGAAAGCTCCCCTCCACTTGCCGCTTTGTGCACTTGAACAGGCTCCATTCCAGCATTTGGACTGAAAAGAATCTCTAGGTTTGTATTTCCAGTTGCTGACAGTTCTTCCGATTGGGAAAGAGAAAATAGCAACCTTGTATTTTCTAATTTCAACTCCGCTAGCTCTCTTGAAATATCATCTTCAATGACTGATAATGCTCCCATGCGCTTATTATGCAGATCGTTTGCCTTCTTCTTTGATTGAGTTTCTTGGTTTTCAACTGTAATTTTCAATTCCTCAATTTCGATTTTTAAATCTTCATAGTTTGCCGAAGAATTTTCTAGCTCATGCATTAAATTTACGAGTTCAATTTGAGAATTAACACTGTGTTTTTGTAATATTCGATTGTACGCATCAATTTGCGCTATCATTTCATCCAGTTTTCTAGGGTCAAACTCTATTGCCTCAGCTTGTATTTCAGCATTCTCAACAATGTCGTTAATTTCGATGGAGATTGTATTGATTCTATCATTTATGTCTTTCAAATTTTCGTCAATCGAAACATTCTTGATGAGAGATGTTTTGAGCTCATACAAACAATCAATAACGCCGTTATCCGTTTTTAAAATGCTAATAATTTTTTGATAAGCCTTTGAAATTTCGTCAGCATTTTCTATTTTTTTTAATTCT
The DNA here is from genome assembly GCA_963976995.1 of uncultured Fluviicola sp. Taxonomy (GTDB): domain Bacteria; phylum Bacteroidota; class Bacteroidia; order Flavobacteriales_D; family Crocinitomicaceae; genus UBA4466. The sequence goes on from CAXBMR010000008.1 coordinate 50,036, forward strand.
GATAAGATTGCTTCGTAATCAATCTTATCTAGATTCAAAGACAGTAACTCTTGCAATTGAAATGAACTATAATCCTCTTGAGAAATGGAATTCTTCAATGTTTCCTCTTTTGAAATTAAAAGCCTCGTATTTTCTTTTAATTTCAAATATTCAGAAGTGTATTTCTTTGTTTCATTGGTTAAATCTGCTAATATATCCAATACGTTTAACTGAAATGACACATCTTTTAACTCCAAAGTGTTGTATTGAGAGTGAATATGAATCAATTGGCTAGAAAATTCTTTAAGAACGTTTAATTGAACAGGTGTATCATTGATAAAAGCCCTTGATCTACCTTGTTTATGAATCTCTCTACGAACAATCGCCGTGTCGAAATAGTCCAGTTCATTTTTAATAAAAAAATGCTCTAAACCAAACCCTTTTATACTGATTTCTCCTTCAACCGTTGATTTATCACTTTTATTTCCTATTACAGAAAAGTTTGCCCTTTCACCAAGAATGAGATTCAAAGCATTTAACAAAATTGATTTTCCAGAACCTGTTTCACCGGTGATAACAGAAAATCCTGAATCAAATTGAATATTGGCCTTATCAATTAAAACAAAGTTTTCTATTATTAGCGAACTTATCATTGATTCAAAATCTCTTGATATTTTGATGAGTTTGCAGGATCTATACGTTTGAGAAGATTCACAATATCATTTTTTTCTCTTGCTTCAGAATCAGCAAAAAGATTTTTAATCTCGTTTGTTTTAGCTTGAACAAAGTTCAATAAATTTACGGAGCCAGGTCTAGTTGAAGTTATTTTTATCAATTTACTCAATGCATTAAAAATTTCTTTTTTACCTTCAGCCTTGCTTTCGTAGAGTGCATCAATCCCCTTTCTGTGGTAGATATAGTTACATTCTCTAAGAGGAGAAAATAACTCATGTAAAATATTATCAACTAGCCAAAATCTATTTTTTCTACCTCTTTCATTTGATTTCCATCCTGGTGCTCCAGATGACTGTGCATCTGAAGCAACTTGTTGTGCCATAGAAAAGTACTTTGTTCCTCCTTTATTGGAAAACGAATCATAGTCCATCCCCAAAATAAAATAAGCATAGAATGCCAACATTGAGGTTAAATTGTCTGAATACTGATTGGGTCTGTATATTAATATAGCATTTCTTGAGTAGGAGAATACCACATCATCATCTTGGAAGTTAAAAAGCGTTGTGTTATAGCTTGAATTCAACGCTGGTCTTGAAGATTGAACTTGCATTGATCCTGAAAATGATCCTGAAGAAGGAACTTTGTTAATTTGAAACTGAATGGTGCAATTGATTCTTTCTTCGACTTTAAATTTATCTTTGGTCCATTGCGTGTTATTCATCAGTTCATAAATGGTGTTTTGCATCTGATCCAAAACCTCCTTCTCAACACTTGTTAATTCTAAACGAGCATCAACAATAACACTTACTTGACAATTTAACTCTTGTGATTTTACAACCATCATAAAGTTAAAGACAAATAACAAACTCACTATAAATTTCATTCAATATAAGTTTTCAAATAATTTAAAATATCTTTTGCAACCGCTTCTTTAGACTTTAACTCAAAATATTCAAAATTATTGCGGTTATCTAAAATACTAATTTTATTTGTGTCAACACCAAAACCTGCACCACTATCTTTCAACGAGTTCATAACAATGAAATTCAAATTTTTGGCATCCAACTTTTTCGTGGCATTCTCTTTCAGGTTTTCAGTTTCCAAAGCGAAGCCAATTAAGTATTGTGTTTCTTTTTTATTTGCTCCTGCCCATTTCAGAATATCAGGATTTTTAACTAATTCAATTGTCAATTCATCCGACTTTTTCTTAATTTTCTCAGTAGCCATATTTTTAGGTCTATAATCAGCTACAGCAGCCGCAAAGACGCCATAATCACAAGATTCCCAAATATTTTGCACTTGTTTGAGCATTTCTTCTGCAGATTTGATTTGAATTACTTTCAAGTTATCATTCTCTAGCTTCAAACCAGTTGGACCTGCTATAATAGTTACTTCAGCACCCCTATCTAGAAATTCTTGTGCAATCTTGAATCCCATTTTCCCGCTAGAATGATTGCCTATAAATCTGACTGGATCAATCGCCTCGTATGTTGGTCCAGCAGTAATCACGACTTTCTTCCCTAGAAAATCATTATTGGATTGACCAACATTGTTCTCTATGACTGAAAAAATTGTTTCTGCCTCTGCCATTCTGCCTTCTCCGTTCAATCCGCTTGCTAATTCTCCACTCTCAACAGGAATAATTCCAACTCCGTCTTCTTTAATCTGCATCAAATTCCTTTTATTGGAAGGATGTATATACATGTCCAAATCCATTGCAGGAGCTACAATTGTCTTTGTTTTCATGGAGAGATAAGTGGCTAATAAAAGGTTATCACAACTACCTTGCACCATTTTACTTAATGTATTTGCAGTGAGAGGTGCAATGACAAATAAATCTGCCCAAAGCCCGTACTCAACATGGTTGTTCCATGTTCCATCATTCTTGTTCCAAAACTCTATTCCAACAGGATGGCCGGAGAGAGTTGAGACAACAAGTGGGCTAATAAAATTAGTTGATGCCGGAGTCATAATGCATTTTACATCTGCTCCACTTTTCTTCAATAGACGAATGAGAAATGCGATTTTATAGGCCGCTATTCCCCCAGTTATTCCAAGAAGAATGCGCTTTCCTCGCATAATATATTTCGTTAAAGGGTTTTGATATAATGACTATGCTTCTGAAGAATCTTCAGGCATTCTTGCATAGATATTATCGTTCAATAGTTCCTGAATAGCTATAGATACAGGTTTTGGTAATCTTTCATAAAAACGAGATATTTCAATTTGCTCTCTGTTTTCAAAAATTTCTTCCAGATTATCAGTCGAAGATGCGAATTCAGCTAGTTTAGCTGTCAACTCCTCTTTCAATTCAACACTAAGTTGATTTGATCTTTTAGACATCATTACAATGGACTCATAAATATTGGAAGTATTTGCTTCCATTTCATCTGTATCTCTCGTAATTGTAGTTTTTTCGGCTGTACTGTTCTTAAAATCCATATCTATTTTTTATTTTCTTCAATAAAAATTTCCTTATCTTTCACTGTTTGCTCAAAATACCTCTTGGCTAAATTTCGATATTTAGAATCAGGAAATTCAATTACAAAAGTACGATATCTTTCAATAGTATCATCAATTCTTTCCATTTTTTTACTACTCACACTATTTTTTGACAAGTGATAAGAATTTTCAACTAAAATGAAGAAAACTTCTTCTCTGAACTTTGTTCTAGTGAAATCATCCATGAATGTTATTGAAGAGCTAACTGCAGCACGGTAATTTTCTGTTTTCGCATACAACTTTACTGCATCATACTCTTTTTGTTCTAACTTAAAGCGCAATCGATCAATGATTTGGTTGCTCGAATCGACCAACGCAGAGTTCGGAAAACGATCTACAAATTGCTGTAAATCTCCAATTGCCAATTCAGTAGCATCTTGATCTAGAGAGGAAGTTGGCGATTCTGCCACTCCACATAATGCACTTAAAAATAATGCCTCTTCAGCTTTTGGGCTTGTCGGAAAACGTTTTGCAAACATTCCTAAATAATAACCTGCCATGTATGTATCACCTCCCACGTAGTAACCTTTTCCAATTCTAAAATAAGACACTTCACCTTCAGGTGACTTAGGCATTCTTTGATACACTTGCTCATACAGAGCAACAGCTTTAACTTCGTCATCGTTATCGTATAGCTCATTTGCAAGGTCGAATTTCGCCCCATAGTCATCTGCCTTAAGCACACGATTATAGCTAGAGCAACTTGACACTAACAGTACAACTAGTAGAGTAAAAGCAATTGAATATTTTTTCATTCTTGCAAAAGTAAAAGAATAAAGTGTAATTGAATGTTAACGAACCCTAATATTACGACCAATTTGCAAGATTGTTGTGGGACGAATCCCATTTAACTGACAAATTCGAGAAACAGACGTTTTATTTCTACTTGCGATTCCACCTAAAGTATCTCCGGATCGGACCTTATGGTATTTTTTATTCCCAGAGTAAGTTACCGCAGATGAAGATGATCCCGCTCGAAAGACACCTCGGTGAACTAGTAGGTTTTCGTCTTTAATTTTTTTCGTTTTAAAATCAATGATTCTTTCAGCGTTCATAGGAATATCATAAAACCGAACTTCAAAATGCAGATGAGAACCACTAGAGTGTCCTGTGTTACCTCCTAAACCAATTGGATCTCCTGCTTCCACAGTTTGATTTGGAACGACAAGATGTTTGTCTAAATGAGCATAAAATGTCTCTAAGCCATTATGATGACGAATGACAACCAAATTACCAAAACCACTTGTGTTGTACTTGGCGTATCTAATTTTGCCTGACCAAGCTGCCCGAACGGTGTCACCTGTAACTAAATCGATGTCGGTTCCGTTGTGATTTCTTCCTCGTCTCCATCCAAATCTAGAAGTTATTCGACCATCAAAAGGCATGACAAATTTTGAACTAGTACTATCTTCCAAACACAGCCAAATGGTATCTTTTAGCTTGTTTACATCATTTTTTAATTGTGAAGTGTAGCACAAATCATTGTCCCATGATTGAAAATAATTCAACGTTGAGTCTCCAATAACTTCAGAGTGCAGTTCCTCGTTCATTACTCCATCGAAGTTCAAATCTTCTTCAAAAATCCATGTTCTGTTAGAGTAGATTAACATGGTACCCTTTTCAGTTATTAAGGTATCAATTATTTTCTGTCCAAAAGAATTAAACGAGAAAATTACTGTAAAAATTAGGAGGAGAATTCGCATTGTTTTAAATCTAGTTTGTTGTGTTTTCAAAAGTACTAATTTCATTACTTATATTTCAGTTACACCCATTACCAAAATGTTATAAAACAGATCTTCGTTTTCTTTTACAAGTCCCTGATAACCTTTACTACCATAAGCTTCAGAAGGAGGAATGAGAACAAACATTCTATCCGCTTTTTTAGCATTAATTAACGCTTTTTTTAATCCTGGCACCGTTCCACTATCGTTTAAGCGTAATTTAAATGGTGCTCCGTTATCATAAGTATTCACATAAAGTGGATTACTGGGCGTTGAAACCATGCAATGAAATTCTATTTCAGTGTTTTCTCCAAATTTCAATTTATTGCTTTTATTTTCTTCAAAAACCCATACTTTATTTCCGTCCACCTCACGAGTTGGTTTCATTTTTTCTATAATTCTAATTTTCAAAATATTATCGGCATTCGGAGGAATCAAACCTTTAATTCCCTTCTCTCCACGAGCTAATTCACTGGGGATAAATATTTCCGCATAATCCCCTACTTTCAATTTCTGCAAAGCAATATCCCAACCTTTTGCTTGCATCTGAAAACCGACCATGAAAGGAATACTTTTCTTATTTATCAGGTGATTACCATCAACCACGGTGTTGTCATCTAAAAACACTTTGTAATCCACTTGAATCATATCTCCTTTCGTTAAAACATCTCCTTTCCCATGCTCAATCCACTTAATTATTATTCCATTATCCAGTTTCTCTTCATCAATTGCGATGGATGGTTGATCGAGAATGTTTTCTTCATCAATACGAACAACTTTTTTCTCTTTTGTTTCTTTGTTATCTATTTTTTTCACACCTGTAGTATCGCAACTTGCAAGAGAGATAAAAAGGGCAACGGTTATCGTGAACTTCATCATCATTTAATTAATTCCTGTTAGGTAAATATCGATTATCAACGTTGTTAAAGGTGGTATCTTATTCATGTCGCCCATCAATCCATGTCCAAGATGACTTGGAATAATCAGCTTAGCTTTATCTCCAATAGTTAGTAATTTGATAGCCTCTTGGACTCCAGATTCAATATCGCTATTATCAACAACAAATTCTTCGTATTCATTATCTTCTGTTTGGTCAACGAGTGTTCCATCGAGTAGTGTGATTTTATATTCAATATCTGCCACATTTCCTTTTCTTGGAGAATATGTATTATCAGCAGAGCCTTCTTCATAGATGTAGTACTGAAGACCAGAACCAGTTTTAATCATTTGCCAATCTTTGTGTCTTTCTAAAAATAGCTTGATATCAATCTCTTCTTGAATAGCTAAATTTTTATTCAAATTTGTGGAATTATCCTTTGTCCAGTTTACATCGGGATTAGTCGGTTCAACCTCTTCAGAACAAGCGACAAAAAGAATTAATATTGAAATTATAAACACTCTCATTTAAAATATTTTGGGGCTACTTCTTTAAATTTTGCAATGGTTTCATCTAGACCAACGAAAGATGCACCACCCGATGCGTTTTTATGCCCACCACCTTGGAAGTGATCTCCAGCGAGTCCATTAACAGCCACATCTCCTTTGGAACGAAAAGAAATTTTTATCATATCTCCAGACTCTCTAAAGAAAACAGCCACTTTTACGCCTTCCATAGAAAGTGCGACATTGACCAATCCTTCTGTGTCTCCTTTAATATGATTGAAACGCTCTAACTCTTCTTCTGTTACAGAGATAATTGCTACATGTAACTCTTCTAGAAATTCTAATCTTTCTGCGATTATGTGTGCACGTAACTTGAGCTTATCGATTCTATTGTTGTCAAAAGTTGCTTCATGAATTTCAGAATGCATAACTCCATGAGAAAGTAAAGACGCTAAAATCTCATGTGTTCGAGAGGTCAATGAAGAATATCTAAAAGAGCCTGTATCGGTCATAATTCCAAGATAAAGAGGTGTTCCGATTGCTTGATTCAAAAGGTTCAAATTTCCCGATGACTCAATCAATTCATAAACAAGCTGCGAGGTAGAACATACATTTGACTCTGAAATAGCGATATCTACAAAATCATCCGGATCTAAGTGATGATCTATCATTACCTTTGTCCCTGTAGCTTGTTCTAAATATGGTGCCATCTCTTTTCCTAATCGATTTGCGCCATTGTAATCAAGGCAGAATATTAAATCTGCATTTTTTAAATCATCTTTAACTTCTTGCTCGTTATCCTCGAAAGTGGCAATTCTTACAACTCCTTTTGCCCATTCAATAAACTCAGGACATTTGTCGGGGTGGCAAATTTTTGATTCTTTACCTAAGGCTTTTATAAAGTGGTACATACCCATTGAACTACCTATAGAATCTCCATCAGGAGATCGATGACTAGTAATTACAATGTTTTCTGCATTTGTAATCGCACTTATTATTTCTCGGGCGCTATTCATTTAATTTTCATATTGATTTTAAAGACAATAGACTCATTGTCTCTTGTTCAATTCTAGTTTTTAGTTCATCAGAAACAGGAAAAAGAGGCCTTCTCATCGTTGCATTCATCAGTCCAATTTTCGCTAGGGCAACCTTTGCTCCACCCGGGTTCCCTTCTTCAAATAGCATTTGAGTGATCGAATTGAGTTTGTAATGACCTTCTTTTGCCAAATCAAAATCCCCATTGGATGCGTCATTCACCATATCAGAAAAAATCTGTGGAAACACATTGGCACTAACAGAAATTACTCCCTCCACTCCAACTGACATCAATGGAACTACAATTGCGTCGTCTCCAGAAAGAACTGAAAAACCAATTGGTTTATGCTGCACAATCTCCATTATTTGCCCTAAATCGCCCGATGCTTCTTTCATAGCCACTATATTGTCGATTTTTGCCAATTCTAAAGTAGTTTCTGCGGAAACATTTGAACCTGTTCTACCCGGAACATTATAGAGAATAATGGGTAAATCAGTACAGCCGGCAATGTATTTATAATGCTCATATATACCTCTTTGCGTGGGCTTGTTATAATAAGGAGATACTGATAGAATTCCGTCAATTCCTTTGGGTAGTTTCTTTAGCAATTCTCCAACTGTAACTGTATCATTCCCACCAACTCCATATACAATAGGAAGAGTATTATTGTTCTCTTCTTGCACTGCTTGGAGAACTTGCATTTTTTCTTCTTGAGAAAGAACGGGTGATTCTCCTGTCGTTCCTTGCACCACTAAAAAATCCATACCATTGTCTATTTGATAACGGACTAGTTTTTTTAATGCGACAAAATCGATGCTATAATTTTCGTTAAACGGAGTAACTAAAGCAACTCCCGCCCCTTTAAATGTGTTTTTCATTACAATTGAATTTTTTCTAACGTTTCTTTTACAAAATTAAGCAAATGCACGGGCGAAGTTGAATTTGATTGCAAATTAATATCACACCACTCATTCTGAATATTCACACCCACTCTTAATCTAACCTTTTGATTCATTAATTTCTTTGCTATTTTTTTTGATGGTTCACAGAAAAAAAATTGTGTGTCAAAATTTCTTACCAACATTTTTGACGCATCTTCGTTTTTTAATTTGCCTAATAGATTGATTTCATTCTCATTAATGAAAACTACAGAACTCTGTTCTCCCAAAATATTTTTCTCCTTTTTATTACCAACAATTGTAAGAATAACACATTCGTGAATATTTAAATTCACTTCTTTAATCGCAGAACGGTATTTTTTTAATTGATCCAGACTTTCATAATGAATTACAATAAGTGCCTTTCGGACAGAATACCATATATTATTTTCGTTACCCATTTAGCATTGCTATAAATTCATCTTCTGTTAAAATGGGAACTCCTAAATCTACCGCTTTTTGTAATTTTGAAGGGCCCATTTTATCTCCAGCAACAACGAAACTTGTTTTATTAGAAATTGACCCTACATTCTTACCTCCATTATTTTCAATGAGTTCTTTCAATTCAGTACGAGAAAACGCTTTAAACACACCAGACACTACGAAGGATTTTCCTTCAAATATTACTGAAGAGTTTTCCTTTTCTTCAACGGCAAAATGAAGACCGAATGATTTCAATTTTTCCACGATTTCACGATTCGATGCTTCTGCAAAAAAAGCAATGATTGATTCTGCAATTCTATCTCCAATTTCATCTATAGAAATAAGTTCTTCAAAATTAGCAGATTGCAAAGATTCAATATTCTTCATTGATTTTGCTAACTTTTTTGCTACCGTCTCTCCAACATACCGAATCCCAAGACCAAAAAGAACTTTTTCAAAAGGTTGCTTTTTTGACTCTTCCAATCCAAACAGCAGATTATTTGCGGACTTTTCAGCCATTCTTTCGAGGCTGATTACTTGATCAAATGTCAAGGTATATAAATCTGCATAATTCTCAATCAAGTTAGCTTCGACGAAAGCATCTACAGTTTCAGCACCAATACCATCAACATTCATTGCCTTTCGGCTAATAAAATGCTCAATTCGTCCTTTAATTTGAGTTGGACAGCCAGATTCATTCGGGCAATAGTGGTGTGCCTCTCCATCAATTCTGATAAGTTCTGTTCCACATTCAGGACAGTTATCAATGAACATTATTTTCTTCGCATCTTTACTGCGAGCTTCGACGTTAACATCAACAATTTTAGGGATTATCTCTCCCCCTTTCTCGACAAAAACTTGATCATTTTCGTACAAGTCGAGTCGCTCTATCTGGTCAGCGTTGTGCAATGAAGCTCGCTTTACCGTTGTGCCACCTAGCTGCACAGCTTTCAAATTTGCAACAGGAGTAATGGCTCCTGTCCGACCGACTTGATAGGTTACATTATCTAAAACAGTTTCAACACGTTCTGCTTTAAATTTATACGCAATCGCCCAACGAGGAGATTTTGCAGTATAACCCAATTCTTCTTGTTTATGGTATTTGTTGACTTTTATGACAATACCATCAATTTCAAAAGGTAAGTTATTTCGCTCTTCATTCCAGTAATGGATAAAGTCCATTACCCCTTCAACAGAATCAGTTTTTTCAATATATCTATTTTTAGTTGGGGGAATTTTAAATCCCCAATCTGCCACTTTCTCGACCGTCTCAAAATGTCCCTCTCTCAGATTTCCTGTCCCATAAACTCCATACAAAAAGCAATCGAGTCCTCTTTCGGCTACGACTTTAGAATCTTGCATTTTTAGAGTTCCAGACGCTGTATTTCTAGGATTTGCAAATTCTTGTTCATCAGCTTCGCGTTTTTGCTCATTCAATTTACGAAAGTTCTCTAACGGAAAAAAAATCTCTCCTCGTATTTCAAAATCAGCTGGATAATCACCTGTTAAACTAAGAGGTATGGTCCTAATTGTTTTGACATTATTTGTGACATTCTCTCCTTGATAACCATCACCACGAGTAATTGCTTGCTTCAATTTCCCATTAACGTATTGAATTCCAATCGCTACACCATCATATTTTAATTCACAAACATATTCGAGATCGTCTTCAACTTGTTTTTTGACCCGTGTTACCCATTCTTCAATTTCTTCTTCAGAGTAGGTGTTTGAGAGAGAAAGCATCGGATATTTATGAACGACTGACTCGAATTTTTTAGTGATGTCTCCCCCCACTCTTTTCGTAGGTGAGTTTTCATTTGCCAATTCTGGAAACTGCTTTTCTAACTCTTGCAAACGTTTGAGGAGCATGTCAAAATCGAAATCAGAAATCATGGGATTGTTCTCCACATAGTACAAATGATTGTACAAATTCAACTCATCTGTAAGTTTTTCTATTTCAATTTTCGCCTCATTCAGATTCATTTTGTGAAGATAGCCTTTGTGCTTTTATCATTCTATCCTTTCCTTGTAAATCTTTCCTCAATTCAATGTTAACAAAATTTAGTCGTTTTAAAATAGATAAAATATCAGTTGCATAAGCTTCATGAATTTCAAAAAAAAGAAGTCCTCCTTCACGGAGATAAGCAACTGCCTGCTCTGCTATTTTCTCATAAAAGATAAAAGGGTTGTCGTTCTCAACAAAAAGAGCCATTTCAGGTTCAAATTCGAGAACATTTACCGCCATTTCTACCTTATCCTTCATTGGAATATATGGAGGGTTTGAAACCCAGCAATCGAAACTATTTTTAGGATAAGCAGAGAACGCATTCTCGTCGAGAACATCTAATTGTTGAATATCTATCTCCAGTTTAGTTTTTTCGCTATTTTTATCAATCAAAGCCAGCGCATCCGAGGACAATTCTGAAGAAATGACTTTTACAGAAGACAATACTGACTTAACTCCTAGAGCAATACAACCAGAACCTGAGCATAAATCCATTACGATTACCTCATCCTTATTCTCTAGCGAATGCACCACCCAATCTACCAATTCTTCTGTTTCAGGACGTGGAATCAAAGCTCTTGAGTCAATATTTAAAAGCAAACCATAAAATTCGACTTCTCCCAATACATATTGAAAAGGCTCATCATTTTGCAATCGTTTCACTGAATCTTTAAAAAAAAGTAAATCCGATTCGGAAAAAAGGAATGGTTGTTCAATAATGTAATTAGATTCATCTATTCTCAGTCTTTTTATAGTCAAATATTTGACCATTAAATTGACTTCGGAAATTGAATTTTCTGGAAGTTTTTTTTGAAAATATTTCTTGACTGATTCAAGGCTATTATTCTCTACAAACATCGATTATTGTCTGTTATTTTTGAAATAAAAAGTGTAACCAAAACCCACAATAAGGTATTGGGTTAACTTATTAAAGCCACCTGGATCCCAACCTGCATTTGTTTCTAAACCAATGAAATCTGGCTTAAAACCGTAACCTTGAATAGTATAACCGATATAAAATCGATAAGATGATTTTTCATCCGCTGAAAGAATAAGTCCAAGGCCTGGTTCAATTATAGCAGCCGTATTATTCCGATAATAACGATCAATAACCTCCCCTTCTGGGTTTAACTCCTTCACACTTGAGGCGTTGTAGGAGTAGCCTACTTTTACACCAAAATCAATCGCAAATCGATCAGTTAGAAACTTATCATATCCAACCTTAATGAAACCTGCAGCTGTATGAACTGAACCATCTAGGGGAACTGGGACTTTAAATTGGTTAATAGTAAACAATGAGTATCTCCCACCAATTCCAAAATTCAAATTGAACGGTGTCGTATATTGCCCATAACTAGATACTGCAACTAAGCCTTGCATTACTTGATCAAAAGGTTCATTGGCAATTGAAACAGGCAACCCCAATTCAATATTAAACGTGTATTTAGGGATGATTTTCTGAGCAATAGAATTATTACAAAGAATGAATGCCGCTATGTAGAATACTATTTTCACAATTTAGTAACGCTAAACTACCAAATTAATTTGATTCAAGTTATATTTTTGATTGCATAACGATCAGGTTATACTACGAAAATTCTCAATGAATTTTAGCAAAAAGTAAGAGTAATGAGTTCCACTTAGTTAGAAGATTCATTTACTCAAAATGGAGGCAGACGAATTATTTGATGCATCTTTGCTTCTTGAAAAAAGGAATTCTATACATGCTTGCTTCTGGCCTATGTTTTGTCGCTGTTAATTTTTTTGTAAAAATATTAGGCGCAGGAGGAGAACAAGATATTATTGAAAGTGTACAACGTTATCCTGCTCACGAATTAGTACTCGCAAGATCAATCGTTTCGTTTGCTATCAGTTTATTTATCATTAAAAGGAAAAAAATTCCTGTTTTCGGGGTGAATAAAAAATGGTTGCTTATTCGAGGGTTAGCAGGGACAATTGCCTTAACAATGTTTTTTTACACCATTCATCACTTGCCAATCGCTCTAGCCACAATCATCCAGTATCTCGCGCCAATATTCACCGTCATTCTTGCCATGATTCTCTTAAAAGAAAAAGTAAAAGCGATCCAATGGTTCTTTATTATACTCTCATTTTTCGGAGTTGGACTCATTGCCGTTGACAAATTTATAAATTCAGAAACTAACATTGAGCAAATTAATTTCTTCTATATCGGAATTGGAATGATTTCAGCAGTATTCTCTGGGTTAGCCTACACAGCTGTAATTAAACTAAAACAAACTGATGTGCCAATTACGATTGTTTTGTATTTCCCGATGGTTGCCATTCCGCTTATGTTGATTCTGTCAATTTGGGATTTTACATGGCCTCAGGGAATTGAGTGGTTTTTGCTTTTAATTATCGGGATTTTCACACAATTGGCACAAATTTCACTCACAAAAGCTCTTCATCTTGGAAGTGCCGCTACCATCACACCATTCCAATATCTTGGTGCAATTTACATGTTCTTAACAGGTTACTTTGTATTTGACGAACGATTAAGTTTTATTGTTAACGTTGGTATTGCTATTATTTTGAGTGGTGTATTATTGAATGCTGTTGTTAAAGGTAGAAAGAGAGTGAGTGGATAGGTAAAATTAAAATCTGTTACAACTGTTAATTACTAATTGTCAATTATTCATTAATTATTAACTGTTAATCACTAACTTTATGCATTCATGGAGAATAAAATTGACAGGGAGAAAGTAGCACAATTCGGAAACATCGAATTATTGGCGAAACAGGTTGTTGAAGGTTTCATTACAGGTCTTCACAAAAGTCCTTTCCATGGATTTTCAGTAGAATTTGCAGAACATAGATTATACAATAAGGGAGAATCAACTCGGCATATCGACTGGAAATTATTTGGTAAAACAGATAAACTTTTCACTAAGAAATATGAAGAAGAAACGAATTTACGTTGCCAAATAGTAATCGATTGTTCTAGCTCAATGCTGTTTCCAATGGATCAAGAGCAAACAAAATTGAGCTTCTCTGTTTATGCCGCAGCTTCTTTAATTGAATTACTCAAGCGCCAAAGAGACGCCGTTGGGCTAAGTCTATTTACTGATAAATTAGATATTCACACAAAGGCAAAATCGTCTATTAGACATCATCGTTATTTATACAGTGAACTGGAAAAGAATCTCAAGCAATACAAGGCTGATAAAATTCAAAGAACTTCAACCGTGTCATCTTTGCATGATGTCGCAGAACTTTGTCATCAGAGAAGTTTAATCATCATCTTTTCTGACTTATTAGATGATCCTGAAAAACAAGATGAATTTTTTCAAGCACTGCAACATCTAAAACACAATAAGCATGAGGTCGTTGTGTTTCATGTGATTGACAAAGCGAAGGAAGTTGATTTTGAATTGGAAAATCGTCCCTACAATCTTATTGATATGGAAACGGGAGAAAAAATAAAACTACAACCTAGTCAATTTAAAGAGGAGTATAAAAAAGCGATCAGCAGCTACTTTAGAGAATTAGAATTAAAATGCGCTGATTATCGCATTGATTTTGTTCCAACAGACATTAATGCAGGTTATCATGATGTTTTGTTGAAGTACTTATTGAAGAGACAAAAGCTGTTTTAGAGAATTTTACAATTTTGCATCATCTATTTCAGCAAATCCAAAACGCTTTTGACAGGTGTAAAAACTATATCTGGAATTTCTAAAAAAATCGTATTCCAATTACTCATCCCTCCATTCCAAAGACCTGGTAATTCTCGATAAAAAATCTCTTTACCCTGATGGGTCTTTTTCACAACGAAGAATTTAGAGTCGTCTCTAAATTGCATTAAATCCAATTTTCTTCCTTCTATATCTGTTTTTGAAACAGCGATAAACACAGGATTAAAATGACTGCTAGTTTGAACAATATCTTGCTGGTAAGCACTTTTACTGATTTGGGAATTCTCAATAATTTGATTTGAAACACCCTGTTCATCTTCAATCCAAAATGGTCCTCCTCCTGGCTCTCCTTCATTGATAACCATTCCGCAAACTCGAGTAGGACGTGATAAAATTGTGCTAAAATCCGACTCAGAGAAATTCGACAATTGTTCTTCTGAAAGAAACTGATAATTCGAATTGAGTTTTCTCAAGCCATCCAAAGAATAATTGTTAACAAGTTGGGCTAAGTCTCTCTTAAAGTTTTGTAATAATCCAATAGTTAATTTCCATGTACTCTTACTATCCTCAACTTTAGAGAAATGCTGCACATTGTCAATGTTCTTTATTAGAACTATATCATTCTCAATTGCGTTCAGATTTTCCAGCAATGCTCCATGACCTGCAGGACGCATCAAACACCTTTCCCCATCTTTCACTTTTTGCCCCGATGAATCAAAACAATAGGCATCCGTTTCTGAATTTTGATAAGAAAAAGTAACATTGGAGCAATCACCAATATTGGTTTTGATATCCTTTTCAAATTTTTGTTGAATAGTGAAGTGAACTTTCGTTTCATCACCAAAAAACTCATTGGCCTGAACTAGTTGTTCTTGAAAAGCCGTTCTCACAGTACCTTCATATTTATGAAAGGGTATCAAACCTTTTGGCAAAGCCGAATATTTATTCAACATTTCCTTTACTAACTCTTTTCGATTCCTCAAAGACGACACCATAGAATCAGAAAAAGGAAATTTTTGACACTGGTTGAAAAATAGCTTTACTGATTCCGTTTCAACCTCATCTTCTAGCCATTGGTATAAAAAACTAAACATTCTTGACCCAGAACCAGATGCTGGAATAAAAAACTCTGGCTGTAAACTATTGGCGTCGAAAGAATTAACCAGTTTTTCTTTTTCTTCTTCGCTAATACGAACAATACCATTGCCAACCTTGCATGAACTGCTCAATTCAACTTGAAATTCCTGCTCGAAAACTTGATTTCGCTGATTAATGATTTCTTTCTTTGTTTCTACACTCATTTCTTTCTCAAAGATTGCTTATTTTGGTCTTGTGAAAATCGGATTCGAATATATAAAATATAGATGGAAAATTAGCTCTAAGAAGACAAGTGATTCTAATTTTACTCGTGATTTTTATGAGAATTGCCTCGCTATTGATTTGAATGAACACTCAAAATTACATTTAAAAACACTCTTCAATAAACTACGCAAAGATGACCGTATAATCACTATCCAAGATTTCGGAGCAGGTTCTAAAAAACTTGGAAATGATCGGAAAATTTCAACAATATTGAAAACAAGCTCTTCTAAAGGGAAATATGGAAAATTGCTGTACCAGTTGAATAAACATTATCAATTTACGAATATTTTAGAATTTGGAACTTCCCTCGGAGTTGGTACAAGTTATTTAGCTTTAGGTAATTCCAAAGCAAACATTACAAGCATAGAGGCTTGCAACAACACAAGGAATATTGCTTTGGAGAACTTTACACAGTTTGACCATGTACAAAGCATACATGCTACATTTGATGATTTCTTGACGGCTGAGACACTCGAAATCAACGAAAAATCATCTAGAAAAATTTATGATTTCATCTTTATTGACGGCCACCATGATGGCGATGCACTTCTCAACTACATGGAAAAATTGAAACCTTTCACAATTAAAGAAACGATTTTTGTATTGGACGACATAAGGTGGAGTGACTCCATGTTTAAGGCATGGAACACAATTGTCAAAAGTGGAGAGTTTGAGATTGTTGATTTGTTTCGAGTAGGAATAGTGAAAAGTGTATACTAGGGCGACAAACTTCTCCATGAACCTTTGGCTTTCTGTGTGGTAATAAGTCAATCTAGAGTGAAGAATAAGAGTGATATAACAGAAGCACGCTTCATCATTGGATTATTGATTCTAAACATTAGTGAGGAAAAGTTGAAATGTGACCTATATCACATTCGTTTGTTTAAATCGTCGTAACTTTACACTACATTAAAACAGTAATTATGAGCTATTATATATCCACAACAATTAACGAAATAAGTTTTGAGAAAGCAATTGAAAAAGTTACAGAACATTTAAAAACAGAAGGTTTTGGAGTACTGACTACTATAGACTTTAAAGCAACAATGAAAAAGAAGTTAGACGTTGATTTTTACAATTACACAATTCTTGGAGCTTGCAATCCAAAATTTGCTCACAAAGCCGTCCTCGCAGAGAACAAAATTGGGACTATGTTGCCTTGCAATGTCATTGTTCAAGAAAGAGAAGAAGGGAAAATAGAAATTTCTGCTGTTGATCCGATGGCTTCAATGCAAGCTGTTAAGAATGATGATCTAGGAAATGTTGCAACAGAAGTTAGAAGTAAGTTAGAAAAGGTTATTAAGTCCCTTTAGCACAAGTCCTTCCTAAAAAACACTTTGCTAGTAAGTCTTATAAGTATCATCCTCCCATTCCTTTCATTTGCTTCATCATTTGACGCATCTTACTAGGATTAGACATCATTTTCATCATTTTCTTCGTGTCGTTGAACTGTTTCATCAACTTATTCACTTCTTGAACGTTCGTTCCCGAACCATTTGCCAAACGTATTTTCCGAGAGTTATTCATTAAATCAGGATTCTCTCTCTCTTTGGGTGTCATTGACTGAATAATTGCTTCAATGTATTTAAAGGCATCATCGTCAATATCAACATCTTTCATTGCTTTTCCCATCCCTGGCATCATTCCCATTAAGTCTTTGACGTTACCCATCTTTTTTACCTGTTGCAATTGAGCATAAAAATCATTGAAATCAAACTGATTCTTTTTAATTCTTTTTTGCAACTTTCGAGCCTCTTCTTCATCAAACTGCTCTTGCGCCCGCTCCACTAAAGTTACAATATCACCTTTTCCGAGAATTCTATCCGCCATTCTAGCAGGATAAAACACATCTAGTGCGTCCATTTTCTCACCTGTACCAACAAACTTAATTGGTTTATTAACAACAGATTTAATAGTTAATGCAGCTCCACCACGTGTATCTCCGTCTAATTTCGTTAAGATAACACCGTCAAAATTAATTCGCTCATCAAATGCTTTCGCTGTATTTACCGCATCTTGCCCAGTCATGGCATCCACTACAAATAAAGTCTCTGTTGGGTTAATTGCCTTTTTCACATCAGCAATTTCATTCATCATTTTTTCATCTACTGCCAATCGACCTGCAGTATCAATAATAACGACATTGTATCCTTTGCTTTTAGCAAACTGAACAGCTTCTTGAGCTATTTTAACTGGATTTTTTTCTTCACGATTGGAAAATACCTCAATACCCAGTTGTTCTCCCAACACATGCAATTGATCAATTGCCGCAGGACGATAAACATCGCAGGCTGCTAACAATGGATTCTTTCCTTTCTTTGTTTTAAGGTAGTTCCCCAGTTTCCCCGTAAATGTTGTTTTACCGGAACCTTGCAGACCTGACATTAATATAATTCCTGGGTTACCTTTGATGTTGATTTCAACTTCATTTCCTCCCATCAAGTTCACCAACTCTTCGTGGCAAACTTTAATCATTAACTGACCTGGAGAAATAGAAGTCAATACATTCTGACCTAGTGCTTTTTCTTTTACAGTATTGGTAAATTCTTTTGCTGTTTTAAAATTAACATCGGCATCCAATAGAGCCCGACGAACTTCTTTAAGCGTTTCTGCGACATTGATTTCAGATATCTGTCCTTGCCCTTTTAGGACTTTAAAGGCTCTCTCAAATTTGTCCGCTAAATTTTCAAACATAGGTATTGTGTTTTATGGAGAGCAAAATTAAGAATTTAAACTGGAAAGATTGGCATCTAGGTGAGCTCGATGAGCTTTTTAATGAATAATTCTATTGTGAGAGGAGATAAGTAAGCAATTATTCTGGCCTGTGATTCTATTTAAATGAGAATGGCAAACGATGAAAGAAGTAAATCGAACATGATTATAGCTATTTTGGAAAAGAATATTATCTATCTTGTTTTTAAATTATTTTGATTTTATTTCAAATGTACCAGTAACAGTATATTCGTTTATTAATTGGTTCATGGCATCATATTCTGTTAATAAGTAGGTATGATTACCACTTATAGTGTAAGAATCACTGTTTTGTTTCCACTCTCCATTAATAGTGATTTCATTAGACGGAAACCAGCCAGCTCCTGTCCCGCTGGAACTTGGAGAGAAAAAAATGCCAGAAACATTCTTTTTATCCTTTTGTAATACTGAACTTAATGAACCATCCTGATAGATAGATAATTTAATCTCTGTTTTAGTGACATCTATTATCGAAACTTTTTGGTACCTGTCATGGTTTACAGTTAAACCGTTCTTTGTATAGCTACCATTAAAAGTTGCTTCATAATCTCCAATTTTAGGCTTATTTTTATTACAGCTAAGAAACACAGCTAGTATCGAAATGATTAGTAATGTTTTTTTCATAATACAGAGTTCAACGTTCAGGTTATGCTTTCGCCGAACGATTTAAATTTAATGAAAATTCGAAGAAAGAACGTGCGAGTTTGAATGATTTATCATTCGAAGCGAGATCCCGGTGAAGTATAGGTGATGTTACCATGCGTTAATTACTAGTAAAAAACGATACTCCCGTCCTCGCTCATATCACAAACTAAATTGCCCAATGAATTAAAATATTGAAATAAGAGAGAACCTTTTTCTCGGTTAAATTTTACAATTGAATAAGGTATCCCAGGATTAAGTATGGGGAGATCTGTTGTTTTTTTGAAATGAGAATGTTCGGCATCGATTAGAAAATGATCAACAGTATAAAATTTAATTTCCTGAATTATTGTATTGTCTTTCAAGTCCATTGTTATTTCTGTTATCGCAGCACCTGACGAATTGGGATATAAGTTACCATTACTATCTTTAGTTGTTATAACAATTTGATTGTCATTGTATTTTGTAGATTGATGTTTTACTAGTTCTAGGTTTTTATCATAGGAAATATAGTCAATTATCCGATGTTTTGAATCCTCAATTGAAATTGTTCGTTCAGTTTGTTCGTAAAGAGAGTTATAATAGTCATGTATGATTGAATCTCCAATGTATTGACTGATTTCTATAGGACTACAATCAAGTAAGGAGTAATTTCCTCTTAAATCGTACCCAATACGTTTTATTATCCTCCCTTCTGAATCAAATTTTTTATAAATCACTGCAACATTTATATAATCGAAAAATCTTCCGTTGGAATCTAAACAAACATTATATGTTTCGTCTTTTTCGCTATTTTCAAATTTTTGGAATGGTTTTTTTATCGATTTTTGATCACTTGATTTACTGTATGTTTCAGAGTGTAGAATAGCATGATGTAAAGAATCCATGTTCATTTGAGAAAACACAAGTGAATTTGATAATATCGTGATTACTATTATTAGTGCTTTCATATGAATGGTAACATCTAAGTATAAACTCGCTTCAGTTAGAACAGTAAAATCATCGTTAATTGTTACACCATCCGAAGCTCATAGCACTACAATATAAGAAAAATTCAAATAAACTTACCTTTCATTATAACTTAGACACTATTTCTTCATCTAACGGTCCTACATCTGATGAGAATACTCCAACTAAATTTCCTTCCTCATCTACTAGATATTTTTGAAAATTCCAATTTACTTTTGAATCTTGACTTCCGTTTAATGACTTTTTTGTCAACCAACTATACAACGGATGTTGATCCTCACCTTTCACTTTAATTTTTTCTGTCATTTGAAAAGACACTCCGTAATTTTTTTTGCAAAAATCTGCAATTTCAGTGCTTGAACCAGGTTCTTGTGCACCAAACTGATTACATGGAACACCAATAATGGCTACTTTATGACCGTACATGTCGTGTAAACTTTGGAGATCTTTGTATTGTGGGGTAAAACCGCATTTAGATGCCACATTGACAAAAAGAATTTTTTTCCCCTTTAAGGCGTTTAAATTTAGCTCCTTGCCATCTAAAGAGTTAATTTCAATATCGTAAATTGACTTATTATTTTTGATTGAATCTTGAGTTTTTAGAGTAAAAGAAATAGTCATGAGTCCAAATATACAAGTTGCTATGGTAAAAATTGATTTCATTTTCGTAAAGGATTTTGTTAGGTGCTCTATTCAAAGAGATTAAATCTAATTATGATTTTCCATTGAATAAAAATTAACATTATTATATGTTCCACTAAAATTTTCAACCCAAAGACAATTTATTTCTTTTCCACCTTCTTAATTTTAATTCCTGCGTATCCATAAAAAATCGTCATTGCCGGGCTTATCAAGTTAAAAAAAGAATACATCCAGTAATCTCCAGTTGCTACGGATAGAACAGAGGATTGAGTTGCCCCACAAGTATTCCAAGGAAAAAGAACAGATGTAACTGTACCCGAATCTTCTAAGGTACGACTTAAATTTTCTGGTGCCAAACCTCTTTCCGGATAAATATCTTCAAACATTTTTCCAGGCACTACAATTGCTAAATACTGATCGGATGCAGTTGCATTAAAAAATACACAAGTTCCTGCAGTAGTTGCTATTAATGACCCGGTAGATTTTGCAAATTTCACAACTGTATGCGTAATTTTACTTAAAAGTCCAGCCGCTTCCATTACCCCACCAAAACACATAGCGCAAACAATTAACCAAATCGTGTTAAGCATGCCTGCCATGCCACTTGTTCCTAAGAGTTTATTAACTTCTGTTAATCCTGCATCAACAGAAGTATCCATCGACATAGAAATCATAGATGCTTTATAAGAAGAAGTAAAATAACTGGAGTTACTACCTCCTATTTCTTTGATAACATCAGGTTGAAAAATGATAGCTGCAATGGCTCCCAATATAGTTCCAACAAACAATGCTGGAACTGCGCTTACTTTCTTAATAATTAAAAAGACAACAATCACAGGTACAATAAATAGAATTGGAGAGACATAATATTTAGCAGATATAGCCTCCATCATTGCACCAACCCCCTGACTTGTTTCTTTTGTCTCGATGGTAAAACCAATGATTAAAAAGATCGCCAAAGTAATTAAAATAGAAGGTATCGTTGTTAATGCCATGTACCGAATATGTGTTACTAAGTCAGTTCCAGCCATTGCCGGTGCTAGATTGGTTGTATCTGAAAGAGGCGACATTTTATCTCCAAAATAAGCACCTGAAATAATTGCCCCTGCAACCATTCCTTGACCTATCCCAAGTGCTGTGCCTATTCCGATAAGTGCAACACCAACTGTGGCAATAGTAGTCCATGAAGAGCCGGTTGCTAGAGCGACAATGGCACTTACAATACATGCAGCAACTAAAAATATTGTTGGATTAAGAATTTCTAAACCGTAATAAATCATCGTTGGCACAACTCCCGACATCATCCATGTCCCCGCAAGAGCGCCAATTAACAATAAAATAAGAACAGCTGGCAAAGCGGAAGTGATGCTATCAACAATACCTTTTTGTAATTGTTCCCATTTATATCCTAACGGTATAGCAACTATCACACCTGCCACTGCAGCAAGAATTAATGCTATTTGATTTGGACCACCTGTTGCATCATCCTTAAAAATCAACACATTTAGAATAAGTAATATTATCAATACAAATATTGGTACAAAAGCTAGTAAAAAAGAGGGGGATTTTGGTTTCGAAGTCATTTTCAGTATAATATGGAGCTAAAAGTAGTTATAATTAGTTTATAATGGATAGTGGAAATTTGAAATAAACATAGATTTTAAAGAGGCCAAATAACACACGTCTACTGCCTTACCTTCTTCTTAGGATTATACATGAACAAAAGTAAAACAGGAAGAATAGTAATATCTGCAATTAGAGCTACAAATAAGGTAATGCAAAGTAAAAGCCCCATGTGAAATGTTCCTAGGAAGCTTGAGAAAACGAGCAATAAAAACCCTGCGCATAGAATCAAAGTTGTCAAAATCATCGCTTTACCAGTTGTTAAATAGGTTCTTTTTAATGCGTAGATCTTGCTCTTCCCTTTCATTAACTCATATTTAAATTTTCCCAAAAAGTGAATGGTATCATCTACAGCTATTCCGAATGCAATGGTAAATACGATGGAAGTGCTAGTTTTCAAATCAATGCCTAAATACCCCATTACACCGGCAATAAAAAGAAGCGGTATTAAATTGGCAATTATACTGATTATCAATATAGTAGGCGAACGGTAGATGAACCCAATAATCAATGCAACGATTAATATAGAAACTGCCAATCCTTTTATTAGACTGGTTGACATGTATTTTAAATTCTTGTCAATCAAATGTGCAGTTCCAGTTACTTGAAATTTAATTTTACCTTCTAAGTTTTTTGACTGCAAGAATATCTTCAATTTCTCATTCTTCTCAAAAACAATAGAATTCCCAAGATCGGGAATTGTTCCATTGATTCGGGTGCGCATTTCTGATGAATCAACAAAAGTTTTAATAAAGGAACCCTTTTGAATTAATCTCAATGCTTTCCTGTGACCTCTTATTTTTCTTTTCTTAGAAGGGAGTTTATAATATTCCTTTATACCTGAATGTGAAGATCTATTCATCACTTTTAATGTCTTTACCAGAGAGTTTTTTATAGTCACGCCATAACCTTCTTCTAAATAGTATTCAACTGAGTCTATCGTTTGCAATACTTCTTTGTCCCAAACATTTAGTGATGTATCTTCCACTATAACGGCCAATTCGAAAGGTCTAATTCCCCCGTAATGGTCATCTAAGAAGTTAAAATCTACCTTCAGTGGTTCAGTATCTCTAAGGTCATCCATCAAGAAATTGTTACTGTGCAATTGAGACATTCCAATGATACTAAGTATCACAACTCCTATGGTCACATAAACAATTCTCATCCTCTTTCGAATCACAGCAGAAAAACCACGAACGAGGTATTTCATCCAAAAATGCTCCTTTTTCGATTTTCTAACATGTTTAGGGCCAGGGAAGAGATAAAAAAGAACTGGTAAGGTTACAAATGTTAACACAAAGGCAATTAAGACACCAAATCCCATTACAATACCAAATGTTTGAATGGGTTGAACGTTGACGAAAGACAAGGAGAAAAAACCAATGGAGGTAGTTACAGAAGTCAAAAAGGTAGCTAATCCAACTTCCTTAACCGCAATTTTTATTGCATCAAAAACTTTTTCTTCCACCCTGAGTGCATCTAAATATCTTGAGACCAGATGAATGACATCAGACATAGAAACTACGAACATAATAGAAGGTAACGTTGATAAAACTATATTCATAGGTTCATTAAAGAACCCCATCCCTCCTACTACCCAAATCATGGATGAAAAAATTATAATTTGAGGTACTAGAACTCCCCAAACTGAACGAAAAGCAATAAAAAGAAAGAAAACAATCAAGAATGCACTTAATCCAACAAAAAGTGCCATTTCAAAGGTCATTTTTTCTATATAATACTGCTGACCAACAGTTCTACCAGCTACTCTTGTCCTTTCAAAATTAAATTTATCAATGACATCATTCACATTATTTATTAAGGCATCGCTTCTTTTTTTCGATATATAATCCGTGTGTCTTATAAAAATGGAAACTGATTTTGCATCTTCCGCAACAAGTGTATTTATTAACTCTTCGTTCTTAAAAATTCGAGTGGAGTCTCTTTCTGCATTAAAATCGTTAAAATCAAAATATGGTTTAGAAATTGATGCGCCACTTTGGTAAACAAACCGTTCTTCCATATTTGTAATAGAAGTTACGTATTTAACATCTTCCACTTTTTCTAATTCAGAAGTAAATTCATCTAAATTGATTAAAAAAGACTTGTCAAAAATACCCGCATTATTCTCAACTGCAATCAGCAAAAAGTCATTGTCCGATGAAAACATTTCCCTGTGAGCAAAGAAAAAATCTGTTTCATCATCGTTTACTGGAAAAAACTTCTCAAAATCGTAGTCAAACTTTAAGTTCGTGATTTCGTAACCTAAAAAGGCGGTAAGACCAATAAGAACAGTTAAAACTATCCAAATACTTTTTCTAAATCTTTTTTCCCCAACCATTTGGTGACTTGTTTCGTTAGATAATTGGCAAATATAGCCGTTTGACGTAAATTAACACTAAAACTTATTTTTTTGACTAAATCAGTTGAAATGAGTAAGTTTGACAAAACAAAAAAAATGAAAAGAACACTACTTTTAGCAACATTAGCATTTTCTTTCTTAGGTAATGCGCAAAGTTTAACACAGGCCAATGAACCAGCAATTGGAGAAACATCTACTATGTATCTATGTGATTCGTTCACGGTAAATTATGCAGGAACTACTGGTCCAGGTGTGACCTGGGATTATTCTAACTTGGTTGGAATTTCAGGACAAACAAGGTTAGTATCAGTTCTAAATGCAACAACTTCACCTAATGCATCTGACTTTCCAAGTTCAGTGAAAGCAATTAGCGTCGAAAATTCTCTAACGTCTTATTATACATCAACTGCAACTGAGAGAGTATCTCAAGGTTTTGTATTTACTGAGGCAACTTTAGGAGATATTGTCGCAACATTCTCTACTGACAATGAAATTGTAATGACTTATCCTTTTGCGTTGAATTCAACATCAACAGATTTATTTTCAGGTTCTGTAAGTTATGTTTTAGGAGTGCCAACTTCATCTCCTTTAACAGGAAACGTTTATTCTACAATTGATGGAGAAGGTACGATGCTATTTCCAGGTGCTGTTTCTGTTCCAAATGTTATTCGTTATAACATCGTTGACACATCAGTGGCGACTGGTACTTTATTGGGCGATTTAGAAATCATCCGAAATCAATATGAATATTATACGAACACAAGTAATTTACCCATATTCACTATTACAAAACTGACTATTCAAACTGTTGGTGGTGGAACAGTTATTAGTGAATTTTCACTGGTTTTGTCTGCGTACGTTACGACTGAGTTTTTATCAATAGAAGAAAAGGACGAAGTAAAATTCACAGTTTACCCAAATCCTGCACAGAATGAAATAAAATTAAACGGTGAATTTTCATCCAATGCAAAGGGTCAAATTATTGATCAAAGTGGAAGAATAGTATCCAAATTTAATGTACTGAGCAATGCCCCAGTTGATATTTCTTCTTTGGAGAATGGTATGTATGTATTAAGAATTACTGATAATGGCAGAACAACTTCTAAAAATGTTGTAAAAAGATAAATAAGCTTTTACTTTGTTTTAAAGCCTTTCGTACTTATTCGAAAGGCTTTTTTTGTTGCTAAAAAAGGATTGTTGATTAATTCTCTATGAAACGTTCATTTGGATAGATTTTTGGTGTTACATTCGTAATAATTCTGGTTATACTATCAACAATGAAGAATTTATGAAAACAATTTCCTTTTTTTTACTTATCGTATTTCCTCACCTCTCTTTTTCGCAAATCAATGAGGGACTTAATCCAGAAGAACGAGCGTACTTGTATCACGTTGTAAAAAAAAGCCCAATTCTCAATAACAATTTCGGTCGTTATTTTGACTACCAAGGACCGGATATTAGACTTCCCAATCAGAAAGTCAATTTCGACTCGATTGAATTGCTGATCATTAACAAACCTGAACTACTAGTTATACGAAAAGGCGAAATTGCGAAATCTCCCAAAGGTTTGATTGCCGAAGCGGCGAATAAAATGGCCATTTGGGAATTGAATCAAGTGCTTCTTGCTAAGAGGTCCGATGATTTGCAACAATACAGTAATGAATATGATGTTTATGAGAACTTATTAATGCAGGAACTTCCACTATCAGTTTTAAAAAAAGAGGACGGAAAAGCTTACCCTATTTCGAAGTTGCAAAATTTAATGAACCCTAGCTTAACATTCGATGACAAAAAAATGCTCATTCAATCTTTGCGTCTACCAAGTGTTGAAGACGAGCTAAAAACACTAAACGCTATTAATTTTGCCGTCAATGAATACACAAAAAAAAGAGCCTATGAAATATTTCGGGCTCTGGGTGGAAAAGCAGATTCTTTCGAGAATATTTTGGTTGCAGCAGGAGACGGAAGTTCAACTACAGGACTTTTAGAAGAGCGAGAGAAAGATGAACGTGGTCGATGGAATAAAGGATTACCTAAAGCTGTCGGTTTATTTCCTTATCAAATAGTTATTGAAAAAACGGAGGTTAAAAGAAAAATCAAGAAAGAATTAGAACCGATGCGCTATTCTATCAATGACTTCAAAACTGTTGGCAACAATAGGATGACGAACTTGCATTTTGATGTCTGGGGGTATAATTCTGAAAAGCAAACAACTGTCGTTATTGAAAAAAATGGATTGAATTATCATCTTTTCGGCTCAAAAGATACACGTTTTCTTTCTCCAGACTCAACATTCTCTGAAGGGACGACGTTTCAATCAATTATCAACGATTTAGAGAACAATAAAATTGCCAAATTAAAAGAAATGATTTACGGCAAAAAAGGCTTCGATCATTGGATTGACTATAACAATAAGAAAAAAGACAACACAGAACTAAAGATCGAAAAACGAGAGAAGGAATATTCTGATTTAGGTTATTCTCCAATAACAACTTCCAATAAACCGTCCAGAAAAGTAAAGAAATCAAAACGAAAAGCAATTAAGTCTGGCGCAGGTTCATTTGATGGTACACCTACAACAAGTTCAGGTAGAAAAGAACGAAAAAAACTGCAGAATACCATTGTGAGTTTGTATGCTTTATTTGAAATGTACAAACGCAAGATTGAAGAATTAGAGATGCAAAAAGCCGAGGCAATAGACTTAATGGCTATTTATCAACGAAAATTAGATGGCTATAAGCAAATAATGGGCATTCGTTGGGCTACTTTTACAGAAAAAGACGGCTTCTACATTTTTGAAGACTCTACCACTTTTGATATTCTAACGCAAGAATTTAAGTTTCCTGCGAGCACCAAGATCGAGGATTTTGAAGTACGGTTGATTGCTATTCCAGAATCAAGCTTATCGAAATCGGCTGATGAAGTAATGTTGCACATTAATGTAATGGATGCAGAACCGAATTACAATGCTCGAGTAAATCTTAACTTAGAAGATGTTTTTGATTCCGATAAATGGAATTTACCTGCACCACTATTCTCAGAAAAAGACAGTGTTGCTTTACGCATATTTTTTGAAGGTCTTCTCGATAAAAAGGTTCCTTTTTCTATCATTGCAAGAGGACAAGGTATTGGCAAATGGAATGGAACACAAACGATAAAAGATGTAAAACCTATTGAGTTAACTGGCTACCCAAAGAACCAGGATAAAATGGACATTGGTTTCCTGCGATTAAGAAAATCTGAGGTTTTCATTCATATGAATAGGTCTATTTTGTTGGAAATCAATTCATACACTGACCCTGTGAAATCAAATTTATCAATAACGAATGATGTCATAAAAAGCACAATGAATAAATATCACCTTTCTCAGAATGATGTTTTAAGTGCTTACAGAACTGTATCTATTCTAAAAGCGCTCAAGTCAGAAATGAATGTTCTTGCAGGGAAATATTTAAGTCGAGAAGAAGCAACAATTGTTATTGATCGATTAAACAAAGAAATAATAAAGACAAAAATTAGTGTTGGTGCGACTTCTTTTAAATTGTCAATTTTGAATTGAATAATCTTATTCGAAGAATTCATCAGCAAAATTCACTAAAAAAACCTTATTCGTAGCTCTAGTCAAGGCAGTATAAAGCCATCTGTAATAATCTTGTCCTAGAATTTCCTCATTAATAAATCCTTGATCAATGTAAACATCCGACCATTGACCTCCTTGAGATTTATGACAAGTAACAGCATACGCGTATTTGACTTGAAGAGCATTAAAGTATTTATCGGCCAGAATGGCATCGTACCGCTCTTTCTTATTTCTTAAATGTGCATAATCTCGTTCAACAGAATAAAATAAGTCTTTCATTCTCTCTCTAGATAACGAAGGGCCTTCTACAGTTAATGACTCTGTATGAATAACCAATTCTATTTCTCCTAGATCATCATAATCTACAAATCGAATGATGACATGAGCGAACTCAAAACCATGCATTTCTTCCAGTTTCTGGACTCGCACAATCGTGATAAGTTCTCCATTTGCGATGAAACCAATCTTAGTATCATCTCCTAACCAAAAATAATTATTTTTAACTACCATTAGGCAATCACCAGAACAGAGTAATTCCTCATACCATAAAATTCTTGCCCTGATATGTTGATTGTATTTATTCGCATTTTTGTTAGAGCGCGTAATTAGAATGGTCTCCTCTTGTCCAAGTTTCCCAAAACTGTTCTCTAATTCGTCTTGCAGTTCAAGTCCTGTGATTCTTGCTAAATCTGTATTCTCTTTCAATTGGAACTTAGGATAATGCACCCAATCGGTATTTCTCAGTAAAGTAGCGTTTCTCAGAATTTCAGAATCATTGGCTTGCCGAAGAACCTCGATCAATTCAAAGGAATCAATTTCTAATGCTGAAAAATTATTCGCTAAATGTTCTACACTCAGAGCTGGAGAAAAGTCACTACCAACTGGAGGAAGTTGCCCTGCATCACCAATTAATATTAATTTACAATTTTCTCCTGAATAAACATATTCGAATAAGTCGTCTAATAAATTTCTGGCATTCACTCCCCCTTCTTTTGTCAAAGTATAATTCCCTATCATTGATGCTTCATCCACAAAAAAAATAGTGTTTTTATATACGTTTTTCTGCAAACTGAGACCCGCTGTTATTTCGACCTTTGATTTTCTTCTATAAATATGTTTGTGAATAGTATGTGCCTCTTGTTTCGCTTTGTGACTAAAAACTTTTGCTGCCCTTCCCGTTGGAGCGAGCAGCTTGGTTTTAACCTTATAGAAATTTAACGCTCTAACATAAGCACCCAATACCGAAGTTTTACCAGTTCCTGCATATCCACTTATCACAAACAATTGTTGGCCGTCTGATTTTCTTACAAAAGATTCTAATTTGCGAAAAAGTTCCTGCTGACTGTCAGTTGGATTTAATCCAAATTCATTAATAACTGTTGAATAAAATGTTTGCTCTGACATCGGTATAAATCTACTTTGTTTTCTTTGTTTTTTACTTTTATTCCGATAAAAAATCTAAATATGTCAACTTATTGAGTAAAAGGTTCAAAAAAACTATCGTATGAATGCTTCTAAAATCTAAAAAATTGTAGTTTTGTTGAAACTCAAATTTAAAAGATAAATTATGACTAGCAATCTTCCTCTTATTTTAAAAAAATATACAGTCCCTGCATTGTTTATGATTATTGGTTTTGTGATGCTTTATGTCGCAATTTCTACTGAACAAGGTATTGTGTTTATCCTCGCTTCGCTTTTAATGTTGATTGCCGGTATATTAAGTATTGGTTTCAGTACGGGTAGTTTCAAATCAGGACTCGTATATATACTTGGAATTGCTTCGGGTATTGGAGGATTGGTTGCAATATTCCTTTCATACAATAGTGTAAATGAAACAATGGTTTATCAAGAAAATGCAAGAGAATGTGTGGCACTTGCAACTCAAAATCTTCAAGATATTCGTTACATTCAGAAGGCATACAAAGAAAAAACAGGAAAATACATTGGAAATTGGGATGAGTTTGTTGAGTTTACTAAAAATGGAACCGTTGACTTTTTAGATCAAATGGGATCTGTACCATCGGAGAAGTTAACCGATGAAGAAAACAAGTATTTATATACGGGAAATCCGCCTATTGACAACGACATGACAGAAGAAGAAGCATATCTCCTATCGTTATGGAAGGAGGGTCCTCGATATGAAAAACTGTTCAAACACTTCAAAAGAGATACTGTTCAAAGAAGTTTGATGGATGTTAAATTCGGCACCAAATCTTACACCTCAAACAGAGAAAAACTAGGTTTTTATGAATTTACACCTGATTCTTTGCCAATCATTCCTCACACAACCAGAGAATGGACTCTTTCTGTTAAAGATTCTGTTAAGAATGGAGACGAGTCTTTTCCAACTATTCGAGTGGAAGGAAGAATTCCTTACGGAAATGAAGAAACAGGAGAAATGTACTTTGGTTCTCTGTCAATAGATGAACTTGGAGGTTCTTGGGAGGAATAATTAATGAGCACTTCTCATTTAACAATCGAAATTGCAGAACCAGAAGTTCGATTTTTATCCTTTCAAGGTGGTGAAGCTATTGCTGATTGTAGTATTCATTTGGATGTGTCAAATTACAGTACAATCAAAGAGAATTTGAACAAGTTTATTGATCAAAACTCGTTTATCTCTGATGATTATGACGAAGTCTCGTTGTCTATTGCTTCAAAAAAATCATCGCTAGTACCCAATACAATTTTTGATGAATCTTCGGCAAATGACATCTACAAATTATGTTTTGGAGAATGCGAAAGCAACAAAAGTATCAATTACAATAGAATAGCAGAGTTGAGTATTGTGAATGTGTTCTGCCATTCTGATTGGATTAAGAGATTCTTCGTAATGAGATTTCCCAGAGTAATTATGCAACATGAAGGATCACACTCTTTGCGTTCAATTTTAAGTAGCAATTCATTTTACCTAAAAACAACTGTCATTCTCCACGCTGATTTTTTTCAGTTAACAATTGTTAAGCGCAAGCAACTTGAATTTTATTCTTTCTTCGATTATCAAAATCATGAAGATGTATTGTATCATCTTTTATTTGCATTGCAACAAAAAGAATTCGTAAACGAAGAAGGTTCCGTGGAGTTTATACAAGCCATTGGCTGTTCAAATCAGACAATTGAGAACATAGAAAGAGACTTCGCTAAAATTAAGGACCTAAATACGCTGAAATTGATAAAACCATCCAATTTTATAGCAAATTCTCAATTGCTGTGCGTATAATTCGAGGAATATATAAGACGCGCTACTATAAAGTTCCCAAAAGCTTTCCTTCTCGGCCCACAACTGATTTTGCAAAAGAAGGACTTTTTAACATTCTTGAACATCAGTATCTATATTCAGACATGGAGATTTTGGACCTTTGCGCAGGTTCGGGCAACATTTCTATCGAATTTTTGTCTCGAGAATGCGGCTCCATTGTTGCTGTAGATAACAACTACAATTGTATTCGCTACATAAAATCGATGGCGGCCAAATTTGGTTGCGAGGAGAATTTACACGCAATAAAATCGGACGCCTTAAAATATCTGAACAAATCTGAGAAGCAATTTGACTTAATTTTTGCAGATCCGCCTTATGCCTATTCGCATCATGCAGAAATTGCCGAAATCGTTTTTGAAAAAGAGAAATTAAAAAAAGGTGGGACACTTATTATTGAACATGGCAGAGAAACTTCGCTCGAAAATATAACCCATTTTCAATTTATGCGTATATATGGAAACGTACATTTTAGTTTTTTTGAAACATAAGAATCATGAGTGAAAAATCAGGTTTATTTCCAGGATCATTTGACCCTTTTACGAAAGGTCATGAAGCTGTGGTGAGAAAAAGTTTAGACGTGTTTGATCATGTTGTCATTGGTGTTGGAGTAAATACTTCAAAAAAATACATGTTTTCATTGGACAGACGGATTGCTCACATTGAGGCTTTATTTAAAGATACCAACCAAATAACAGTTCAATCTTTTCATACATTAACCGTTAACTTTTGTAAAGAAATTAATGCTACACATATTATTAGAGGATTGCGTAACTCGAAAGATTTTCAATACGAAAAATCAATTGCGCACATGAATTTTGATATTTCAGGAGTGGAAACGGTCTTTTTTCTGACCGATCAGCAATATGCAGCAATTAGCTCTACCATTATTAGAGAAATATATAAAAATAAAGGTCCAATTGACAGCTTTGTAACCATGCCAGAATTACTCGTTTAATAAGATATGGTATAATTAGTGTACTGTAACTGTAACACAATAAATAATATTACTTCATGCGGCATTTTCTTCTCTTTCTTTTTTTAATGTCATCTTGCTCCCTGCTGTTCTCTCAAGTAACAATAAAGGGAGTTGCTCCCGCTTATATTGGAGAAACCATTGAAGCGTTCAAAATACTCGATTATTTCAGCAATAAAGAAGAAAGAATTGCTTCAACCACTGTTGAGAAAGATTCTATGTTTACACTTTATATAGAATCCAACTTCACACAAAAAATTATCATTAAATCTAAAAACAACAAAGGTTTTTTATTGATTCAACCGAATGGAAAATACGAGATTTCTTTTCCAGAAAAAGACAAGTTTTCACCCAATAGACCCAATGGAAATCTAGTCGAAATAGCTTTTTATAACCTAGATTCTATGGACATTAATTATAAAGTCCTCGGGTTTCAACGATGGGTTGATCACTTTTTAGGCAACAATTACCATAAAAAAAGTTTGAACAACAATGATTTTGCTGAAAGTCTAGATGCATTTAAAACACGTGTAGAGAATGCTTATAAAAAGGACACAAGCTCGTTTTTTAAAACACATGTTCGGTTCACAATAGCTGGGCTTGACAATATTCCAAATGCCGCTGAGCGAAATCGCTATGAAAAACATGATTTTTACATCAAACACTCCCCTGTTAGTTATAACAATGAGACCTATATGCTCTATATTAAGGAGTTCTATCAAAAACTAATGCCTCGACTCTCAAACAAAACGAATCAAGCCGTTTATGATGGAATTCTAAAGAGCAGTCCAACTATAATTATGAAATCTTTGAGTACTGAGTACACATTGATTAACCTTCGAGTAAGAGAATTGATTATGATTACTGCTTTAGCAGAAGTTTATCACTCGGATGATTACCCAAAAACAAACATCATCACTATTTTAGATAGTCTATCTACAAAGACGATGTTTAACGCGAATAAAACTGTTGCTATGAACCTCAGAAGTAGAATCACAGCATTAGTACCTGGAAGTAAAGCTCCAGATTTTGTCTTGACTTCCGCTGAATCGTCAACAAAAACATTATACAGTTTTCAAAAAAAACACTTGTACATCCATTTCTTTGATCCAGCGAGAGAAGACGGTGTAAAAGAATTACCCTTATTGGTTGATTTACAAGAAAAATATGGGGAATTTGTACAGTTCGTGACTATCGTTAAGGAAAAAACAAGCATTTCTGAAAATGAACAAGCACTAATTAATTCAATTCCTTGGGAGGCTTACATATTACCTCAATCAAATTCTATCTGGGAGAATTACGGAATTGAGAATTTTTCACAATTCGTTTTAATTGATGCTGCAGGTTACATAGTTGCTAGTCCAGCTTTAGGTCCAACACCAAATGGTCAATACGAAACCATTGACAAGACCTTTTATTACTTAAAAAAGAAAATAAATCGTCAAGATTAACCAATAGAAACATCGAAAAGGTATCCAATAAACCAAGTTGCTGCGAGTGCCGCAACTCCCCAAAAAGTTACTCGATATATTGCTTTCCAGACGTTTGCCCCACCGAAATGAGCTGAAACACCTCCAAGTATCGCCAAGAACAGGATAGAAGTCACTGAAACCAATGGAATTAAAATTGTTACGCTTGATAAATAAGCAACAACAACTGGTAAGCCTGCCCCAACGATGAAAGAAACAGCCGAAGCGAATGCGGCCTGAGTTGGATTTGCCTCAGTATGTTCAGTAATATTTAATTCATCTCGTGCATGGGCACCAAAAGCATCGTGAGCCATTAATTCTTTTGCTACTTGTTCCGCAAGGTCTCTACTTAAACCCCTAGTCTCATATATATCTGCTAATTCTTTGGTTTCCCCTTCAAAATCATCTTCCAATTCTTCTTTCTCCCTTTCTAAGTCCGCTTTCTCAATGTCAGATTGGGAACTAACAGAAACATATTCTCCTGCGGCCATTGACATTGCTCCAGCAACGAGGCCAGCTACAGCTGCAATCATAATAGAAGATTCGGTTGCGCCGGCGGCCGCCACTCCAACAATTAAACTTGCCATCGAAACGATACCATCATTGGCGCCAAGAACTGTCGCTCTCATCCATCCTATTCTCGTTATATAATGCGTTTCATTGTTTCTATAAAACATACGAATCAAGTTTCTTATTCTATCAAAATTAAGCAATAATTCTTGCTAATTTCACTAAATTCGCACTCAAAACTATTTTTAAATGCGATTTAATCTTTCTGAAATTACCGAACTCATACGTGAAAGGCGAACTATTTTTCCTGAGCAATTTAGTGATAGAAAAGTACATAAAGAGCAAATAGAGTTAATGCTAAACAATGCTCAATGGGCACCAACTCATGGCAATACACAACCGTGGCGATTTAAAGTATTTACAGATCAAGGAAGAAATCAGTTAAGTGATTTTCTGAGTCAAACGTATTTAAAATTGACGCCAGAAGACAAGCAGGATGATCAGAAACTAGCTAAGTTACTAACTCGGCCCTTAAAATCATCTGTTGTAATTGCCGTTTGGATGAAAAGACAGGAGTCTGAAAAAATTTTAGAAATTGAAGAAATTGAAGCAGTTGCCTGCGCGATTCAAAATATGCATCTTACATGCATAGCTTATGGTTTAGGTGGGTTTTGGTCAACACCTAAACTTATTTATTCTAGCGAAATGAATGAATTCCTAAAAATTGAAGAAAAAGATAAATGTCTTGGATTGTTTTACATAGGTTATCCAGCAATTGAATGGCCAAAATCTCATAGAAAACCAATTGAATATACCACAGAATGGATAACCCAGTAGATTCTACTCTTATCGACCTTGGACTGGTTAATTATGTTCAGCATCCATCCAATCCAAATTATATTGTTTATCGTTTTGCAGATATCAATAGGGCAAATTCTTTTGAAATGGAACTCAAAAATCAAAAAATTTGGTTTGAAAGAAACTCTGAGCAAAAAAGAAGTAAAGAATATTACCTGTTTGGAATTCATAAGCGAGACTATAACAAAACGGAAAAAATAAATTATCTGGTTGAAGCAAAACACAAGAAACCTTTTATTCCAACTCGATTTTTGCGTTACTTCTTGTTACTGTTTTCTGCTGTAGTCATGTTACTTGCCATTATTGGCTATTGCAAACAGCAAAATAAACTCAATAGAATCAATAAAAGTGGTCAATTACTCAATATTAAAAATATATCGGAATAAAATCCGTTTCTTAGCGTTTTAGAAATTGATGAAACTAATTTTACTTTTCATATTCGCATCTACACTGTTTTCTGCATCTTCGCAAATAAAACATAAGGCTAAAGTACCCTCCTACTTCGGAATACGGTTAAGTCCTATTTTTCCTACACAATTTATTGGAGAGAGAACCTTGACGATGCAACAAGATGTCAATGATCCTTTTAAGCTTTCAACAACAATTACCCAAAAAATGGGTTTTTCATTCGGAGGAACAGTTAGAGCAGGTTTAACTAAATTATTAGCCATAGAAACCGGCCTAAATTTTACGCAACGAAATTTTGACTTATCCATGGAACTACCAGATTCTTTAATAAGAGCAACCAACACGCTAGAATTTATTCAATACGACTTGCCTGTTAATGCACTATTTTATATTCAATTATCCAATGAATGGTTCATGGACGCATCTCTGGGAATCGCAGGGACATTCTCTCCTACTCATGTTGGAACAGTTACCGTTCCTGAGAAAAAACAAGAATTCAGGCATACAGGAATAGTACAGAGCAAGTTTGGACTTGACTTGAATGCTAATCTAGGTTTTGAATTCAGAACAAAAAAGAATGGCTTTTTCTACCTTGGCGGATCTGCTAGAGTCCCATTTCAGCCTCTTTTTAATTTATACTTAGAATATAACTATACCGGTTCAGCTGTTAACAAAGTACTAAATGGAGAAGTCGATGGCTCGTATTTAGCCATAGAATTTAAATACTTCTTTCCCAATATTAAAAACAAAGGACCTCAGTTTCAAAAAGGCCCGATTGAATAATAATTTTCTTACTTTCGTTTATTCTAAATCAAACGAAGCAATGATTATTAAATATACTCTCTTTTTCACAGTATTGTTATCACAAGTATTTTCACAGGCGCAGAATACAATGACTGCTGAAACTTTAATTGAATTAAACAGAATTTCTGCTGTTGGCTTATCTACAGATGGGGCGAATGTTGTTTACAAAGTCTCCAAAATTGATATTCCAACGAATAGTAAAACTTCTAAGTTATTTATCCTTCCACTTGAATATGGCACTCCAAAAGAAATCAAGGATTATACTGATTTCATAACAAAGGATTCAGAAATTTCTAAAGACGGGAAGTACAAAATACTTTCCAAAGAAGTGAAACTAAAGAAAATAAAAGGAACTGACTTTTACCCTGAATTGACTAAGTCTAATGTGATGATGTACGATGAACTCAACTACCGCCATTGGGATAAATGGGAAGATGGGAACTATAACCATGTTTTTATCAAAAATTTGGCAAATCAAGAGTTAACGGATATTATGCAGGGAGAAAAATACCATTGTCCACAACGTCCATTTGGAGGTGCAGAAGATTTTATTTGGAATTTTGATGGAACTAAAGTTCTTTATGTATCCAAGAAAAAAGAAGGAACAGAATATGCAGTTAGCACAAACACAGATATTTATGAGTACAATATTGCTACGGCAACAACTAAAAATTTGACTGAAGAAAATAAAGGCTACGACACGAATCCCGCATTTTCTAAAAATGGTCAGCTTGGTTGGTTGCAAATGAAGCGTGATGGTTACGAATCTGACAAAAACGATATCTGCATTTTCATAGATGGCAAAAAGAAAAATTTAACCAAAGACTGGGATGGAACAGTTAATGAGTTTATATGGAGCTCTCATGTTAATCTCATCTATTTTATCGCTCCAGTAGAAGGAACTGTTCAATTATTCTCCGTTTCTGTTCCTAAAAACTTGAAAGGTACTCCAAAAATTAAGCAAATAACCAAAGGTCAGTTTGACGTTCATGGAATTGTAGGTCAACATAATGGCATAATGGTTGTAAATCGCAGAGACATGAATCATGCGACAGAATTGTACAAAGTAGAGCTGAAAAATGGTGAAATGTCCCAATTAACTCATATCAACGATGCGACATACAATGGTATTAAATTAAGCAAAGTAGAAAGCAGAATGATTCCTACAACAGATGGAAAGGAAATGCTTTCGTGGGTCATTTATCCACCAGATTTTGATCCAAACAAAAAATATCCGACCTTACTTTATTGTCAAGGAGGGCCTCAAGGAGCGCTGAGTCAATTCTACTCATACAGATGGAATTTTCAACTAATGGCTGCTAATGGTTACATTGTTATTGCACCAAACCGACGTGGAATGCCTGGTTGGGGAGTGGAATGGAATGAGCAAATTTCCAAGGATTACGGAGGGCAGAACATGCAAGATTACTTATCTGCTATTGATGACATTTCGAACGAACCTTACGTTGACAAGGAAAGACTAGGCTGTATTGGCGCCAGTTATGGCGGTTATTCTGCATTTTATTTAGCAGGTATTCACGAGAATCGTTTCAAGACATTTATTGCTCATGACGGTATTTACAATTGGAAAAGCATGTACGGAACTACGGAAGAATTATTCTTTGTCAATTGGGATTTAGGTGGTGCTCCTTGGGAGAAAGGAAATGAAGTCGCTCAGAAAAGTCACAATGCGTTTAATCCTGCCGAATATGTAGAAAAATGGAACACTCCAATTATGATTATCCAAGGAGGAAAAGACTATCGAGTACCTATTGGACAAGGACTAGAAGCGTTTCAAGCAGCGCAATTATTAGGTGTAAAAAGTAAACTATTGTACTTTCCTGAAGAGAATCACTGGGTTCTTGACTATCAAAATAGTTTGATTTGGCACACGGAGTTTAAGAATTGGTTGGATGAGTTTTTGAAGTAAAACTTTGTTATCACAACGAAAAACCAATCCAGCTTGCTAACAATCTAAATGAGCAGCACTTCTAACTCTCTTTCAACGAGCTTGCAAGCAAATTTTAAAATGTTTGGTTTCTACCCAAACCAAACATCTGCAATAATCTCACTCCCGGCAAATTCATTAATTCTTTGAATTATAACTTGCTTTCCATGTGCCAATTCATCTCGCATAACAGAAGATTCCATTTTGAGATAAAGCGTTTTATTTCTAATCGTTATTTCTTTCGTTCTATGGGCAACAGCAGTCCCCATTAATTCTGGCCACGCTTCTACAATTTCGAGAATTTTCGCTCGTTCTTCAAAACCATAAGCCTTCATCCAACGGTCAAGCACTTCTTTCAGGGGTTGCTCGTTCGAAGTTCTTTTTAAGTCACTGTATTTACTCCGCTTCGACATAGTCTAGTTGTTTTACGCTTCCGGACGCTACCTCGTAAATGCTGTAATCTAAATGACTCTCTGCAAAAATTTTCTGCACACGTTCTGCATCAGTATCTGTGACTAAAACCTGCCCGAAAAAATTATCTGCCACTAAATGCATTAATCTTTCTACTCGAGAATGGTCCAATTTGTCAAAAATATCATCCAAAAGCAAAACAGGTAGAACGCCAAGGTGATTTTTTAACCACTCATATTGCGCCAAACGCAATGCGATAATAAATGATTTTTGTTGACCTTGAGAACCAAATTTCTTTACGGGATGCCCCTTTATTTCAAAAATTAAATCGTCTTTATGTGTCCCAGCGTTAGAATATCGTGTATGTGCATCTCTTTGCTCATGCATTTGAAGTAAGTCGGTGAATGAATGCTCTATTAATTGCGATTTATACGTTAAATGAACCTCTTCCTCCACCGTTCCAATCGCATCATAGTGCTTTTGAAACACAGGAATAAACTCTTCTAAAAACTCCTTTCTCTTAGCATGTATATTGTTTCCTAACACGATCATTTGTTCGTTCCAAACCTCAATGGATTCTTTATCGAACAAACGATGTTCTGCCATGTTTTTCAGCAATGCATTTCGTTGTTGTAAAACCTTTGTATACTTCTGTATATCCTGTAAATACTGACGGTCAAACTGCGCTATAATTCCATCCATCCACTTTCTTCGTAGTTCACTGCCTTCTGAAATAAGATCTCTATCATAGGGAGAAATCATGACTGCCGGAAATTGACCGATATGATCTGCCAACTTCTCATATTCCTTTTTGTTTCTTCGAAATACTTTCTTTGCTCCTAGTTTCACTGCACAATTGATATTGACAGTTTGCTCTTCTTTGAACCAATCACCTTGAATAACAAAAAATGCTTCTCCAAAACGAATGTTCTGTTTATCAACAACGTTCATATATGATTTGCAAATACTTAAGTAGTGAACAGAATCAAGAATATTAGTCTTACCTGAACCATTCATTCCCACAAAACAATTAATTCCCTTCGAAAGTGAAATCTCAGAGTCTTCGTAGTTCTTAAAATTGACAAGATGTAAATTTTGCAAATGCATGGTGTAAATTTAGTTCAATTGTTGGACATTTGAAGGCAGGTTGACCGAATAAATAATTGAAAATTGAAAAACTGAGGCAGAATCAAGTCGAAAAATTGAACAGATAGAAATTCGAAAAGACCAACGGTCGAATTATTCATTCTAAACCTTCCAATCTTGAAAAAAAAACATTACTTTTGCTCGCTATTAAAAAAGAACACAAATTACGATGTTAGAAGATATTTCAGGAGATCAAATTAAAGAACAATTTAAGTCGAATAAAACCTTAAGAATGGTGACGATAATTGTTGGTGGATTAATCATTTTAATTTTAGGTTATTTTGCATACCGTCAGTTTATGTGGAAACCAGCTAATGAAAAATCGAAAAATTCTACTTGGATTGGATTAAACTATGCTGCTAAAGATTCTACAGAATTGGCTATCGACGAGTTAAAAGTTCAAGTCAAAAAATACGACGGAAAAATTGGAGGAGAAACAGCACAATTTGTTCTGGCTAGACAATACATGAATACTGGTGAATACAAAAAAGCAATTGAAGAACTAGAAGGAGTTGACGTATCTGATACCTATGTTCAAGTTATGGCAATTGGCTTAAGAGCAGATGCCTATTCAGAGCTAGAGAACTATCCTGAAGCAGCAAAATTATACAAGGAAGCAGCAGCTTTAAATCCAAACGACTTCACTTCCCCTATCTATTTAATGAAAGCAGGTCTTTGCCTTGAAGAAATTAACAACTTTGAGAATGCAACCAAATGCTACAAGCAAATCAAGGAAGAATATCCAACCTTCGCTTCTCAGAAAGCAATTGATAAGTACATTGCTCGTTCGGAGAACAAAAAAACAAAATAATGGCTACTGCAAATCGCAACTTGTCAGAATATATTAAGGAAGAAATTCCAAACGGTGCCGATTTTAAAATCGGCATTGTTGTTTCTGAATGGAACCCTCAAATAACATTGAATCTTTTAGAGGGTGCGAAAGAAGCTTTAATTGACAATGGTGTTCAAGAAGGAAATGTTACTATTCATTTCGTCCCTGGTGCTTTTGAATTACCCCTTGGAGCACAATTTATGTGTGAGAAAGGAGAATTAGATGGTGTGATCGCAATTGGTGTTGTCATTCAAGGAGAAACAAAACACTTTGATTTTGTATGTGATGGTGCAACCCAAGGTATCAAAGACGTGAATCTAAAATACAACACTCCTGTAACTTTCTGTTTGCTTACAGACAATAACATTCAGCAATCAATTGATCGTTCTGGTGGTAAACATGGAAACAAAGGCATAGAATGTGCTATTGCATGTATGAAAATGATTGCATTGAAAAAATCTATTTAAATTATGACATTAATTAAATCAATTTCGGGAATCCGAGGAACAATTGGTGGACAAGTAAACGAAGGTTTAACTCCTCTGGACACGGTCAAATTTGCGGCTGCTTATGGTACTTGGCTCATTAAACGTAATGAGGATGTGACGAAACTAAAAGTAGTTATTGGAAGAGATGCACGTATCTCAGGACAAATGATTTCAGATCTAGTCTCTTCTACTTTAATTGGTTTAGGTATAAATGTTATCGATCTTGGCCTATCAACTACTCCAACAGTAGAAGTTGCGGTTCCAATGGAGAACGCACAGGGTGGAATTATTCTAACAGCTTCACACAATCCTAAACAATGGAACGCGCTGAAGTTGCTCAATGAGTTGGGAGAATTTATCACCGGAGAAGACGGAAACCGCGTTTTAGCAATTGCAGAGGATGAATCTTTCAATTTTGCAGAAGTCGATAAATTAGGGACTGTAACAAAGAATGATTCGTACTTGCAAAAGCACATTGATGCAATTCTTGCGTTGCCTCTAGTTAACAAAAAAGCTATTGCAGCAGCTGATTTTTCAGTAGTTGTGGATGCCGTCAATTCAACGGGAGGAATTTTTGTCCCTGCGATGTTAAAAGCATTAGGCGTAAATAGGATTACTGAGTTATATTGTGATCCAACAGGACATTTTCCACACAATCCAGAGCCTTTACCTGAACATTTAACAGATCTTTCTAATAAGATTATAGAAGTAGGTGCAGATGTGGGATTCACAGTAGATCCAGATGTTGACAGGCTTGCAATGGTGTGTGAAGACGGAACGATGTTCGGTGAAGAATACACTTTGGTTGCAGTTAGTGATTACGTTATCAGTAAAACTCCAGGTGCAAGTGTTTCCAACCTCTCCTCTACTCGTGCATTGAGAGATGTTACAGAAGGAATGGGGCAAACTTACTTCGCTTCTGCCGTAGGAGAAGTTAATGTTGTCAATAAAATGAAAGCAGAAAATGCAGTTATTGGTGGTGAAGGAAATGGTGGGATTATTTATCCTGAATTACATTATGGACGTGACTCCCTTGTAGGCATTGCTCTTTTCTTGTCATTACTAGCAGAAAAGAAAATGAAAGTATCTGATTTAAGAGATTCCTACCCAAAATACACGATTTCAAAGAATAAAATTCAGCTAACACCTGAAATTAATGTAGATGTTGTTTTATCGACAATGGCCAAGAAATACGCACATGAAGAAGTTGACTCTACAGATGGTGTTAAAATCTATATTGGAAAAGAATGGGTACATTTACGAAAAAGTAATACTGAACCAATTATTAGAGTTTATTCTGAGAGTAAATCAATGGATAGCGCCAATGTTTTTGCGGAAAGAATAATTGAAGAAATAAAAGCAATATTATAAACTATAAAACAGACAAGATGAAAATTATAATTAGGGTTACCCATTTAGATAACATTGTATCTTATTGATTTATAGGTAAGTGGT
>CAXBMR010000009.1:0-87030 GCA_963976995.1 uncultured Fluviicola sp.
CGTCTAAGATATTAGACACATAAACTCGACCGGCCAAAAGCGACATTTTGGAAAAGAAAATTTATTAAAACAAATTTTATTACTTGAACAAAACCCTTTTTATAGTAGCAATACTTATCTCAAACTTTGACTTTGCACAAAACTTAGTGCCTAACCCATCTTTTGAGGTATTTGATACGTGTCCCACGGCATTTTCAACGTCTGGTAACTACCAAATTGATTATGCATTAGGTTGGTATTCTCCTACTTTTGCAACAAGCGACTATTATAATAGTTGTAACATCGGTTCTGTTGGTGTTCCAAGTAACGGACTTGGCTACCAACTTGCTTTTGATGGAAATGGGTATGTAGGAATATTACTCTTAGTCGAAACGGGAGAACCATCTTGGTTTGAATATATCCAAGCAAAATTGAATTCTTCATTAACACAAGGTCTGAGTTATAGATTATCCTTCAATGTAAACTTATCAAATGGAAGTGACTATGCTATACAAAAAATCGGTGCTTGGTTTACCAAAACTAGTGTTAATTCTAATGATTCCAAACCCTTATTTAATGTAATGCCACAAATTGTTAGTAATAATGGGTTTATTACTGATACAGTAGGTTGGACAACAATTGAAGGGAATTTTATTGCCGATGGAGATGAAGAATACATAACAATTGGATTTTACTCTGACACGACAAGTATGGATACTATCACAAGTGTACCAGGAGCCACTCCTTCTCTGATCAATAGTTATTACTATATAGATGGGCTTGAACTGGAAGAAGTAGAACAAGCGATTGTAATACCAAATATTATCACACCAAATGGTGATGGAACTAACGATATTTTTCAATTGAACTTCCCATACGAAAGGATGGTTATTTATAATCGTTGGGGGCAGCAACTGTTTGAAAGCAATAGCAATGAATTCGATTGGAACGGAAGAACCACCAATGGCAATGAATTAGTCGAAGGAACGTATTATTATCTGATAACTACAAAAGAAGAAACATTTAAAGGGTTTGTACAAG
The DNA here is from genome assembly GCA_963976995.1 of uncultured Fluviicola sp. Taxonomy (GTDB): domain Bacteria; phylum Bacteroidota; class Bacteroidia; order Flavobacteriales_D; family Crocinitomicaceae; genus UBA4466. Next base: position 1,021 of record CAXBMR010000009.1, read on the forward strand.
TAATAAGGTAAAATACTTTATTACAATGAAAAAAATAACAATGTTAATAAGCACCTTGTTAATAGGTAGTTTTATTTATGCACAACAAGCACCAACAGGGAGTGCTGGTGCAGGAACTTTTTGGAGAAGAGGTGGTAATAATCCAATTGGAGGTTTTCCCGCCAATTCAAATATTTTTGGAACTAATTTCAACTCACCAATTTACACCTACACCAACGGTATAAACCGCATGACTATTTTTGGTTTTGGCACAGGTAATGCTGCCGGTCGTGTAGCGATGGGAAACAACTTACCTGCAAACTTTATTGCTCGTAGTCGTTTGCATTTACATCAAAATTCAGGCAACACGAATATTCGCTTTACCAATAACACTATTGGTAGTTTAGCCACTGATGGTTTTCAAGTGGGAATTACAAAATCTGGATTGGCTCAAGTAAGGCAAAGAGAAAATTTGGCCATGAAGTTTTATACAGATGATGTGGAGAGAATGCATCTAAATCCAACACAGTTTACAGCTCCGCCAGGAAATGGTATTAATACAAGTGGTTTTTTAGGATTGAACAATTCAAACCCTATTTTTCACGTTGATATCAATACCCCAAACCCTGCGGGGTCAACTTTTGGAGAGTTGTTGTTAAGAGCAAGAATTGAAGACGATCCCAATGCTTATATCTCGTTTGTTAATATAACAACCACAGGTTCTATATTTTCGCCCACTTTAATGGCAAAACAGAGTGATAATTTCCACCCTGCATTGAATACGTTAGGGAGTATCGTCAATGGTCAAGATATTGCTACCAACATCAATCCTATAACACGTTTCTTTTCAGCTAAATCTTATGATCCAGCAGGTTCTAATCTCAATTTAGCGCGAATTAACGTTGTAGAAAATAGACGAATTTTTGGATGGTTTAATAGTATTGATCAGCTGATGACTATGGAAGCAAGCGGCTTTTTAGGTATAGGCACAATAGCACCTGGTAATCGTGTAGAAATAAATTCTGACTTTTACGACCAAACAACAGGTTTACCGCTGACAGGAGCAAATTTAGTTGATGACCAGACAGACAATAACAATCCTGGCGTTGGTGCAATTAACGCAACTGGTTTTTCTGGACTTCGATTTTCAGATTTAACATCAAATTCGAACCCATACCTAGATAATCCAGGGTTAGGAGTTCTTGCTGTGGATTTAGAAGGAGATATTATATATGTTGATGCAAGTGGCCTTACAGGATCTCCTGTCACAGCAGACAATGGTCTGACTATTAATCCTACAGACAATGTTCAACTAGGACAAGAGGTAATAGCAAATACTGTTTTATTTAATGGCCCCGCAGAATTATTACATGATTCTGAAATTCCGCTAAATGGCAATGATTTGATTTTTTCTACTTCCAATAATAATTCTAATACACAAGGAATTGAGAGGATCTCCATCGGGGCACAACCATTTACTCCTGGAGCTCCAGTTTCCCCAATAAATCCGCAAAATTATGTTCTTGGAGCATCCGCAAAATTGAATTTATTCAATACAACGGAACAAACAGGTGCACATTTTTTAACATTTATGGATCCAAATAATATCGGTTTCGCACCCAATCAGTATTCTGGTGCTAAAGGAACGGTTTACGGTTTGCATGCAGACAAATCTATTATTGGTCTTTTAGGGCAAGGAATTAGTGTTATTACTTCAACAAGAGTTGAAGGAGTACGTGGAGAAGCATTTGGCGCAGGAGTCAACATTGGAGTTAGAGGACAATCTATTGCCACTGGTGCTTTTTCTTATGGAGGACAATTCGTTTCAGAACCACCATCTGGTTTATGTCTTGGGGGAGAAAGTTTTGGTATTTTTACACGAGCAACAGGTAGCTCAACCTCTAATATTGGAATTTATGCGACAGTTGATGGCGCAAATTCTTGTGGAGCTGCTGATAATTGGGCAGGATGGTTCAATGGAGATGTGTACGTAAATGGTATATTAACGCAAGCATCTGATGCTAATTTAAAATCAAACATCGAATCATTACAAAATGCGAATGCAAGAAGCATTATTAATCAATTAAATCCTGTAACATTTAACTATGACAATTCAGTTAATCCAAGGTTATCCTTACCTTCTGGTTTAAAATATGGTTTAATAGCACAGGAAGTTGAAGCAGTAATTCCCGAGGTTGTGTATGAAAATACGCTCCCAGCTGAAAAAGACTCATTGGGAGTTTTAATTAATCCTGCGTAATCGTTCAAAACACTTGACTATAAGGACTTTGTTCCTATGCTAATTGCAAATGTAAAAGACAATAATTCTATTATTGACAGTTTGCAGATAGAGTTGAATCAAAGTGATTCTCTCATCGAATCTCTCAACGATCGTCTCACACAACTGGAAAACTGTCTAAGTACAATTCTTCCTGCTTTGTGTCAAATGAATTCTATGTCTGTTGAATCTACACCTGAAGAGGTACAAGAGCGTTTGCAAACAATCATTGATGTTGAACTTTCTGATAAAAACAATATTGTTTTAAATCAAAATGTTCCAAATCCTTTTGCAGAAAGAACAGTGATTACTTTTTCTATTCCAGAAACTGTGCAAAAAGCACAAATTCATTTTTACGATGGAATGGGCAAGTTAATCAACACTGTTGACATAGACGACAGAGGTAATGGTCAAATTAACGTTTATGCAAACGACTTAAGCACGGGTGTTTATACCTATTCTCTAGTTGCTGACGGTAAAATCGTTGCCACAAAAAGAATGATGAAGCAATAGCGTTTTAGAAGCTGTATTCAATTTATTCATAGGATGACTCTAAGTCATTCTATGAATTTTTTTTTTCAAAATAAAACTATTTTACAGCTACCTTCAAAAAAAAATACCATATTTGCTAAAGAAAATTTAACAAAAAGAACAAGGTTATGAATTACGATAATAAGGATGAAGTGTATTCAAAAGTGGTGAGAGCGGGTAAAAGAACCTATTTTTTTGATGTTAAAGCAACAAAAGGACGTGATTTATACATCACCATGACTGAAAGCAAGAAAACCTTTGTTGACGGAAAAGAATTCTACCAAAAGCACAAAATATTTTTGTACAAAGAAGATTTTGAAAAATTTTCAGACGGTTTACTAGATGTAGTTGAGAAAATTACTGAATTAAATGCCACTGGAGATTATAAAACAGAGACGTATCAATCAGAATCAACGTCTGAGGAAGTTAGTTTCGACGACCTTTAAAGTTGATTCCTATTAAGATAATGAATTTATAACTGATGAATTCATAGCATAAACTCTATTAACAATCGTTAATAACTACTGAAAAGTTTTCTTTATTTACAGACTAAATAATCGTATCTTTATTCTTCAATTTTTGGATAAATGGGTAAAATAATTGCAATAGCGAATCAGAAAGGAGGAGTAGGAAAAACAACTAGTTCAATAAACTTGAGCGGGTGTTTAGGTGTGTTAGAATACAAAACGTTAATTGTAGATGCTGACCCTCAAGCTAATGCGACTTCTGGAGTTGGGCTTGACCCTAATAATTCAAAGAACATTTACGATTGCTTAATAAATGGAACTGACCCAACGGACTATATCATTTCAACAGACAATCCTAACTTAGACATTCTCCCATCACATATAGATTTAGTAGGTGCCGAATTAGAAATGATTAACCTTCCTAATCGCGAGCATATGCTCAAGTTTGCCTTGGATAAAATCAAAGATCAGTACGACTTCATTATCATTGACTGCTCCCCTTCTTTAGGTTTAATTACAGTAAACTCATTAACTGCAGCTGATTCTGTTATTATTCCTGTTCAATGTGAATATTATGCGTTGGAAGGCCTTGGCAAACTATTAAATACTATTAAAATTGTGCAAGGTCGCCTAAACACCGAGTTAGAAATAGAAGGTATTTTATTAACAATGTATGACACACGTTTACGACTTGCCAATCAAGTTGTAGAAGAAGTAAAAATGCATTTTCAAGAAATGGTATTTGACACAGTGATTCACCGCAACACAAAACTGGGCGAAGCACCTAGTTATGGTGAAACTATTATCATGCATGATGCGGCAAGTAAAGGATCTGTGAATTACCTGAACCTTGCACGGGAATTGCTTCAAAAAAATGATTTGACCAAAATAGCCAACAACGACAAAAAAATAAGAATTAGTAATGAGCTCTAATACGAAGAAACGATCTGCGTTAGGCAAAGGATTGAGTGCACTACTGGAAAGTGCCGATACGGATATTACATCCAATTCTGGACTCGCTGCTAGTGTGGGTTCAATTTCTGAAATTCCAATTTCAAGCATCGAAGCCAATCCTTTTAATCCAAGAGAAAATTTTGAGAAGGATGCTTTACTTGAATTAAGCGAGTCTATTAAAGCACATGGAATCATTCAGCCTCTTACGGTTAGAAAGCTTGGAAGAGATCGTTATCAACTCATATCTGGAGAAAGACGGTTTAGAGCTTCTCAATTGGCTGGGTTGGAACTTGTTCCAGCATACATTCGAATAGCGAATGACCAGACCATGCTAGAGATGGCGTTGGTGGAAAACATTCAACGTGAAGACCTAAATCCGATCGAAGTTGCGTTGTCCTACAAACGACTTATTGACGAATGTAATTTAACACAAGAACAATTAAGCACTAAGATATCTAAAAGTAGATCAAGTATAACTAATCATTTAAGACTACTTAAGTTACCTGCTGATATTCAAGCAGGTGTGCTTGGAAACGAAATTACTATGGGACATGCAAGAGCACTAGTTTCTGCCGGTAGTGAAGATATGCAAGTTGCCTTATTTAATCGTGTTGTGGAGGAAAATTTATCAGTTCGAGACATAGAAGCTATTCTGCGGGGAGAATCTTTAAGGCACGTAAGTGCTTCCAAAAGGAACTATTCGAAAGGAAGTTCGCCTTCAATTTCAACTGGAGAGATTGCGTTTAAAGAACGGTTGAGTGATGTGCTTTCTACTAAAGTTAACATACAAAAATTACCAAAAGGTGGTGGTAAAATTGTCTTAAACTTCAATTCAGATGATGATTTAGGTCGTATCATGAAGTTATTGAATAAATAAAACGGCTAAACGCTAAATTATTCAACAAAAATGCAAGAACATACATTCTCATTCGTTTCTATTCTTAATTAACATTTCTTAGAATGAAATTCACTCTATTGTTGTTCTTGTTCTGTGCTTTTGCAAGTTTCTCTCAAGACAGTTTGGTTGTGGAAAATTCGATAAAAGTTCAAGACAGCGTTAAACCACATTCTGTTAAAAAAGCGCTACTGCTATCTGCAATTGTGCCAGGGGCAGGCCAAATATACAATCACCTTGCTATGCCTAAAGGGAAAAAAAAAGCCTTTTGGAAGGTTCCACTGATCTATGCGGGACTTGGAGTTACATCTTATTATTTAATTAAAAATCAAGGACTTCAAAAAGAATTGAGACTAGAATACGAGAACAGACAAGATCTTCTTCCAACAAGTGCTGACTGGGCGGCGTATGACGATGAAGGAATTCTTACATTGTACACTCAGACCGTAACCCGTAGAGATTTATTCATAATGGGGGTTGGAATCGTGTATTTATTTCAATTGGCGGATGCTGGAGTCGAGGCGCATTTCGTTAATTTCGATGTATCCGAGGATCTATCCATTCATTTTGATCCAGTTATGATGGATTATAGAACTGCTGGACTTAGGTTAACCCTTAATTTTCGTTAAATGACTTGCCTACTCTAGCTAAAACTTTACTTTTGTTATTCTATGAACATCGCATTAATAGGTTACGGAAAAATGGGCAAAATCATCGAAGATATTGCTTTATCTAGAGGGCACACCATCACAGGAAAGTCAAATAGCGAGCACTCCATTGAAGAACTTAATTTCGACAATATTGACGTTGCGATTGAATTTACCGTTCCGCATTTTGCAGCGAAACACATTGAGTTTTGTTCAAAGAAAAAGACTCCTATAGTAGTTGGAACAACTTCTTGGGATAGTCAATTGCCTTACGTTCGAGATATTGTCACGGAAAATGAAGGAACTTTACTTTATGCTTCCAATTTTAGCATTGGGGTAAACATTTTCTTTGAACTCAACAAAAGGTTAGCAGAATTGATGTCAACTCACAGAGAATACAACGTGGAAATATCTGAAACTCATCACACTCAAAAAATTGACGCTCCGAGCGGAACTGCAACTTCTTTAGCCAATGATATATTAGTGGAAAATAAAAACATTAGCTCATGGATACATAATGAGAACGAATCCCCAAGAACCGTTTTAGGTCAATTTGGAGTAGTTTCACATAGAATAGAAGGAGTGCCGGGCACACACGAGGTCAGTTATTCGTCAGAAATAGACACATTAGAGATTAAACACACTGCTCATAGCAGACAAGGGTTTGCACTGGGTGCTGTTCTTGCTGCTGAATGGGTTCAAAATAAAAAAGGCATCTTCACTATGGAAGATGTGATAAAAAATTAAACATGGACGTACTTTATTTTTATATTTTCATATTAGTTCACCCGTACATTGCACTTTGGTGGAAAAGTTTTCCACAAGCAGGACATAAATCATGGGAAGCATTCGTTCCTGTTTACAATTACTACGTAGCATTCAAAATTGGATCTAAAAAACCTTGGTGGGCGTTATTGCTTTTATTTCCGGGTGTTCATTTGGTTATGTGGTCCGTTGCAAACGTTTCTTACATCAGACGATTTGGTTATTATTCTTTAGTAGATACTCTACAAGGTGTTTTCTTTCCATATGTGATTATGACGAAGATTTCGCAATCAGAAAATGACATTCTTCCAGAAACCAATTGGGCAAATAGCAAAGAATTAGGTGAGCGAGAATGGGGGGATCACCTTGCTCTGTTTTTGACTTTACCTGTAATTGGGCATGTACTTGCCTTAGGCATTGCAGCTGTTACACGCCATAAACCTGGAGAAAAAACGAAAGTCAAGGAATGGGGAGACTCATTAATGTTTGCCTTAGTTGCTGCCAGTATCATTAGAACGTATGTTTTTGAACCGTTTCAAATCCCAACAGGTTCTATGGAAAAGACATTATTAGTCGGCGATTTTTTATTCGTTAACAAACTGGCTTATGGACCGAAGGTTCCTGTGACGCCTCTCTCCTATCCTTTGGTCCACAATACTGTTCCATGGGTAAACATACGATCCTACGCAGGTTTAGAAACTTCAGACTATACGAGAATGCCTGGCTTTTCAGACGTAACTAGAAACGATGTGGTTGTATTTAATTATCCGTCAGGAGATACCGCAGTTTATGACCCAAGAATGCCGAACGGCTTGATGGGCCATGATTATCACGGAATATTATTGGATGAGGCACTTTATTTTTGGAAGAAGATCGATAAAAACGAAGCCTATATTGAATCTTTAACAAAATTAATTTCTGATAGTATTAGAAATGCTAGTCCCTTAGATCAGTATAATCTGGTAAATCTAAATCAATTCGCTAGAGAACAAGCGAGTAAAAGAATTGAAATGACAAAAGGTGACGATTTTATCACCAATATGGAATACTGGAAAGATGTAGCTCGTAAAAGCATTGCTTCGGGGGTTACTTTTTCTAGAGGAGGTATGTCACCTCAAATTCAGGATAGAATTGAACACTATGGATTAATATACAGACCTGTTGATAAGCGAGAAAATTACATAAAGCGTTGCGTTGGAGTTGCGGGTGATTTTGTTGAAATAAAAAATTCTGTTTTATACATTAATGATAAGATCGCTAATGAGCCTAAAGAAACACAAAATTTACAATATTTTGTTGACAGCATAGACATACCAAGCAAGGATGTCATGGTACAAAAGTACGGGCTGGAAAGAAACCGAGGCGGTGTAGAAAGAGGAGATTACTTTCCTATGCAAAGCTCTGGTTATGTTATGAACTTGACAAGATCTCAAAAAAAGAAACTAGTTAAGGATTTTCCTTATGCGACTTTTGAATTAAACCTCACTCCATATGCATCTAAGGACAGTACTGGAAGATTTACAACAGGTCAGATGATAGAAAATTTAGGCACCTTCCCTAAAGATGTTAATATTAATAATAATATTACTAATTTTCAACGCTTTCAGATACCTTTTGCAGGACAAACAATTGAACTTAATGAAATTAATATTCCCTGGTTTAGAAGAATCATAACAGCCTACGAAGGTCATTCTTTGTCTGAAAAAGACGATGGAATTTACATTGATGGTAAGAAAGTTACTCAATATACTTTTGCAATGAACTACTATTGGCTGATGGGAGATAATCGCTACAATTCTGCCGATTCAAGAATATGGGGTTTTGTTCCAGAAGATCATGTTGTCGGAAAAGCTTCTATGGTTTGGTTCTCAAAGGATCCCTATCAAGGAATTCGATGGGAACGTCTATTTAGCTTCATTAAATAGTGTCAATTACTCTTCCTACCTCCTATTTTGGTAGCATTGCTTACTTTCAAGAGTTGGCAAAGCACAAAAATGTTATTATTGAAGCGAAAGAGCATTTTCCAAAGCAAACTTATCGAAATCGTTGTGACATTTTAGGATCGGACGGGATTTTATCCTTATCCATTCCAACCAAGAAAAACAATGGCTCAAAAACACCTACGGATGAAGTCGTTCTTTCCAATGATGAAAACTGGAGAATAAGGCATTGGCGTGCAATTACAAGTGCTTATCAATCGGCGGCTTATTTTGACCACTATAGTATGGAGGTTAAAGAATTACTATTTAATGATGAAAGTAATTTCCTACAATTTACTCTCGCTATTACACAGCGGGTTATTGATTGGTTGGATTTGGGAACTGCAATCGCCTGTTCTTCTGAATTTATAGAAATAGAAAAAGAGGACTCAAGGTTAACTATTGTCAACAAGAACTCTTTTCAAGCAATAGAAAAAGCGCCTTACATTCAAAATTTTCCAAAAGAGAATAGTTTTAGAAAAAGTATTTCTATCTTGGATGCTGTATTTTGTGAAGGACCAATGGCAAGAAAGTTGATTGTATTATAGAGTTAAAGTATATAGTGAGAGACACTCTTTTCTTTGGAATCTTTGTAATTTCTCTGTGTAAAGGTAAATTTGTTCAAGGTGAAGAGTAAGAATGGACACTAGAAGAATGTCTATGTCACATTAAAGTAATAAAAAAGAAAATATGAAAATAAAGAACATCATTCTAATTGCGATTACATTCGTTGCTATGAGTACAACTGCTCAACAAGAAAGAAACATCGCTTTCTACAATGTTGAAAATTTATTTGACACTATTAACACTCCAGATAAAAATGACACGGAGTATTTACCTACTGCTGAAAAAAAGTGGAACACGAAAAAATATTTCACAAAAATTGCACATATCAACAAGGTTGTTGAAGAGTTAAATTTCCCTATAATTCTTGGATTGTGTGAAATTGAAAATGAAGCTGTAGTGAGAGACATTGTAAATGGTGGACAAATGAAAGGTGCTTACGGTGTTGTTCATTATGAAAGCCTCGATAAACGAGGCATTGATAATGCAATTATCTATGACAGTACGCTCATGACAATTATTGAATCCGGGATTCTTCGTTTTGACATGCCCGAACCGTTTTCTCCAAGCAGAGATATTGTTTGGGCAAAATTTAAACTAGGTGACGAGGAAATTATTGTGATGGTCAACCATTGGCCAAGCAGAAGAGGTGGACAGCCTGTCAGTGAACCAAAGCGCATGATAGCTGCTACATCTGCAAAAATGTATTTGGATTCTGTTTTGACAGCAAGTCCAAAAGCAAAAATAATTTTCATGGGTGACCTCAACGACTATCCTGAAAACCTTGCTCCTTCAATGATAAGTTCTATATTAAAGCCCATGATTACTGAAAAATCTGGAGTTTATGGTGGTTCTCATAATTACCGAGGAGAATGGAATGTTCTAGATCACATTATGATTTCCAAAGGATTTCAAACAGGTAAAGTATGTGTAAAAAAGAAGTCTGGAAAAATTCATTCATTCGATTACTTAATGACAGAATACAAAGGAAATATTATTCCCTTTCGAACTTATGGTGGCCGCAAGTATTTATATGGCTACTCAGATCATTTACCGGTGAGTGTCGATGTGAAGATAAAGATGTAGAAGTTGAGTAAAGTGGTTAGTAATGGAATGTAAATTGAACTGGCTCTACTTTCTTCCTAACCAGTCTTGCAAAATTATCGTAGCGCTTACTTTGTCCACTAACCCTTTTTGCATCTTTTGTTTCTTTGTTGCTCCGGCTTTGTGCATTGCTGAACTTGCCATTTTAGAGGTAAAACGTTCATCTAACAACTCTACTTTCTTCAGAATAAACTCCTTTTCTAACGCCTCTTTCAATAGCAGCACATTTTGCGTAATATGAGTATTTTCGTTGTTCAGACGTTTTGGAAGACCTAGTACAATTGTTGACACATTTTCTTTAGTGAACAATTCTTTTAATACGATCATTAAGTTCTGTGAATCAATAGTGTCTAAACCAAAAGCAAACAGTTGTGAATCGTCAGAAATAGCAAGTCCAGTGCGTTTAAGTCCAAAGTCAAGTGCAATTATTTTACTCATAAAGCAAAGATAGGAATTAAGTAGATAGAATGGGGCCTTTTGTCTGTTAGCTATTGACTTGTATTAACCACAGAAAATGAAATAATTGCCATAAAATATGGCAAACTCTAAAAGCTATATTCAAAAAAAAACATCTATAAACCACTTAATTCCTATCTTTACAGCAAAAGGAATACAAATGAGATCAATCATAGAAAACGCTTGGAACAATAGAGAACTTTTAAAAGAAAAAGAGACCCAAAACGCCATTAATCACATAATCGAAGAAATAGACAAAGGTCTATTGAGAATTGCTGAACCTCTTGACGATGGAAAGTGGCAAATCAATGAATGGGTAAAGAAGGCTGTTGTGATGTATTTCCCTATTCGAAAAATGGAAACCATAGAAGTAGGACCATTCGAGTTTCATGATAAAATGGCTTTAAAAACCAACTACAAAGAATTGGGAGTTCGTGTTGTGCCTCATGCAATTGCGAGATATGGTGCATATGTTGCTCCTGGGGTAATTATGATGCCTTCTTACATTAATATTGGAGCCTATGTTGATTCCGGAACAATGGTTGACACATGGGCAACGGTTGGTTCGTGCGCACAAATTGGCAAGAATGTCCATCTAAGCGGTGGAGTTGGTATTGGGGGTGTATTAGAACCTCTTCAAGCATCTCCAGTGATAATTGAAGATGGTGCGTTCATAGGTTCTCGTTGCATTATTGTTGAAGGAGTTCATGTTGGCAAAGAAGCAGTTCTCGGAGCAAATGTAGTTCTCACAAAATCAACTAAAATAATAGACACAACTGGTTCTAAACCCAAAGAAATTAGAGGCTATGTTCCAGAAAGAAGTGTTGTGATTCCAGGATCCTATACCAAAAAGTTTCCTGCAGGAGAATTTCAAGTACCCTGTGCGCTGATTATAGGTAAAAGAAAAGCTTCAACAGACTTAAAAACTTCTTTAAACGATGCCTTGAGAGAGAACGATGTAGCAGTTTAACTTATAAAAGATTCTTAGCTAATTGATTTCTAAAGAATCACCTACTTTCACTTCTCCTTCAGTAAGAATTTTACATTTTACCCCACCTCTCCAATTCGGCAGTAAAGCATTGGTAAGTCCTTTCACTTGCTCATCCATTCTACCACAAGGATTTAGTTCGCCCATAATTTCGAGTTTGACTTCTCCAATAGTTAGAATTTTTCCTTTTGTATTATGAAGGCTCACACCTTTGACCAACAGATTTGCTCGACGTGTTGTCCAATTTGCTTCGGAATTAATCTCATTGAGGGCAATTTTCCAATCTTCTTCAGACAGAACGGTTACTTGACGATTACCTTGAATTAATCCTCTAGAATCGTTACCGACTCCTCTTTTAAAGGTGATCTCTGAAAACGAATGAGTATCCATTTTTGCTCTAGTTTTAACTCTTGTAGCTATGCCAATCAATTTTCCCATGGTCAAATATAATTATTCATACTCATATCCTTTCAATTCATCCTCATTAACGGCCAACCCTAGTCCGAGAACAATTCTATTGACAAAATTAAAGTAGGAAATGACTAATGTAGCGTCTAAAACAGCTCTGTCACTTAAACCTAGATTTTTAAGAGTTTCGATTGATTTCTCATTGACATGATTTGGATTTACAGTCAATTCTTTAGCAAAGTCACACAATTGCATATCTAATTCAGATAAACTCAGTTGAGAATAATCCTTTTTTAACTGATTCGTTTTTGCATCATCTTTCCAGTAATGGTTTACGGCTTCTGCATGATGCATTTGGCAATACTCACAATTGTTTGCTTTTGAAACCACCACAGCCATCATTTCTCGTTGGACTCTTTTCAATGGAGATTTACCAAACATTATGGTCATGTATAAATCCATGTGGTTAACGATACTTTTAGGATTCAGACTCTGTATCATGTGAACGTCTGCCAACTTTCCTCTAGTCGCAACTAAATTGTCATAAATATCCTTTAAATCATCGGTTGCTTCCTCATGGGAAATCACATCAATATATGGCATCATTCAATTTTTTATGGTTACACTTTGAACGAAAAGGTATCCTATTAATTACAGAGAAAATACAGCGGTTCACAGAGAAAATCCATAATTTAATAGGTATGCACTTCCATTACAGCACTACCCTCTCTTCTGCTTCTTATGATATGTCTTATCTCCTCTCGTTTGAGCTTTCTTATATTTTCGCTTAATTTCTCTTTTATACGATCCCCCTTGATTTGTTTTTCTGTTTTTCTCTGCTTTCTCATGAAATGCTTCACCACCAGCCCTATTTGAAACTTCAGTGTTTCGATTAAGACTATTTGCTGCCATAGAATCATCTGGCATTTCTTCTGGTGTAAGTTCTTTTGAAATTTTAACTTCAGAGGGAAAATCTATTTGAGGAATTTCATAATTCATTAATTTTTCAATGGCATTTTTGTCATCTAGCTCTTTTTTTGTGGAGAATAAAATCGTATGTCCTTGTTGTTCGGCGCGACCTGTTCGACCGATTCTATGCATATAATTCTCTGGAAAATTCGGAACATCAAAATTAATAACATGCGTAATTCTTTCTAAATCTAACCCTCTGGCCATTACATCTGTTGCGACTAAAATTCTGTTAATGTCGTCATCAAATTCTTCAATAGACCGTATCCTGTAATTTTGTGATTTATTAGAATGAATAACACTGACATCATCCACAAATGTCTCTGATAAACGTTCAAAAACACGATCAGCACTTTTCTTATTAGAAGTGAAGATAAGTACCTTTTTAAACTCATCTTGTTTACTTAACAAGTACTTCAATAAATTGACTTTTGTATAGAAGTTTTCCACTTCGTAACAGGATTGAAGAATATTATCAAGCGGCGTACCACTAACTGCAATTGAAATTTTTGTAGGTGCAACAAAAGAGTCGTCTATTAATTGTGCTACATCATCAGTCATTGTCGCTGAAAACATAATATTTTGCCTTTTTTCGGGCATTAATTCAAAAATATTGGTGATTTGACGTCTAAAACCAAGGTCTAGCATAACATCTACTTCGTCTATGACTAATTTTTTGATAGCCTTTAGTTGCAAGGAGTTAGCCAGAACCAAATCATATAAGCGACCAGGAGTCGCCACAATTATATCTGTTCCTTGAAGAACTCTCTGCGCCTGTGTATTGATATTTGTACCTCCATAAACACCCAAAACACGCACGGTCATATATTGAGCAAATAGCTCTATGCGTTCGACAACCTGCAGTACTAATTCTCTAGTTGGGACCAAAACCAAAACTCTAGGGTTTACTTGTTCTGAGTATTTCAAATCCCTCAAAATAGGCAACATATACGCCAAAGTTTTACCTGTACCAGTTTGAGCTATACCTACTATATCTTTACCTGAGAGTACAACTGGAAAAGATTTCTCCTGTATTGGTGTTGGAGAATCAAAGCCTAATTCTTCTATTGCATTGCGCAACTGTTTACTTAGATTAAGATCTTGGAATGATGCCATTTGATTGTTTTAGGCAAAAGTAACTAAAATATGCAGAGTTCTAATAGAGCCCAAAATGAAGAATAAAAAATGGAGTTGAGTAAATTTAGTACTCAAAAACAATTCCTTGGGCAGTTAGAGTACTTTTTAGAAACAAAAAAAGCCACTCGATGAGTGGCTTTTTAAAATAAGTTATTGAATCTAATCTTTTTTCTCTTCTTCAGAATCCTTTGATTCATCTGTAGTTTCATCTGCATCCTCCTCAGCTTCTGTTGCTTCTTCAGCTTCAAGAGCAGCTTTTTCTGCTTCTTCTCTCTCTTTCTTAGCAACTAAGTCAACAATTTTAACTTGGACCGCATTCATTCCTTTCATTCCTCGTTCAAGCTCAAACTCGACTAAATCATTCTCTTTAATCTCCTCTAATAAACCGTTAACATGTACAAAGTATTTTTCTTCTGTACCTGTTTCTTTGATAAAACCATATCCTTTAGAATCATTAAAAAATACGACTCTACCTTCTCTACTTGCCGAAATAGGAACATCTGTTCTTTTAGGGATACCAATCTCAATGTTTTCAGCCTTAATCTCCTTCTTTTTTACGTTTTCATCAGGCGGAGTGTCAGAAATGTTTCCGAATTCATCCACATAAGCCAACATATTATCTAAACCACCTCCTTCAGAACTAGCTTTACGCTCCTCTCTTTTAAGTGCTTTATCTTTACGTTTTTTTAAACGTTTCTTTTCTTTTTCTTTTTTACTAAATGTCTCTTGCGATCTGGCCATTAAATCTAAATTATCGTAAATGCCTAATTTATAAGCGTTTATATTTTACCCTTGTGTATTTATGTTAAAAAAATATACTTAACAAATGGCTACACGTTTTAACCAAGTCCAAAGGTACAATTTTTTTTATCATGATAACCTTGCACCGTTATTGAATAGATAAATTAGTTGACATTTAGAATAGAATATTCTCATAAAGAATAGCTCTCAAGCAAACATTGATACTAAGAAAATACAACCCTAAAGTTGAAGATATACTTTGTTCCATCTGACAATTTATCTAGTGAATAACTTCCTTCCAACTGCTCCGTAAAAGCATCAATTAGAGAAGTTCCAAAATGATCTGAATCTGGATTGTCGAACCATTGTCCATTGTCTAAGTAAACTAATTCCAATCCCTTATTGGACTCTATAAGGTGAATTTTAATGAATGCGCCAACTTTATCTTTTAATCCATACTTTAAACTATTCGTTAGTAACTCATTAATAATCAAAGCCATAGGGACTAAAACATCCAATTCTAATTTATCTACATTAGATTTAATGTCTAATTTGACCTTCTCTTCAGTTGAAAAATTATGAATCACTTCATCCGAGAGAGATCGAATATATTCTTCTGTACTTACATGGCTAATATTCTTTGAATTGTATATTTTATCGTGAATCAAAGCGATACTTTTTATTCTATCGATTGCGTCTCTTAAAACTTGTTTGGAATTCTTGTCGTTGACAATGTTACTTTGCAAATTCATAATACTCGTGATTATTTGCAAATTGTTCTTTACTCTGTGATGAATCTCCTGAAGAATAATTTTCTTCTCATTGTCCTGTCTTTTAATAAGAATGACTGAATCTTGTAACTCCTTTTCTTTTAACTTTCTTAAAGTAATCTCTTTTCTTAACCTTTTATTCCAATAGAAGAGAAATACAAAGACCCCTAACATCACTATCAAAGCAATCAAAATCCATTTGAGTACTTCGCTAAAACTCACGCCATGCTCATAGCGTACCGCAATCCACTCATTCCTTATTTCTTCACGTTCTGTTTGAGAAATAGTAGCAAAAACCTTATTTGAAATATCACGAAATACGGACCAATCTTTTGTTACTGCTAATGCGATACCATTTTTTCTATAAGCCGTTGGAGCTGCTATTTTGAGATTTGTAAACCCACTATTGTTAATGTGGTAACTAATTACTCCTAAATTTCCCACAAAAGCGTCCGCTTCACCAAAACTCAATGCTTCAAGACATTCGTAAACCCCATCATGCTCTTGAATACTTATAGTAGGATAATCTTTTGCTATCATTTCTGTAGAATAATAGCTTCTTGGCAGAGCAACAGGAATATCTCTTAAGTCATCTAAATCTCCAACGAACTTGAAATCTTTACGTGTAACAATGACCATAGGGTCTTCTATGTAGATGTCTGAAAATTCAAGAAATTTTTCTCGCTCAGGTGTAATCCCGCAACAAGGAACCACTTTGATATCTCCATTTTTGAGTCCTGACAAGGCATCTTCCCATGTAATATTTGGAATTGGGACCATGTCAATTCCAGTTTCTTTTTCTATGATTTTGACATATTCTCCAACAATGCCGTGATACTCTCCATCTTCATAGATTTCATACGGTGCCCATTTTGGTTCATAACCGAAGTTAACTATCGGGTGGTTAGAGATCCATTCTTTCTCTGTTTCGGTAAATTCAATAGCTTGTCCAATCGAAGTGAATTGTAATAAACAGACGAAACTAAGAACAGTGAATTTAAACATGGTTAGGCTAATATGGCTCTAACTTACTGAAAACTAACGTAAATAGCAAATGTTTATCTGTTATAGCTGTAAAACATGTTTTACTCTGCCCACTTGACCATCTTCTAATTTCACTTTAATACCATGGGGGTGAAAAGAAGATTTTGTAAGAATACTATTCACGATACCTTCTGTAAGGTTACCTGTGCGTTGATCTTTTTTGAGGACAATATCAACCACAGAATTGATTTTAATGTCTTTCCTATTTTGTCCGACCATACGTTCATATAGATTAAAAAAACTCCTCCATGTTTTAAAAACAAGGAGGAGTAAAATATAGTTTATGTGTTCTTATGCTTCCTCAGAAGAGTCATCTTCAGAATCCATTTTCTTTCCCTCTGTACATCCATCTTTGCAAGCTTCAGTACACTCATGTTCAGCCATATCAGCAGAACAACCTTCACCACAGTTTGAAGAACAATCTTTCATGCAAGCTTCCATGTCTTCTGATTCACAACTAGCAGCACATTTGTGCTCGCCCATTTCACAAGAAGCTTTGTCTTTCCCTTCGCATTTTTTCTTACAATCTTCATCGCCTTCTGCACACTCCGTTTTCGCAGTTTCTTCACCATCGTCATGACTAGCGTCGTTAGAAGAACAAGAGAATAAGAACATTGCTAAAGCAACTGGAACAATCAATTTTAATACTTTCATTTTTATAGTTTTAAATGTTAAGCGTCTAAAATACATAAAGATTTTTTAATTGAGTAACTAATCTACTCTTAATGCCATTTTTGGTTAAGTAATCCTATTAGTCTAGTTGATATTGTATTGAAATAGCGTTTTGTTCTATATCCACTTACCCATGTAATTCCTGAAATAGCATTGGTAAGAAAGATTTCATCAGCTACCAAAAGATTCTGTGGTAGAATATTACACTCATATACTTTAATTCCATTATCAATGGCAAGATTTATAATTTGCATGCGCATTGTACCTGCTAAGCAACCTTCTTCTAGACCAGGAGTATATAAAACACCATTACTTACAACAAATAAGTTGGCACAAGAACTCTCTAGAATCCCACCAGTATCATTTGTTATCAGATAATCTCCTAAACCTTTGTCTCTAGCAGAAATTGCTGCCATAATGTAAATTAGACAGTTCTTTGTTTTAAAATTAGCTAAACTATTTTTCTGCTTCTTTAATTCAGTAAATATGTCTATTTCAATTCCTTTTTGGTTCAATTCGAATCGACTTACTTCTGTTGGATACACTTCTATATAGAATTCAACTTCGTTAGACTCTGGATAGAAAGTACCTCCACTGGATCTATCCAAAGAAATTCTGCACTTTCCACCATCTTGAATTTGAGATTTTTCAATTAATGCAAGAATTCTAGAACTAAAAAATTCTAAATCATAGTAACTAGGTGGTCGCATTTTAATTTTTAACGCTCCTTCTAACATCCTAGAAATATGATTTTCTAGATTTATTGGCTTTCCATTAACTATACGAATACTTTCAAACACGCCGTCACCATACAAATAAGATCTATTACCCGTTTTAACGGTAGCACCTTCATTCTGCAATATTTCGTCGTTGTTATTTACGTATAGCATATTCTAAAATAGGAAGTCTAATAATTGTTTTCCTTTATCAATATTCATAATTAAAATGTAAACAATGCCAAAAAGTGCACCTCCAATGTGCGCATCATGAGCTATTCCTGTATTTCCTCTTTTGTCAGCGTAGAATTCGTATAACAAATAAAGAGGTCCAAATATGTAAGCCGGAATAGCAATTGGAATAAACATTAAATTTAATTCCATAGTTGGATTCCAAATAATAGCTCCAAAAATAACTGCTGATACTGCTCCAGAAGCACCTAGGGAACGATAATTTGGATTATCCTGATTTCTTATAAAAGGTATAATCGTAGCAAACAAACCTCCTAAAACGTATAACGCTAAGAAATGGAGTTGACCAGCCAATGGTCCGTAATCAGGCACCAACCCATCCACCTTTGGCATGTCATAGAAAATTAAATAACCATTTAATAAAACATCTCCTAAGAAATATAAAGAAAGCATGTTGAACAATAAATGACCATAATCTGCATGAATCAATACATGACTCAACATTCTGATGTAACTCCTATTTTGTTTTACATCATAAGGAATGTACATCATTTTTTGCATGGTATCATTATTGTTAAAAGCCAACAAGGAAACTCCAACAGTAACGATAATAATAATTAGTAAAATATCTATGTTCATAAAATGATTTCGTATATTGGTGTTCAGAATACTTGCTAATGTAAGTATTTCGGATGTAATAAGTATGAAAACACTAACTTTTATATTTGTCTTGACCCTATTCTACTCTTGTTCTACAAAAGAAGATATTGTTGCTATTGTTCCTTTTGAAGAACAAAATATACCTGTAAATGAGAAAGTTGAATTTGCCATTGATGAAGAATATTTACAAAAAAATGGTTTCGACGACAGTACTTTTCTATTTTTAAAACGTTTTTATTCTTCCAGGGATTTCACTCCAAAATGGATCAATGACTCTATGCTTACAGATATTGGTCAGAAGCTTAAGGTGATATTACCGAAACCATACTCTTATGGAATTCCAACTGGTAGATTCAAATGGGTTGAGACAGAGAATTATATTCAAGATGAAATAAATTTAACTCTTGTTTTAGCTCAAGTTGCCAATGATTTGACAAGAGGGATTATCGATTTTGATAGTATTGAAAAGAGACCTAAACAGTTTGCTTCGATAGATTTACTGAATGAGATGAGCTTTACTACTGGCACTGACATCAGAACACAACTCCTAAGTTATGGGCCGCAGGATTCAATATCACTCGCTTTAGGGAATGGCTTGATTAATTTAATAGATAATTATCCTTTGGACACTAGTAGATTCAACATCGAGTCGATTAAATATGATACTATACTTGCTTTACAGAAAACAAGAACTGCTTTAATCTCTAAAGGATACCTAGTCGATACTGTAATAGACAGTTCATTAATTGTTGAAGCGTTGCAAGCTTTTCAAATTGATAATGGATTAAAGCCTGATGGTGTTATTGGTAAATATACTTCAATGGCACTTAACGAAAGTACTTCACATAAAGTAGAAAGGATATTACTAGCAATGGACAAGATGCGAGGACAAAAAAAACGTCCGGACAAATACATTTACATCAATATTCCAGAATATAAACTCCGTTTTTATATAAATGACAGCCTGAAAAGTGAACATAATATTGTAGTTGGGAAATCAGAGAATGAAACACCAGAATTAACTTCCAAATTGAGAAAATTCGTCATTTACCCTTACTGGAACCTGCCCTATTCGATTTCAAGCAAAGAAATTCTACCTCATTTAAAACGTGATCCATCCTACCTAGAAAAGCACAATTATGTTTTATTAAAAAACGACGAAGAAATAGACCCCTTTTCTGTTAATTGGAGTAAGGTTGGTGAAAAATCGTTTCGATACAAAATTCGTCAAGAACCAGGACCAAGAAATAGTCTGGGAATTATTAAATTTGATTTCTACAATAAGCACAGTGTGTATTTTCATGATACTCCTTCAAAATCATTATTTGGTGTTGATGTGAGAGCCTATTCTCACGGCTGTATGAGAACACAAAATCCAATTGAATTGGCGAAGGCTATTCTCGAAAGAGATGAACGAAGAACTAAGATGAATGAAATGACTTTGGATTCTCTAGATACGCTATTCGGTCGTGGTGAGAATTATGAGCTAAAATTATTAAGTCCTGTACCTATTTTCATAGAATACCTTACGGTCACAAGAAAAGATAATCAAATGCAAATGTATATTGACATTTATGGTCGAGATGAGGAATATCTAAAAATATTGCGCGAATAAAACGAACGACTAAAAAAACTATCTTTGTAAAAAAAACTCATGAACAATTTAATTGCTCCTTCAGTCCTTTCTTGTGATTTTGCGAATATTCAACGAGATGTTGAAATGATTAATGTTTCAAGCGCAGATTGGTTTCATATCGATGTAATGGATGGCGTTTTTGTTCCCAATATTTCTTTCGGCTTCCCTGTTCTTAAAGCAATTAAAAAGCACGCAAAAAAAACATTGGACGTTCATCTAATGATTGTCAACCCTGACCAATATGTGGAGCAATTCGCAAAATCCGGTGCAGACATTTTGACTGTGCATTATGAAGCATGTCCACATTTGCACAGGACTATTCAATTAATTCATTCATTTGGAATGAAAGCAGGGGTTGCACTCAATCCTCACACAAATGTTAATGTATTGGAGCATGTTATTGCTGATTTAGATATGGTCTTAATTATGTCAGTAAATCCTGGCTTCGGCGGACAGAAATTTATTGAACATAGCATTGAGAAAGTGCGATTGACAAAAGAATTAATTACTCAATGTAATTCTAAAGCTATCATCGAAGTTGATGGTGGAGTGAATCTAGACACTGGCAAAAAACTCATCGATGCTGGAGCTGATGTTCTAGTTGCAGGAAGCTTTGTTTTTAATTCTGATAACCCATCTAAAACAATAGATAGTCTAAAAGGAATGTAAAAACTAGTTGACATCAAATTTGTCTTAATAGTAACAAATTCAACTATTTTTCGTTAAATTTATATATGAGATTGTTTGTCACCGTATTATTCACAGTCAGTTTTGGGTTTCTATCCGTTTCTCAAGAGAATATTGATTTATCACAAGACGAAGATCAATTAGTTCTTCTATTGGATGAATTGCGCCAAGCAAAAACAAATGCAGAAAGAAAAGCAGCAAACATTGCATTTAAAAAGAAACTCTCCTCAGTTATAGAGAACAAAGAAGCGTTGACATACCCTTTTTCTAAATTGACAACTGTTGGTGTCATTGACAGCCCCGATGAAGTGATGAGGATTATTAATTGGAATGTAGAACAAGAAGATTTTAGTCATACTTACAATTGTTTTGTCTTACACCTTGATAAACGTAGAAAAAAATACAACGTAGTTGAGTTGAAGGACATCTCTTTCGGCATGCCTTCTCAGCCTACTGAAATCCTTTCTTCCGATCAATGGTATGGAGCACTATACTATAAAATAATTCCTATCAAAAAAGGTTCAAAAACACTTTACACAGTACTTGGCTGGGACCACAACTCTAGCATGAGTCAAATGAAACTTATTGATGTAATCTATTTTACAGGCAAAACAGTTAAATTAGGTAGCTCTATTTTTGTTGAAGCTGGGGTTACTAAAAAACGTGTTTTCTTTGAGCATTCAAAGAAAACAAGCATGTCGCTTAAATTTGAAGAAGAACGGAATAGAATTATTTTCGATCACCTCTCTCCTGAGTCTCCATCTATGAAAAAGTTTCGCTCTTTTTATGTGCCGGATTTATCCTATGACGCTTTCGTTTTAGACGGTTCGAAGTGGCTTCTCAATGAAGATGTAATTGGCGTAAATAAGGGTGTTTCTTCTAAGGAGTCAACTGTGCTTGTGCAAGACCCTAATTCTGGCAAGGTGGAAAAACAAACAATTAAGACAGAATGGTTAGACCCTTCTTCTGAGGACAACAAACATGTGGCAATAACTCCTGAGAGCCAACTAGAAAAGGAAACTAAAAAGAAGAAAGATCAACTGCCCGAAGTTGACAAAAAAGACAAGCGTGATCCAAGCAAAGTTTCATTCTATAAAGACGTTAAAAAGAAAAGACGAAAACGGAATAAAAAGTAAACGTTTGTTACAACCCTTTTAACTTTCGTCTTATTGAATTCTACTATCATTTATGGAGCTTATATTTTTTGAGATAAATTCTTTTTAATATATTTGGTAAAACTAAACGCATGAGCAAAAATCTTTACATAGTACCTTATGATTTCTCAGAAGTTGCCGACAAGGCAATTCAATATGCACTTCACATTGGCAGGCATGTAGATACAGAGATTAAATTAGTACACCTAGCAAAAGACAAACCTAAGGGTATGGCTAAAGTAAAATTACTCGAGGATGTAAAGAGCAAATTAACAATTCCAGCTGGAGTTGAAATAACAACTTTAGTAAAAGTTGGAGATATTTTTTCTGACATAGGAAAAATTGCTAAAAAAGAACAGGCGCAACTAATCATTATGGGAACTCACGGTTCTAAGGGGATGCAATGGTTATTTGGAAGTTATGCTATGAAAATTCTCAAAAGCGCAGATTGCCCTTTTCTAATCATCCAAAAAAACACCAAAATTGAAGAAATTTCGGATCTTGTAGTGGCAATCGATCAGACCAAAGAAAGCATGCAAATAGTGAGTACTGCGGGAGATATGTCTAACATTATGAAATGTAAGATCAACGTTATCGCAGAGAAGCAAACTGATCAAATTCTGAACACTCGTATTCAAAACAGAATAGGTATCATTAAGAAGGAATACGAAGAAAGAGGAATTGAAGCTAATATTGAATTTGTGGCAAAAAAAGGTAAGTACAATAGAAAAATTGTCAAATACGCCAAACAAAATAACATTGGTCTAATTGCAATTGCCTTTCATTCTGAAAGTTTATTCCCAGTATTTGATACCTTTGCGCAGAAAATTATTACAAATAAGCCTGCGATTCCTGTATTGATTGTCAATTCTAAACTCGCATCGGCTCTTTATTTCTAAAGAAAATGAAAATTGGAGAATTTAATGAACTGACATTACTCAGATTCACTTCTGTTGGTGCATACCTTGAAGATGAAAATGAAAACGATGTGCTTCTTCCTAACAAATACCTTACGGATGAAATGGAACTTGATGATAAAATCAATGTTTTCATATATCGCGACTCTGAAGATCGTGTTGTTGCGACAACACAAATTCCTAAAATAGAAATGAATGGCTATGCTTATCTTAAAGTAACTGCCGTTACTCACTTTGGGGCCTTTGCTGATTGGGGCTTAGAAAAAGAATTGATGATTCCTTTCAAAGAGCAATACTTAAAACTCGAAGAAGGAAACTATTATTTAATGCATCTTGCATTGGATGAAAAAACGGATCGAGTTTATGGCTCAACAAAGGTAAACCGATACTTACAAGAATGTACTGAACAATTTGAAGATGAGGCAGAAGTTGAATTAATGATTTGCGAGAGAACGGACCTTGGAACAAAAGCCATTGTCAATGGTAAGTACAGCGGACTTATTTTTAAAAATGACGTGAGTAAGCGTTTACGCAGAGGTCAGAAAATTATTGGCTATGTTGCAAACGTGAGAGAAGATGGTAAGCTAGATATTCGTTTGGATAAAGCTGGAGGAGAAAAAATTCTATCATCCGCCGATAAATTATTAGAAATACTTCATTCTGATGGTGAAATTCTTCTAACCGACAAAAGCGATCCAGAATTAGTCCGTGAAACTGTTGGAATGAGCAAGAAAACTTTCAAACAAGCAATTGGAAAGCTTTATAGAGAAAGGAGAATTAGCTTAGATAATGGAAAAGTGACCTTGATTAAGTAAAGGAGAAGAATCCTTAAAAATGGAACATTTCTTTGAATCGTATCGCCTGTCTTCTAGATATCTCAACCTTATCTCCACTTTTTAACTCTACTTGCAATCCTCCATTAAACCAATTGTCAACTTTCTCCACCCAATCAAGGTTAATAATGAATTTTCTATTGGCTCTAAAAAAATAGGCACCGTTTAACCGTTCTTCAAAGCTATTTAACGAACGAAGAATCAATGGTCTGCTTTTTCCAAAATGTACTTTTACGTAGTTCCCGTCTGACTCAAGCATTCGTACATCAGAGAGTTGTACAAAAAAACATTTTTCGCCATCTTTAATGAAGATTCTGTCATCTGTAGTAAGCTTTTTATCTTTACGAGAAACAATTATCTCTTCAGATTCGAAATCATTTTCTTCTTTACTACGTAATTTCCCAATAGCCTCATTTAGACGTTCGGGGTCAATTGGTTTTAAAACATAATCCAAAGCGTTCACTTCAAATGCCTTCAAAGCAAATTCATCGTAAGCAGTTACAAATATGACGTGTGGAATATTTTCCAATTTTTTTAACATCTCAAAACCTGTCATTCCTGGCATGGAAATATCTAGAAAAATTAAATCTGGTCTAAATTCTTTAATTTTTAAAATCCCCTCTTCCCCGTTTTTTGCTTCACCAATAATTTCAATTTCAGGAAACGAAGAAAGCATCGATTTTAATTCTTCTCGAGCCAAGCGCTCATCATCAATTATTATCGTTTTAAATTGTCTCATTTTAAAAATATCATTTTTGAAATTACTCTCCCATTTTCCTCTTCTAGAAGAAATTCAGCTTTATCTCCGTATTGTAAAAGTAATCGTTTTTTAATATTTTGAATACCTACACCAAGATCAATCACACTTCTCAAAGAACCTGAATTAATGACTTCAATAACTACCTCTCGATTGCTTTCCCGTACAGAAACTTTAACCGTACCACCGTCCTTTAAATTAGAAATGCCATGCTTGATAGCATTCTCTACCATCATTTGCAATGTGAATGGAGGTACTTGAAAACTTTCAAGTCCATCGGCTAACTCCCATTCAACTTTCAAGCGCTCTTCAAATCGTACTTTCTCTAATTCTAAATAATTTTTGGCTAGTTGAATTTCATCTTCTAGTGTGACTTGATATTCTTTCCCCAAAACCAATGATTGCCTCAATAAATTGGATAAAGTAGTAACCGAAATTTTGGCCTTTGCTGGTTCTATATCAATCAATGCACGAATACTATTCAATGAATTGAACAAAAAATGTGGATTCAATTGAGAGCGTAAATTTTTCAACTCACTTTCCCTATTGCTTGCTTTTAACTCAAGATTAGAGACTTCTTGCTTTCTTGACTGCTGAAAGAAATGAAAAGTAAAATAAATAGCATTCCAAAAAAGAACAAGTATCAATGCAGAAAAGACATTAATAATGACATTTGAAATTGTAAAAAAATCGACTTGACCATCTAAATTAGAGAAGTAATCGGTAATCATATCTATAATAGAGATGAAAATCGAACACAAAAAAGAAGAAAAAATTAGTCTTGGTAATAACTTAGGCAATCGCAACGCTAACCAACCCAATTTTATAAAAATTACACGCTGTATGTGTGTTGAAAGAATACCTGTCACAATTATTACTAAAATATTCAATAAAAATATCTGGTTAACCCTTTCAGGATTATCCGTATAAACGGACAAAAGCACTAGCGAACAATAGGATGCCCATCCTAATAGTTGAGCTAACCAATAAAAGCGTTTTGTATCCATAATCTTGTTCAAAAATAAACTAATCTTAGTTCGAATCAAACAAAAAGGTATAATTGGATAGATTATTGTGATAAACGTATGCATAACAGTTTAACTCAAATAATAACCTATTTAATTGGCATCTTTGTAAAGTGAAAAATTGGATTTTCGTATTTTTATTAATTCCTACTCCATTATTCTCTCAATCTTATTTTGAGAAGCATTTTGGAGCATCTATTGGCCTTGCTGTTAATTTAGGTTCTCATCAATCTAGCTTTGGAATTACGGTCAATGCATATTGGACCGATTATTTTGTTCAAACTAATGCAAGTTCATCTGTCAGTTATATATTGTATGATTTAGGAGAGCGAAAACGCTTCTGGGAGATAAGAAATGCAGCTGGTTTACTATTAATGGCTGGAAAGAAAGAAAAACGAATTGATTTTCAATTGGATGCACTCAATCATCAAACACCGTACAATTATGCTGTTGGATTTAACTACATAAGCTACTTGGATAAAGCAGGAACTTCTCAACTTTCAGGTGGTTTTGCAGCTCATATTAAGAATTTAGCCATTTATCATGAGAACGATATTTTTGGAGGTCAAACCAGAGATCGATTTAGGACAGGACAGTTTCATTTTTCTTATCGCTATGAGGATTACAAGTTCGGTGTTGGACTTAAGCTTTGGACGGGAGAAACACGAAACGCACCTTTCGTGGACTCCGTGTCAAATAAAATGCGTGGTGGTTATAGAATATTAGAGAATCTGCCCTATGGAAAAACAAGTCACGGTATTCTCTATGGTTCTTTTGTTGCTAATCTTCCGTTTCAGCAGAATGCTTTTATAAAATTAGGCATTGACAGTGAGCAAATTCGACATGGATTTCAAAATCGATTAATTCATGATTTACTTTTCTTGCCTAAGAAAGTGAAACATCACTCTTCACATTACCCTAGATTAGACAAAGAAGGAAAAGCCGTTTTTAATAAAGACGATGCAAAGCCAAGCCTCTATTACTTTCAATTTGGACTATTAGACGGTTGGTATAAGTAGGGTTGACTATTGATAAAGAGTTATAGAAGAACAAATTAAATTCGGCTACTCAAGGTCTTGTTGCATGGATAATTCACAGCACAAAGTTAGTTAAAATTGATGCGACAATTATCTCTCTGGTTTTTACATTAATTCCTGTATGGATTTTTATAATTTTTTTTCGTCTAGTTGCCCTGTGTTTACTTTGCATCCATTCCTTTTCTCCACAACATTTTAAACCACTACCATCTATTGCAAAAACAATATTATCTCTATTGTTCCATTTTTTTAATTTCTTGCTTACATCTAACACCTGTCTTCGTCTACACAACGTTGTATAATCTGGTGCTTTTAATGAACTTCCATTAATCGATAACAAGCTAGTAACAAAGCCCTCAGTTTGTCTTAATGGCAAGCTGTAAACATGAGAAAGAATTAAAATCATCTCTTTTAATACATCTGAGTAAATAATCTTTCCTCCTCGCTTTTGCTCACCTTTATATTTCCATTTTGTCAGAATAGATTTATCAATCCAAAAATCTAATCTACCCCTTTGTTTCAAACTATTGTTATACTCTTTGCTATTGGTTAATTGAAGTTTATAGGAGCGCATTTTGAATTTTTAAGCAAAACTATAATTTTTTAAATAATAATTATCCATGCAACAAGACCCCTGTAATGCATATAAATTCTACTTGCACTCCTTATTGTACTCTTTGAATATTTTTGCAATATCTAATAGTTTCGAGTAACCAGCTTGTTTTGATTTTGCTTTTTTTGCCAAATCCTTGTTCAAAATTAAATACTTGTACATTTTCTTCGCAAAATCGTCCTTAAAAAAGGCTTTCGTTACGCCCATTCCATCAGTTGATTTATAATATACCGTGGTCAACGGAAATTTTCTTGCTCCAAAATCTTCATCCGATTCTCCTGGACGTTTCTTTAACTTATTATAACTAGAAGCTCTATCGTACCAAACGTACTCTTTGATACATCCTTCGGCATTAATGACCAAGTTGGCCCTTGGCTGAATTCCTGCACTTCCAGAGTAAGGGATGATGTGGTAGAGTTTATCTGCTACTTTGTATTCGCTCAAATTAGAAGTCATGTACTTCTTTTTAGGGCTTTCTAAATTATTTGTTTTGTAAAATATGACTTCGTTTTGCATTACCCAACGATTTCTATACTTGATATAGCCATCAATTCTGGTTCCTTCATTATCGATAACATAACCTTTGTAAAGTTCTCCGTACTTGTATTTATCCAGGCTCCAGTCTTGAGCATTCGTTGAAACGCCAATCAATACGAATAAGACAATTGTAATTCCTCTTATAATCATAGTTTTGTTTTTAGTTTAGACTAAAATACTCATTTTTCTGGTTAGAAATAGAAGATAACTAATTCTTAACAATTCTCTTGTGAGTAATTTCATCTCCAACGTTTAACTGCAGAATATAAACTCCTTTGCTGATTTTAGAAGCATCTATAAAAACCATACCGTCTTTCATTAACCATTTAATATCAACAAACGCTCCTCTCGAATCAATTAGCTCCAATTTCTCAATTTTTTTGGTAGAATGAACCACAAATTCTTTCGTAAATGGGTTTGGAACAACAGACAAAATAACATCGTCCAATTGCTCAAGACCAATTGTTCCGACATCAATAGTAAGGTATAATGTATCATTGGGGCAACCACTGTTCGTTGCAACGAGCATTACATTGTAAAGACCCGCAGTAGTAAATGTATGCCAAGGATTGGCATCTGTTGAGGTTGTACCATCTCCAAAATCCCAAAAATAACTTCCTGCATTAGCACTCGAATTGGTGAAATACGCTGTTGCATTCGGCAATGTTAAATTAGTCGAACTTGCACTTGCACCTGCAATTGGAGGTTGATTTACACTGACATTAATCATATTGGTAATAGTATCAGTGCCAGCAGCATTACTTACAATTAATGTTATCGAATAATTTCCCGATGTACTGGCAAATAAAAACGGGTTCTCGGCACTCGAATTAGATAAGCCCCCACTTGATGTTGTCCATAAGAATGAAGTCGCATCGGATGAAGTGTTTAACAACTGCAATGAATCTCCAATGCACATTGTAGTAGAACTAGCAGAAAACGAAGCAACAGGAGCAGTTATCGATGAGCAGGTATAGTTCGCCAAAAAACCAGAAGAAACTGTAGCGCCATCAGAAGTGAATCGAAAAGTAACATCACCTGAGGTGGTTGTAAACAGTCCTGGTCCAGCAGAACCAGTAAAAGGACTTCCTGCGATTTGTGGTGATGCTGTTGAAGCTCCATCATAGATATAGAGGTAATCAAAATTTGATTCTACATTGAACTGCGTAAAGTCGATATCAATTGCTGATGCATTTGCTGGTGATAGTGTCCATGTATAATCTTCATCGCTGTAATAATTCTTTGTTGGACCGCCAAAATCATGAATTGTCCCAGAACAAGGATCTGTTTTACAATCAGTCAAATAGTCATTCATTCCGTCCCATAGACCTGTGTAGCCATTATCATATCCCAATGCCCAAATTCCAATTCCTGCAATTCCAGAATTATTAACATGCTCTAATCTTTTTCTCCAAGCAGAATCTTGTGCAATAAAACACTGTCGGTTTACACCATTGTTAAATGCATATACATCAGAATAGCTATCTCCCTCCCAAATGTAATTTCCTGCAGAATAATTCCCCGAAGTATTATTATTGATATACGCATAGGTTCTTGCATAGCCACTTCCCGCCGTTGAAGAAGGAACATTTAAGGTTGATGTTTCCCATTCGTAACCATATTCTGGCAATCCTAAGACTAATTTATCCTTTGGACAACCTAAATCTAAGTAATAAGTGATAGAACGCGATAACGTATAATTATAACTACTTCCAAAATGATAAAGAGGATCTGTTGGGCCAGCGGTAGAACTTCCTGAATAATAATAAGCATATCCCATGATGATGTATTGATCAACCGCTGGTTCCATGATAGAAAAGTCAAAAACACTGTTCCAATCAACTGCATAAAGAACTGTACTTACTTCAAAATTGGCGTCAACCGCATGCATTTGGTTGGCCAAATCAACCATAAAATTGGCAAAATTGGTTCTTTCTGAAGCTGGAAGACCTTCAAAGTCTATATTCACACCATCTGCACCTCTAGTTTGAATAAGGTTGATAAGATTTGTTATCAAGGTTTGCATAGAAGTAGAACTTGAGAAAAATGTCGTATGGCCAGAAAATAGCGTGACACATAAGGTTACTTTGGTGTTTCCACTTGCCAATGCTGCATCAACCGCCGCACTTGTCGCCCAGCCGTTTGTTGAGTTTGCTTCTCCGTCAGCTGCGTCAACTTCATAACTGAAATAAGAAAAATGAGAAAGTAAATCCCATTGATAATTCTGATATGCACTGCCCGACCAGTATGGATGCCAACCGTAAACAACTTTATTCAAATTACAATCAGTTTTTTCAAAATTAACTGTTTCATTTTCAAGTGATTCATAATAATTATGATCCAAGCCTAAGGATTTATAATGATCACTCTGTTCTTCATGAATGCTTTGTTGATTATTCTGAGCAGATAAAAAAAAGACAGAGAATAAGCACAAAGTTACTAGGATAGTTGTTGATTTCATTGTGTTTGTATTTGTATAAGGTTGAACGTAGTTTCCAAAAATAAACAATTATTTACAAATCAATGAGTTGTGAATAAAAATGAAGCAAGGAAAACACGATTTATCAGATAAAATCAAAGATTCATCGAAAAAGATTGCGTATATTGCCAAAATTCAAATTTGAACATACCAATTATAAAAGATATAGAATGCCAGTTAAAGAAAAATATGAATTAGAATTCCTTTTCAAGACCTCTCCAAAAGTCTTGGACAATATGATTACAACACCGAGTGGATTGAGTGAATGGTTTGCTGATGATGTAAATATAAAAGATGATATTTACACATTTTTCTGGGACGGGAGTGAAGAAGATGCTCGTTTGATTACAAAAAAATCAAATTCTAAAGTGAAATTCCGTTGGCTCGAGGATGAAGAAGATGGCTCAGAAGCTTATTTTGAAATTAGATATGAGGTGGACCCAATGACTAAAATGGTTCTACTTATTGTAACAGCTTTTGCTGAACCGAGTGAAATGGAAGATGCACAACTCTTATGGCAATCACAAATTGAAGAGCTTAAGCGCACGCTTGGAGCTTAATAATACTGTGGTAAAATAAGCATTACCGTTTTTCGTTATTAGTGTAAAGAATCATACATTTAGTATCTATAAAAAATCACATTGAATCCATTGAAACGACTCTATTCTTTTAGTATTCGTTCTTTTACAGGACCTTTTTTGGTTACGTTCGCTATTTCCATGTTTATTCTAATCATGCAGTTTTTCTGGAAATACATTGATGATTTAATGGGGAAAGGAATTGAAATTACCGTAATTTTAGAATTGCTTTTCTTCATTTCGGCTAGTTTAATACCTTTGGCGTTGCCTTTATCAATTCTTCTATCTTCAATTATGACTTTAGGGAATTTATCCGAAAACAATGAAATAACGGCATTAAAGGCTAGTGGACTCTCACTTTATAGAATAATTAAACCCCTAACCGTTATTATTTTAACAATAGCTTTTGCTACCTTTCTATTTGCCAACTATGTTATTCCGGTATCCAATTTAAAATGGCATTCAATAATTTTTGATATACAGAACACTAAAATTGCAACTATTCTAACTCCTGGTGTATATAGCAATGCTCTAGATGGTTACACAATAAAAATCAAAGAAGGTGAGGGGAATAAATTTTCTGATATAATTATTCACGATCATACGAGTCCTACATCTATTAATATAAAAACAATACGTGCGAAAAATGGAGAAATCTATCGTTCTGATGATGGAAAATACATTTTTTTCGACTTAAAAGACGGAATTGTAATCGAAGAATTAGCCTCATCATCACCTACATATTCTGATACAGGAGAACTCTCTAGCGCTAAAAACGATAGACCTTCTCGACGTTCTTCTTTTGACCAAGCTACTTACAAAATAGATCTTTCGGGTTTTGACATGAACAAGTCTAAAGAGAATATGTTTAAGGACAAACATGAAATGTTGAATGTCTTCCAGATATACTCAACTCGAGACTCCATCAAGAAAAGTAGTGAAGGAATTGTTCAAAATTTCCTAATGAGTTTAAAAAATGACCACCCTTTTTTTCAATCGTACAGCTATAATTCTACAATCAAAAACAGGATTGATTCTACAGGAAATAAAATGGCCGTCACGATTAGTCAATCAACAATTGATACGCTCATTGTATATGACAAATTGAGTAAATATGAGAAAATATCGGCTATTCAGCAAGCTCAAACAAAATTGAGAAACAGAAAAACTCAACTCAACTCTCAGAAGTCTTTTTTACATTCAATGGAGAATGATTTGAAAGGGTATATGATTGAATTCCACCGTAAATTTGCTCTCACATTTGCAATTATCATACTTTTCTTTATTGGTGCCCCCTTAGGCGCAATCGTTCGAAAAGGCGGGTTTGGAGCGCCAGTTGTCATTGCTGCCCTGCTCTTTATGGTTTACTTCGTTTTGTTATCATCTGGAGAAAGTCTGGCAAATTCAGGGACCGTTTCTCCTTTCGTTGGTATGTGGTTCCCGTCGCTCGTTCTTACTCCCTTTGCCATACTCTTAATGCGATCAGCCGCAAACGACAGGAGCATATTTGATTTTAGTAGAACAAAGAAAAAAGTTCCCGGAAAAACATGAAAATTCTATACATAACGAGTAAACCAATATATCCCAAAATTGATGGAGGTTGTGTTGCTATGGAGAATTTTGTACGTTGCATGATTTCTCAAGAAGTAAGTGTGAAGCATCTTTGTATTTCTACCGAAAAGCATCCATATAATGTTGTTAACTACCCGGTCAGTATAGCCAACGAGATTTGTCCAGAAGCAGTCGTTGTTAAAACAAATGTAAATCCAATTAGTGCATTCATTCATCTATTTTGTAAAGGATCTTATAACGTGAGCCGTTTCTATTCTGAAGAAATGAAGCAGTTGATTTTGAAGACAATTAGAGAAGACCAGTATGATACAATCATACTCGACAGCCTCTATACCACAGCTTATTTGAATTCAATTAGAAAACATTTTGATAAAAAAATAATTGCTCGTATTCATAACATCGAGAGTGATATTTGGGACGCTTATGCACTTCATGAATCTAACTTTTTAAAGAAAAAATATTTAAAAAGACTAGCGAAAGACATAAGATTGTATGAAACCAAAGTTCTCAGCAATGTTTGCGCTGTATTGTCTATCACAGAAGATGATAAACTTACGTTAAATGAAATTGGTGTCAAAACACCTTGTATTGCAGTGCCAGTGACAATTCCTATGGTTAAAGATCTCACCATTGATTACAAAGTTTCTAATGTTTTTCATTTAGGAGCAATGAACTGGCAACCCAACATTGAAGCTGTACAACGTTTAATTAAATTATTTCCTCAAATTAGAAGGCAATCACCTACCGTTAATTTACATCTAGCCGGCGCTTGTTTTCCTAAAGATATTGAAAATAGTAGATCCAATCATATACACATTGATGGCTTTGTCAAAGACCCGAAGGAATTTGCGAGTAATTCTGGAATCCTTGTCTCTCCGATAATTTCAGGTTCCGGAGTGCGTATTAAAATCTTAGAAATGATGTCAATTGGTATTCCTGTAGTTACGACAAAATTGGGCGCTCAAGGAATTAATCACCAAGAAAATGATTGCCTTTTGATTGCAGATTCTGATGAAGAAATAATTACTGCTACAACAGAATTAATCAATAACGAATCGTTGAGAAAAAAAATTGGAGCTAATGCCATTGATTATCTCAGGAAAAATCATAGTATTGAAGTCATAAGCAAAGAATTAATTGAATTCATCCGTAAAATATAAAGACCCAATTCTCGTAATTGTTTCGCGATTCCCTTTTCCATTGGACAAAGGCGACAAATTGAGAGCACATCATCAAGTCAAAGAATTAAGTCAACATTTCTCAGTTACACTAGTTACTCTTTCGGACAAGCACATAACTAACACTCAAATAGCAGCTGTACAAGGAATTTGCTCGAAACTTGTTATTTGTCACCTTTCTCGATTCTCCAAATTTTGGAACATGTTTCTGCGATTTGTAAAAATAGAACCATTACAAGTTGGGTATTTTTACCGTAGAAAAATAAAAAAGCGAATAGACTTGTTAATTGCGGAAAAAAACTTTAGGCACATTTATTGCCAACTGATTCGGACTGCTGAATACGTCAAAAACGTTCATCATATTCCGAAAACAATAGACTTCATGGATGCTCTAAGCACGGGGATTCAACGCCAAATTAAACTGCAGCCATTTTACAAAAAATGGATTTATCAATTAGAAGCTAAACGTCTTAGTAAGTACGAACAATACATTTTTGATTATTTTGAAAATAAAACAATTATCAGTAAACAAGATAAGCGACTGATTCGACATCCAGAGAAGTCGTTGATTCATGTTGTTCCCAATGGAATAGATGAGTCGTTTTTTGCTCCCTTGGAAAAGACCAATGAGTTTGATTTTGTTTTCATTGGAAATATGAGTTATCCTCCAAATATTGAGGCAGTTCAGTTTATTATAGACAAAATAATGCCTCATTTTAAAAATTCAAAGCTTCTTATTTCTGGAGCTTCCCCCTCCTCTTCTATTTTGGAACTGGCTAAAACAAATCAGAATGTATCAATTACTGGATGGGTGGATGACATACGAACGTCCTATGTCAAGGGACAAATTTTCGTTGCACCTATGATGATTGGAACAGGTATGCAGAATAAACTATTAGAAGCGATGGCACTAGGAATTCCTTGTGTTACAACTTCGCTGGCCAATAATGCAATCACTGCCACTCATGAAAAAGAAATAATGGTTGGAGAAAACGAAGAAGAATTGGTGCGCTGCATACAAATTCTCAGAGACGACAGTCACTTTTCACAACAATTAGGAATGGCGGGCTCATCTTTTGTAAAGCAACATTATTCTTGGGAGAAATCAACGAATAAATTATTAAAAATGATCACAACAAAATAGGTATCCTACCCATTAAAAAAAATGCTCTTGTTTTTTATTTCTATGCTTTAATTTATTATCTTTGCGCTCCTGTTTATAGGAAACAGGATATTATTTTATTTACAAACAAAATTCAATTTTATGAATTCGTACGAAACTGTTTTCATTTTAACTCCCGTTTTGTCTGAAGAACAGGCAAAGGAAGCAGTGCAGAAATTCGAGAGCCAAGTTGGTTCATTGGGTGGAAAAATTAAGCACTCCGAGAGTTGGGGACTGCGCAAGATGGCGTACCCTATCCAAAAAAAATCTACAGGATTTTATTTTTTAACAGAATTTGAAGCACCAGGAAGCGCTATTGCAGAGCTTGAAGTAGCATTCAAAAGAGATGAACGTATTATGCGTTTCTTGACTGTGAGAATGGAAGCTGATCATTTAGCTTACGCTGAATCGAGAAGAAAAAGATTAGGAGCAAAAAAATCAGTACCTGCTGAGGCTTAATTATTAACACTTAAAAAGAGAAAAAATGGCTCAAAATGATATCAGATATTTGACTCCGATTAACATCGAAATCAAAAAAGACAAATACTGTCGCTTTAAGAAAAGTAAAATAAAATTTATCGATTATAAAGATCCCGATTTTTTATTAAAATTGATAAATGAACAAGGAAAAATATTACCTAGACGTTTAACTGGAACTTCTGCGAAGTACCAGAGAAGAGTGAACAAAGCAATAAAACGTGCTCGTCACATTGCTGTTCTTCCTTACGTTGCCGATATGATGAAATAATTGATTATAAACAGGATAATAATTATCAAATGGAAGTAATTTTAAAGAAGAACGTTGACAACTTAGGATACGTGAACGAAATGGTTACAGTAAAACCTGGATATGGTCGTAACTTTTTAATCCCACAGGGATATGCAATTTTAGCAACTGCATCTGCAAAGAAAGCGCACGCTGAAATCATGAAACAAAAATCACATAAAGATTCTAAAATCTTGGCTGAAGCGCAAGAATTAGGAACTAAACTTGAAGCAACAGCTGTAAAAATTATTACAAAGGCTGGAGAAAAAGGAAAGATTTTTGGTTCAGTAAACACTATTCAATTATCTGAAGCTCTTAAAGCAGAAGGTATTGAAATCGATAGAAAATCACTCAAAATTAAAGATGAGCCTATCCGAGAGGTTGGATCATACGAAGCAACTGCTAATCTTCATAAAGAAGTGAAAGCCACTTTTACCTTTGAAGTTGTAGGTGAATAATATTCGATAAAACGATTAGTTAGACCCGATTGAGTTTCAATCGGGTCTTTTTTTTACCTATTATTAAAATTCATTTCTCATATTTGTACAATGGTTTCTCGAATAATCTTCTATAGCACATTTATAATTCTCGTTTCTGCATGCACGAGAGAGAAAAAAGAATGCATAACAACTACTACTGACTATGTAAATACGGGTGTTTCCATAGACTACGCAACCAACTTTGATTTACTTAAAACAAATGTTGGGTATTCGTTACAAATTTTAAATCCAGAAAATGGTGAAATAGAGAAAACACATTCTCTCATTACTGATGTTAAATACAAAATCATCAGTCTTAGTGCAACACTAAATGGTATGGTTTCTATTCTCAGTCAACAAGATCAGCTGGTTGGAATAAATAGCAAAAATCACGTGTATGATTCAATAATTCTACTCAACATCACTAATAACAATACCCAATCATTTGGAGACGAATCTAACGTGTCATTAGAAAAAATTATTGCGAGTGGAGCAAACATTGTTTTTTACAACGGATATGGCGACCAATTTCCCAATGAGGATAAACTATCTAAACTTGGCGTCATTGTTATTCCGATATATGACTGGCGAGAACAAAATCCTCTTGGAAAAGCCGAATGGATTAAGTTAATTGGCGTTATTACAGGCAAGGAAGAAGAAGCAAAGAATTACTTTCGTCAAATTACCTCACAGTACGAGAGCATACTTTCTATAACTGACACCATCTCTATTAAGCCCACTACCCTATCAGGCAGCCTATATGGTGACATTTGGTTTGCACCAGGTGGAAATAGTTATTTTTCGAGACTACTGAAGGATGCAGGAGCCAATTACGTGTACAGTGATTCCAAAGGGACATCAAGCCAAGAATTCTCCATGGAGAAAATCCTCAAAGAGAATATTGACACGGAGTATTGGATTAACACAAGTATGCCTACAAAAGATGCTGTACTCAAAAGTAATCCAAAAGTGAGATACTTGAAATCATTCTCGAACAATAGTTATTGCTACTCAAGTAACATGAACTTATTTTGGGAAAGAAGCGCTGCAATGCCTCATGTTGTATTAAAAGATTTGGTTAGAATCCTTCATCCAGAATTGGAATTAGAAGGAGAATTGTATTTTTACGCTAAAGTTAATTAGACAGCACGTTGGTAATATCAAAAAAGCATAATATCATCTTATTTGCATTGCTTATTTGCATACCTTTTCTTTCCGTGATTCATCTATCAGTAGGGCAAATACCAATTTCATTCCAAGAATACTGGCAATCTATATTCAATTTTGATGAACACGCCGCCAATGAAATAATTGCACGAGAAATTAGATTCCCGAGGCTATACATGTCATTAATAGCGGGAGCGAGCCTGTCTGTTGTTGGATTATTAATGCAGACACTCTTCAATAATCCACTTGCAGGCCCCTATGTTTTGGGTATCAATTCAGGTTCAAGCTTGTTTGTCGCGTTGAGTATAATGACGGGGATTCCTTTCTTAACTTCGGATTTAGGCATCATTGCTAATTCATTGTTAGGTGCATTTTTATTTGGGTTGGTAATTCTATTCTTCTCGCGCATAGTAAGGACTCAAATTGCCCTTTTATTAGTAGGATTGATGCTTGGCTCATTTGTTAGTGCCTTTGTTTCGTTCATTCAATCGGCAAGTAATGCACAAGAATTAAAAGTGTTCACTTTATGGGCCTTAGGTTCATTACAGAAAGTAGAATACACTCAATTACCGTTAATTATTTTGATTACGGCTATAGGTATTGTTGGTTCTTTTCTCATTATTAAACCCTTAAACATTCTTGTTTTAGGAGAAAAAGAAGCCAAACTACTCGGCGTTAACATTAAGCAAGTTAGATTGGTAATCATCATAATAACTGCCATACTCACCGGTTTAGTAACCGCGTTTTGTGGACCAATAGCTTTTGTTGGGCTTGCAGTCCCCAATTTGGTAAGAATTTTATTCAAGACCCAACAACATTTCATTCTTATAGCTGCAAGCATTATGATGGGAGCATTGTTTATTCTTGTTTGCGACATTTTCATCCAACTTGTGGAACCTTATTTTATGCTGCCAATTAATGTTTTGACTTCAATAATTGGTGCTCCAATGGTTATTTTCTTTGTTCTTAAAAGACTCAAATGATAAGAACAGAGAATTTAAATATCGGTCATCGTTCCTCACTATTGCAGATAGAAAATCTTTCTTTACAAAAAGGAAATCTTTATTTTTTAATTGGCAAGAATGGGTCAGGAAAATCGACCTTTCTAAAGACACTCAGCGGCCAGATAAAATCAATTTCTGGAGAATTATTTCTGGATGACATTTTGAGTACAACTATTCATTTTGGAGAGCTTCCCAAAACGGTATCTTTTGTTTCTAGTCATTTTCCAATAGTTGACTTTTTAAAAGTTGAGGATTTTATTTCTTTAGGAAGAAGTTATCACACGTCTTATTTCGGAATAGTGAAAAGTATTGATAACCATGTAATTAGTGATATTATCATCAAACTAAAAATTAAGCATCTAATTGGCCGTTTCACTTCTGATTTGAGTGATGGAGAAAGACAACTTGTTGCGATTGCAAAAGCGTTGGTCCAAGAAACTCCCATCATTTTATTGGATGAACCCACCGCATTTTTAGATTATTCTAACAAAAAACTAGTATTAGAAACCTTGAAGAAAATTTGTGCAGATATGAATAAATGCATCATTCTCTCATCACACGATATTGACATGAGTTTAGAGATGAATTGCCCTTTTTTAGTGATTGATTCTAAAAGCAAAAAACTACAATTATTTAGCTCTAATACAAAGAAAAAGGAGTTACTACTTCTTGCTTTTGATTAGCGAGTAATCGTTAAAAAGCCTTCTGATTTTGATTCTGGTTGATCTCTATAATTTTTATGAAAAACATAGAAATAGACCCCATCACTTAAATCAAGTCCATTGAACAAGTTGTTGTAACCATTTTCTTCATAAACTACATTGCCCCAGCGATTAACGATTATCAAACGATTATCAGGAAATAATGGTGCTTCGTCGATTATGAAAAAGTCGTTAACACCATCGTTATTTGGTGTGATGACGTTTGGTAAGCTATTATTACAATCCACTACATTAACAAAAAACGTATCAACAATTACACAGCCTTGAGGTGTTGTAGCAGTAATAATTACTTCTTGAGAATTATACAAAATAACAGAATCTAACTGCCCATATCCTGTCCAATCATACAAAATTGAATCAAGCGAGCTTACAATACTTACAAAATCTCCTCGACAGATTGTCGTGTCATCAGGAAATGAGAAGGTTGGAAACTCGTTATAACTTACCCAAATAGAGTCAGAATAGGCACAGCCAGTGTTACTAAATAAATCCAAAACATACCAACCATCTGTGGAATCTGACACCACTACAATTATTTCTTCGACGCTAGTAGTATCGCCATTTGGTAAAGTCCAAACTATTGAGTCAGCATCAGATATTACTCCGAAAGTAACTGTATCATCCTCACAGGTTAGCCAAAAATCATCATACAATGAATAGTTAATCGTGTTCACCGACACAAAAACACTATCTTGGGTTGTCAAGCAACCATTATTTCCCAGACCTTCCGCATAGATATAACCTCCAGTAATAGGATAAGTTAAGATTAATGAGTCAACTGTGAGATATCCAAAATAGCCCGACCATGAAATGGAATCAAAGTTATTACTCATTGTATTCAAAAGCAACTCATCATTCGCACAAATTTCAATAGAATCGATTGTTAAGAAAAGAGAATCTGGAAAAAGTATGGTTAAATCAACTGAAAGTGTGTCAGCAAAACATTGATTTGAAAGAATAACTTGCACCGTATTGGTGTCCATTAAATCGAATGCATCAATTTGGATTGTGTTTGAATTCCCATAAGATACGGTATCAATGAACCATTCTAATGATTCTCCATTACTACTTACAGAAAGGTCTAATAATGAATTCGAACAGAATACAGAGTCACTGATAATTGAATAACTTGGTATAGAATCAATAACTTGAATCGTAACTGATGTATAATTATTGTCACACTGAGGAACGTCATACGCAACTAACACTGTAGTGTCATTACCCAAATTCACAAATTGAAAAGAGGTGCTACTCGAAATAAACACAGAATCTGAATCATACCATGAAGCTAAGTTGAAACTACTTAAAGTTACATCTCCACTTCCGCAAATGAGAGTGTCAGCAACTAAAGGTGGGGCAGATTCTTCCATAAAATCAACAAAAATAGTGTCGGAAATTGCTGAGCAACCATATTGATTGGTCACAGTGATCCAATAGTCATCCTCCAAACTCACTTGAATAATAGCAACACCTTGCTCTCCATTACTCCAATCATACTCAACGTATCCTTGTGGAGCAGAAATTACAATCTCTTCACCAAAGCAAACAATGCTGTCACTCGCATTAATTGTAACAGAAAACGAACCATCGATTATTTCAAGACTATCCAAAACAGTAATTCCACACTGTGTCATCTCAGCAAAATACCATCCTGGCTGGTTGACGGTAATACTCACATCATTGGATACAATTGGAGAAATCCACTGAACATTAGAACTATCTTGAACAATTGCGTGAATTACAACACTTTCAGAGTCACAAATAATATTAGTTGGCTCAACAGTCAAATAAGGAGTTGAGTATTCCCTAATTTCTACGGGTGCAGAGGTTAAAAAACAACCTTCATTATCTTCCACTATAACAAAGTAAAAACCTTGCTCATCATCCCAGTAACTAGATGTTGTATCAAGTAAATTTCCTGTAGGTCCATTCCAATTATAAGAAACATAAATTGAATCAACATACAAATTAACTGAATCATTCGGACAAACAATTCCGTTTGTTGGGTTCATATAAATAATTGGAGTAGGCTTTTCTATTAGATTGTACCCAAAAGTCAAAAAGCGAGAACAACCAGTAATTGTATCTATGAGATATCCGCTATAAGTATAGATTCCCTGAACGGTGGCTTGAATGCTATCCTCATTACTGCTTACCCAATTTATCCCTGGACCTGACCAATTAAATCCAGATATCGTATCAGACAGGGTCAAATAAACTGAACCATTTGGACACAGTAAACTTCCTGAAATAAGTGTTGTAGCGTTTGGAGTTGGATTCACTTCAACATAGAAAGAATCAACGACAGAAATAATAGAGGTATCAACACCGCACAGATTAATATAACCATAAGATCCAGTATGAGTTATAACATACCAACCGGTTGTGTTCGGTGAAAAATAGGCATGATATGGCCCGTCTAGATTGATTCCTATATTTGGAGAAATAGCCCACGTCTCAGAAACTAATGGATCAGTTGGTATTTGATGGAATATGCCGTTTGGATTCTCTAAAGAATCAAGAATCTCTATGTACACGTTATTATTTTGACAAATAACTATAGAATCATTGTAATCAAGAGTGTCCACCAAAACCATATAAGGCACTATATCATGAGGAACAGAATAATCATAATTAATAGAGAACTCTCCCACATTACGGCAAACAGAATCAGTGATAATAACATCATATTCTGATGGAGAATTATAAGAGTAAGGGAGTGTGTCATTGTACGAAGTAACACCATCCGTAATTTCAATGGA
The DNA here is from genome assembly GCA_963976995.1 of uncultured Fluviicola sp. Taxonomy (GTDB): domain Bacteria; phylum Bacteroidota; class Bacteroidia; order Flavobacteriales_D; family Crocinitomicaceae; genus UBA4466. The sequence continues at coordinate 43,002 of CAXBMR010000009.1, forward strand.
ATAACTTGTGTCTAATCCTGAAAACCAAGTTGTTACAGAATCAGGAAAGCAGAAAAAATAATCATAATACAAAGAACCCGGTTCATTAATTGCTAAGCCTAGATTATCATTCATTAAAGGCAGTGTCGGCTTAGGATGAACTATAATAGAATCTGTATAAGAGGAACAACCATCGATTCTTTCAACATCTATTGTGTAAATTCCAGGAGGACCTAAATTTAAATGCAAACCTGCAGTGCCGGTATTCCATGTTGAATTATACGCAGGTCCCAAATGCGAATATGTATAAGTGATATAATCCAAATGACCATCTTCACAACCGTGAATTGAATCAATAAGAGAGAATATAGCACCCGTTAAAGAATCATTAGGTTCTTGTACAAAAAAGTTATAAACAGGGGTATATACACCAACAGAATTTAAAAGAAATGAATTTCGAGAAGCATCACCAGAAAGATAGCCATGTATAGGTTCAGAAAACTGCGATGGTATCAAGTCAAAATTACTATTGATGTTACTTTGGTAATTTACTAAAGGGCTTGTTCGTATGTTCAAGTCCTCTGTATAACTACCACAAATCATGGGAACAGAATTGTTTAATATTGCAACACCGTGCCCTTCATCATCAAATTTACTCCCAAACTGTTTCACGTAACCAGTATTACCAGTATTGTCTAATTTCCATAGATAAGCATCTTTAAAACCGACTGAATTGAAAATTGCAGTTTGACTCCCTCTCAATTCCGTCCAAGCACATTTAAAAAATCCCGTGATGAAAATATCTTTATTGGCAGCTACTGAAATAGACCGAGCTGAGACTTGGTTGTCAGAACCTAATGCCTCTCCCCACATAAACTCTCCATCGTTGGTTGTTTTCATACAGAAAACCTTCTTATTGTAAGCATTTGTAATTGAACCTGACCCAATTAATGTCGTATATAAAAAATTCCCTAAATAATCACCAATAACAACGACTTCATCAGTATCATTTACCTCTAAATCATAAGCCATTACAAGACCTGCGCGAAGTAGATTCACCCATTCAACTTGTCCTGTAGGAGAAATTTTTGACAGGAAACCAATATTGTATCCGACATTATTAATCTGCTGACCTCCAAAATAAAGTGTGTCAGAAAATTGTCCTGTCAAAAAGATATTGTCTTGAGAATCAACCGATACAGCTAGACCTCTCTCTTCGTAATTAGCTTGCCCGATAATGGTCCATAGTGGATTACCATTCGTATCGTATTTCGAAAGAAACAAGTCATAAGAAGGAAGCAAGGTTACTGGATCTATATAACTTGTAAATGTTTGCCCTCCAATTGAAGACACACCTGTAAACTGGCCTGTTAGCACTACGTTATTTTGCGAATCTGTGGTTATTCCATATACATTCTCTGAATCACTTCCTCCTTCTGAAATTGCCCACAGAACATTTCCTTGTGCGTCCATTTTCAATACAAATATATCCTTAGAATTATTAACAGAAGTTAAAATTATTCCTCCAAAATCGACTTGACCATAAAACTGACCGGTAACATACACTTGGTCGTTTTCATCAATTGCCAAATCATACGCTCTATCAGACAAGTTACCCCCAAAGCGTTTGACCCAAACAAGATCACCATTTGTATTGTATTTAGAAATATAAACATCACCATTTCCAGGTGATATTTGTTCGGCAACATTTATATCGAAAGCCGTTTCACCAGTGATATATCCAGCAACGTAGCTGTTACCTTGGCTGTCAATTTCAACATCCATTGCTTCATTGGTAAACTCACTTTCAGTATTTCTACCCCAATATTGTGAACTGCACAAAAATGTGAAAGAAAGAATTATGGATAGTAGCAGATATTTCATTCCGTTTGGTTTATGATAAGACAATACCTAAACGAGTAGTTAATAAAAAAGGTTGGGATTTTAGTTCAATAGTCTCCCAGCAATCGCTCCTGTTGTCCACGCAGCCTGAAAATTGTAACCACCTGTGATGCCATCAATGTCCATCACCTCTCCACAGAAATATAAGTTATTCATCACTTTACTTTGCATCGTTTTGACATCAATATCGTCCAAGCTAACACCACCACAAGTGACAAACTCTTCCTTGAAAGTTGTTTTTCCTTCTACAGAATACACATCATTCGTTAAAATATTGACAATTTTGTTCAAACCTTTCTTTCCTAGGTTCATCCAACGGTGATCAGAAGGAAAGTCGCATTTGGATAGAAGGAACTGCCACAAACGTTCTTGCAGATTAAAGGGGCGATAATTACTCACTAATTTGTTTTCATTTTCATTAATTATTTGTAGAATGGTTCTTTTAACTAAGTCCACGTTAACCTCATTCACCCAATTAACTTGAACATTAAAAGTATATTCCTTTTCATTAAGAATTCGTGCTCCAAATGCAGATAGTTTTAGGATAGCGGGTCCGCTCATACCCCAATGAGTAATCAACAATGGACCATCGGATTTTAATTTTGAACCTTGAACGTTAACTAAAGTATTCTTAACAACTATACCCATCAATGATTTCACTTCTTCATTAGGCATGTTAAATGTAAATAAAGATGGAACGGGTGATTCAATTTCATGACCCAATTCCTTCAGCCAAAGTAATCCACTTATTTTAGGAGAACCTCCTGTTGCAACAATTACCTTGTCAAATTCTTGTACATCATCAATAAAACCTAATACTAAACCATTATCTGTTTTTTGAATTGACTTTACTCCATTGTTCAATTCAATTTTGACTCCAAGACGTTTTGCCTCATTCAAGAAACAGTCTATTATCGTTTGAGAATCCTGTGACTCAGGAAAAACACAGTTATCGTTTTGAACAACCAAGGACACACCTCTCGATTCAAACCAATCTATTATGTCTGTTGTATTAAACTTCCCGAACGCCTTCCTTAGAAACTGCTCCCCACGAGGGTATGCTTTGGATAACTTCTTAATATCTGTACAACTATTGGTAACATTGCAACGGCCACCACCAGACACTTTTACTTTGGATAAAACTTTTTTAGATTTTTCATAAACGATGACCTCTGCATTTGGATAGTTTTCTTTAACAGCCAATGCAGAAAAAATACCTCCAGCACCACCACCGATTATCGCAACTTTCATGGGCTAAAAATAACAACAAATCCTTTAGTAAACTCAATTAGCCCTGTATAATTACGTTCGTTTTAAGCTATGAATAGCTATATCTTTCAATCACTTAAACCCATGGTTTTATTTTGAACTACTTCATCTTAGTTGTTTAATTAACTTTTGATATTCTATAGATTATTCAACGACAATCGCCTTAAACTATAAAAAAAACCCATCTTAGATTTCCTAAGATGGGTTTAATAAATATATAATATACTCCCTTATTCTTTTATCACTCTGACTCTAGCAGTAACACCACTGTCAGCATTTATTTCCAGAATATAAGTTCCTGGCGCTCCATCAAGAGTTAAATTAATATTATTTGCTTGCGATATATTTTTTACATCAATAATCTGACCAAGTGCATTGGTAATTCGAACTATTATATTCGAGTATTCTGCACCTAAATCAATTGTCAATTCTTGACTCGTTGGGTTAGGATACACATTGATATCTGTTCCAAATGTATTCTCAGCAATACCAACTGTATTTACACTTAAGCAAGCTGATGTATCAGAACAACCATTATCTGTTACTATCACGGCATAATCTCCATTAACAGCTGCTGTATAGGTTTGGCCTGTTTCCCCGCTAATTAAAGCATTGCCATTATTACAATCAATCCAAGCATAACTAACTCCAGCCAAATCCGCAGTCATCGTAACATCATCAACATAGCTAGCCGAAGCATTAGGAGCTGTAGTAATCGTTAAGTCCAGGGTAGCTATTGAATCACATGATGCTGCGTTAGTTCCGGTCCAAGTATATAATCCTGTACTTGTATAATTAGTCCCATTCCAATTATACTCATCGCATGCAGTAAAAGTAGTAATTGATGTTGTTGCACCAGGCGCAATTAATCCTTGAGTTACAGAATTCGAAGGACATCCATCGTCAAATATTATGGAATAATTTCCAGACCCTAAACCAGTAATTGTATATGGAGTAGTAACTGTGCCTGAGTTTCCTACTGCGGCACCAGTCCACGACACAACTCCGGTTCCAATACTTCCAATAGTAATTGATCCCTCTGTGCCTGAACAAGTTGTTGGGTCCATGAATGACGAAATACTAACTGAAGGAGCTGCTGTTATTGTTAAATCCAAAGTTGCTACCGAATCACATAATGCTGCATTCGTTCCAGTCCATGTATATATCCCAGATGCAGAGTAAGTAGTTCCATTCCAGTCGTATGCACCACAATTTGACACAATAGTGTTGGATGTTGTAGCATTAGTAATTGTTAAGTTAAGAGTAGCTGTTGAATCGCAACCTGTTGAACTTAATAATGTTTCTACATAACTACCACTTGTTGTATATGTAGTTCCATTTGCAGACCATGTATAATCGACACAAGAAGCAACATTTTCAGAACCACTAACACCTACCATTCCTGGAGGTAAATCAAAAGCTTCAATTTGATCATTTCTACTATTCGAACTTCCTTGAGAGGCGGAATTTCCGAGTCCTCTATTGGCAAATGCGTTCCAAATAAGACACTGGTTGGCTCCACCATTCAACAACATGTCTGCCTGCAAAATTGCGTCACGTCCATCAATAAAACCAGGACTACATGGTTGTAACTTTAACCCTTGTATAACCAGTTCCATTGCTATGTTATTACCTCCAGTCCCGGTATATACATCTGAATCGTAGCCATATTCATCGATCAATGCCCAAGTCATATCCCATAGCATTGTACACCAAACAAAACCAATTCCATGAGGTTCTGAAACATTAACTGGCCCTACTGAACCATCCCAGTTTGTAGCATCATATGTAAAATCATTCAAGGCAAAATCTGTGCTATAAGGAGCATTTCGAATACCAATACCATTGGTATTTTGCACGGTTACAAATGTCCCAATACCTCTACTATCAGTTGATAAATCTCCTGGTTCAATAGTCAGCATTAGTCCATAATAATCAGACCAGCCTTCGGCCATTTGCTCAGCATTACCTAAGCAACCCGAGTTAGCAGCACCTCCAGTTAATCTAGATGAGATCCCATGTCCGTATTCATGTGCTATAATTCCGTTGTCAAAATCACCATCAATTGGAATAGAAACTGTCTGATCGATTGTACCATTAACTGTAGCACCTGATTCAATCATAGCAATAATTGACTCACCATCTGCCTGACTAATAAAAATTGCAGGAATCGTAATTCCAGTTCCAGTCCCTCCCATTGTAATGGCACCTGTACCAACATTATTGACCATTATTACTGCAGTTGCTCCTGCATCTTGAGCTCTTAGAATTTTATCGACAAATAGACAATCACCTCTGCGTATAACACAAATTCTCCCATTTATCGCAGCTCCGTTTACTGGTAATTCACAAGCGTCATTAAAGTCAGAGCCTGTATTATCGTCATAAAGAACGAGGTCAGATATTAGTGGGATTGTTGGAACGGGTGCACCAAACGCTGCTGGCAATGCCGAATATGCTCCTGCAATACCTGCGGGCGAATTAATTGTTAATAAATCTGCTGGAGCCTCCCACAAGAACATTTGCATTGTTGGATTTTGCCCATCCGGTGGAGAAGAAAAATTTGCGTTATTAACTCCAGAACCATCTTGAGCTTCAGCATATACTTGATCAGAACTTAAACCACCGTTTCCATAAGAGTTTGCTTGAAAGTTACCACTAACTTCATCAAAACCATAGCGATACCAAACATCATGCATGATATTATTCATATAGAAAAGGTTTGTAATAGACGCATCCCAATAAAGGTTAGCTGCTTGATTTTGATTTAGAGGATAATCGAAAATTAAAGGAGCACCTGCATCTGGCCAGTAACCTGTACCGCCGTTAGCATCTTCATCTTCTGAAGCTCTTACATTATTTCCAGTTGTAACAGTAAATTCAGTACCTGATGGCCCGCTAATATTATGCCATCCATAAGGAGAAGCTACCGGATCTGATGGACCTACAACTAAAGTTCTTGGGCCGTGATTTGGACTTTCTGTTGGAATTGCAAAAACACGATACGAATTTGTTGATGGAGGCGGTGCAGGGAGCATTAACTGACTTTCCTTCGAGATTTCCTCTGCAAATTGAGCCCTAGCATTATCTGCATTATGATTATGTCCTTCACTTTCGAATTTACACGAATAAACCCAATCCAATCTATTAATTTCTTGTCCGGTTAAAGCATCAATACGAATACTCCACCAGTGTTCGCCAGAAAGTTCATGTATATTTAAATCCCAAGCGAGTTTTACAACATCACCATCCGGAACATATACAAGTTTAACTGGAATATCTTCTTGCGAAATCGATCCTTTTTTGAAAAGAGAGATGCCATTTTCAGTATTGATCAACTCAATTAATGAATTTTGTTCAATACCAAGTGCTCTGCACGCCGCAGATATTGCTTCCTTCGCATTAATGGAAGGCTCAGTTGAATTAACTTTACCTTCAATATCCTCAATCAATCTATTTCCGCCAAGTACAGTTACATTTTCGGTAATAGCGAAATTGGCAACTGCGTTGAACACTTCAATATCATTATGTGTTTGTGTTATATACACATAGTTGATATTTGAGCTTTTATCAAAGTGCTCATTATAGATTTTCCAGTTTTTAACATCTGATTTAGTAATGCCCAAATCTTTACTGTGATTGTTAAGATAGGTCTGGATTTTTGCATCATTTTTCTGAGCAAAGGAATTTAAGCCAAATGCAACCAAAATAACGAATAAGTTTAGTCCTTTATTTTTCATAATTTTTAAATAATTTATTAACCTAATTATGCGATGAATATTTCTGTAAATAGGAGAACCTAATGAATGAAATAAGGCGCATAATTCGGTGTTAACAGTTTAATCTAGTTTTAGTATTTGTCTAAAGTACACTTTTAAGTTCAATTATAAAAGTATTCAATACTTTTTCAGGAAATTCACTTAAATCTCTCTTTGTTCATAAACAGTCACCCCGCCCAGTTATCTCGATCCAAACTTCGATATTGAATTGCTTCTCCTATATGGCTTGATAGAATATTTTTCTCTCTCTCCAAATCAGCAATTGTACGAGCAACTTTTAATATTCTATCATAGGCTCTCGCCGAAAACCCTAAATTATTCATTGCTTTTTTCAACAAATCAGCACTTTGTTCATCTAACTGACAATAGTTGCGAATATCTTTACTGCTCATCTCAGCATTAGAGTGAACGCCTGATTCTTTGTATCTTTTAATTTGAATTTTTCTTGCATCCACTACTCTATTTCTAATTTCAAAACTTCCCTCTTTAGGAATGTCATTTGCCAGGTCATTATAATTAACCGGAGTTACCTCTACATGTAAATCAATCCTGTCTAGCAGCGGACCGGAAACTTTGTTTAAATATCTTTGCACAGTATTCTGTCCACAAGTACATTCTCTTTCTGGATGATTGTAATAACCACATGGGCAAGGATTCATTGCGGCAATTAACATAAAACCTGCAGGGTAATCTACCGTAAACTTTGCTCTGGAAATGGTTACTGTTCTATCCTCCATTGGTTGCCGCATGACCTCCAATACTGTCCTTTTATACTCTGGCAATTCATCCAAAAAAAGAACTCCATTATGTGCTAGTGAAATTTCTCCAGGTTGGGGATAACCTCCTCCTCCAACTAAGGCAACATCTGAAATTGTATGATGTGGTTTTCTAAAAGGTCGCTCAGTAATCAACCCTTTTTCACCAGAAACTTTACCTACAATTGAGTGAATTTTAGTTGATTCCAACGACTCATCCAAAGACATGGGGGGTAAAATAGTTGGTAAGCGTTTCGCTAACATTGACTTCCCTGCTCCAGGTGGACCAATAAGTATGACGTTATGTCCTCCGGAAGCTGCGATTTCGAAAGCTCTTTTAATCGCTTGCTGACCTTTAACATCTTTAAAGTCTATCCCTAATGATTCTTGTGCTTGGTTAAATATTTCTTCAATATCGATAACTATAGGTTCAATGTTCCTATCTCCATTGAGAAACTCAACAACCTCTGTCAGTTGATTAACTGGTATTACCTCTAATCCTTCTACCATTGCGGCTTCTTTTGCGTTCTCCTTAGGTAAAATAATTCCTTTGAAACCTTCTTTTTTTGCATTAATAGCAATCGGTAAGACACCAGTAAGAGCATTTAATCGACCATCAAGTGACAACTCTCCAAGAATGACATAATCTTTTAACTTTTCATCCGGTAATTGTTCACTCGCTGACAGAATACCAATCGCAATTGGTAAATCAAACACAGAACCTTCTTTGCGAATATCTGCAGGTGCCATATTAATTGTAATTTCTTTTCCAGGATATTTGTAATTATTATTGGTGAATGCCGCTTTTATTCTTTGTTGGCTTTCCTTGACTGCGGAATCTGGTAATCCTACAAGAAAAAAATTAATTCCATTGGCAAGATTAACTTCAATGGTAATTGTCGTTGCATCAATTCCAAAAACGGCTGAACCGAATGTTTTTACTAACATAATAGTGACTTTAATGGTTAAGTGAAATATCAAATTATTCGACATCTCTATATTAAGTTAGTGAAAATTATGAATTGAACGCAAATTTTAAACAAAAAAAAAACACTCTCAGAATTACCGAGAATGTTCTTAATTATTTCAACCTTTTTTAACTACAAATGCAGTTCAAATTGTAATCTATACATCAGGTTATTGTTTGAACTATTATTTGTTGTTAACCAACTCACATCAGTCTGTACCTTTAGCTTATGACCAACGATATATTTTGAAATCCCAAAAGTATATTGTTCGTATTGGTTCTTGTTTAGTATATTTCCAGGAACGATCTGTGTAAAACGCCCGGCGACTTCCCAATTATTTTGGAACATATAACCTACTTGTGCATTAAAACCACTTCCGACTTGAACTGTCCCAGTTGTAACAGACAAATCATCATTGACAATTGATTGTTGTTCTTTATCGGACGTTCTTAGAGCATATTCTGCCATTACCGATATTCCTTTGTATTTAAACATTAAATCAGCAAAAATTGTGGAAGTTGTTGACTCAAAATAACCATCTACCTCTCCATCTCCGTTGGTATCATAAGTCAAGTAACTACCCATATTAGATCTGTCCTTCACTGCTCTATCATTGTAATCATAAGTAAATGCAACAGATAACTTCGGCTTCTGCTCTCGTTTTATTGATGCATTTATGTAATCACCTTTACTTTCAAATTTTCCAAATGGCAAGAGCTCAATTCTTCCCGTATATTGATAACCGCCCAGGTTATCTTGAACCAAATTTCTTCCCTCTCCTACAGAAACTGATGCAATCTCTCTGACTATAAATTGCGAACCTATTTTAAAGTGGTGACGCAGTTGAATTCCAACATCACGATCAATATTATAGACTTTATTGAGCAAAGAACGATCTACAAACTGAAGGTTCGCAGAAGAAACTACACGCTCCCTATTACCAGCCAATTTAGTCTGTCCTGCCCACAAAACAAAATTCTTGTAAAAGTTCCATTTAACAACAGCATCTAAAATCATGCGTGGTGCTAGATTCGTTCTACTGTCCGCCTTTCCCAAATCTTTATTAGACAACCCGAACTCCATTTTATATTTAATTTTTGGAGAAAAAACAAAACCACCAAGCTTAAATCTTGCTCTTCTAATTAAAAAGTTAGAGGACATTTGTCCAAAACCAGATGTATCATTAACATCCCAATCCGCAACAAATAAAGTTTGTGTTCTTACACCAAAAAGTAGACTCCAAGAACTATCTTTTGCTACCGCATTAATAATTCCTTTACCAAATTTGGTGTTTGGTCTTGTTTGAGAGTTTACGTGAAGTGACGTTAGTAACAAAACAAGTAAGCTTAATCTTTTCATCTTTTTAGTTTTCATAATTTATATGGTGCAAATATCAATGTTATTAAAACACAAAACATAGGCTTCATATCAATTTAACCTATTCTTAATATTTGACTAAAAAGTTAACATTAGCATAACATTGGAATTTGAAATTGATGAAACTCTTCTTTTACATTTGTACTAAATAATAACTATTAAACTAATGACTAAAGGAATTAAATTATTATTCGCCATTCAGTTGTTTATTTCAACTGCAATTTTTGCAAACCCAGACAGTACTTCAACTGAAAATTTAACATTTGAGTACACCTCAGAAATGATTCAGAATGTTCATGTAAAAGCTGGAGAAGAAAGTGCGAAGGTTACTTGGAGTATAGCTCATGATGCTTATGAGCATCTACTAGAGCATGGTGCTAAAATTATTATTACCTACAATACTAAAATTGGTAAAAAAAGATCCAAAGCAGGTTATGCAGGAGGAGAATGGATGTTTTCTGAGCCTTTAAGTATTGATCAAAATTCTTACAATTTTGAAAACTTAAATGGTAATGACACCTATTACTTTAAAGTAGGTATAGCAAAAGAAGGAAAAATAGAAGACGTAAAAGAAGACAAATCAAAAATGGTGTGGTCAGAATCGGCTAAAGCAAAAACTGAGAGAAGTTGGGGAATTGCTAAATTGCTTATTTTGATTGGGTCGTTGGGCTTTTTTATCTACGGCATGAAAGTAATGAGTGAAGGACTTCAGCAAGCTGCAGGTAACAAACTAAGATCAATGCTGGGCTCCATCACTTCTAACCGTGTAAAAGGAGTTTTAACTGGATTCGGAATAACTTCGATTGTTCAGTCTTCTTCGGTAACAACAGTTATGACGGTCAGTTTTGTAAACGCCGGATTAATGTCTTTACGGCAATCAGCAGGTGTAATGATGGGAGCAAACATTGGGACTACCATCACGGGTTGGCTAATTTTAATTCTTGGATTCAAAGTCAGTATTTCAAGCTATGCATATATGATTATTGCTTTGGCATCACCACTATTGTTCATTCAAAAAGGAAAAGCAAGGGCATGGGCAAGCGCAATTTTTGGTTTCTGTATTCTATTTATTGGTTTAGGTGCTCTAAAAAATGCTGTCCCTGGTCTTGATGCAGATTCTTCAATTGTACAATTTTTTACCGAATTCAAGCACGTATGGTACGGTCCTGTTATGTTTGTATTCTTAGGTGCCCTGGTTACCATTGTAATTCAATCATCGTCTGCTGCAATGGCACTAACCCTGGCAATGGTTTCTTCAGGGACAATTCCATTTGAAGTTGCAGCTGCAATGATTCTTGGTGAAAACATTGGAACAACTATAACAGCAGAAATTGCGTCCACAGTTGCAAATGTGCATGCAAAACGTTCTGCAAGAATACATTCTATGTTTAATATCATAGGTGTTACTTGGATGCTACTTATTTTTCCATTCTTTTTGAAAGGATTATCCTTTTTCATTGATGGAGATCCATACGCAACAACAGAAGCAGGAATAGCCGTTGCTGGAACAACTATCGTTCTTTTTCACACAGTTTTTAACACTTTAAATGTCTTACTTTTGATTTGGTTTGTACCCCAACTTGTTAGACTCGCCGAGAGAACGGTTAAATCAAAAGGTGAATCCGATGAAGAATTCAAACTAGATTTTATTGACGGACCTCTTGGATCAACAGCGGAACTTTGCATTCTTGAAGCACAAAAAGAAGTAGCTAAATTTGGAAAGACTACTTCTCGGATGAATAGTTTCATAAAAACCTATGTTAATTCCTCTGAGAAAAAAGAAAAATACAAAATGCTTGGAAAATTGAAAAAGTACGAAGAAATAACAGATAGAGTTGAAATAGAAATTGCTGACTACTTAGGTCAAACGGCTCGTTTAGAAATGAGTACTGAAGCTTCTATTCAGATGAGAAGTATGTTAAATATTACAACAGATTTAGAAAGAATTGGCGATATATTCTATCAAATTAGTAAGGTTCTTGAAAAGAAGGACAGTGATAAGTATTATTTCACTCCTGAACAAAGAGAAGGTGTCAATCAAATGATTACTATCACAGAAGAAGCTTTCGAAATCATGAACGATAATCTTAAAGCTGAATACGGAAGTATTTCTATGAATAAAGCAATTGAGAAGGAAAGGGAAATTAACTCATTGAGAGATCAATTAAGAAGAAAACACTTAAGAAATATCGAAAATGAAGAATTTAATATGAACAGTGCCCTTACCTATAGTAATGTATTTGCCTCTTTCGAGAAAGTTGGGGATCATATCATTAACGTATCAGAAGCTGTAGCTGGAGAGATTTAAACAGAGACCTGTTATAAATAGACAAAAAGACATTACGGTTTTAAGACTGTTGCAACTACTGCAAATATCAGTCTTAAAACCGTAATGTCTTTTTGTCTTAAAATCCTATTTACTCCAACTTCACCGCACAAAAAAAGCCGATATCTATACAATACCGGCTCAATTCGATTAAGAAGAGATTAACGCTTGTGCATTCCCTCGTCAGAAACAGAAATTTTCTTTCTCCCTTTACGACGACGTGCCGCTAACACTCGTCTTCCATTCTTACTAGCCATACGACTACGGAAACCGTGCTTGTTTCTTCTTTTTCTAACTGATGGTTGAAACGTTCTCTTGCTCATGATATATTCTTTATTCTAGTTGTCAATTTTTTGGACTGCAAAGGTAATGATATTTTCCTTTCTCCAAAAGGTTTTATTAAAATTATATAAAAAAGATTTTTTTTCTCTTTTTGTCTTAATTTTGCAAAACAAAAGTAATATTTTAAAATGCTCCAACCAAAGAAGAAAAAAGAAAAGCGAATCAAGCTTTCAAAAGAAAGCGTGCAGAAAGCAAAGAGAATTTTTTCATACATGCGTCCTTATAGAGGAATGTTTGTCATTGGATGGGTGTTTTTAGTTCTGTCCAGCTTTATCGGCTTACTATTTCCTCTTCTTCTTGGCCAACTATTAGGTGGTGAATCTGGGGGAGAAAGTTCAATGTCTGGACTCTTTGAGAAAATGAGCATTGATAATGTCAGTAAATTTGCATTTGCGCTGTTCATCATTTTTGCACTGCAATCCATTTTTTCTTTCTTTCGAGTTGTTTTGTTTACCAACGTAACCGAAAATACATTGAGAGATATTCGTAAAGATGCTTTTAGCCGACTTATCTACATGCCCATGGATTTTTTTAACCAGAACAAGGTAGGTGAATTGACGAGTCGCATTTCTTCTGACATCACACAAATACAAGAAACGCTTCGAACTACCATCGCAGAATTTTTTAGACAGTTTGTAATTATCATAGGGGGAATTTCATTCTTAGCGTATATATCTTTTAAATTAGCATTGATTATGTTAGCAACTTTGCCTGTCATAATCATTATTGCTATTGTTTTCGGGAAATTTATTAAAAAGCTATCCAAGAATGCACAGGACGAAGCGGCCAGTTCAAATGTTATTATCGAAGAGTCATTAATGGGGATATCTAATGTAAAATCATTCACCAACGAACAATTTATGCTTGCTAAATACAAGAAAATTATTCAATCAATCAGAGATTTACAAGTGAAAAGTGGACTTTGGAGAGGTGTTTTTATTTCTTTTGTAATATTCACCATGTTTAGTGCCATTGTTTTTATTATTTGGCAAGGTTTATTAATGACACAAGGTCCTAACCCTGAATTAGCAAGGGGAGATTTCTTCTCCTTTGTGATGTTCACTGTAATGATGGGAGCATCTTTTGGAGCATTACCAGATATGTACGCAAATATTCAAAAAGCGATTGGAGCTACAGAGAATTTAATGAACATTATTGAGACGGATAGTGAGAAAGAAACGCTCTTGGGTAAAAATAAGCCTGTAATCAATGGCAGGGTCCAATTTACTTCCGTCGGGTTTAGTTACCCACAAAGAGAAGACGTCCAGGTACTAAAAAATATCCAGTTTGATGTAGAAGAAAATCAAACGATTGCTCTTGTTGGAGCTTCGGGTGCAGGTAAATCTACCATCACCTCTCTCCTTCTCAATTATTATTCCATTTCGGAAGGAGAAATTCTATTTAGCGGTGAGAATGTAAACGAGATTGATACGAATCATTTACGCTCTCATATTGCCATTGTTCCACAAGAAGTTATTCTATTTGCGGGTTCAATCAAAGAAAATATTCTTTTCGGGAATATAGAAGCAACTGACGAGGAAGTTCAAGTTGCTGCGGAGAAAGCAAACGCAATGGAATTCATTGATTCTTTTCCTGAAAAAATGGAAACAGAAGTCGGTGATAGAGGAATTCAGCTTTCTGGTGGACAGAAGCAACGAATTGCAATTGCTAGAGCGATTCTAAAGAACCCCAAAATATTGATTCTAGATGAAGCAACTTCTGCTCTCGACTCTGAATCTGAGCGACTCGTACAAAATGCATTAAACACACTTATGGTGGGCAGAACTTCATTTGTAATTGCGCATCGTCTTTCAACAATTAAGAATGCTGATAGAATTTTCGTGCTTCAGAAAGGAGAAATTATTGAAACAGGAAAGCATGATGAGTTAATTGCTCAAAAAGGTATTTATTCTAACCTTGTTAGTCTTCAAGGAGTTGAAAGTGAAGAGTAAACAATGAAAAACAAGAAGGGAAAAGTATCACGCTTTTTATGACAACTTCATTTTTAATTAACTTTCTAACTTTTTTTTATTTTGGGAATAGAATAATAGAGAATAATCCTTCTAGAATTAAATATTACTGAATTTTATGACCTTTCAAGATTTAAAAATATCATCGCAACTTTTATCCACCATTAAGGAACAAGGATATGATAAGCCCTACCCTATTCAAACTGAAGTTATTCCTAAAATTTTAAATAACGAAGACGTTTTAGGAATTGCCAAAACAGGTTCAGGAAAAACAGCTAGTTACGTTCTTCCGATTTTAACCAACCTAGAAAAAGCAATCACGAAGAATCGCTTTGTAAATGTTTTGGTCATTGTTCCAACTAGAGAATTAGCAGTACAAGTTCAAGAGGTTTTTTATACATTTAGCCAGCGTTTATCATATCCCGCTAAATCGCTAGCTGTTTTTGGCGGTGTTGCTATCAACCCGCAAATGAAACGGATGAGAAATGTCAATATTCTGGTTGCAACACCTGGTCGTTTGTTAGAATTGGTGCGCTCCAATGCGGTGAACTTATCCAAAATTTCGGCTTTTGTAATGGATGAAGCAGATAAGCTGTTAAATCTTGGCTTTCAAAAAGAATTGGATGATATTCTTCAGATTTTACCTAAAAAACGCCAGAATCTTCTCTTCTCAGCGACGTTGAACTCAGACATAAAGGATTTAGAGAGAATAATTGTTGATGCTCAGTCATTAATCAAAAAAGAGGACACAGGTCCCGCAGTGGTTCCAGAAGTGATTCAAAAAGAAATTTCTCTAATCAACCAAACAGGTTATTTTATTGATAAAGACAAAAAAGGACCTTTACTGCGGTACTTAATTAAAGAGAAAGAGATGAAACAAGTATTGGTCTTCACGTCTTCTACATATCAAGCAGATCAATTAACAATCAAACTTCGCAAAAATGGCATAGATGCAAGAGCTATCCACAGTAAGAAAAGTCAAGGCTCTCGTCAAGAATCATTAACATTATTCAAGAATAGTAAAATTCCAGTTCTAGTAGCGACCGATTTATTGGCTAGGGGAATTGATATTGAATTCTTACCGCATGTAGTAAACTATGAACTACCTCGTTCTCCGAAAGATTTTATTCACAGAATAGGTAGAACAGGTAGAGCTGAAAACGCTGGGGAAGCCATCACTTTTGTAACGGAAGAAGACAAGCATCATTTTAGAGTTATTCAGAAAAAAATGAAGCAATGGGTTACCATGATTGATGCAGGGAATTTAATTTAACAATCCATTTATTTACTTCCACTTATTTTGCCACTCCTTTTCTTCTTTGCCTGAAAGAAACGACCAAGCAACAATCCGCGTACTTTTGTTCCCAGTGCCCATTGGAATGATTTTAAATTCGGTCGCTCCTACTCTATCCAACGTTTTACTTATACTTTTTAAATTCGATTGTTTTGACACTAATGAAGTAAACCACAGACAATTTTTAGCAAATGTTACACTTTCAAGAATCATCGTTTGAATGAACTGATTTTCTCCACCATCACACACCAATTCATTTACATTTCCCGAGAAATTCAAGATTGCTTTCTTTACTCCTTCACCTGTCAAATTTTTCACTTTCCTTTTAGACCCTTCCCTCGCATCTTCAGTAGTTGCATGAAAAGGAGGGTTGCAAATCGTCAGATCAATTTTGTCTTTTTTCGTAAGAATGCCTTTAAATATATTCTTTTTATTCGGTTGAAGCCTGCATGCCACTTTGTTGGTTAAAATTGGATTTGATTGGATGATGCTTTTGGCAGAATCAAGTGACTTTTTATGAATATCCGTCGCAATGAATTGCCAATTGTATTCTACTACCCCAATTATCGGGTAGATGCAATTTGCGCCAGTACCGATATCTAAGCAATTGACTTTTTCACCTGTTGGGATTTCACCAAAATTATTCTCTCCCAATAACTCCGCAACATAATGAAGGTAATCTGCCCTACCTGGAATCGGAGGACATAAATTCTCGTCCGGGAAATCCCAATTTTCAATACCGTAATAATGATGTAATAAACCTTGATTCAGCAATTTAACAATCTTAGGATTGGAAAAATCGACCGTATTTACGCCGTGTTTATTTTTCACAATAAACTGGTTCAGTTCAGGTTTACACTTCACGAGTGCGTCTAAATCATAGCGTTCACGATTTTTATTTCGATGATGCAGTCTAGATTTAATCTGCGAGGTTTCTTTTTCTGACATTCTTGTAAAAGATTAAACTGGCGCGACCATTGACATCATTTCTGCTGCTAGAATAGCTCCATAAGTTCCCAGTGCATAACCCAGAACAGCTAAGATAGCACCAACACTTGCTAAAGAAGGATGAAAAGCTGCCGCAACAATTGGGGCGGATGCTGCTCCCCCGATATTTGCTTTAGAACCAACTGCAACAAAGAAAAATGGTGCTTTAATTAATTTTGCAACGACAAAAAGAATCGTCACATGGATAAGCATCCAAATAACCCCAACTAAAATCAATTGTGGCTCTTCAACAGCTTTTTCCAGTTCCATTTTCATCCCTATTGTTGCCACTAAAATATAGATAAAAACAGAACCAATTTTAGAGGCTCCAACACCTTCATATTTTCTCAATTTCGTTGCAGATAGAATCAATCCCCCTGTTGTGGCCAAGACTACCAACCAGAAAAAGGAGCTTGCAAAAGGAGATTCTTCTCCTAACCAGCTCGACATTACTTGAGCCATCCCTTTCCCAGCATAATGCGAAAACGCAACTAGTCCAAAGGTTAACCCAGCCAATACAAGATAATCTGTCAAGGTCGGAACTTTGGCGATAGACTCTTGGTATTCTCCCATTCTAACTTTTAATTTCTCAATAGAAGAGGTATCCGCCTTAAGCCAGCGATCAAATTTTTCCGCTCTTGCCGCTCCCCAAAGCAGAAAAGCCATCCAAAGATTAGCAACAACTATATCTACCGTTACCATTTTACCATAAAACTCTTGATTGTATCCATACGTTTCTAACATTGCTGCTTGATTCGCCCCCCCACCAATCCAACTACCAGCCAAAGTCGAGAATCCTCTCCACGCAGCTTGATCGCCAATTCCGCCAACAACAGACGGGTCAATATAGCTGTAGATAACTATGGCTAAAGGACCACCTATGATAATTCCCACAGTGGCTGTCCCAAACATAATCAATGCTTTTGGACCGAGATTAATGATTCCTTTAAAATCGATTCCGATTGTCATTAAAATTAAAGCGCCCGGAAGCAAATAATTCTTAGCCATTGTGTAGAGTGAGGAATACTCTTTTGAAATCAGTCCTAGAGAATCTAAAATGGCAGGAATTAAATAGCAAAGTAATAACGCGGGGACAAAAATGTAGAATTTCTTCCAGCCTTTAGATTTAAGGCTAGACGTATAAAATATCAATGCCAAAACAATGGCTAAAATTCCAAAGACAATCGTATCGGACGTAAAAGTGGGTCTTTCTCTTCTTTCAATTTTAAAACTTGCACTTTGCTCATTACTAGATTTAAAAGACAACGTATCTCCTTGATTGAACATCATCAAAGAAACAGTAATGGAAGAATCTACATTCTCCAAAAGAAAAGGTTTCGCTTCTAGAATAATAAATGAGTGTTTGTCATTCTCTTTTTGAAGAACTATTTGAATGGAATCAAACGATTGTGGTATATCGAGTAAACTCATATCCACTAAAATGTTTTCTGCAGCTTCTATAACTAATTCATCTTCCACACTGATATTAATGTATTCGACATCATCTGGGTTTAGCAACTGAATAGCGTTGCTATCTAGTACGTTAATATTCTGCGAGAATAAAGAAGTTGCCAACAAGGTTAAAATGAAAAGAAGTATTGATTTCATAATTCTGTTTTAAATAAAAAAACATCCTATTACTAGGATGCTTTTAAAATAATGTAGTTTTTACTATCGCACTCCATGCATGAGTTTTTTTAAAAGCGGATTTAATGCAATCGCAAACAAACCGAGTCCAATAGGAACGATAGTAAATATCATGAAAAAATGAGTCATTGAGTGTTCTTCTTGAATTTGATCAATCATACCTCCCATTTTTCCAGCTGTTTTATTCCCAATTGCGATGGCAATATACCAAATACCAAACATCAACGCAATCATTCTACCCGGTACTAATTTAGAAATATACGATAGTGCTACTGGCGACAAACAAAGTTCGCCAAGTGTATGAAATAGATAAGCGATAACGAGCCAAATAATACTAACCGAAGCTGTTGCAGCTCCTTGTTCAATACCCATGGACCCAAAGGCTAATGCACCAAACCCAATTCCTAGTAGTATCAAACCTAAACCATATTTACTGGCTCCACTAGGATTATATTTGCTTTCCCACCATTTAGAGAATAATGGAGCGAAAACAATTATAAACAGTGAATTTAAAATTAAAAACCACGTTGCTGGAATTATAACCTCATTTCCAACAACCTTCACTACTGTTGCCTCAATTATTTTTCCTTTTTCTACTTTCTTAGTTTGATCTGGACGTAAATACCCAAGTTTTCCTTTTTTATCTGTATCGATAAGAGCTACTTTTTCTCCTTCCACCATCTTATTGGGTTGATTAATTCGAACAGTCCTCTGAATAACATTTTCGTGTGAAGATAAATCTTCGTTTGCAAAAATTAGAATATCACTTTTAACCTCTTCACCATTCTCATCAGAAGAGATGCTTTCTTCTACACTATATTGCACTTCATACGAAGATGAATTTAAATTTCTATTAATTTTCCAAACCACAATAGCCCAAATCATTAAGAAACTTAAACCTAAAAAGATGTTAGATAATGCGTATTTTTTGAATGTTTGTTGAAAAAGTTTAAATAACACCCATGATATTATTCCAATTGGCACAACCGTTATTATGATATCTACCACATTGAAAATAGTTGCCGAAGAACCTGTTAATACTCTGCTAGTATAATCTTTAGCAAATATTGTCATGGAACCACCAGCTTGCTCAAAAGATGCCCAAAATATTACAGTAAAAATTGCGAATAATACAATAGCAATCATTCTATCCTTTGTAATTTTTGGGTATCTAATAATTCTAGACACTAATAATAAGAGAAAGATAATAACACCTGAAAGAATGAAATAATTAGAAATGTCCGTTTCACCAATCATTAGAATATTCATACCGCCAATTTTACTCATAGGGTCATTAATAATCCAAACCAATCCAATCGTAGCTGATATTACGATCAGTATTTTGTCAAACATTGTAAATGGATTCAATCTATCCCCCTCAAATTCCAATTTCGGTGTTTCATCAATTTCTGGTTCAGGTTTAGTACCAATATCACCAAAAATATTCTGAGCAAAATAAAACTGCAACATGCCCAAAAACATAAAAATCCCGGCTAAACCAAATCCATAACCCCATCCAAGAGTTTCTCCTAGATAACCACAAAGCATTATACCAAGAAAGGCTCCTGCATTCACTCCCATGTAAAATATTGTGTAAGCACCATCTTTTTTCTCAGGTGTATCTTTGTACATATGCGAAATAATTGATGTCATGTTCGGCTTAAAAAATCCGTTTCCTATTATTAAAAGTCCAATTCCTATATATAAAAACATGTGACTAGATTCAATAGCCATAGCTGCATGCCCTAATGTCATTATAACAGCGCCAATAACAACTGCTTTTCTATATCCAAGATATTTATCTGCTAAATAACCTCCAATAATAGGTGTTAAATATACCATTGCAGTGTAAGTTCCGTACAATGCTAACGCTTGCTCTCTAGGCCAATCCCATCCACCGAGACCGATAGCACTAATTAAGAACAAAACTAATAACGCTCTCATTCCGTAATAAGAGAACCTTTCCCACATTTCGGTAAAAAACAGTACAAACAATCCTGATGGGTGTCCTAATACTGTTGAGTTAAACATTTCTGATTTCTGGTTTGACATCTTCGTTTATTTTCTGGTTTAAGTTTGTTTATTAGTTATTTTACTCCGTGCATTAATTTTCTCAAAGGAAAACTAAGAATAAATAGTACTACTCCAGCTCCAATTGGAATGTAAACCAAAATTTGAAAGAAATCGGACATTGTTGAAGTCTCCGCTATTTTCTCCATGTAACCAGAGAAAGAACCAGCTGCCATATTCCCCATAGCCGATGCGAAAAACCAAATTCCAAACATAATTCCAATTAATCTTGGAGGAGATAATTTACTCACATAAGAAAGTCCTACAGGTGATAACGAAAGTTCTCCCATTGTGTGTAATAGATAAGCTAAAACCAAAAATATCATACTCACTTTTTCTACAGGACTTCCAGATAAGATTCCAGCTGATCCATATACCATTGGAATGAAACCAATTCCTAAAAGGAAAAGGCCAATTGCAAACTTTTGAGGACCATTTGGATTAAATTTAGTTTTTGCCAATCTCTGCCACATAAATGAGAACAAAGGTGCTAATGTAAAGATAAACAATGCGTTTAAACTCTGGAACCAAGTTGCAGGTACTTCTAAATCTGAATCATTGAATTGTTCATAAATCATATATCCTGTAATTCCCAAAAGAATTACGACACTTAGCCCCATAAAAGCCATGGCAGCTTGATAGTCTTTTCCTAATTTTCTCATCGTACCCAAAAATAACCATGTAAGTATTCCAACAGGAAGTAACGAAATAATTGAACTGATAATTTTAAACGTAAGAATACTACTACCTGAAAGACTTCTATCAGTGTATTCACTCGCAAAAATATTCATACTACTCCCAGCTTGTTCAAATGCTGCCCAGAAGAAAATCGAAAAGAATGCCAATACACCAACCACTATTAGTCTATCTCTTTCAACTTTCTTAGGTGGTTTAATATCCAAGGACTCTAAAGAATCCAATAAATCTTCATTATTCTCTAAATTACCTGATAATTCACCTGGTTTTTTAACTGGAGGTAACCCAATTTTACCAAACATTTTTTGAGCAAGTTGAAATTGAATCATTCCAATTACCATAAAAACACCTGCTAAACCAAATCCATAATGCCATCCCATTGATTCTGCCAAATAACCACAAAGAATAGAACCTAAGAAAGCACCGACATTAATTCCTTGATAAAAAATTGTATATCCCGAATCTTTCTTCGTACTCCCTTCTGGATAAAGTTGACCGACCATTGATGAGATATTAGGTTTAAAAAAACCATTCCCCACTATCAACAATCCTAACCCTAAATAAAACGCAGGCATAGGTTCAAAAGCTAAAGCAAAATGTCCTAATGACATTAGTATTGCTCCTAAAGTAATAGCCCTTCGAAAACCAAAAAATTTATCGGCAATAATTCCTCCCAAAATTGGAGTAATATAAACCAACATTGTATATGTCCCATATAAACTCCCTGCTTCATCTGTCTCCCAACCTAGTCCAGGATTGTCTGAGCCTATTTCTTCTACTAAATAAAGAACAAGAAGTGCACGCATCCCATAATATGAAAAGCGCTCCCACATTTCAGTGAAAAACAAAACAAACAACCCAACTGGATGTCCAAACAATTCAGTATCTCTAGCTACATTTGATTCAAATGATTTTTCTTGGCTCATATTCATCTAATTTTAGTCCGTGAATGTAAGAATAAATTCGTTAATTGAGCAGAAAACACAGTCTCTCTTTGCATAGAAAATCTTAATCGACTGAAAATCACCATTTATCTTTGTAACCACACCCCTTGTAGAATCATTTTTTTTCATCGTTTTTGTTTGATTATATTTGCACAACTAAAACAAGTAAATGAACTATTTTTCTACTCTCTTTTTAAGTTTGGCTTTACTATTCACTTCATGCAATCAAGAAGATAAACCAACTATTTCTCCAGAAACAACTGATCAAGCTGTCGTAAAGGACGCACATTCATTTGCAAATATCAATGAGATTAGAACGACCCATCTTCACCTTGAACTAGATGTCAATTTTGAGAAAAAAAATATTAGTGGCGTGGCGAGGCATAAAATGAGTTCACACAATTCAAGCAAAGCTATTTTCGATATCAAAAACTTGAACATTTTAAAAATTACAACAGGAAAAGGTGAGGAAAAGGAAGTGAAATTTTCTTTTGGCAAACATTCTCTTTTACTTGGGCAATCCTTAATAGTTGAAATTGAACCTGAAACAGAATTCATTAATATTTATTACCAGACAACGGACAAGGCAGAAGCTTTGGACTGGCTTTCTCCAGAATTAACAGAAGGAAAAGTACACCCTTATTTATATACACAAGGTCAGGCAATTTTAACACGGTCGTGGATTCCTTTACAAGATTCTCCAATGAACAGGATTACCTATTCTGCGGATATTACAGTACCAAGGGAACTTTTAGCAGTTATGAGCGCTTCCAATCCTACAGAAAAAAATAAAGAAGGAAAATACCACTTCGAAATGAAGCAAAAAATACCTTCGTATTTAATTTCATTAGCCGTAGGTGACCTGGTTTATACTTCTTTAGGAAAGAATTGTGGAATCTACTCTGAAAAAGGATTGGCAGACGACTGTGCTTATGAATTTGAAGACTTACCAAAAATGATTGTTGCTGCTGAAGAATTATATGGACCTTACTTATGGGACCAATATGACATAGTGATGCTTCCATATTCTTTCCCTTTCGGTGGAATGGAAAATCCTCGTTTGACTTTTGCTAACCCAACAATTCTTACTGGTGACAGAAGTTCAACATCCGTTGTTGCACACGAATTAGCACATTCTTGGTCAGGCAATTTGGTAACCAACGCTACGTGGGATGATTTTTGGCTTAACGAAGGTTTTACCGTTTATTTTGAGAACAGAATCATGGAGAAAATCTACGGAAAAGAGACCGCCGATATCTTAGCAACCATTGAACATCAAGATTTAATGGCATCTTTGAATGAAATTGAAAATAGTGACTTCCCAGAGGATTCTCGTTTAAAATTGCAATTGAATGAGAGAAACCCTGATGAAGGAATGACGGACATTGCTTACGTAAAAGGTGCTTTCTTTTTAAGAAATGTTGAACGCGCAGTAGGACGAAAAAAAATGGATGCTTTCCTCAATCAATACTTCATCGACTTTGCTTTTCAATCCATAACTACAGAAACTTTTGTAAGTACTTTAAAAGAGAAACTACTTGAGCCCAATCAGATAGACTTTGATATTGATGGTTGGATATATTCTCCAGGGATACCTGAAGAGCATCTAGTTATTGAATCTTCTAGACTAAAGCAAATGATAGATCTTGCTAAAAAGGTAAGCAGTGGAGAGGATATCATCGCTAACGATTTGAATGGAGCATCGCGTAATGATTATATTACGCAAGAATGGCTGACTTTCATCAGAACTTTGGATGAAAATATTTCGAATGAATTAATGGCACAATTAGATGAACAATTTCAATTCTCAACTGATGCAAATGCGATTATTAAATCGGATTGGTTCAAACTGTCTGCAAAAAGTCAGTATCGAGCGAAGCAGGAGGAAATGGAAAAATACCTCATAAAAATTGGCAGAAGATGGTTAATTGAAGGAATTTACGAACTGCTAATGACTACTGGAGAAAAAGAAGATCAAGATTTTGCAAGACAAGCTTTTGAGAAAGCAAAAAATGGTTATCACTTTGTATCTAGAAGTACGATTGATGAAATTTTAGAGTGATTTTATGATAGTAATGACTGTAATAATTTTCAATCACTAGCTGAAAAGAAAAACTATTTCATTAGTAAACAAGTTGGATTGTTTGATTTTACTTAAATAAAGGCATCGATGGAATCAATAGAAGAAAGAATGTCAAATAGATATTTATTGGCTTTATGCTGCTGCACATAATAGCTTCTTCGTTTTTTCTATCTCACTAATAAAGAACGGGTTAGAAATAGATTTGACAGTTATTAAATCAACTTTTCTGTTGAAGAGTTCTTCTAATGCATGATGTAATTCAAAGTAATTGTCGATATATTTTTCAAATGAAATATCTTTGAATGAAATCAATACATCAACATCACTTGAGGCTGTAAAATTATCAGTTGTAACAGAGCCAACGACTGAAAGCCTAAAGATTATTGTTTTCAACTTATCACATCTCCTCTATTTTCCCTTCCAAAATAGCAATTTTTCCCAGAGCATCCGCTTCTTTCTTCTTTTCCACTGCCACAACTTGCTCGGGAGCTCCAGCTACAAAACGTTCGTTTGATAATTTCTTTTGAACGCTTTTCAAGAAACCTTTGGTGTATTCCAATTCCTCTTGCATTTTTGCTTTCTCCTCTTCTACATCAATTACATCTCCAAACGGAACAAAGTATTCGTTTTGATTCACAATAAAAGAATTTGCATTGCTCACTTTCTCATTTGTATATTCCAAAACGGCCAAATTTCCCATCTTTTTAATCACAGAGTCAAAGCCTTGATTTAACTCTGCATTTTTCTTGATAAACAAATCCAATTTCACCTTGTTGGCTATGTTGTTCTTCTTTCTGATGTTGCGAATATTCGTGATAACCTCATTCGCTAGGTCAAATTGAGAAAGAATGGCATCATCATACAATTCTACTTTCGGCCATTCTGCCACAATAATATCTTCTTCTCGCTCTCTAATTAAATGCCATAGTTCCTCTGAAACAAAAGGTGTAAAAGGTTGCAATACCTTCAGCAGTTGTTCAAAGAATGTTTTTGTTGCTTCCAACGTTTTTGCATCAATCGGATGCTGGTAGCCTGGTTTAATCATCTCTAAATACCAAGAACAGAAATCATCCCAAACCAATTTGTAGGTTGTCATTAAAGCTTCAGAAATTTTAAATTGATCGTATTGCTCGTTAATTTTGGTCAGCTCTTTGTTGAACTTAGCACCAAACCACTCTATTGCTTTTATTGAGGATTCTGGTTGTTCTAAATCTTCTTGTACGGACCAAGTATTGACTAATCTAAACGCATTCCAAATTTTATTAGTAAAATTTCTACCTTGTTCACATTGCGAACTGTCGAACGGTAAATCATTTCCTGCAGGTGACGAGATCAACACTCCAACTCTCACTCCATCAGCACCGTATTTATTGATTAACTCAATAGGATCAGGAGAATTACCTAACGATTTGGACATTTTTCTACCCAATTTATCTCTGACGATTCCTGTATAATAAACATTCTTAAATGGAATTTTTCCCATGTATTCATTTCCAGCAATAATCATTCTCGCTACCCAGAAAAACATAATTTCCGGAGCTGTTACCAAATCGTTTGTTGGATAGTAATAATTTATCTCATCATTTTCTGGGTCCGTCAATCCGTTAAAAACAGAAATTGGCCATAACCAACTTGAGAACCACGTATCCATTACATCTTCGTCTTGACGCAGGTCACTTATAGCAATCGTTCTGCCTGACTTTTCAGATGCAGCATTTACAGCCTCTTCAATCGTTTTGGCAACAACAAAATCATTCTCTCCTTTACCAAAATACCAAGCAGGAATTTGATGTCCCCACCACAATTGACGAGAAATGCACCAATCCTTGATGTTTTCCATCCAATGACGGTATGTATTTTTAAACTTCTCTGGATGAAACTTAATATCACCGTTCATTACATTATCCAAAGCTGGTCCTGATAATCCTTTCATGTCCACAAACCACTGCAAAGATAATCGAGGTTCAATAACTGCAGATGTTCTTTCAGAATACCCTACTTTATTGATATAATCTTCCGTTTTCGTTAAATAACCTTTCTCATATAATTCTTTCTCAATTGCCTTTCTAGCATCAAATCTATCTTGACCTTCGTAGTGAAGTGCGTTGCCATTCATTGTTCCATTCTCGTTGAGAATATCAATTGTTTCTAAGTTATGTTTCTTACCTAAATCGTAATCATTGGTATCATGCGCGGGTGTTACTTTTAAACAACCTGTACCGAAGTCCATATCCACATAATCATCGAAAATGATTGGGATTTCACGATTACAAATAGGAACAATCGCCTTCTTTCCTTTCAAGTTTGCATATCGAGCATCATTTGGATTGACACAGATAGCAGAATCTCCCAAAATCGTTTCTGGACGTGTAGTGGCAATTGTCAACCATTCATCTGTTGTTCCGGCAATCTTATAACGAACGTGAAATAACTTAGAATTCACCTCTTTATGAAGTACTTCTTCATCAGAGAGAGCAGTTAATGCTTCAGGGTCCCAATTGACCATTCTCAAACCTCGGTAAATCTTCCCTTTATTATATAAATCAATGAAGACATCAATGACCGATTCAGAATATTCTTCACCCATTGTGAAATTTGTTCTTTCCCAATCACAAGATGCACCAAGCTTTTTCAGCTGTTCGAGAATAATCCCTCCGTGCTTGTCTTTCCATTCAAATGCATGGGATAAAAACTCATCTCTTGTCAAGTCTGACTTTTTAACTCCTTCTTGACGTAATTTCTGAACAACTTTCGCTTCTGTTGCAATTGAAGCATGATCGGTTCCAGGAACCCAACAAGCATTCTTTCCCAACATTCTTGCACGACGGACCAATACATCTTGAATTGTATTATTCAACATGTGACCCATGTGCAAGACTCCCGTCACATTTGGCGGTGGAATAACA
This sequence comes from uncultured Fluviicola sp., assembly GCA_963976995.1. GTDB lineage: Bacteria > Bacteroidota > Bacteroidia > Flavobacteriales_D > Crocinitomicaceae > UBA4466. The sequence goes on from CAXBMR010000009.1 coordinate 70,296, forward strand.
ACAGTGTATGCCTCTCTTTCATCGGGTTCAGAATGAAAATATCCTTTCTCCATCCAATGTGCATACCACTTTTCCTCTGCCTTTTGTGGTTCGTATGTTTTTGGGGTCTCCATAGTTCAAAAAATTATAAGTTGCGAAATTAATGAAAAGTAGCTTTAAATCATTAAATTAAAGACAGAATCAGTCGTTGAGTCATTGATTTAATGAAAAAATGAAATAATGATTAAGCGGTTTGTAGTAATCTTCCTTTAAATCTTTAATTATCTTTGCAATAAAAATAAGAACAATGAACGATTTTTTGTCTCAACAATTTTATGGTAATACAATCCAAAATTGGGCAATTTCATTTGGAATTATATTTGGCGCAATTATTATTGCCAAAATTGCCTATTGGATAATTGGGAAGTTTGTTAAAAAACTTGCCGCAAAAACGAAAACGAGCTTGGACGACATCCTGGTTGATCAATTAGAAGAACCTATCGTTTATGGACTGGGATTAATAGGCTTTTATTGGGGAATTCATAGACTACAATTCGGTGAATCAACGGATTCTTTCTTTAGTCACTTATTTATTATCTTACTCGTCCTCAATATTACTTGGTTGTTTGCTAGAGTGATTGATTCTCTTATACAAGAATACATTGTCCCCTTGGTGGAAAAATCGGACAGTGACTTAGATGATCAACTGCTTCCGGTGATTCGAAAAACAATAAAATCCGGTATTTGGATTTTGGGAATTGTAATTGGATTAAACAATGCAGGATTTGATGTAGCTGCCCTAATTGCTGGCTTGGGAATTGGTGGTTTAGCAATGGCATTTGCCGCTCAAGATACGATTAAGAATATTTTTGGGGGAATTATGGTCTTTTTAGACAAACCCTTCAAAATGAAAGATAGAATTAAAGTCAACGGTTGGGATGGAGAAGTTGAAGAAATTGGTGTAAGAAGCACACGGTTAAGAACGCTAGAAGGACGATTGGTAACTATACCAAATGGTCAATTTAGTGATAATGCCGTGGAGAATGTTACCCTAGAACCAAATCGAAAAGTTAAAATCAGTCTTGGTCTCACTTATGAAACTTCACATGAGAATATGGAGAAAGCAATGGGCTTACTACAAGAAATTGCGAAAAAAAACACGAAAGTAGAAGACGAAAATATTTTTGTTTCGTTTAACTCTTGGGGAGACTTTTCTATGGGGATTCTCTTTATTTACTTCATAAAAAAAGACGAAGATATTTTCAAAACACAATCCGAAATAAACATGGAAATCTTAAAGCAATTTAATTCAGAAGGTTTAGAATTTGCCTACCCTACAAGTGTAGTTTATAAGAAATAATTAAATTTGCATTCAACTAAAAAAGCACAAAACAAAGTCAATGACAGTTTCCGAAATTAGGCAAGCATTTTTCAATTATTTTGAGTCAAAGGGACATGAAATCGGAACGAGTGCACCGATGGTTGTAAAGAATGATCCTACCCTGATGTTTATCAATGCAGGAATGAATCAATTCAAAGATTACTTTTTAGGAAATGCCGTTGCAAAAAATAGACGTGTTGCCAATACGCAAAAATGCTTACGAGTCTCTGGGAAACACAATGATTTGGAAGAAGTTGGTGTAGATACCTATCACCACACCATGTTTGAAATGCTTGGTAACTGGTCGTTCGGTGATTATTTTAAAGAAGAAGCTGTCGAATGGGCATGGGATTTATTGACAAACGTTTATAAAATTCCAAAAGACCGATTATATGTTACTGTTTTTGAAGGAGACGAACAAGACGGTGTACCTCAAGATGATGAAAGCATTGCTATTTGGAAGAAATACATTGCAGAAGACAGAATTATTCTCGCTTCCAAAAAGGACAATTTTTGGGAGATGGGAGAAATTGGTCCTTGTGGTCCTTGTACAGAAATACATGTCGATTTACGCTCTGATGAAGAAAGAAATCAGGTAGATGGTAAATCTTTGGTGAATAAAGATCATCCGCATGTTATTGAAATTTGGAACAATGTTTTCATGCAATTTAATCGTAAGGCAGACAGAAGTTTAGAACCTCTTCCCGAAACACATGTGGACACTGGAATGGGATTGGAAAGACTTGCTATGACTTTGCAAGGAAAAAAATCGAACTACGATACCGATCTTTTTCAAACGCTAATCAAGCACATGGAGAAAGTTTCAGGTACTGAATATGGAAAAGAGAATGCACAAGAAAAAGGAACGAACCAAGAAGTCGATATTGCTCTCAGAGTCATTGCAGATCATGTTCGGGCAATTGCATTCTCCATTGCGGACGGACAGCTTCCTTCAAACACTGGGGCAGGCTATGTTATACGTAGAATTTTGCGGAGAGCTGTGCGTTACGGCTACCAAACTTTGAATTTAAAAGAGCCTTTCTTGGCTGATTTATCTTCCGTTTTGGTAAAAATCATGTCTGATCCATTCTCTGAATTAGAGCAGCAGAAAGAATTAATTCATAAAGTAATCATCGAAGAGGAAAACTCTTTCTTGAAAACATTGGGAAATGGTATTCAACGTTTTGAAAAGCATATAAACTCAATTCAACTAGAGCAAAAAACCATAGATGGAAAATTTGCTTTTGAATTGCTCGATACTTTCGGTTTTCCTATCGATTTAACTGATCTAATGGCGAGAGAAAGAGGTTTTTCTGTTGATATGGATGGTTTTAATATGCACATGAAGGAGCAAAAAGATCGCTCCCGTTCAGCTACAGCGGTTGAAACGGGTGATTGGACGCAATTAATCGAAGACAACATCGAAGAGTTTGTTGGTTACGACAATCTCACGGCAAACGTAAAAATTGTCAAGTACAGAAAGGTTTCTCAGAAAAAAAAGAAATTTTACCAAGTGGTTTTTAACCTCACTCCTTTTTATGCAGAAGGTGGTGGGCAAGTTGGAGACATTGGATACATAGAACACAACGAAATTAAAACATCTGTTTTTGACACCAAAAAGGAAAACAACCTCATTGTTCATTCAATGAAAGAGTTACCTTCTAATGTTAATGCAAACTTCAAGGCAGTTGTCAGTCAATCAAAAAGAATGGCTTCTGCAAACAATCATTCTGCTACTCACCTCTTGCATCATGCTTTGAGAACAGTTTTAGGTGACCATGTAGAACAGAAAGGTTCTTTGGTCAACTCTGACTACATGCGTTTTGATTTTTCTCACTTTTCTAAAGTAACAGATGAGGAATTGGAAGAAATTTCAACAATGGTTTCATCAAGTATTCGAGCAAATTTGCCGCTTGAAGAAAAAAGAAACACGCCAATTGAAGTGGCCAAAGAAATGGGGGCAATGGCATTATTTGGAGAGAAATATGGTGATACTGTACGAGTTATTAAGTTCGGAGATTCTGTTGAATTATGCGGAGGAACACACGTACAAGCATCTGGCGAAATTGGTCTTTTTATTATCACACAGGAAACAGCAGTTGCCTCTGGGGTAAGAAGAATTGAAGCAATTACAGGTGAAAAAGCGGAAGCTTACTTCAAAAATAAAGCAGAAACATTGGATAGTATTGTACTTTCTTTGAAAAATCCAAAAGACGTTGTAAAAGCAGTGAATGATTTGCAAGCAAAAAATGTGCTACTGCAAAAAGAACTGGAGCAACTGCAAAAGGAGAAAACAAAGAACATCAAAAGTGAACTGAAAGCCTCTGTTAAAGAAGAAAACGGGATTCATATTCTTTCTAGCATTGTTGAATTAGATGGAAATTCTATCAAAGACATACTTTTCCAGTTAAAAGGAGAGTACGACAACTTTTTTGGTGTTCTCGGTGGTAAAACGGGTGACAAGTGCTCGTTGAGCATCATCGCGTCAGATAATTTAGTGAAGGAGAAAGACATTAACGCAGGAGCAATCATTCGTGATGTATCTAAACACATCCAAGGTGGAGGTGGCGGACAAGCTTTCTTTGCAACGGCAGGCGGTAAAAATGCAGGGGGCTTAGAAAAAGCTATTGAAGAGGTGTTGGAGAAAGTGTAATAAACATCTCTAACTTTTCGTTTTAGTAAGTATGACTATTACGAGAACAATTAACTCTATAATCGTTTTACTTATAGCTTTGTCCTTAACAAGTTGTTATTGTTTTCACAAAGTAGCTGGAAAATCGAGTGTTAGAGATTTAACGGTTGCCAAGAGTTTTGATCTTTGTAAAAAATGCCCAGGTATTGGTAAAGTTGTATCTTTTTCTCCCTATTTTGGTTTTCCAAGCACAGATCCTAATCAATTAGGACGTGAATCAACAATTGCAAAACCTTATACTACTAATACTGCTGGAACCTTTGGTCTTCGAGGGCAATATTGGGTTGCTCCTGGTTCTTTTTTTCCTTTCAGAATTATCGGCTTAGGTGTTGACTATTCATACAATAAAAGCAACATCGACTATACTTCAACGTCTGTTTATGATCTTCGTCTCGCTGAAAGAAAGAGTCATCGAATTTTAGGCAGCATCAACGTGATGACTTTGGTAAAAAAACAATGGATAGGGTACACAACTACTCAATTGGGAATAAATTTACAGGAAACAAGTCAAATTGCTTATAAATATTTTGACCAACGAAAAAGTAATCTCATTGAATATCGAATTGGATATGGAATTCAATTCTACCCCAAAATACCTATTGGCATTTCCTTGGAAGCAGGCTACGGTGGAGGAGCGTATTTAAGAGCAAGTCTAACATTTTGGTTTTTTTAAATTAAACACTATTTTATTGTAAGAATATCATCACTTTCACTTCTTAAAGAAAAGTTTTAATTAACTTTCTACCTAATAAAATTTTAGTCTTATGAATGTACGCCAATCTTTTATCCTAATCAGTATAATTATTCTCGCATCAGTTGGACTTGTGGCTTATTTTTGGTGGCAACCAATACTATGGAGTTTAATTTTATTTGGTCCGATTATTCTCATAGGAATCAGAGATACATTCTCCAAAAAGCACACGCTGAAATCGAATTTCCCAGTAGTTGGAAATTTTAGATACATTTTAGAAAAACTTCGTCCTGGAATCATGCAATATTTTGTAGAAACAGATACACAAGGGCGTCCAATTAGCAGAATTTTTAGAACATTAATTTATCAACGTTCAAAAGATGTTAATGACACCGTTCCATTTGGGACACAAATGAAAGTATATAGCACGGGTTACGAATGGATGGAGCATTCTATGTACGCAAGTCCTGACAAACAAGTAGATCACAGTCCACGCGTTTTAGTTGGAGGGCCTGATTGCACACAGCCGTATTCGTCGAGTATCTTGAATATTTCTGCAATGAGCTTTGGTTCACTAAGTAATCGAGCTGTTTTAGCAATGAATAAAGGTGCCAAAATTGGGGATTTCGCTCAAAATACTGGAGAAGGAGGAATTAGCCCCTATCATTTAGAAAATGGAGGAGATTTAATTTGGCAAATCGGTACAGGGTATTTCGGTTGCCGGTCTAAAGAAGGTAATTTTGACAAAGAATTGTTTCGTCAGAATGCGACCCAAAATTCAGTGAAAATGGTAGAAATAAAACTATCACAAGGTGCAAAACCTGGTCACGGTGGAATTCTACCTGCTAAGAAAAACACACTGGAAATTTCTAAAATTCGACACGTCGAACCGTTTACAGACGTACATTCTCCCCCATCACATTCTGCCTTTGATTCGGCTGAAGGTTTGATGAATTTTATAAAAACTTTACGAGACAACTCTAACGGAAAACCGATTGGGTTCAAATTATGCGTTGGTAAAAAGGAAGAATTCATTGATCTATGTAAAGCGATGATTTCTACAGGTATTAAACCTGATTTTATAACTGTTGATGGTGGTGAAGGTGGAACGGGCGCTGCTCCTGTCGAATTTTCAAATTCTATTGGAATGCCGATGCGTGATGGACTGGCATTTGTTACAAATACATTGATTGGATATGACTTAAAGAAAGACATCAAAGTTGTTGCCTCTGGTAAAATTATTTCATCTTTTCATATTGCCAGAACAATAGCTTTGGGTGCAGATTTGGTGAATAGTGCAAGAGCCATGATGATGGCAACAGGCTGTATTCAAGCATTACAATGTAATACAAACACTTGCCCGGTTGGAGTTGCAACTCAGAATAAAGGATTAATTAAAGGATTAGATGTTGAAGACAAAGCAAAAAGAGTGGCAAGCTATCATTTTGAAACCTTGAAAAATTTTGCCGAACTGATTGCTGCAACTGGAGTCCTTAATTCTTCGGATCTAAAAAAAGAGCACATCAATAGACGAGTCAGTTATAGTGATGTTTTAAATTACGAAGAAATTTTTCCAACCCTAGAAGCTGGTAGTTTACTCTAGAATAATTTTGACTAATTAAACATTTTTATTTTTTCCGTTGAATTATTAGCTAAATACGTTTGTTTGACCTATATTTGCTCTATGTATGCAGTTGTATTTGACTTAGACACGAATTGTTTAAACGACAATTATCCTGGTAATTCTATGCCTAATGCTTATGGTGAAGTAAAAAAATTCATGCTCTCTAATGGTTTTAAATGGACTCAAGGAAGTGTGTATTTTGGAGATGAAACGATTACAGCTGTTTCTTGTGTTTTAATTGTTCAAGCCTTAGCTAGGACCTACCCTTGGTTTGCAACTTGTGCTAAAGATGTAAGAATGCTTAGAATTGAGGAAAACAACGATTTGATGCCAGCTATTGTTGCATAGATTGTTAGTCAAATTGTGAGTATTTAAGTACAAAAATTATTGAACCTGCTTTTTTAACACTTTTTAGATTTATCAATTTGATATAACTATCTAAATACCTTAGTTTTGCACTTTAATTTGAAAATTAAAGTGCAAAATGAAAGTTATTTCTCTCTCTATCTCTCTCTTGTTTTTTATTTCTGCATATAGCTTTGCAGCAGTTGAGGAGGATACTTTATCCAAAAATGAAAAGAAAACTACTGTTTCTTTTTATGATACATCGGCTATTTTCACAAATAACTGGCTTGAGAATATCACTTTTGCTTATCCAGATAAGACATACGCGGCTGCAAAAATAATTAACCTTACTGACTCACTTAGCGGATATTCTTATCCTATTGAAAGCAAAGTTACTTCTCCTTTCGGAAAAAGAGGACATTCATTTCATAAAGGAATTGACATTCCTATCCCAAGTGGAAACAAAATTTATGCGGCATTTGATGGAAAAGTGAGATATGCTATTTACAATAAAGGTGGTTTCGGGAATTTAGTAATAATTCGTCATAAAAACGGATTAGAGACTTACTACGCGCATCTTTCTAAAAGAAAAGTAAAAGTAAATCAAATTGTAAAAGCAGGAGAATTAATTGGCCTATCGGGAAGTACAGGTCGATCTTACGCGCCACATTTGCACTTTGAAGTTCGTTATCACGACAAACCTATCAACCCTGAGAATGTTTTTAATACAACTGATTTTTGTTTAAGGAATGATTCTGCAATGTTGGGCGAATTAATTCTAAAAAACAACAAGCGAATTCATTCAAGTCCGAATATCAGCGAAGAATTTTTAGCAAAAGGAACTGTCTATTCTATTAAGTCTGGTGACACTCTATCAAAAATTGCACAGCGAAGTGGTACTTCAATTACCGAATTATGCACCTTGAATGGACTGGATAAAAATAGCATTCTAAGAATTGGTCAACGAATAAGAGTGAACTAAATTGACAGATTCATCTTTAAAATCGATTGAAACATAATAATTCTCCGTTAATTGCGTTAGATTTGCTAGAGAATTGTACTTATGAATAAATCGATCACCTATCTTATTTTTTTTGTAGCCATTGGTTTTGCTCTAGGTATATCCAGTTGTAAAAAACCACTTCAATTTTCTTCAGGGAATTTAGATTTCAGTAGAGATACGGTCGTATTTGATACTGTTTTCACAACACTAGGTTCCGTTACGAAACGATTTAAAATCTATAACAATTCAAATAAAACCTTAACTATTTCTCAAATAGAATTAGTAGGTGGGGCAAATTCTCCCTTTAGAATTAATGTAGATGGTTTAATTGGAACTAATTTTGCAGATTTAGAATTAGAAGGAAACGATAGTATTTTTGTTTTTGTTGAAGTAACTCTCGATCCGAATAACGGTACAAATCCTATGGTAATTGAAGATAGAATACGATTCAATACAAATGGCACCGATCAATTTGTAGAATTGGCAGCTTGGGGACAAGATGCTTACTTCCATTATTCTTACCTTTCCCAAAATATCATTGCCTTTGCAGAAGGAGTGTGGCCCAACGACAAACCTCATGTTATATACGGAGCTGTAGTCATTGATTCGGCAAAAACCTTAGATATTCAAGCAGGAACAAACATTTATCTGCACAAAGATGCCATACTATTTGTTTACAAAGGAGCTCTGAATATTAATGGAGTTTTGGGAAATGAGGTCACATTACAGGGAGACCGATTAGAATCTTTTTATGACGATGTCGCAGGGCAATATTATGGCATTTATTTTAATCAAGCGTTACCAAGTAGCATAAACTACGCAATTATTAAAAATGGAATAGCTGGCGTTCATCTTTATAGCGAAGATGTTTCAAATACGAGTTATACCCTACAAATTTCTAATAGTATTATCACCAACAACTCATCTTACGGATTCTTTATTTTTCAAGGAGCAAAAGTGAAGGCCGAGAATTGCATCATTGCAAAAAATGGAATCCATGCACTTGCTGTAATTGGAGGAGGAGATTTTAACTTTAACCAATGTCACTTACTTGGTTATGGAACAGGTGATAATGTTGCTGCGGCAGTTGGAATAAGTAATTGGTATAGCAATTCATTGCTCATGCAAACAGAAATTTCTTCAATCAATGAGGGGACTATAACGAATTCTGTGATGTATGGAAATTCTGATGATGAATTGGCTATTGATACGATTCCCGACATTTCGATTACATTAGACTTTACTTTTCAAAACAATTTAATTAAAAGCTCGGTACAATTCACTTCTCCAATTTTTAGCAGTAATCTATGGAATATTGAGCCACTGTTAAAGGATGTGCCACAAAATGACTTCCATTTTTGGTCAACTTCGCCTATGAATAATGCAGGAAGCGGTCTATACCCAACTAGCAATGGTTTAGACCTTGAGGGAATTACTCGTGCTTCTCCAGATATTGGGGCATACGAATTTCTGTAAAACAATCAGAATAAAGTCTATTTCGTAAACAACATCTCTCTTAACTTCGGTAATGGCCACATTTCGTCATCCACTTGAAGCTCTAGTTTATCCGCATGATATCTAATTTCATCGAAGTAGGACTTCACCTTGTCACAATAAGCAAAGGCTTTCTCTCTATTGTCAGTGATTAAATTAGCTTCTTTACGTTCTTCTACCATGCTATTCACTAAATCATTCATTGAATTAATATGCTTAGAAATGGATTTAATAATTAGTAATTGTGTTTTTGCTGTCTTCTTTCCCTCTTTCTCTCCAAGAATATCGATTAAACCTTTAACATTCTTAATGACTTTATTCTGATACTCAATAGAAGCCGGTATAATATGATTTTTAGCTAAGTCACCCATAATTCTTGCTTCTATCTGTATTTTCAAAACATAATTCTCCAGTTCAATTTCGTGGCGAGCTTCTAACTCAACCGGAGTAAGAATACCCATTTTTGAAAATAAGTCCTTTGTGTTTTTCTTAGCCCAAACATCTAACGCTCTAGGTGTGTCCTTCAAGTTAGACAGCCCTCTCTTTTCCGCCTCTTCTACCCATTCATCACCGTATCCATTTCCTTCAAATCTAATTTTCTTAGATTGAGTAATTAATCTTTGCAATTCTTTTAAGATCGCTTCGTCCTTCTTAGTGCCTTTTTCAATTCGCACATCAACTTTCTTTTTAAATTCAATCAATTGTTTTGCTACAATAGTATTCAAAACCATCATTGGATGACCGCAATTTGCAGTTGAGCCAACAGCTCTAAATTCAAATTTATTTCCTGTAAAAGCAAAAGGAGAAGTTCGATTTCTGTCGGTATTGTCCAATAATAACTCCGGAATTTTTCCAATATCTAGTTTCAATTCTGTTTTAGATTCAGGAGTCATTTTTCCATGCTTAATATTTGCTTCCAATTTATCTAACATTTCAGTTAACTGAGAACCGATAAACACAGAAATAATCGCTGGAGGTGCCTCGTTTGCTCCTAAGCGGTGATCATTTCCAGCTGAGGCAATTGATGCTCTTAAAATATCAGCATTGTCATTGATTGCCACGATTGTATTGACTAAAAAAGTAAGAAACTGAAGGTTCGTCTTTGGATTTTTTCCTGGTTGCAATAAATTGACTCCTGTGTCTGTACTTAAACTCCAGTTATTGTGTTTTCCTGAACCATTGAGACCTGCAAAAGGTTTTTCATGTAATAGCACTCTAAAATTGTGCTTTCTTGCTACTTTCTCCATCACATCCATGAGTAAAAGATTGTGATCATTCGCTATATTCACTTCTTCAAACATTGGAGCACACTCAAATTGATTAGGCGCAACTTCGTTATGTCGTGTGGTAACTGGAATCCCCAACAAATGTGATTCGTATTCAAACTCACGCATAAAAGCGGTTGCTCTTTCTGGAATAGATCCAAAATAATGATCATCAAGCTGTTGACCTTTGGCAGGAGCGTGTCCAAAGACCGCTCTGCCCGTTAACATTATATCTGGACGTGCATTAAACAGAGCAGAATCCACTAAGAAATATTCTTGTTCCCATCCTAGTGTTGTTCCTACTTTATTTACATTTTTATCAAAATATTGGCAAATATCTAATGCTGCATCTTCTACCCTATGCAAGGCTTTAAGAAGAGGCATTTTATGATCCAGTGCTTCTCCAGTATAGGCAATAAATATCGTTGGAATGCAGAGTGTTTTACCTATGACAAAAGCCGGAGAAGAAGGATCCCAAGCGGTGTATCCTCTTGCTTCAAAAGTATTTCTTATTCCACCATTTGGGAAAGAAGATGCATCAGGTTCCTGTTGTACCAAAACATCTCCTTCAAAACGTTCAATTGCCTCACCTGGACCAATAGGCTTGAAAAAACCATCATGTTTTTCCGCAGTTGTACCTGTTAAAGGTTGAAACCAATGTGTAAAATGAGTAGCCCCTTTCGTAATAGCCCAATCTTTCATTGAAGTTGCTACTTGATCAGCAATGTCTCTACTTACTTGCGTTCCATTTTCAATAGCAGACTTCACACTTCTATATGCTTTTTCAGAAAGACATTCCCGCATAATGCGAATGTGAAATGTATTTCTACCGAAGTATTCAGAAACACGTTCACCTGGATCTTCCATGTGCTTTGGTTTTCTATGAAGAACATCATCTAGTGCATTAAGTCTTAATTGAGCCATTTTGTTGTTTTTTTTCAATAATTACCTCAAAGGTATGAATTTTTACGGGGTCAACTTAAATAAAAGTGCTTTTATTTATCAACCCCCCCTATTAAAACTAGTTTTAATAATAAAAAATGCACTAAAAGTTCGAACAACTCTATTTCAAACAAAAAAAGGAACAACTATATGTTGTTCCTTTTTAAATTTATTGAACAGAACCTTGAGGTTCACGATGTGTTACTTCTCTTCTTTCTCTTCTACTTCCTCAAAGTCAACATCTGTCACTTCATCCTCCGGATTCCCACCATCTTCTGTTGCTCCAGCATCTCCACCTTCCGTATTTGCAGCGTTGTACATTTCTTCAGAAGCTGCAGAGAACACTTGATTTAGTTTCTCCATTGCAGGTTCTAAATTTTCCATATTCTTCGCTTCAAATTCTTTTTTCAACTCTGCTAATGCATCTTCTATAGGTCCTTTTTTATCTGCAGGAATTTTATCTCCATACTCCTCTATCTGACGTTCTGTTTGAAAAATTAATGAATCTGCTTTGTTCACTAACTCAACTTCCGCTTTCATTTTTTCATCCGCATCAGCATTTGCTTCCGCTTCCGCTTTCATTTTCTCAATTTCAGCATCAGACAAACCTGAAGATGCCTCAATTTTAATTGATTGCTCCTTCCCTGTTCCTTTATCTTTTGCAGAAATATTCATGATACCATTTGCATCGATATCGAAAACTACCTCAATTTGAGGAACTCCTCTTCGAGCTGGTGGAAGATCAGTCAATTGGAAACGACCTAATGTCTTATTATCTCCAGACATTGCTCTTTCTCCTTGCAATACGTGAATATCAACTGAAGGCTGATTATCAGATGCTGTAGAGAAAGTTTCCGATTTTTTGGTTGGAATGGTTGTATTTGCTTCTATTAATTTGGTAAATACTCCACCCATTGTTTCTATTCCCAGTGACAATGGAATAACATCTAATAAAAGAACGTCTTTCACTTCTCCTGTCAATACGCCACCTTGAATAGCTGCACCAACTGCCACAACTTCATCAGGATTTACTCCTTTAGATGCTTCTTTTCCGAAGAATTTTTTCACTGCATCTTGAATGATTGGAATTCTTGTTGAACCACCTACTAAAATTACTTCATCAATATCACTTGTTGACAATCCAGCTGCTTTAAGCGCAGAACGACAAGGTGCAATTGTTCTTTCAACAATGTCAGAAATCAATTGCTCAAATTTCGCTCTTTGCAAAGTCCTAACAAGGTGCTTTGGCACACCATCAACTGGCATAATATAAGGCAAGTTGATTTCCGTTGAAGAAGATGAAGACAATTCTATCTTCGCTTTCTCTGCTGCTTCCTTCAAACGCTGCAATGCCATTGGATCTTTTCTTAAATCAAGACCTTCGTCTTTCTTAAACTCATCCGCCAACCAGTTAATGATTTTGTGATCAACATCGTCGCCACCTAGGTGCGTGTCACCATCTGTTGACAATACTTCAAACACTCCATCACCCAATTCGAGGATAGAAACATCATGCGTACCACCACCAAAGTCAAAAACGACTATTTTTTGGTCAACACCTTTCTTATCTAAACCATAAGCCAATGCTGCAGCTGTTGGTTCGTTTATAATTCTTTTAATTGTCAATCCTGCAATTTCGCCAGCCTCTTTTGTCGCTTGACGTTGAGAATCGTTAAAGTATGCAGGAACCGTTACGACTGCTTCTGACACTTCTTGTCCTAAATAATCTTCCGCTGTTTTCTTCATTTTTTGAAGAATCATTGCAGAGATTTCTTGCGGTGTGTATTTTCGATCATCAATTAATACTCGAGGCGTATTATTGTCACCTTTAACTACCTTATAAGGTACACGAGCAATTTCTTTAGACACTTCATCAAATGAAGATCCCATAAATCGCTTAATTGAGTAAATTGTTTTCTCAGGATTAGTAATCGCTTGTCTTTTTGCTGGATCACCAACCTTACGCTCTCCTCCGTCAACAAAAGCAACGATGGAAGGCGTTGTTCTTCTACCTTCTGAATTTTCGATAACAACTGGTTCATTTCCTTCCATTACAGAAACACATGAGTTGGTTGTTCCTAAATCTATTCCTATTATTTTTCCCATAACTACTGTTCTATTCTAATTGTTCATTTTGTAATCTGTTTATGGAAAGTCAATCTTTATGCCACAGCAACAAATCGTTTAAATTCTGACAGAATTGTCATAAAAATGAAGAAAAGTAATGATAGTATGACTTTCTGACCGTCAAAATGGCAGAATATACAATTATCCTAATCCATTGCTTGATTAGAATTCTCGCTCATTTCGAGAAGTTGCTCATATTCTTCGGGGGATAAATCAGAATGATAATAACCGATAGGATTCACTTTATTGCCATTGACAACTACCTCATAATGCAAATGAGGACCTGTTGATTTACCTGTGGAACCAATTAAACCAATTAATTCACCACGTTTAATTTTTTGTCCTTTTTTTACTTTAAATTCTTTCAAGTGAGCATAGCGTGTTTTATAACCGTAGCCATGATTAATGATGATGCTTTGACCATAACCCCATCTTTTTCTCTCTAATTCTTCTACAACACCATTAGCCGTTGCATAGACCTCCGTGCCTCTAGCGGCTGTAAAATCCATTCCCGTGTGCATTCTTCTGGTTCTATAAATCGGATCTATTCTCCAACCAAAACCGCTTATCCTTCTTTTTAAATCAGCATTTCTTACTGGTTGGATGGAAGGAATACAGGCCAGAATTTTTTCTTTCTCCTTGGCCAATTCTAACAATTCTCGAAACGATAAGCTTTGAGCATGTAATCTTTTTTCCAATTGATCTATCTGTGATGCTGTTGATTTAAGTAATTCAGAATTCGTCATACCATTTAAATAAGCATACTTATCACTTCCACCAGTTCCCATTTTACGTAGCTCATCAGGAAATTTCTCTGCATACAAGGCTGTCCGGTACAACTCTTCATCTCGGCCTTGAATATCGTCCAAAACCTCATTGACCAATTTAATGTCTGACTGCATTCGCTTCAATTCTTTAGCGTTGGTTTTCAGCTCTTTGGCAAACATTTTCTCTTTAGGAGATTCAATACGATTTGTAAAAACAATGGCGAAAATTAATCCTAAAACAATGCTTGGAGCACTCAAAAGTAAAACGCGTATCACTTTTTTTAGCGGAGAATTTTTTACTTCTTCGTATGAAAGTGTTGACGGATTGTATTTGTATTTAACATTAGACATCGTTTCAAAGATAGTTATAATTAGGATAATGAACTAAAAGTTAACATTTGTTAGATTAAAAATTGGTGTAAACAAGTCAAGCAACAACTGATGCTAGGATAAAAAACCTAGAAATAACTAAAAAATAAGAGCGAGCTGAACAGTTCTTCTACAAAAAATCTCCAAAGATTACATTTCGTTATCTTTACTGAAAATTTAACACATGAAAATATCGTTCATACTTATCGTTTCTTCTCTCATCCTCTTACAATCATGTATGAAAGGTGAATCAGCAGACCTTGTTATACACAACGCCAACATTCACACAATGGTGGATGGAGCAAAAATAGTCGAGGCAATTGCCATAAAAGATGGCAAAATAGTAGAAGTTGGATCAGAGCGACAAATATTGAATAAATATTCTGCAAAAAAATACATTGACGCAGAAAGTAAAGATATTTACCCAGGTTTTATAGATGCACATGGCCATATAATGAGCTATGCTCGGCAGAAATTAAGCGTTGACTTAGTTGGCTGTAAATCATACGATGAAATGTTAGTAAGGATAGAAAAGTACCAAAGCAAGTACAATCGCAAATTTATCATTGGGCGGGGCTGGGACCAGTCTAGATGGAAAGGGGACGAAATGCCAACAAATGAGCGTCTAAATGAATTGTTCCCAGACATTCCTGTGTGTTTATTCAGAATTGACGGGCACGCAATACTCGCTAACGATTATTTGATTAAAAAATCAGATGTTATCAAGAAATTTAATAAGGATGAAGAATTAAATCAAGGAGGATATATCATTACTAAAGTTTTGAAAGAAAACCAATTTATTTCCAGAGAATATGGAAGAGCCCCTTTAGAATTTGTAATGAACACTGGTGTTTTTGTTGACAATGCAATGAATCCAATTCTCGATATTCTTCCTGATTTTCCTGAAAAAGAGTTAAATGAAGCTATACTAGAAGTTCAAAGTGAACTTTTAGCTTATGGAATCACTGGGGTTCATGAAGCTGGTTTAAAAAGACATGAAGTTGAAATTCTGGAAGAGTTAATGGAGAATAAATCATTGCATTTGAACATATACGGAATGCTTTTACCGACAGAAGATAATATTGAATTTGCTCGAGAGAATGGTGTTTATCAAAAAGACAATTTAACGATACGTAGTTTTAAAGTATATGGAGATGGTGCGTTGGGATCTCGTGGAGCATTCATGAAAGAAGTTTATAGTGACAAGCATAACCATCAGGGTTATTTAACTACTTCTCTAAAACGAATGACGGAAATTGCTACAATTTGCGAAGAAGTCAACTATCAGATGAACACACATGCTATAGGAGATTCTACTAACCGTGTAATGCTTGAAATATATCAAGACATTTATTCTGTACAACCAGATCATCGTTGGAGAATAGAGCATGCTCAAATTGTTGACCCAAATGATTTTTATTTATTTGCCAAGGCCGGAGTATTTCCAAGTGTTCAACCAACACATGCCACATCTGATCAAGGGTGGGCAGAATCTAGAGTTGGTGAAGAAAGAATGAAGGGTGCGTATTCTTATCGTACTTTGCTCAATCAATTTGGCATGATTGCGATAGGGACTGATTTTCCCGTCGAGTTAACGGATCCATTTGCAACGATACACGCTGCGGTCAATAGAAAAAATACAGAAAATATTCCGGTTAATGGCTTTTTATCAAATGAAAGCATCACAGTTGAACAGTGCATCAAAGGAATGACTATTTGGGCGGCATTTGCGTCCTTTCAAGAAAATCAACTCGGAACATTAGAAAAAGGCAAAGATGCGACCTTAGTTATTTTTGA
Source organism: uncultured Fluviicola sp. (assembly GCA_963976995.1). Taxonomy (GTDB): domain Bacteria; phylum Bacteroidota; class Bacteroidia; order Flavobacteriales_D; family Crocinitomicaceae; genus UBA4466. The sequence goes on from CAXBMR010000009.1 coordinate 86,772, forward strand.
CAGACCAGTCTCTGCGGTGGCTGATTATCATTACAACTTTGCGCACACAACAATTATTAACGGAAAGATAGTTTACACGGTAGAATAATTCATAGGATGACAGTTAGTCACCCTATGAATTTAAAAACGAATACGATCTTCAAACCAGAAAAGAGAATCGATATTTCGTTTAAAGTCAAGTTCTGCAAGAAACTTGAACTACCTTAAAAAGATGGACATGAGATTGTTCTAAACGATTTTGGTTTCGTTTTACAATTCA
>CAXBMR010000010.1:0-78862 GCA_963976995.1 uncultured Fluviicola sp.
TTGAACCTATTAGCTTTTTCTGTCATTTTACTTAGACAACTTTAAACAACTTCTTAGAATAAGCATACAGAATGCAAAAAAAAAACTTGTATTAGTAATTTAATGAAGTCACAATTACATTGAGCCAAGCTCGGTTCACAATCTTAATGAACAAAAAAAGACACCCATTTCTGAATGTCTTTTAAAACTAGTGGTGCCTCCAGGGATCGAACCAGGGACACATGGATTTTCAGTCCATTGCTCTACCAACTGAGCTAAGGCACCCGCCTATTTTGTGAGGGCAAAGATAATAACTTTTTCTATTTTCAAACAATCCGCTTCGTTTTTTTTAAATCTCTTGTATCTTTGTTTTTATGAGTATTGGAAATCAGGTCTTTGTTATAGATGCAGGAAATACAGTTATTAAAATTGCACGATTTGATAATGGGGTTTTATCTGACATCATGCGAACAACATTGCCAAAATTTAGTGAATTCATCAAAGATGTTCGAATTACCGATGTAATTATTTCTTCAGTATTATCAAAAGAAAACACAGCTATAATAGCTAGACATTTCCAAACACCATTAATTATATCGAATCAATCAAAACTCCCTATCACTTTAAAATATCATTCTCCAAAAACATTGGGCATCGATAGAATTTGTAACGTAGTTTATGCATCTACGCAAATAACAAAAGGCTTTGCTTTGACAATAGATATTGGGACTTGCATCAAATTTGACCTCGTAAATGCGAAAAAGGAGTACCTCGGAGGGTCTATTTCTCCTGGTATCGAAATGCGCTATAAGTCACTAAACGACTACACTGGAAAATTGCCTTTGATTTCTGAGAAATCAAAAACACCACTTATTGGCAAAGACACAAACTCAAGTATTCAGTCGGGTGTGATGAATGGAATAAATGCAGAAATTTACCGTTTAATGGAACAGTATTCTTCACAATATAGGGACTTAACTTTTTTTGTGACAGGTGGAGATGCAAGATACTTTGATATCCATTCAAAAAATGACATCTTTGCAGTTGAAAATTTAACCCTCATCGGTTTGTATGAAATATATGGTTTTAATGCGTAAACTCTTTTTGACACTTTTCCTTGTTACTTTAACAACAATTTCATTTGCTCAGAAAGGATCTAACTCGCCGTTTAGTTCTTATGGGCTAGGTGAAATCGGAGGACTTGATAATGCTTCTTTTATTGGTATTGGTAACTCTACAATTACACTGATTGATTCTACAACATTGAATTTCTATAATCCATCTTCGTATTCTAATTTATCGAAACACCAACCTTTATTTTCACTTGGGATATCTTCTAAATTGTCAAAATATTCAGAAAATGGTCTCTCCTCCACGGGTAGTGTTACATCGATTCAACATTTTGCTCTTGCCTTCTCTTTTGCAAAAAGATTCGGTTTCGCCTTTGGTTTAAGACCCTTTTCGAGCAGAGGTTATGAATTTAGCTCTCGAATAAAAGTGGCTGATGATTCCCTTAAGTATGTTTACGAAGGCACTGGAGGGCTAAATGAAGTGTTCACTGGGCTTTCAGTAAATGCTCTCAATTACAAAGGTGCAAAAGTGTCTGTTGGCGCCAATTTAGGTTATGTTTTTGGCAGAATGACCAATCTCCGAAAAAGTGCAATAATTACTTCCGGAAGCTCCGTTTTTGCAGGAGGTGTAAGCTCTAAACGAATACAAGCAAAAGCATTTCGTTATACATTAGGCTTCAACTATTCACAAACGATTAAAAAGAATCATTTGCTTGGAATATCCGTCGTTTACGATCCATTTCAGAAAATAAAAGCCGAATATGAGAACGCTCTATTCTATTCTCCAGATATCGACAATGAGAATGCATACGATACACTTTCTGTTAACGATACTCTTTCTGGAAATTTAAGCACCATTCCTACATTAACTTATGGTTTAAGTTATGAATTGAGTTTTAAAGCTAGAAAAGGACAAACCAACGAATTAAATTCCAAAATCGGTTTCCACCTTTCTTATTCTGCCGCAGAATGGTCGAAATATGAAAACACTTTTGATCCTGATTTCACCAATACATTCTTAAACTCAACTAAGATGACTTTTGGTATACAGTACTTACCAGAGACTGATCCGACCATGTCTAAGTTCCATCAGAGAGTTCGCTATCGTGCTGGTGTTTACCAAATTAAGATGCCTTATGTAACAAATGGTGAACGAGTAAGTGATTTTGGCACAACTTTTGGATTTGGCATACCGATTATTATTCAGAACTCACTTTCTTCGGTGAATTTAGGATTTTCAATAGGAAACAGAGGGATTTCTGATAGTAATGCATTAAAAGAACGATACTACGGCATAAACATTGGTATATCAATAGCACCAGGTACTGACCGTTGGTTCGTGAAACGAAAATTGAATTAAAATAAATGACCAAAATGAAACTAGGAAACTTAATACTGACAACTCTTTTATTAATCGGAACTTCCACTTTTGCTCAGGAAGATACTGAGTTAGAATGCAAAAGAATGAGACTTTTTGCACAAGATGAAGTGAAAATAAAAAATTACAAAGCAGCTGTAAAATATTATATCATTGGCGAGAAATTGTGCAACGGATACGACGATGGGAATTACAAACGTCTCATTGGTTCTATTCGTAATGCGATTGGAGGAATAAAAGACGCTGAAGAAAAAAAATTATACACAGATACAGTAGTAGCTGCATATAATAGAAGTGAAGCCGCTGGTTTTTATGATAAAAAGAATGATCTTATTAGAGCATCATATATTCTACAATCATCTGCGCCAGATAGGAAAAAAGCAGATGAATTATTTCAAAGAGGTATTGAAACGCAAGGTGTCGCAACGGCAGAAGGATATGTTTCGTATTATTACTATAACACCTACGCAATGTTCGCAGCTGCACCAGTTGATGACAAGCCAGATTTGAAAAAGAGAATGATTACGGATTATTTCTCGTTATCTACTTTAATCAGTAAAGCAAAAATGTCCGCTAAAACACAAGAAACGATTACAGGTTACTTTAATGCCGTTGTAAAAGATTGTAAAGATATTTTGCCTGAATTAAACGGGTATTTGGAAAACCTTCCAGCAGATAAAGAATTGAGAAAAATGGCACTCATGAACTTTATAACTTTGCTAGAGAAAAAAAACTGTACAGATGCTGATGAGTATGGAATGCTTATTCACGAGTTTGTAGAAACAGATCCCTCATCAGTGGATGCTCAATTAATGGAAGCGAAGCACTACTCTTCTCATGGGAAGCACGCTGGGGCTGTTAAAATTTTGAAAAAAGCGAAAGAAATATCTACAGATGACTTACAGAAGCAAGAAATCAATTACATGATTGCCGTAGAACAGTTCAAGTCTCATTTATACACAGCGGCATATAACACCGCAATGTCAGTGACAGGAGAGCACAAAGGAAAAGCGTTAGCAATTGCAGGAAAATCAGTTGGTTCTAATGCCAATAACTGTGGCTCTAGCACATTTGATAGAAAGTGCAACTACATTTATGCTGTGCAGCTTCTTGAAAGAGCCAGAGCAACTGGAGCGGACACTGGAAATTCCATTTCCTCTTATAAGAGTCGATTCCCTAGTTCAGATGATTGTTTTCAAAACGGAAATCCAAAATCGGTGACTTTAAGTTGCTACGGAGTAACAGTTAATCCATGTAATTAGTATGACTCAACGATCATTTTATAGAATTTGGAGAATACCTGCTTTCACATTGATAGCAGGTATTCTTTTTTCATGCGTGAATGATTTAGATGCTATTCAGAAAGTGTCTTCTGAACCTAATGCCCCAAGTGAAGTTACACGCAACCTAGAGGTATTCTACAATGATTCTGGCTATGCGCGTGTTAAAATAGTTGCAACCCTAGCAGAAACATATCGCATTCCAAAACACATCACAAAACTGAAGGACGGTCTGCGCGTAGATTTCTTTTCAGAAACAGGGGAAGTTGTCTCTCAATTGACATCGCTCTATGGAGAAGTTAACTATGAAACTGGAATTCTAGTCGCCAAAGACTCTGTAGTACTAAGAAATTTTGATTCAAAACAACAACTGGAAACTGAAGAACTATTTTGGAATCAAAAAGACAGTACCATTTTTACAGAGAAAAATGTTATCATAAAGACCGACGGAAAAGGTGTCACAGGAAGAGGACAAGGACTCGAAACAACACAATCATTCGATCATTATGTAATTAAAAAACCAATTGGAAAGATGACATTGGAATAGATTCCCCTTCCGTTTTATTATTTTCCAACTTTAATACTCTAAACTCCATGACTATCCACACTATCAAAAGACAACTTCCAACAATCTTTTTATCTTTGATGAACTAAAAAATTAAAAATGAAAACCTATAATAAAATCATGTTGTATTTTTGGTTGGCAACTTCCATTTTTATATTCATAGCAATAACATACCTTGGGTTTACTGAAGGATTTAGAAGATGGGGTTCATATTACTTTATAGCAATTTTAGCTTTTTTGATGTACTTCATGAGAAAATGGATGATGAAAAGACAAATTCGTCACGAAGCATTTTTGGAAGAACAAAAAAAGACCAGTAATTCTTAGTTTATCCTAAAAACAGTTAATTTATCACTAACTTATAGCTGTTCAACCCTTTATTCTTGCCCACTGTTTTTCGAATGATTAATTTTGTTTACTATCATTTTGTTCGAATTGTAACTTTTTAAACTCTAAATTGTCTTACCATTAATGAAGTTGACCAAATTCTTCATGTTTTTTCTATTTCTTAACCTAAGTTTGTACTCTATAGGTCAGTATATGGTTAAAGGTATTATCTCTGATGAAAATGGTGTTCCAATCCCTTCAGCGAAGGTCTTTGTGAAAAATTCTGCAGAATTAAGAACAATTGCTGATGTAGAAGGACGTTACGAGATGATGCTTTATCAAGGAGAATATTATTTGGTGATCAGCTCTTATGGATATGTTGACCTAGAAGCCTATGTTACCCTTAATGACCATGAGGTTATCGCAAACTTCACCCTAAAACCAATTAGAATTCAAGACATTGATAATGTTTCCGTTTCAGCAAAAAAAAGTAATCCTGGTCGAGACATCATGCTAAAGGTTGTTGCAAAACGAGATCAAATCAATCCTTGGAATTATCCTCACACAGTAGATGGATATATTAAAGCCACAGAGAAGATAGATAGAAAAGAAGAAAAGGAGAAAAAAAAGAATCGCAAAAAAAAGAAGGAAGAGGTAAAAGACCCAAGCGGAATTGAAGATCCTTTTGCAGAACAAAAAGCATTGGACAGAAAACTTTCCAACGATATGAATCTCCTCGAAGTTGATTTTACACGTCACTATGGTGGTCGTAATAAAGTCAAGGAAATTAGAAATGCTTACGAATTAAGAGGTTCAAAACGTAATAATCTATATTATACAACTACGGTCAAGTCTAATTTTAACTTCTTTCAAAATTTGATTCATTTAGATGACTTGCATCAAACACCTGTCAGTTCTCCTATTTCCGCACCGGGAATTCTATCCTATAAATACCGACTTGAAAAACAATACGAAGAAAATGGACGGAGAATTAGTAAGATAAAAATTACCCCTAGGAGTTTTGCAACAACAACCTTAGAAGGATATATCTATGTAATTGATTCTCTATGGTTGGTTCAAAAGCTAGAACTCACTATGAAAAAGGGAAATTTACTCATTTATGATTATTTTACAATTTCTCAGACTTATGAACAGCCTGGCGACACGATGTGTATTCTTGTTCGACAAGAATTAAATTATGGCGTTAAATACAGTAATGAAAATTCTACTTGCACTACAACTTCAACATACCGGGACTATAATTTTGAGCCTAATTTCCCTTCAAAATTTTTCAATAATGAGCTTTCCGTTACGGAACAAGAGGCGTATGATAAAGATTCTACCTTTTGGAGTGACAAAAGAACAAATGACCTTACGGAAGAAGAATTAAAGTACATTAAAGTAAAGGACAGCATTTATGAATTAGAGCATCAAAAAGAATATTTAGATTCTATCGATCAAGCTTTCAACAAAATAACTGCTCTAAAAGTTCTTTGGTGGGGTATCGATCATCGAAATAGAGCGAAAAAAACACAGTGGACGATTAATTCCTTTGCAGCTTTGCTTAGACCTATTTACATAGCTGGACCTAGAATAGCTCCTGGTTTTTTCTATTTCAAAAAGTGGAAGGATGAAAGAACACTTGACACTTATTCAGAAGCATCAATTGGAATACTCAATGCAGATATAAAAGGTACAATTTTTGGTAGATATCGCTACGATCCTTTTCACTTTGGAACCATTAACTATAATTTTTCACATTCTTTTGATGTTATCAGAGATTACGATGCAATTACCCAAATATACAAACGAGACAATTTCATTGAAACTACTGATTTAACAATCGGCCACTATTATGAAATAATAAATGGTTTATATCTGCAAACAGATTTCAGTATGGCGGAACGGAGGAGTTTGAAAGATTACAAATTCTTAAACACAGATGACATTCTCGCAAATAATGAGCCAACTGAGTTTGAACCATACCAGGCATTTATAGGATCAGCCACATTGGATTTTACTCCAAATCAAAAATACATGAAGGAACCTAACCGTAAAGTGGTTTTAGGCTCCAAATGGCCTACATTCTATCTAGAGTATGAAAAAGGTTTTCCAAAAATATTTGGAAGTGACGTAAACCATGATTATATTGCTTTTGGGATACTTCAAACATTTAAGATTGGAACAATTGGAACTTCAAGTTATCATCTTAGAACAGGAAAATTTATCAACACAAAGTCGCTCAAAGATGCTGATGAAAAATTTCAAAGAAGAAGTGATCCTTTTTGGTTTTCAAATCCTTTATACTCATTTCAAGGGCTAGACTCTACTTTGCCAACTCGAAAAATAACCTATGAAGCGCACTTTGTTCATCATGACAATGGTGCTATTTTAAATAAAATACCTTTTATGAAAAAAACCAGAATAGGCCTAGTATTTGGTGGTGGTTCTTTGTACATCCCAGAATATGACTGGTTACACTATGAAGTTCTCGCTGGTTTTGAACGTAATTTTAAGTTTTCAAAAAGACGTTTGAGAATTGGTATCTATGGAGTTTTGTCAGGAGGAAATAAAATTCAACCTACTCCATCTTTTAAGATTTCATTTGCTGTGTTGGACAATCGAAATATGAAATGGAATTTCTAGTCTTTAATTTAACGATTTAGTAGGATTTCAATAATAGCCCTTATTTTATTATGGAGAGGGCAACCTTTTTGCTTATTTTTGCGTTAAGTTTAACAGACCCCCACTAATTAAAGGTTCTCAGATGAAAATTAAATACGGATTCTTTTTATCAATTGCCACAGTTTTGCTGTACAGCAGTAATACATACTCTCAATTGGTAACATCGACAGCGCAAACTCCGACACAGTTGGTACAGAATGTACTTATTGGAGCAGGAGTGAATGCATCAAATGTCTTATTCACTGGTGTTCCGAATGCAATTGGTTATTTCGATGGCTCTAATACTAATGTAGGACTTAATTCGGGTATTATATTGACATCGGGAACTGTATTAAATACGGGAGACGGACCATTTGGTCCAAATAATTCTGGTAGTTCAGGGGTAGATAATGGTGCACCAGGAGAGCCCCTTCTTGCTGCCGCTGCTGGGAATGGATCTTTTAATGCCGCAAGATTAGAATTTGACTTTGTTCCACAGAGTGATTCAATTAGCTTCAATTTTGTTTTTGGATCAGAAGAATATTTAGAATTTGTAAATGGGGGGGTGAATGATGCCTTTGGATTTTTTATTTCTGGCCCGAACCCAGCGGGGGGAAATTTTGTTGACCAAAACATTGCCATTATTCCTGGCACAACATTGCCTGTTACAATTGATAATCTTAATTCTACATCCAATTCTGCCTATTATATTAATAACGGTGACGGTAATACCGCACCGCAAAATGGATCTAACACTTATGTACAATATGATGGTTTAACCGTTCCCTTAGCAGCAAAATCTGCTGTTATTTGTGGTCAAACTTACCACATTATTATTGCCATTTCTGATATTGGAGATGGAGTTTGGGATTCTGGAGTGTTTATCGAAGAAGGTAGTTTTACAAGTCCAAGTGTAGATATTTCTTCAGATTTGTCATCTCTTGGCAATGTTTTAAATGATTCTACTTTAATCGAAGGTTGCGATGCGACCGAAATTTGGTTCGTTAGAACAGATTCTATTGCTTTTAATCAATCCCTACCGGTAACTATCACAGGTACAGCGACTGAAGGTGTTGATTTTAATACTCTTCCTAACAGTATTGATTTTCTTCCCGGTGAAGACTCAGTTTCTATCGTATTCAATGCAAATTTGGATGGAATTTTAGAAGGCCTAGAGTATTTACAAATTCTGGTAAGGTTACCAAATGCTTGCGGAACAAGTACTTCTGATAGCTTGCGCCTTTACATTCAAGACACTGAATTAATGCAAACTACTCCTAATGATACAATTGTTGTTTGCCCTGGAGATGATATTCCTATCTCTGCCGATGTTACCGGCGGCAATCCTGGCTACACCTACTTATGGGATAGCGGAGAAACAGCAGAAATAATTAACGTTAATCCACTAGTAACAACTTCTTATAATTTAATTGTAACAGACATCTGTGGTCAAACGGTTAATGAAATTGTCACAGTTGATATTACAAATTACTCGCCACTGATTATTAATGTATTAAATGATACAATTGTTCCATGTATTGATGCGGTTGTAGATTTAACAGCAGTTTCAAGCGGAGGTGCAGCCGGTCACGTTCTTACTTGGTTCGATGGATCACAAAACAACACCCTAAACGTTACGACTAGTCAAACAACTACCTATTCGGTGTCTGTTGTTGACCAATGCGGGAATACTGCTATTAACTCTGCAACAGTTACAATAGTAGAACCAGAGGTATTTACCCAATTAACAGAGGATCCTATTATCTGCAGGTGGGATACAACTTCACTTACAGTTACCCCAAGTGGAGGTTATGGTAATACATATACTTATTTATGGAGCACAGGAGAAACAGACTCAACGATTATTGTTACACCTGGAAATTCAACGATGTACACAGTTGAAATTTCTGATGCTTGTGGATACATCAAAAAATGGGACACTATATATGTATCTATGAATCCCTTAGATGCTAATTTTGGAGTAAACGGAAACCTTGAAGAGGAAGGAGAGGTCTATTTTACAAACTATTCTATTGGAGCAAATGCTTACTATTGGGATCTAGGAAACGGTATCTCCTCTACTTATACTGACCCTTCAACGGTATATTACAATACTCAAAATTATACTATCATGTTGGTAGCTTACAATAATGATGGATGTGTTGATACGACTGAATTAGTAATTGAAATAAAGCCTATTTATAGTATTTTTATTCCCAACACTTTCACTCCAGACGGAGATGAATTTAATCAAACTTGGAGACCTTTCATTCGTGGAATTGACATCTATGATTTCGAATTGTTTGTATTCAATAGATGGGGAGAAGTTGTTTGGGAAAGTCATGATCCTTCAGTTGGATGGGATGGCACATACAAGGGTAGGCTGATTCAGACTGGTGGTTACAGTTGGAAAACATCATTTAAAATGCTTAGTAATGATGAAAGAAAAATGTATCACGGAACTGTAAACGTAATTCGATAAGTGAATATTTCTGCGTTTCTGAACTCTCTAAAGTTTACTAACTAGGAAATCTTTTTATTTATCTTTCTCTTTTCATTCTGCGTGGGTTTTTATTAAAACCGTTACTGTATAAATATGAATGAAAATTCACCGTGACTCTGGAATCAAATTCCAAAGTTACTCTTCACGATTATTCTTTTAACTTTGTGTCAAACAAAATTTCAGGAATGTACGGCAAACTTAAAGATCATTTACAATCAGAATTGCAAGCAATTGATGCAGCTGGCATCTATAAAAGAGAGCGAATTATTACAACACCTCAGGGCGCTAATGTTCATGTAAGTACTGGCGAGGATGTAATCATTATGTGTGCTAACAATTATTTAGGGTTATCTTCTCATCCTGATGTAATTCAAGCCGCCAAAGACACTTTAGACTCTCATGGATTCGGGATGTCATCTGTTCGTTTTATCTGTGGAACGCAAGATATTCACAAAGAATTAGAAGCGAAAATCGCTGCTTTCTACGGCACAGAAGACACAATCCTTTATGCGGCAGCTTTTGACGCGAACGGAGGTGTTTTTGAACCACTTTTTACTGCTGAAGATGCTATCATTTCAGATGCGCTAAACCATGCTTCAATTATTGATGGAGTTCGTTTATGCAAAGCTCAACGATATAGATATGCTCATTCTGACATGGCAGATTTAGAAGAACAATTGAAAAAAGCACAAGATCAACGATTTAGAATTATCGTGACGGATGGCGTATTCTCTATGGACGGAGATTTAGCTAAAATGGATGAAATATGTGCGTTAGCAGATAAATATGACGCTCTAGTCATGACTGATGAATGTCATTCAGCTGGTTTTATTGGAAAAACAGGTCGTGGTGTTCCTGAACATTGTGGAGTTCTTGATAAAGTGGACATCATTACTGGAACTTTAGGAAAAGCCTTAGGCGGAGCAATGGGAGGTTATACAACTGGGAAGAAAGAAATTATAGACATGCTTCGTCAGAAATCAAGACCTTATTTGTTTTCTAATTCACTTGCACCCTCTATTGTTGGAGCATCAAACAAAGTTTTTGACATCCTAAATTCTACAACAGAACTGAGAGATAAGCTGGAAGAAAACACAAAATATTTTAAAGAAAAAATTGTTATTGCTGGGTTTGATATTAAAGAAGGAGACTCCCCTATTATTCCAATCATGTTATACGATGCTGCATTGTCACAAAAATTTGCCGATCGATTGTTGGAAGAGGGAATATACGCAATTGGGTTCTTTTACCCTGTTGTTCCAAAAGGGGCAGCAAGAATTAGAACACAAATTTCAGCAGCACACTCTAAATCGGATTTGGATAAAGCAGCCACAGCTTTTATTATAATTGGTAAGGAATTAGGTGTAATTGACTAAAATGATTTCGCCAGGAGAAATACACGAAATAGATGAAATCATAACGCTCACAAAAGCATGTGGTTCCTATATGCGTGAGAATGGCATCGATCAATGGGATGAGAATTATCCTGACCGAGATAGAATTCTAGTAGATTTAGAATCAAAAACACTCTTTGCTTATCGCGAAAATAGTACAATTATAGGAATTGTGGTTTTAAACGAAAATCAAGACGAAGAATACGCTGAAATTAATTGGTCTACCAATGATGACAATAGAAATATTGTTTTACATCGATTGGCTGTTCACCCTAATCAACAAGGAAAAGGAATCGCACGTGAAATTATGGATTTTGCAGAACAGTTTGCAAAAGAACAAAATTACGATTCAATACGTTTAGATACATTCAGTCAAAACCAACGGAGTCAAAAGTTTTACACCAATCGCGGATATACTGATCTTGGACCTATCTATCTCAAGTACAAAAAGGATCATCCTTATTTTTGCTATGAACTGATTTTGTGAATGAAATGGAATCAAAAGGATGGGCAAAATGAGAATCACAAAATATCTATAAATTTATTAGTATGGCTTTAATTAAAAAATGTAGAGGATTCTCCCCTTCTAATGGCAAAGATTGCTGGTTTGCTGAAAATGCAACCATCGTTGGTGATGTGACCATGGGCGACCAATGTTCTGTTTGGTTCAGTGCTGTAGTTCGTGGCGATGTAAATTCGATTACCATGGGTAATAAAGTAAATATTCAAGATGGAGCAGTTATTCACGCTACATTTGAAAAAGCTAAAACAACCTTGGGAAATAATGTTTCAGTCGGACACAATGCGAATGTTCATGGCTGTACCGTTGAAGACAATGTGCTGATCGGTATGGGGTCTATCGTAATGGATGGTTGTTATATAGAATCCAATTGTATTATTGCAGCAGGCGCTGTTCTTCTACAGGGAACAAGAGTTGAATCTTGGAGTGTTTACGCCGGTGTTCCTGCCAAGAAAGTAAAAACTCTTTCTCCCGAATTATTCAATGGTGAAGTGCAAAGAATTGCTGATAACTATGTAGAATACGCTGGTTGGTTTAAGGATGAGTAAATTGGAACAAACACTTGAAGAGCGTAAAAAGTACTTAGCTGAACTTAATCAGGTTGCTATATATACGGGTACTATTCTTCATGGAGAAGATTTGTCAAAAACACGCATTCGGCAACTCAAGAAATACTTCAATAAAACTTTCAATTTATTGCATCGCCTATCATCTACAAAAGGAGACATTACAAATAATTCTTTCCGATATTGTTATGGAGGAAAATTACTTGGTCGAAAAGTTCTAATCGATTTGGGTTTTGTAAGTAAGAAGAATTCATCCGACAAAAAAATGACTTATTCCTTCTTACTAGCAGAACAGGAAATTAACCTCGAATTGGTTTCAAGAATAATTGTAGAAGTTTATTTAAGCCGAAATGATATTCGTGAAATCTAACTTTATGCAATTGAAAATCAGTTAAAGCTCATAAATCTAAAAAAGAGGTAGCGAGCGTCAAGTAGTATTTCTAGCCTATTTTAATGTGCTCAGCGTGTACATTTTCACCAAAATAATTCGTTGCATTACTGTTGAATTCATTCGAATTTTCTGTAGTCAAAAAATGAACGGTCCCGTTTTTTGTGCACTCAGAATTCATAAGAGGATGACGCCATAAATAATCAGCTAAACTGTCCGCCACTATCTTACCTTGTGAAACGATATTCACATTCTTCGGAACAATTGATTTGAGATACTCTTTAACAACGGGATAATGCGTGCATCCTAGGAGAATAGTATCAATTTGCTTATTTGAATGCAAGAGCGTTTCAACGTCTTTCTTTATAAATTCTCTCCCCGCTTCTGTGTCTTGCTTGTTGTTTTCAATCAATGGAACCCACATTGGACATGCTTGCTGGTAAACGGTACATTCAGGAGAAAATTTATTAATCTCGATTATATACGACTCTGAATCAACCGTGCCTTGCGTTGCCAATATGCCAATACAGTTGCTTTGTGTATGTTGACCAATGACCTCCGAGCTCGGACGTATAACACCAAGAACTCTTTTATGGGGGTCAATGTTTGGTAAATCATTTTGCTGTATTGTCCGTAAAGCTTTTGCCGAAGATGTATTACAAGCAACTATTACTAATTCACAGCCACGGCTAAACAATTCTTTAATAGCTTCTAGGGTAAACTCGTAAACAACATCAAAAGAACGCGCACCGTATGGAGCTCTTGCATTATCTCCAAGATACAAATAATCGTATTCAGGCAATTTCTTGCGAATATCATTGAGAATAGTCAATCCTCCATAACCTGAATCAAAAATACCAATTGGTCCCATTTATTGTGTCTAAAAAAAGGGTAATCTAAGCAGATTACCCTTTTCAATATATAAATAAATTTCTATTGTTTATCCATTTTAAGTAATTCTGTGATTACTTCAGTCGTAATGTCAGTTCCTCCTTCAAAATAAAGTGTCACAGATTCATCAATCACGTAATTAATTTTCTTTCGCTCTGACACAACTTGAACAGCCTTCTGAACCATTGTAAGAATAGGAGTATTTAACTCATTAGAATAAACCTGCATCTCTTGTTGTAGTCCTTTTTCTCGTTCCTGCAATGCTTGTTGTTTTTTCATCAACTTTTCTTCTTCAATTTTTTGAATTACCGGAGACATTCCAGCAAGAGCTCCCTGGTACTTCGCTAAAGCAGTATTGAAATCTTGTTCCATTTCTTGTAGCTCCAACATTCCATCTTGCTCAAATTTTTGTAACTTGAGTATCGCCGCTTTACGCGAAGGCAAAGTATCCAATAATGTTTGAGAATTTACATGAGCGACATTTGTTTGGGCAGATATCGTTCCTGCGCTTACTACTACTAAAATTGCTAAAATTAACTTTTTCATTTTCTATTTTTTGTTTATTCTTATTAACGAACAGTGATTCCCATTTCTTTTAAAACACTGTTACTTATATCGTATTTGCTATCCGCATAAATCAAGTTACTCTGATTGGCTTTGTCAAACACAAAACTATAATTTCTTTTTGAAGCAACCTTCTGCATGGCATCATAAACATCGTCTTGAATTGGTTTGATCAATTCCTGACGTTTTTGAAAGTAATCTCCTTTGACTCCAAATCGCAACTTTTGCATTTGCATTGCCTCTAACTCTAATTTATCAATTTCTTCTTTTCGCTTCTTCTTTTCCTCTTTAGGTAAAAGAACTTCTTCGCGTGCAAAGTTTTCTTTCTTTTTAGACAATACTTCATATCGTTTTTCAATCTCTTTTGTCCAACGGTCTGCCAATTTATCTAACTTTTCTTTTGCCGAAGTATATGCTGGAATTTTTTCTAAAATAAAATCCGAATCGATATACGCATACTTCTGAGCATTGACAAATCCTGTGCCAAAAGTGAATAATAATGCAAAAATAAGTGCTTTCATAAAATTATCTTTGTTTGCTCAACGGCGAATTTACTACTTTTATTACAATTTTTATAATTAAAGCTCTCCAAGGTTCATACCAATTGTGAAATTCAATTTCGGATAGAATCCTTTTTCACTTATACTTTGGTCGGAAGCTCTTGTATAACCCCCAGACCAAGGGTCCAATCTGTCAAAACCGAAGCCGTAATCTAAACCGAGCATTCCAAACATAGGTAAGAATACTCTTACTCCAATACCAGCAGCTCTTTTTACATTAAAAGGATTGAATCTTGATGCATCTGGGAATGTATTTCCTGCCTCTGCGAAAATTAATCCATAGAATGTTGCTGATGGGTTCAAAGAAATAGGATAACGTAATTCCAAGGTGTATTTAGCGATAAAAGGATCTCCTCCTTGAGAATGTAATCCTCCTGAGCCATCTTCATAGCCTCTCAATGCAATTATTTCTTGTCCACCGATTTGGTTCACTCCTGTCAAACCAGAGCCTCCTAGATTAAATCGTTCAAACGGCGTGAGTCCTTTTTCAATATTATAAGCTCCCATAAAACCAAATCCAACTCGTGGCATAAGTATCAGTTTTTTATCCTTCGTTAAAGGGAAGTACCATTCTGCTGTAAACTTAATCTTGTAATATTCTAAGTATTTATACCTTTCCTGATTCGTTAAACCAGTATAATCATCAATCCCATCGAAATAAGAATAAGGCAAAGTTGCTTTGGCTGTAAACTTAATATTAGAACCTCCTTGAGGGTAAATAGGTGCACTAACAGAATTTCGTTGCAATACATACTTTAAGGCGATATCATTTGAATAACCATCTGTAAAAATTCCAAAATTCTGGTAGTCAGTAACATCATAGTATTGGTAACTTAACTCATAATAGGCTTGAAACCAATTATCAGGAAATTTTTTACGTCTTCCGATCCCTACTCCAATTCCGGTAATACCAAGTCCCGTAAAAAGCGGATCACTTTTTATTCTACCATTTCCTAGAGCAGTATGATTCATCCACATTGTTAAAGAAGTTGGTTTTTTACCTCCTAGCCAAGGCTCAGTGAACGAAAAATTATAACCTTGATAGAATTTCCCGTTCGTTTGAGCTCTAATAGATAAACGCTGTCCATCTCCTCCAGGAAGAGGAGTCCACGCACCTTTTTTAAATACGTTTTGTAGCGAAAAATTATTAAAGGTGAGACCAAGAGTTCCTATAATTCTTCCTCGACCATCAAGACCTGTTCCACCATACCCTCCAGAAAGTTCAATTTGATCCGATGATTTTTCCTCAACAACATACTCAATATCTACGGTACCATCTTGAGGGTTGGGCTTTGGGTTAATTTGAAAACCTTGTTCATTAAAATAACCTAATTGCGCTAGCTCTCTTTGGGTTCTAATAATATCGTTTCGATTGAACAAATCACCTGGTTTGGTTCTTATTTCTCGACGAATAACATATTCATTGGTTTTGGTATTTCCTTTTATAATGATTCGTTTTACACGTGCTTCTTTGCCCTCAATAATCCTCATTTGGTAAGAAATATGATTTTTCTCCACATGCATTTCTACAGGTATCACTTGGAAAAATAGATAACCTCTGTCCATGTATAACGAAGAAACATCTCTATTGTCCTGACTCATAAAAAGACGTTGATCCAGCAACTCTTTATTATAAACATCGCCTCTTTTAATCCCTAAGATAGTATCTAAAAATGTCGATCTAAATTTTGTATTTCCTATCCATTCTATATCTCCGAAAAAGTATTTTTCTCCTTCATCAATAGTTATGTTGATGTACATATTCTTCTTGTTCGCAAGAAAAACAGTATCGTAAGAAATTTCAGCATCTCTCAGTCCACTCTTTCCGAATTTGGCCATCATTAACGCCTTATCACGTTTATAAGCAGTTTCGTTGAACTTAGAACGCTTAAAGAATCTCCAAAAAACTTTTTGTTTGGTGTCTTTCATTGCGGCTTTCAACTTCCACGTTTTTACTGTTGTATTTCCTGCAATAGTCAACTTGCCGATTTTAACCTTTGGGCCCTTGTTTATGTTAATGACAAAAATTTCTGAATTATTCATTAAAGGATCTGTCTCTTTATCTATCGAAACTTTGACCGTATAATGACCTTTCTCCATAAAATAACCTTTAATTTGATTCTGCGTTGCAAAAATCAAGTTTTCCGTTATTGTTTTCCCGGAAAATAACGAAATCTCCTCTCTAATTTTATCCGCCTCTCTTTTGTTTACTCCAACGAATCTAAAGCGAGAAAGTTTTGGTCTGGGAGACACTTTTATGACCATGTATATCACTCCAGCCACCTCTTTATCTGCCAAAATTTCAACATTAGAAAAAAGGCCTTCATCCCACAGATTATTGATTGCTTTGGAAATTTTATCGCCTGGAATCGTAATAGATTGCCCCTGGCGAAGACCTGCTAATAGTTTAATGGCATTGTGATCATAATTATCTGCTCCAACAACTCTTATTGGTCCTATTTCATAAGTCTTTGGACTTGTAAAGTCAATGTTTATTCCCCCGATAGAAGTTGGTTGTGCAAATGATGCAAATGAAATTAGCAGCACCTCGTAAACAAGAATCAATTGTTTCAATACACTCATGAATTTTTTTCTATTTGTTCTGAAACCATTCCAAATCGTCTTTCTCTCGATTGATAATCTAAAATTGCTTCGTATAAATTCTCTCTATTAAAATCTGGCCACAAAATTTCAGTGAAATAAAATTCTGAATAAGCTATTTGCCAAAGTAAAAAGTTACTTACTCTATGCTCTCCACTTGTTCTTATTAATAATTCTGGATCAGGAATACCTTTGGTAGTTAATTCGTTTGCAAAGACTTGCTCATTGATTCCACTTATTTCTAACGAATTATTTTTTACTTTATTTGCGATAGACTTCACGGCGTTCATCAATTCCCATTTGGCACTATAATTAAGTGCTAGAATAAGGTGAACTCCCGTATTACTTTTCGTTTTATCATATGCACTGATCATCTCTGATTTACAATCACCTGGCAGACCATCTAAATCACCAATCGTTGAAATACAAACATTATTCTTATTGAGCTCATCTACTTCGTTGCTAATTGTATGCACTAACAAGTTCATCAATCCATTAACTTCTTCTTTTGGACGAGACCAATTTTCCGTTGAGAATGCGTAAAGTGTTAAATACTTAACATTGGATTCTTGAGCCCCCTTCAAAACCTCTCGAACAGATTCTACACCAATATTATGCCCAAAAAGTCGGCATTCACCTTGCTTTTTAGCCCATCTGCCATTCCCATCCATTATGATTGCAACGTGATCTGGTGTATTATTAATATCTAATTTATCTAAGAGACTCATTCTCAAAATTAAGTGAACAGCGAAAGTAATGAAAGTAAAGTACTTGTCAATGGTTTTGATGTAGAGAGTTAACTATTCTTAACAAAAAAGGGAATTGATTTCTCAATTCCCTTTTCAGTTTCGATTAACAATTGTTATTCTGCCAATACAATGATTTTATTATTCAACATTTCCATGACTCCACCTTTAATATTAACTCGAATGAGTTTCTTATCAGAAGAATCTATTTTAATTGAATCATTATTGTTATGAGCATTAAAATTATTTTTTAGATTTGCTTTTACGACTCCTTTTGAAAGAGCAGATATAATCGCAGCATGGTTTTCCATCACTTGAAATGAACCATCCAATCCAGGGAATTGAACTGCTTCAGCTTCTCCTGTGAAAATTTTTGATTCTGGTGTTATAATTTCTAATTGCATATTTCGCTTATTAATTATGCGTTTTCTGAAATCATTTTCTCCCCTGCCTCAATAACATCTTCGATTCCACCTTTTAGATTGAACGCTGCTTCTGGGTATTGATCATATTTTCCATTAAGGATATCGTTAAAAGCCTTAATGGTATCTTGAATATCAACCAATACTCCTGGAAGTCCTGTAAATTGTTCTGCAACATGAAAAGGTTGAGACAAGAAACGTTGAACACGGCGTGCCCTATGAACAATTAGCTTGTCTTCCTCAGATAATTCATCCATACCTAAAATAGCAATAATATCTTGCAATTCTTTGTAGCGTTGTAATGTCACTTTTACTCGTTGTGCACAATCATAATGCTCTTCACCAACGATGTCTGGCGTCAAAATTCTTGAAGTAGAATCCAATGGATCTACCGCTGGATAAATTCCTAACTCAGCAATTTTACGAGATAATACTGTTGTTGCATCTAAGTGAGCAAATGTATTTGCCGGCGCTGGATCAGTTAAATCATCCGCAGGAACATAAACCGCTTGTACAGAAGTAATGGAACCACTCTTAGTTGATGTAATACGCTCTTGCATTTGCCCCATTTCTGTTGCTAATGTAGGTTGATAACCTACTGCAGAAGGCATACGTCCAAGAAGTGCAGATACTTCAGATCCTGCTTGTGTGAAACGGAAAATATTATCTACGAAGAAAAGGATATCCTTCCCTTCTTCTTCACCATCTCCGTCACGGAAATACTCAGCCATTGTCAATCCTGACAATGCAACACGAGCACGTGCTCCAGGAGGTTCATTCATTTGACCGAAAACAAATGTTGCTTTCGATTCTTTCATTTCGTTTTTATCAATCTTAGATAGATCCCATCCTCCTTCTTCCATTGATTTCATAAAATCATCACCATACTTGATAATTCCTGATTCCAACATTTCACGGAGTAAATCGTTACCTTCTCTTGTTCTCTCTCCAACTCCAGCAAACACAGATAATCCACCGTGACCTTTTGCAATGTTGTTAATCAATTCTTGAATCAATACTGTTTTACCAACTCCTGCACCTCCGAAAAGTCCGATTTTACCGCCTTTTGCGTATGGCTCAATCAAATCAATCACCTTGATACCTGTAAAAAGTACTTCAGTCGCTGTTGAAAGATCTTCAAATTTAGGAGCTTCACGGTGAATGGATAAACCATTCGTTGTGTCTAAAGGGTCAATTCCATCAATTGCCTCACCCACTACATTAAATAAGCGACCTTTCACTTCTTCACCTATCGGCATTTTTATTGCTGAACCGGTAGAAATAACTTCCATTCCTCTCATGAATCCATCTGTAGAATCCATTGAAATTGCACGGACTGCATTTTCACCAATATGTGATTGTACCTCAAGAACTACACGAGTTCCATTTTCCTTATACACTTCTAGTGCATCGAAGATACTTGGAAGTTCCATTCCCTTATCAAAACTTACATCAATTACAGGACCAATGACCTGTGATATTTTACCTTTTGTATTCGACATTTAAGCGTCTTTTAGAAATTAAAATCTCAATTTTGGGTGCAAATATATGGCTTTTATATCAAAGAGATAGCTCTTGAGAAATATTTTTTGAAAAGATATTGAAATCATTCGAAAAAAGAAAAGAGAAGTAAGTGTTTTTAACTGAAAAAATCAGTGTTATTTACTATTCTTCAGGTTCTTCCCAATTAAATATTTTACAGGTAAATAAGACAATACTACACTCAATGCAGACACCAAAAAGACAATAAGCGCTCCATCTTTCCATGAAATTTTCATTGGGAAAGGCTCACCTCCAGAATTTGGCATGGTAATCAAATCAAATTCTATTTGAAGAATACAGACTAAATAGCCAAGAGAAACACCAATAACAATACCCTTTGCAGCAATAAGTAACCCTTCATAGAAAAATATTCTGAACAAAAAGTGTTCGTTTGCTCCAAAACTCATCATCGTTTTTATATCCCCTAGTTTCTCTACAAAGAGCATTGTCAAAGACGCCACTAAGTTAAACGCTGCCAGAATGAAAATGAAAAGTAAAATTATCATGACAATCACTTTCTCTGACTTACTTGTTTGATAAACCAATTCGTTTTTCTCATAACTCGTTTTTACAATAAAGTCTGAACCAACTAATTGTTGAATTTTTGCTTTTAGAAGTTCTTTATCGATGCCGTTTTGTCCATCTATGTAAACCGAAGAAATTTGATTTTTGTATTTCAATAATTCCTTAGCCAGAGAAATCGGAACAATAAAACTCGTAGCGTTCACCTCTTTATTATAATTCATCCGTCCTGCGACCTTAATAATTTTAGAACGAAAAGGACTTTTTCCGAAGCGGATTTTAATTTTTCTTTTTGGAACATAGCAAACGAGGGACTCAAAGCCATAAGATTCTGGTATAAAACCATCCAAATTATCTAAAAGTGTCGCTCCAATAATACCAAACTGCTGATCTTCATTTTCAAGAACAGATTTACCATCTATCATGTGACTTGTCATGTTTGACATTGCTAAAAACGAAGAATCAACTCCAATCAAATTTGCATTTACCCATTTCTTTTCATGTTTGAGAATAACTACCTCTTCAATAGCTCTGGAAATAGACTTAACTTCATCTAAGGAAGAAAGTCCGTTGAAATCAATTCGGTTTTCAGTAAATGTTTTCCCTTTTTTTACGTGAATGGTTATGTCAGCATCGAATTCTGAATAAAGCTGCTCTATCATCGATTCAATTCCGTTAAAAGCTGACAGCAAGATAATCATGGCCGCAGTAATCGCCGCAATTCCGACAACAGAAACGCGTGTAATTAAGTTAATTACATTTTTCTTTCGTTTGGCGGAAAGATATCGTTTTGCTATTAAGAAAGGTACGCTGATGGCTAGTTACTTTTTTAGAAGTTCATCTATTTTTTGAGCATAATCGAGAGAATCGTCAATAAAGTAAGTTAAACTTGGAATGTGTTTCATGTTCTTTAATCTTCTTCCTACATCTCCTCTGATTCTTGGAGCGTTCAATTGAATATTCTCTAAAACCTCATCTTTTGGAGGGCCCGTAAAAATACTCAAATAACATTTTGCTGAAGATAAATCTGGAGAAACCCGAACAACTGTAACCGTTACCATTGCGCCCAGACATATTTCTCTAGCAGTACGTTGAAAAATTAAAGATAACTCTTCCTGAATTACTCCTTCTATTCTACTTTGTCTTATTGAACTCATGATACAAAAGTAAGAATTGTTCCGTCTGTTTTCACTCGCATAGAAACAAAAACTATATTTGTAGTTGAAATGAAATCAATTTTAGAACTTTTTAGCTATACTTTTAAGTATCGAACGATTGCGCTTCTAGTGATATTGTTCAATATCTTATACGTAATATTTAACCTTATTTCTATGGCTTTGTTTGTGCCATTTTTACAGGTTTTATTCAAAGAAACCTCAGAAGAATTAATTGAACCCGTTTACAGCGGTCATTTTACCGATTATTTCACCTATATCGCTGATTCGTTTAATTATAAAATGGGTGTTTTAGCAAACGACGACCCAAAAGGAGCATTATTTTTAGCCTGCATCTCCATCGGGATAGCTTTCTTTGGGAAGACATTGTTCCGATATTTGGCTATTTGGTTTCAATCTCAACTAAGAATGTCAGTTGTGAGAGATCTAAGAGATTCGCTCTTCGAGAAAGCAATGAACCTACCTATATCCTATTATACTAATGAAAGAAAAGGTGATTTAATTTCGCGTATGCAAAGTGATGTTGGAGAAATAGAAAATGGTGTCATCTCAATGTTAGAACTGTTTTTTAGAGAGCCTATTTCTATTTTAGTGCACCTCATGGTTCTAATTTATTGGAGTCCAGATTTAACTCTTTTTGCGCTGATTTTACTCCCCTTCATTGCTGCGATAATCGCAGTTATTGGAAAAAGTTTAAAAAGAACTGCAAAACAAGGTCAAGAGCAGATGGGACGTTTGTATTCTGACATGGACGAAGGACTAGGCGGAATTCGAATTATTAAAGCATTTAACGCTATACCACAGGTCCTTAAATCTTTTAAACACGAAAATTTAAAACATCAAAAATTAATTACAAAAGCGTTTAGAAAACGTGATTTATCGTCCCCTCTCAATGAGTTATTGGTTACACTTGTCATGCTAGTTATTGTATGGTACGGAGGTGTTTTAGTACTTGATCCTTCAGCTGGAAGTAGTCTAACAGGCACACAGTTTTTAGGATTCGTTTTAGTGTTTTCACAATTAACAAGACCAATAGGAGGTATTGCAAAATCATTGGCAAATCTTAATAAATCTTCCGCATCCCAAGAAAGAATTAACGAAGTTCTTAATACCGACGAGAAAATAGTTGAAGCGGAAAATCCAATAGCATTATCAGAATTATCTAACAGCATTGAATACAGAAACATTTTCTTTAAATACACGGAAGAAAATGTTTTAAAAAACATTTCATTTACCGTTAAAGTAGGTGAAACGATAGCTTTGGTAGGAGAATCTGGAAGTGGCAAGTCAACAATTGCAGATTTATTGCCTCGTTTTTATGATATTGAAGAAGGAGAAATTCTTTACGACTCAGTGAATATTAAAGGTGCTTCAATTCTTGATTTGAGAAAACACATCGGTATTGTTTCACAAGAATCTATTCTTTTTAACGCCACTATTAGAGAAAACATCGCTTTTGGAATGCAGGATGCAACAGATGAGGAAATCGAAAATGCAGCAAAAATTGCCAATGCTCACCAATTTATTTTAGACTTAGAAAAAGGTTACAATACTAATATTGGAGAAAGAGGAAATAAACTTTCAGGAGGACAAAAACAACGGGTAAGTATTGCTCGAGCGATTTTAAAGAATCCTTCTGTTCTGATTTTGGATGAGGCAACTTCTGCGTTAGACACAGAATCAGAAAAATTGGTGCAAGAAGCATTGGATAAATTAATGGACAATCGAACAAGTTTGGTCATAGCACATCGTCTTTCTACCATAAAAAAAGCTGACACTATTCTTGTTTTAGCCAAAGGAGAAATAGTTGAGCAGGGCACGCACAGTGTACTAATGAAGCAAAAAGGTGCCTATTATAAGCTTTCCACTCTGCAAGGAATTAATGAGTAAAATTGAGATAATCTTCAGGATCAACTGCTTGTTGATCAATCCATAATTCAAAATGCAAATGAGGACCATCAGTATTTTCCCCAGTGTTTCCAACAATTGCAATAGGATCTCCAATTTGGACTTTTGAACCCGCCTTTTTCATCACTCTCTGATTATGTTTGTACACAGATATTACCCCTTCGATATGCTCAATAATTAAAATATGACCATCTTTATGAGTATATCCAGAATATATTACTACGCCAGACAGACATGCCTTTACAACAGAGTTTTCAGTAGTAACTACATCTATTCCAGTGTGTGATTTTTTATTAAAACTTTGACTAACAACTCCTTTGGCAGGTTGAGCGAAATAAATAATAGATTTTGACTCGTCGTCTTGAGAAAATGTGGACATATCGTCTTTCACCTCTCTTGCAATTTCTTCTTCTTTCTCAGTCATTTTAGAATCAAACTTAAGTCGAGCAAGTGAATCAGTATGTGCACTAATAGAGTCTAAGGGAGTATTTACAGGAAGTTCTCCCAACAAAATCAATTTAATGTTTTCGATATATGATGCTTGCGATTCAATTTGTTGAGAAAGATTTAAAATATGCTCTTCCTGCTCTTCTAATAATTCTCTATTTATCGATTTATTGTCAGAATCGAGGTAAGACCGAACGGTATCCACCCTTAAAAGGAGACTAATCAATACCGAAAATAATATCAAAAAAATAACTGTAAGGCTTATTAAACGCACTCCCGTGCTGTTTACACTCCATATCTCTTTAAACGACTTTGGGTTAATTACTGAGAATTTAACCTCTTTCTTCAGTCGTAAATATGTTCTTTTAAAAAAATTCATCTGCTACAAAGCTGATTATTTTCATGCATTCATGCAAATAAATAGACAATTATCACGTTTTAATCAATAAAGTAACATTTTGGCGTTATTTTTGCCTTATGGTAGTAAACCAATTGAATTTTTTTACGTTATATAAGTAATGAAAACCATTTTTGCCATACTTCTATTTATTTTCCCATTCGTTTCAGAAGGGCAATTAATTACGAATCCGTCAAGCCCTGCTGGGCTTGTTCAAAATGTTTTATTGGGAAATGGGGTTACAGTTTCCAACATAACTTTTAACGGATCACCTATTTCCATAGGCTCTTTTACAGCTGCGGGAACCAATTTAGGTCTTGCATCTGGCATTGTTATGACCACAGGTACTATTCTAGCTGGAGGAAATGGGCCACAAGGACCTAACAACCAAGAGGGTGCTGGAATGGACAATGGTGCTGGAGGTTTTCCTCCACTAAATGGAATCGCTGGAAACACGACTACAAATGCGGCGGTATTACAATTTGACTTCGTCCCTTTTTCTGATTCAGTAAAATTTAACTATGTATTTGCTTCTGAAGAATGGTTAGAATATGTAAATACTGGTTTTAATGATGCTTTCGCATTCTTTATCTCTGGACCTGGTATTGCTGGTCAACAAAATATTGCAAGACTACCAAATGGCCAAACAGTAGAAATCGATAATGTGCACTCTGGTGGTGTGAATGTCAACGGAGCACCTTTTGGAGCGATTAATACTCCTTTCTATGTGAACAACAGCAACGGAGCAACTATTCAATATGATGGTTTTACTTCAGTTTTAACTGCAGAGTCGGCTGTTCAATGCGGGCAAACTTATCATCTAATAATTGCTATAGCAGATGCAGGAGATGCTCAATGGGATTCTGGAATATTCCTAGAAGCAAATAGTTTAGAATCCAATGGCGCTGTTACATTAGAGCATACTATTTCTCAAAACTTGTTTAACAACCCTTCTATCATTGCAGAAGATTGTGTTACTGCCACCGTCACTTTAGACCGTGGAACCAACAATATAAATACACCCCTAACTATTCCTATTAATCTTTCTGGTAGTGCCGTGGAGTTAGTGGACTACACTGACATTCCTAATTCTATAACTTTTCCATCAGGAGTTTCCCAGGTTCAATTCACATTCAATGCATTTCAAGATGGGCTAACAGAAGGACAAGAAAATATCATTTTTTCCTTTCCCATTGTTGATCCTTGCGGAAATATAAACGACCTTATTTTAGAAATATTAATCAATGATGTTGAGCCTGTAGAAGTTGAAATAGTAGCGGGACAAATTGTTTGCCCTGGAGAAGAAATTGAACTTGTTGCCAATGCAACTGGTGGTGGTCTGCCTTATACTTATTTATGGAGTACTGGTGAAACTACACAATCTATCTTCGTGACGCCTACAACGACCCAGACTTATTCAGTTACGGTTACAGATAATTGTTTGAATGAATCTGCCTCTGATTTTAATGAAATTGTCGTTCCAACATTCCCACCATTAGTATTTAATGAAACTGCTGACATTACAGAAATATGCCCTTATATTCCAGCATTACTAGAATCAAATGTAACTGGTGGTCTTTCTCCTTATTCTTATCAGTGGTCTTCAAATTTTGAACCTGATTTAGGAACTGATTCTAACATTAATGTTATCCCACCAACAACAACGACCTATACTGTTGTCGTTACTGATTTTTGTGGAGTAACAGCATCTGCGGATATTGTTTATACAATTACAAGTCCTCCGTTAACACTTCAAATGAGTCCAACGGTAGAAATTTGTCCTGGTGATTCTATTCAAATTTCAGTTGCAGCACAAGGTGGATTTGGGCAGTATTTTTATCAATGGTGGCACAGTGGAGAAACAACTCCAACAGTTTGGGTAAAACCTGGTCAAACTACCACATACACAGTGAGTGTGTCTGACGAGTGTCAAACATTTACTGTTGAAGGATCAACTCAAGTAGTGGTGGTTGCGCCTACAGCTGATTTTACAATAACTAGTCAGACTATTTTTAATAATTTACCGATACAATTTCAGAATCTTTCGCAGAACGCAACTACATATCAATGGTATTTTGGAGATGGAAACCAATCTACTAACGTGCATCCTCAAAACACCTATTCTGATCCAGGATTGTATTACATAACGTTGATTGCAATTGATGATAAAGGATGTATTGATTCAATTACCAAGCCTATCAATATTGAGGAGGAATGGTATATATATGTTCCCAACACATTCTTGCCAAATGGAGGGAGAATCAATTCGGTATTTGAGGCTAGTATAATTGGCATCAGTCAACTTACAATAACCGTTTTTAATCGCTGGGGAGAGGTTGTTTTCACTTCTAATGAACCTCGCTTTACATGGGACGGAACGTATAAAGGAGAATATGTTACTGACGGCACATACACCTGGAAAATTGACCTAGTAACCAACTCAGGACGACAGAAAAACCTTGTAGGCCATGTAAATGTCTTGAAATAGAATCTTACAAAGATTTTGTTCTTCCCCCATCAACTGGAACGTTAATCCCGTTAATATAAGAAGCTCTTGGAGAAGCTAGAAAGCAAATTGCTTCAGCAACTTCGTTTGGTTCAGCAATTCGTTGCATAGGAGACAATTCAGCCATTGCTTTAAAAAATTGATCTGTCGTTTGTCCTGTGTTTGCTTCTTTCGCTTTTGCAATTTCATTCAATCTTCCCGTGTTTGTTGCACCAGGCAGAACATTATTTACAGTGATATTCAAATGGCCCAATTCGTTGGCTAGAGTCTTGCTCCAGTTTGCTACGGCTCCGCGAATAGTATTAGAAACACCTAAGCCGTTTAGTGGTTGTTTTACGCTTGTAGAAATGACATTAATTATTCTTCCAAAATTGTTTTCAGTCATTCCCTTATAGAGGGCTTGCACGAGAATATGATTACACACTAGGTGTTGATTGAAAGTGTTTACAAATTCCGATGTCTCAGCATTGATAATCGGACCTCCTTTAGGACCTCCTGTATTATTGACAAGTACATGAGGCTTGTTTCCTCTGTCAACATACGTCTCAATAATTTTTTTAAGATTCTCAGGTTGACTAAAATCAGCAACGAGAAAATCATGTTTTTGATTATTGGAGACATCCAATTTTGTTAAGCAATCTCTTAATTTTTCTTCATTTCTGGCAAGTAAAGTGATTTCTGCTCCACGCTCGGCTAGTAATTTTGCAGTTGCAAATCCAATTCCTTGCGTTGAACCACAAACTACAGCTTTAATATTATTTAATTCTATCATGTTAGATTACAAAAAGTTACAAATAGTACTTCAGCAAATTTACTTTTTTTTGTCATAAAAATTCCATCTAATCCTTTTATTAGCTTATTTTTACATAAAATATCTATTTAAATATTTCAAATATGAAAAAGAATATACTCACGCTCACAATACTGTTGTCAACTTTTTTCTCGGTCAACTCTCAAATTACTATATATCCATATTTTGAAGATTTTGAAGCTGGAGCCGGAGGCTGGACTGCAATTGCTGGTGGAACATGGGCTTTAGGCGCACCTACAGGAACGGTAATTAACAGTGCTGCTTCAGGAACTGAAGCCTGGGTGACTAACCTCACAGGTAACTACAACAATAGTGAAACTGGTTCTGTTGAGAGTCCTGTTTTTGACTTTACAGCTGCTCCTAACCCATCAATTACTTTTTCATTTTGGTACAATTCTGAACCCGGCTGGGATGGAACCGTTTTACAATCTTCAATTGATGGTGGTACTTCTTGGCAAAATATTGGTGCATTCGGAGACCCAAACTGGTTCAATAATAATTCAATTAGTGGTACTCCAGGAGGACAGTCAATTGGTTGGTCAGGAGGCCCTGGTTCTGGAGGTTGGATTTCCGCAACACAGCAGCTAACTGGTCTTGGAGGTCAAGCAAGTGTTATTTTACGAATTGCCTTTGGGTCGGACGGCTCAGTTAACTCATACGATGGCTTTGCTTTTGATGATATTAATGTTTACAATGTGACTTGCCCTCAAGTTCTTAACTTGAATGCTACAACTATTCTTTCTACATCCGCAGATCTTAACTGGGATGCTATAGGAAACGCGGTTGACTATAATGTAGAATGGGGCGCACCGGGCTTCACACCTGGAACTGGTGCTGAATTAGGTTCTGCAACTGCTGTTGCAGGGTTAACAACACCGGCAACTGGTTTAACACCAATTACCACTTATGAATTTTATGTAATGACAAATTGCGGTGCAATTGATGGGACTAGTCTTTGGGCGGGACCCTTTTCTTTCATTACAGCTTGTGCAACTTTCACATCTCCATGGACAGATGATGTTGAAGCTCATGCTGCAAATACAAACTTAACTAATTCACTTTGTTGGGATGCAACATCAACTTCCTTATATGATTGGAACATCACATCTACGGGAACAACACCTTCTGGTGGCACAGGTCCTTTAATTGCGAATGGTGGATCGAATTATTTTTATATAGAAGCATCTAGTGGTGTAGTTGGAGATGAAGCAACTTTAACAAGTCCTAATATAGATGTATCAGCTTTGACTTTACCTATGATCCGTTTTTACTATCACATGACAGGTGGTCAAATAGGTACACTAAATGTGGAAGCATGGGATGGGGCAGCATGGAATACGGTAGATGTAATTACCGGTCAGCAACAAGTAGCTCAAGCAGACCCTTGGCTTTTGAGAGATGTCACCTTACCAGGTTATACGGGAATAGTTCAAATACGATTTAGAGCAGTAAGCGCGGGTACTTTCGAGGGTGATATTTCTATCGACGATATTTCTATTCTTGAAGCTCCAACTTGCCCTCAACCAAGTAATTTAATGCTTACCGCATCAGATTTAACATCGGGAACTTTCTCATGGACGAATGGTGGAGGAGAAAGTGAATGGGCATTAGAATATGGTCCTGTTGGATTCACACCGGGAACAGGTACAACCGTTTCAACCATAACTAATCCATCCACAATAACGGGGCTTACTTCCAATCAATTTTATGATGTTTATGTTAGAGCCGTTTGTTCTCCTGGAGATTCATCATTCTATACGGGCCCTGTTAACTTTAACACGTATGACCAAGCTCCTTTTATGGATTGGAATACAGCTTGTCCTACAGCTGGATATATCGACATTTCTACTTCTGGAACTCAACTGACCACATTAGCCGATGATAATGAAGAAGGAATGGCTTTACCTTTCCCTTTACTTTATCAAGGATTATTGATGAATGATATCACAATTGGCGCAAACGCGGGTGCTGTTTTAGGTACTCAAACAGGAAATGTAGGTTTTGGCGGTAATTTTAACACGCTGATAGACGGAACTCTTTTCCCTTGGGGAGATGATATGCACGTAGCAAGTGGAGGGGTTTACCAAGAAGTTCAAGGTGTGTCTCCAAATCAAGTATTTATTGTTCAATGGACTGATATTTCTAATTTTCCTGCTGATGCGATAGAAACTATTTCATTTCAAATTCAATTTCACGAAGCTACAAATGAAATCTTTTATGTGTATGATGACGTTCAATTTGGTGGTAACGACGTGCTAGAAGACTATGGTGCAAATGCAGATATTGGTTTGTCAGGGCCTAATCAAGATTATACGATTTCTACCAATGACCCTCAATATTTAACTGATAATTCTTGTGTTCGGTTTTTCTACACAGATTGCCCATCACCGAAAAATTTGTCGTTAATCTATGCTACCACTGATGAATTTGGTTTGTCTTGGACGGCCGGTTTAGCAGGAGAAACAGACTGGACTGTAATTTATGGACCCGTAGGTTTTGACCCTCTTACTTCTGGCATTACGGTTACAACAACTGCAACGGCTATTACAATTCCCGGACTATCTCAATTAACAACTTACGATATTTACATCTATGCAGACTGCAACCCTGGAGTACTTCAAAGTGAAGGTTTTATGGGATCCTTTACTACATTGCCAAATTGCTCTGACGTAACAAATCTAACAGGATTAACTTCAATTGATTCTCTTTTTACGAATTGGAATTGGACTGAGAGTAGCGGTGTAGGCACTTATCCTTCAACTGGTTTTAACATTCAATATGGGTTATCAGGCTTCCCATTGTCCACTGGAATGATTGTAAATGCAGACAATAATTTCACAGATACCACCTTCGATGCGACTTTAGGTTCTGCCACAACTTATGACATTTATGTTCAGGCGGTTTGCGGCTCTGACACTTCTAACTGGGTAGGGCCAATTACAGTTCTTACCCCATTAACAAACGATGAGCCTTGTTTTGCTGATCCTTTACTAGTGGATGGAAGCATCTACACAATTGACGGTTCAACAGCAACTGTCGCAATTGGAGAAGACATTATCTCTCCTCCAGCAACGGGTTGTATGACAACTACAGGTTGGTGTGATACTATCATTTCCTTCTCAACTTGGTTCACTTTTGTTGCTCCCAATACCGGTATGGTAGAAATATCAGGAGTTGATCAAGGATTTGATGGTCAAGTAGCTGTTTATGAAGTGGGGGATTGCAATGACTTTAATACTTTCACGTTAATAGCTGCGAATGACGATGCAACGGATGGTAGTTCTTTTTCACCAGAATTTATTGTTTGCGGATTAAAAACAGGAAGTACTTATTACATCATGCATGATGCGTCAAGCACGTTCTCTAGTGGTACTTTCTCCTTGAAATTAGATTCTTTATCTGGTCAATCGTATGCGGGTGTTGATAGTTCATTGTCTGCATGTAAAAACGAACCGATTGATTTGAATGACGGCTTAACAACAGGAGCAAATACTGGTGGAAATTGGTACGATCAATTTGATGTATCGGTAGGAGGTTCATTTATTACAACTAGTAATCTTTCTGGATTTTACAACTATATGTACATCGCAACAAGTACTTTTTGTCCGGATGACTCAGCAAATATTGTGATTGACGTTTCGCCGGCTTGTGACTACCTAGGGTTAGAAGAAAACACGGTTGATTATATCCAGATTTTTCCTAATCCTACAACATCATCTATTTTTATTAGCAATCCAGTTAGTGAGAATCAATTTGAAATCACTTTGTATGATTTGAAAGGAAAAGTATTGTATTCTCAATCAGAAGTGCTTATCGATTCTTCAACAACTGAAATAGATGTTCAAAAATTGGAAGATGGTATTTACATCATACGCTTATCAAATCAATCAATCGATAAAACCTATAGAATAGTAAAGCAATAGAAAATACAATCAAAAAAAAAACGCCAGTGTAATACTGGCGTTTTTTATATTTCTGACAATCGATAAATCAATTATCCCGATCTTCATAGTTTTCCTTTTTTTTATCCTTTACTCTCTTCGTTATAAAGTAAACGATTAAGCCTATCAAGGTTATCCAAATAAGGCCATTGAAGACTAAAAAAGGAACTGGGTTGTTAATGTCAAGTATCATTATGAAAATTTTACGGCTGTACCATACGCTAAAATTTCAGAAGCACCTTGCATAATAGTACTTGTTGAAAAACGAACGTTGACGATTGCATCAGCTCCTAATTGCTCAGCATCCTGTTTCATTCTTGACAACGCTTCTTCTCTTGATTGCGCTTGAAGTTTCGTGTATTCACTAATTTCTCCTCCTACAATATTCTTAAACCCAGCAAAAATGTCTCGTCCAATGCTTCTTGCACGAACAGTACTGCCCCGTGCTATGCCAAGAATTTCTACGATTTGCTTGTTGGGTACATTTTCTGTGTTTGTTACAATCATGTTTTCTTTTTGCTAATTAAATTAAACCTTTACTCCGCTTCCACCATATAACTTTCTACACTTGGGCAACTGCAAATTAAATTTCTGTCTCCATAGGCGTCATCAATCCTTCTTACGGGTACCCAATACTTCCAATCTTGTAAATAAGATATCGGATAGGCTGCCTCTTTTGCTGAATATGGGTATTTCCATTCTTCGTTGATGATGCAATTAGCAGTATGAGGAGCATTCTTTAATAAATTATTCTCCTTATCCGCTTTCCCTTCTTCAATCACTTTTATTTCCTTGCGAATAGAAATCATAGCTTCAATAAAACGATCCAGTTCTTCTTTGTCTTCACTTTCCGTTGGTTCAACCATCAATGTTCCAGCAACTGGAAAAGAAACGGTTGGGGCATGAAAGCCATAATCAATTAAACGTTTTGCGATATCGGCAACTTCGATTCCTGCTGTTTTTTTAAATTCTCTACAATCCAAAATCATCTCATGCGCTACTTTTCCATTTTTCCCCGAATAAAGGATGTCGTAATCATTTCTCAATGAAGACGCTATGTAATTGGCGTTCATAATTGCCACTTCAGTTGATTCCCTCAAACCTTCAGTGCCAAGCATTTTGATATAACCATAAGATATTAAAAGAATTAACGCAGAGCCATAAGGTGCAGACGACACCGCATTAATGGCTTTCTCTCCTCCAGACTTAATTAATCGTGAACCGGGTAAGAAAGGCGCTAGGTGTTTTGCAACACCAATCGGTCCAACTCCGGGGCCGCCACCTCCGTGAGGAATGGCAAATGTCTTGTGTAAATTCAAATGGCAAACATCAGCACCAATATTCCCTGGATTAGTTAAACCAACTTGTGCATTCATATTTGCGCCATCCATATACACTTGTCCACCATTATCATGAATGATGTCTGTAATTTCTTTTATTCCTTCTTCGTAAACACCGTGCGTTGATGGATAAGTTACCATTAGGCCGCCTAATGTATCTTTTAATTCTACTGCTTTTTCCCGCAATTCATCGATATCGATGTTTCCATTCTCGTCACAACCCGTTACCACTATATCAAATCCTGCCATCACAGCTGAAGCTGGGTTAGTGCCATGCGCAGAAGATGGTATCAAAATTACTTTTCTGTTGAAATCTCCATTGGATTCATGGAAAGCCTTAATTACCATCAGTCCAGCGTATTCACCTTGTGCTCCAGAATTGGGTTGTAAAGACATCGCAGCGAACCCCGTACAGGCACACAAATCAGCTTCTAAAGTTCGCAACATTTCGTGATAACCTTCTGCTTGATTTAACGGAGCAAAAGGATGCATGTTTGCAAATTGTGGATTGGAAATTGCGAGAAGTTCCGAAGCCGCATTCAATTTCATGGTACAAGACCCTAATGGGATCATGCTATGAACCAATGACAAATCTTTGTTTTCTAAACGCTTTAAATAGCGCATCATTTTTGACTCAGAATGAAAGTTGTTAAATGTCGGATGCGTTAAAATTGCATCTGTTCTTCTAGCGTCAGTTAAACTTGTTTCAATTGTATTTTCAATCGTTATTTCATTTCCTGTAATTACTGCAACGACAAGTGACACATCTGCAATCGTATGAGGTTCTCCAAAACTAACGGTCAATTCAGAAGCATTGACAATTCTAAAATTCATCTCCGCATGTTCAGCATTTTCCTTGATTGCTTTTGTATCTACTCCGGTAACATGAACAGTATCGAAGAATTGATTTTCACTAACGGAAACACCTGCTTTTCTTAATTCACTTGCTGTTTTACTTGCTAAAGAGTGAATGTGATTTGCAATGGCTTTGAGTCCATCCGGTCCATGATAAACAACATACATACTTGCCATTACAGCTAGCAACGCCTGCGCTGTACATATATTGGAAGTTGCTCTCGCTCTTTTGATGTGTTGTTCACGTGTTTGCAACGCCATTCTTAGTGCAATATTTTCATCCGCATCCATTGAAACGCCAATAATTCTTCCAGGTATATGACGTTTAAAAGACTCTTTTGTAGAAAAATAAGCCGCATGAGGACCGCCATATCCCATTGGAACACCAAAACGTTGAGTAGAACCAAATACAACATCAGCTCCAAATGAACCTGGTGATTTTAAGATAGCCAAAGACATTATATCAGCACCTACTGCAACCATAAGTTCTGCATTGTTCATTTTTGCAACAAATTCTTCTACTCCGTCAATATAACCATATTGGTTTGGGTATTGAACAATTGTACCAAAATATTCTTCCGTTGGTTCAAAAGTTGAAGGGCTTCCAATCACTAAATCAATTCCCAAGTTTTTTGCTTTCCCTTCAACGATATCAATTGTTTGGGGAAAGCAATCCTCCGCAATGAAAAATTTATTTTTTCCTGCTTTGACATCTTGTCTTGACCTTGAATTATAGAACATAATCATTGCTTCCGACGCTGCTGTTCCTTCATCTAAAAGTGACGCGTTCGCCAGTTCCATACCAGTTAAATCCAATACCATTGTCTGGAAATTTAACAGTGCTTCTAATCTTCCTTGAGAAATTTCAGCCTGATAAGGTGTATATGCTGTGTACCATCCCGGATTTTCAAGTACGTTACGCAGAATAACAGAAGGAACGATTGTTTCATTGTATCCTAAACCAATAAATGATTTATAAACATCGTTCTTTTCAGCCAATTCTGCAACATGTTCTAAATATTCTTGCTCAGATAATTTTGAGTCCACATCTAAGTTTCTATTTAATCGAATGTGTGACGGAATTGTTTTATCGATCAATTCATCAATAGATTTAACTCCTATAGTTCTTAGCATTGCAGATTTTTCTACTGCATTTGGACCAATATGTCGTTTTGAAAAAGTATTCATTTGCTACAAAATTTGTGTATGCAAATATACCCAAAACGATTTAGATTTAAAACGATACAAGTTAAATTATAACAGACCCAGAATTATCGCTAGACTAGCTCCATTTTCGACCAAATTTTCGACCGCTTTTACGCTGTTTTCTTTGAGAATTTTTATTGTAATCTGTTTTAGATCGACCTTTTCTAATATATCTTCTTTTCGAGAAGTTGTATTTGTCACTGTCATACGGAAAAGCTACTCCAAGATAAAGCTCATTAGATGCTCCTTTTACTTTAGAAAGCGGTCCTAAATCATAATTAAAAGAATAACCTATCCGTAAATTATCTGAAACGAGAAAATCAACTCCCGCAATCAGTGAATTTTCGGTACGGTACCCTACAACAATGCTAAATCTGTTCACAAAAGTATTTCTAAGAATTAAATCTGCCGTCATTGGTGTATATTGGGATAATTTTATTTGAATATGTGGATTCAACACATATTTCCCTTGACCTAAATAGAAACCTGTGGACGCATAATAGTGCCATCTATTGACACGGAAACCTTTTTCTGCACCTTCTCGTGTATTTTGGAATAATTTTGGAACGCTAAATCCTGCATAAAACTTAGGCGCGTTGTAAAAAATACCAACCGCTGCATTAAAGAATACTTGCGAATAACCGCCTCTAGCAAAAGTTGGGTCTTGAAAATCTGTTGTCTGCGCACCTGTAAAGTTAAGTACACTGTTGTCTAAACCAGCACTTATTCCGAAAGAAAACACTCTTTCATAATCTATTTTAGCCCTATACGCAAATTGAGCAGCGAACGAATTGGTAATCTCAGCACCTATTCTATCATGGAACATATTTAGACCAACTGCCATGTCTTCATTAATTTCGTATTGCCCGTTGAAAGCAATAGTGGTGGGCGCTCCTTCCACTCCCAACCATTGATTTCTTGCAATAAGGTCACCCATGATTGGACCGTCAAAAGCAATCGCCGCAGGATTATTAACCCCTTGTGCAAAATTTAGCTGAGAAAATCGAATTGTATTTTGAGCTGAGACATTGGCAGAGATAAAAACAACAATTAGTAAGATATAATTTTTCACAATCTATCGTTTAAGTGTTATATACCCTCGGAAAGTAACATCGTGTACATTAACGTGATAGAAATAAGTGCCTTCAGGTAGATCTCCTTTACCAAAACATAAATCCGTTCGACACTCACCTCTCCAGTCATTTTTATAATCATCCTGTTCGAGAACTAATTCACCCCAGCGGTTCCAGATTGTAATGCTAGCCTTCAAGCTGTCGCTTTCTAATTCTGGAATCTCAAAAAACTCATTATAAGAATCTCCATTTGGCGAAAAACCATTTGGAAGGGATAAATCAACCACTATAATGACAACACTATCCGAAAGAACGCAACCTGTTGGGTGAGTTGCATTGACTGTTAGAGTTTGGGAAGTTGTACCTGTGAAATTAACACCTTGAGAAAGAGGGTTATCAATTTGATTTATTGGAGACCAACTATAAGAAGAATAGCCCTCAGGACCCGGAATAAACACAACATCACCTACGGCGACATAAAGTGTGTCGTCTAAATTAAATTCTAATATCTCGAGAGGTTCCACTGTAGTTGAAAGTGTCTCAACACAAGTTCCAGCAGTAATATTTACCGAGTAATTAGTGGTAGAAGATGGATCTACAACAATTGTATTCCCGAATTCTCCAGTTGACCATGCATAACCAGTTCCTCCAGTTGCAGTTAACGCAATAGCGGTGCTTGTACAACCTGAAATTGCCGACGATGTCAGTGAGAAATTGAAGGTGCTAACTAACAAATTTGCTTGACCAGAACAAGAATTTGCATCTGTAACAGTTACAGAATAAGTGTTGGTTGTTGACACGAAGTTGGTTGGACTCGTTGGTCCATTACTCCATAAGTATGAAGAATAGGGTGAACTTGTGCTCAAAGTTGTTCCTACTGAAGGGCAAATTAAATTTCCTTCTGAAGAAATAATTGTTGGAATTGGTGCAGAATTAACTGTGATTAGAATTGAGGTTGTTGAAACGCACGCCACACCATCAGTTGCGGCTAATGTATAGACACCTGAAAACTGAGGCGTAATAGTTTGTCCTGTTAATGTTTCCGGACCTGACCAATCATATGCAACGAAACCACTTGCACCTGAAATGGAAGTTAATGCATTAGAGCACATCGTAACGGATGCGCCCTCATTGATTGTAATATCTAGAGCACATTGAATTTGTGCACTTACTCCGAAAGAAAGAGTTAAAAATATCAGCGAATAAACATTCTTAAAAAAATTCACTTTACTAAAATTAGACAACGAAGATAGTTAAAATCACTCAATAGCACTTAACTTTAACATATTAGAGTTACCCAAAGCTTCTATTGGCATTGATGCAATATTGATAACCATATCACCAGATGCTACTAATCCTTTCTGTTTTAAAATTTGTTTAATGTCATAAATAGTATCATCAGTACTCACTCTTTTGTTGTAATAAAAACCTTTAACTCCCCATATTAAGCTCAATTGTGTTAATATTTTCTTGTTGCTTGTAAAGACATAAATCAGTGCTTCAGGTCGTTGTGATGCGATTTTATAAGCTGTATATCCAGAAAATGACATAGTAAGAATCGCTTTTGCTTCCACTCTACGAGAAAGTCTGCATGCATTAAAACAGATTGAATCGGTGATAAAGCGTGCTTGATTTTTCTCTGGCAACTCTTCTTTATGATATATCCCATCAAATCCCTCCATTTCGGCAACAATATTTGCCATCGCTTTTATCACCTCAATCGGATACTTTCCAACGGAAGTTTCACCTGAAAGCATGACAGCATCTGCACCATCCAGTACAGCATTCGCTACATCATTCACTTCTGCTCGAGTAGGAGAGCTCGCAGTAATCATACTTTCCATCATCTGAGTAGCTACAATCACCGGTTTTGCGCTAAGGATGCATTTATTGATCAACATTTTTTGTATCAATGGTACATTTTGAAATGGAACCTCAACACCAAGGTCTCCGCGAGCAACCATTAGCGCATCACACTCTTTAATAATTGCGTCAATGTCTTCTAGGGCTTCAGGTTTTTCAATTTTGGCAATCACCTTCGCTTTTGCATGGTTCTTTTCAATGATTCCTTTTAATTCTTTAATATCCTCTGCAGATCTAACAAAAGAAAGACCTATCCAATCAATTTTTTGGGAAATGGCAAAATCCAAATCCACTAAATCTTTCTCTGTTAAACAGGGCATGGATATTTTGGTGTTTGGAAGATTAACTCCTTTATGCGAGGAAAGCGTACCGCCAAATATGACTTTTGCTGTTATCTCATTCTGACCATTACTTTTGATTATTTCAAGAGACAATTTTCCGTCATCCAACAAAATTCGCTCCCCTGCCTTCACATCTCTGGGGAGTTGTGAATAGTTAATGGAGAATTTTGAAGCCGTTCCAACGAGATCATCCGTAACAATTGTAACGGTTGAGCCTTCGATTAATTCAACTCCATTGTCCTGAATTTTACCAGTTCTAATTTTGGGTCCTTGTAAATCTCCTAGTATAGCTATACTAAGTCCATTTTCGTTATTCAATTCACGAATAATTTTTATGGTTTCTTGATGCACTTCATGCGAACCGTGAGAAAAGTTAAGCCGGCATACATTGACGCCTTCTTCAAACATTTTACTCAATATATTCTTATCGATGGAAGCTGGTCCCATCGTCGCTATAATTTTTGTTCTTTTCATTCTATGTCAATACTATATTTTGCGTCGATGCAATTTCGCTCGGAGAAAACTCATAAGCTCCCAAAATACTTGAAGCGTTCTTTAATTTAGTCAATAAGCTGTCTATTTCTACTGAACAATTATCACAAAGAAACAAAAAGTAATCGATTGCTGTTTTTTCTGGTATTAAATACTGTCCGTTCTGTTTGTTTTTTATCATAAAGTAGGTCAATCGATCTTCTTCATGATGGAATTCATACATTGAATGTTCGGTTGTCACCACACCTTTCTTACTCGATACAACATAATTGTCAATCTTATTCATATGTATGTCTAAAATTGAGTTTACACTCCATGCCAATCTATAATCATTGTGATGCGAGCAAATCCCAATCAAGTCAAAGTTTATTTCTTCCTCAAAGGATAATATATGTTTCTTTTTTTTTGCCATTTTTCACTTTGACGAAGATAGTTTATTATTGCTTCAAATGGAAAGAAAGAGTAAGGTTAATTTAATCCTAAAACTACCAATCTCTTCGACCACAAATAATTAATCCAGTACGATATCTTAATTTTTTTAACATAAAATTAACAACAAACACGTAGCTAACTATCTGATTATCAATATAATAAATTTTTGGCACATCTTTTGAAATATAATTAGCATAAACATATAAATTATATTAGTTATGATCGCAAAGAAAAATTCGAGGTTCGACCTCGAACGGAAAAGAACTGCCCTATTTCACATAGGTTTAATGACCGTAGGGTCTTTAACATTGGCAGCATTTACTTACAGAACTCCTGTTCAATTGGAGTTAGAAAAAGCACAAATCACCTCTCAGTTGATTGATGTAGTTACCATGGAAATGGAGCCTGAAAAGCAGAAAGAGAAGGATACTCCTATCATCAAGCAACAAAAAGATGAAGTGGTTGATCTTTTAACGCAAAAGGATGCTCCACCGTCGGATGATATAAAAAAAATCGACAATACCGGAAAAAAAATTGAATCGGGAATAAGCGGTGAGATGGGAATTCCAAAAGGACCGGATTTAGGAGGAACTGTTATTGAAAATGACAATACATTAGAAGAATGGCCAGAAATTCCAGCTAAATACATTGGTGGGTACATTGCAATGCAAAATTTCATCAACAACAAGGTTCGATATCCTGAAGGAGACAGAAGGCTTGGTATTGAAGGAAAAGTGTATCTATCATTTGTCATTGAGAAAGATGGTTCAATTAGTAACATTAACGTAGAACGAGGTGTTTCAACAGGGATTGATCGCGAAGCAAAACGAGTAGTTAATCTATTTCCGAAATGGAAACCTGGAGAAAATAAACGTGGTAAAAAAGTAAGAACGAGAGTTCGTTTACCTATGAATTTTGAATTGGGAGGATAAATTGCCTATTTTGAATAGCAAAAGGCGTTTTGATAGTATCAAGACGTCTTTTTTCATTTTACTCTTCTTTTAAAATCCTCCCCTTCATTTCCCCTCCAAAGGGGAAAGTACTCCATATATTTCACCCTCTCTAATCCAACAGTCTGATCATCTACTTAGGGTTACCCAATTGTAATACTCTTCAGCAGGAACATAACCTAAACGAGCAGCTTAGAATCCTTCCCTTCATTTTCTAACCAAAGGGGAAAGCGCTTCGTATATTTCATTACTCTAATCTAACGAGCCAATCATTTTCTTAGGATCAACCCAGTTGTCATATTCTTCAGCAGGAACATAACCTAAACGAACAGCTTCTTCACGAAGGGTTGTTCCATTTTCATGAGCCGTATTTGCAATCTCTGCTGCTTTGTAATATCCGATTTTTGTATTCAATGCTGTAACGAGCATCAAAGAATTATTCAAAAGATCATCAATTCTTTCTTGGTTTGGTTCGATTCCCTTTGCACAATTTTCATCAAAAGAACGACAGGCATCACCGATTAACTGAGCACTTTGTAAAAAATTTGCAGCCATAACTGGTTTAAAAACATTCAACTCGTAATGACCTTGCATCCCTCCTACTCCAATGGCAACATCGTTGCCCATAACTTGAGCACAAACCATGGTCAATGCTTCCGCTTGTGTTGGATTCACTTTTCCAGGCATAATGGAAGAGCCGGGTTCATTTGCTGGAATTGTAATTTCTCCAATTCCAGAACGCGGTCCAGATGCTAGCAAGCGAATATCGTTTCCAATCTTATTCAA
The DNA here is from genome assembly GCA_963976995.1 of uncultured Fluviicola sp. Taxonomy (GTDB): domain Bacteria; phylum Bacteroidota; class Bacteroidia; order Flavobacteriales_D; family Crocinitomicaceae; genus UBA4466. Next base: position 41,006 of record CAXBMR010000010.1, read on the forward strand.
AGAGACAGCAATTTGCTTTAGTGCTCCATGAGATTCTACAATAGCGTCGTGAGCTGCTAGAGCTTCAAATTTATTTTCCGCCGTTATGAAAGGTAAACCTGTAAATTCTGCAATTTTCTTTGCTACTAAAATATCGTATCCTTTTGGTGTATTCAATCCAGTTCCAACAGCTGTTCCTCCTAGTGCTAATTCAGCAAGATGCTCTAAGGTATTATTTAATGCTTTCAACCCGTGGTTTAATTGTGAAACGTAGCCCGAGAATTCTTGTCCTAAGGTTAATGGAGTAGCATCCATCAAATGTGTTCTACCTATTTTCACAACATCTTTGAATGCAACAACTTTAGCTTGTAAAGTATCACGTAGTTGTTCAATTCCAGGAATTGTATTCTCTATGACTTTTTTGTAACATGCAATGTGCATTCCAGTAGGAAATGTATCATTACTAGATTGTGATTTATTGACATCGTCATTAGGAGCCAATGTTTTTTCTCCAACGCCAATTTCATTTCCCGCTAAAACGTGCGCTCTATTAGCAATTACTTCATTGACATTCATGTTACTCTGAGTACCCGATCCGGTTTGCCAGATTACTAAAGGGAATTGGTCATCTAAGTTTCCAGCGATAATATCATCAGCTGCTTTAGAAATATGGTCTCTTTTTTCTGCAGAAAGAACTCCCAATTCACAATTGGCATGTGCAGCAGCTTTTTTAAGATAAGCAAACGCATAAACTATTTCAATCGGCATTGAAGCAGAAGGTCCAATTTTAAAGTTATTCCGAGAACGTTCTGTTTGAGGTCCCCAATATTTGTCTACTGGAACTTTTACGTCACCGATTGTATCTTTTTCTATACGATATTTCATAATTTAGTCTTTGATATGAATAATTTATTTATTTTTACACTGTAAATTAATCTTTGTAGATTACAAAAATAACAAGTCATGAGTATTTTAGGTATAGTATTGTTTCTTTTATTTGGTGGAATGGCATTTTGGATGCTTTTATTCTTAATGGGTTTCATTTTACCTTTTTGGATTACTATTGGTGCATTTGAAATGATGAGACCGAAAAAAATATTTGACGAAGAGGAATCATAAAACTTAACTTATATAGATATTGAAGCAGGATAACAGTGTTATCCTGCTTTTTTTACACCCACACTTTCGCTCCTTCTGAGCAATTTTTGCATATATCAATTTCATTTCTCCCCGAAATCACTGCCTGTCTGAAAGCTGAGTATTCACTTGACTTCCATGAATTCACAAAGCTTTTCTCCACAATCGAACCGAGTACATGCTTGGCATCTTTATCAAAACAACAAGGAACTATTTTTCCATCCCAAGTTAAAACAGATGAAGACCACATTCTCCAACAATGATTTCCAGTTTTGTATTTTAATTTATAAGTCCCGTCCTTTTGTAGCTTGTACCGAGAATATTTTTCATTTTCCGGCATTAGCGGATTACCATTCTTAAAATCATACAATTGGGCCGATTTAATTCTCACCTCATCAATTTCCATTTTTTTTCCCAAAACGAAGACATCATCTACTTCATGTTCATTCGGTTTTACCGCTAAGAATTGAAAAATAAGGTGTGGTGTACTTGATTTAAGTTGTTTCTTCGCCTCAATTAGTAGTTCTGTACCTTGAATTACTTTCTCTAATTGTCCGTTGATTCTATAATTCTCATACGTTTTTTGCGTCAAACCGTCAATGGAAATAATTAGACGATCCAAACCAGAAGCAACAATTTCCTTTGCTTTTTTGGCATCAATAAAGTGTGCATTCGTAGAAGTAGCTGTGTAGATTTTGTTCTTTTTTGCATCTTTAATTAGCTCCAAAAATTGAGGATGCAAAAACGGTTCTCCCTGGAAGTAGTAATTGATGTAAAATACCGACTTGTTTAATTCTTTGAGCATTTTCGAATGTAGCCACAAATCCAACTTTCCCGTAGGTCTTGTAAATTGCTTCAAGCCACTGGGACATTCTGGACAACCTAAATTACATGCTGTTGTTGGTTCAATACTAAGAGAGAATGGAAGACCTTTGTGCTTGTCTTTTTTTCGTAATTTTGATATCGAATAGCTTACCCTTAATTTGAAAAGATTCCAAACTCTGTAAAGGGTAAGGTGTTTTATTATATTTATGGTGTCTTTGATTTGCAAGATGCTCAAATGTAATTCATGTAAGTTGATTACACAATGTAATGTGTAACTTTTTATCGAGTTTGAAGTCTTAGTTAGAAGAGTTTTATTTGTTGACATAATTTTAAAAAAAGTATGAGCGTTTTTAAGTCCCTATCAATTATCATTGTCGCAATTTCGCTACAGAATGCTGCATATTCGCAACAAACTTTTTTTATTAAAGAAGATCTCACTGAGAAGGTGATTCCATTTGTAAAAGTCCTCCCAGAGAATGGAACTCCTTTTTTGAGTGATATCGATGGTATCATTTCCATACCCGATAGTGTAGATGTTTTTGTGCTTCGTTATTCTGGTTTTAGAGACACCTTGATACAGAAAGAGTCTATTATTAACTCTACTATTTACATGCAATTTTCCGTTCAGAATGTACAAGAAGTGAGAGCCGTTGCTGGGGAGAATCCTGCGCATCGAATCGTTGCTCGCGCTATTGAAAATAGAAAGAAAAATCACCCTCTTAAAAATGATCCCTTTACCTATAACAGTTACAGTAAATTCTGGTTCGATTTAATTCCTGAAGATACTACTTACAGCCGCAAGTTAGAAGAGGAAGATTCTGCAATCGTAGCCATGCAAGATTTTTTAGATTCTCAGCATTTATTTATGCTAGAATCAGCCTCCGAAAGAACTTTTGTACCACCAGCTTACGATAAAGAAGAAATCATTGCGTACAAAGTTTCAGGTTCTAAAAACCCTATGTTTTCAACATTTGCCAACAGTATGCAGTCGTTTAGTTTTTATGATGTGCAATTTAGTTTACTGGGAACCAACTACATTAACCCACTTGCTAGAGGTGGAATTAATCGTTACTTTTTCATGTTAGAAGATTCAACTTTTAATAAAACAGATACGACTTACACGATATTTTTTAGACCCTACAAAGGAAGAACCTTTAATGGTGTTATCGGAAGAATGTACATCAACACAAACGGGTATGCCGTGGAAAAAGTAGTTGCTTCGCCTTATAGTGATACAACTGGGTTAACCATTAGTATAGTGCAAGAGTATGCTTACATCGACAACAAGAAATGGTTTCCCGTAAAGCTGAGCACAGAAGTTGACTTTGGAGGCTCAGGAAACATCATTATTGAGAATGGTGGTTTAAAAGGCCAAGGTTCCAGTTATATTGAGGATATTGTTTTTCCAAAAGAGAAAATCAAAAAGAAGAATAACAATAACATTGCTCTATACACTGCTGAAGATTCTGGTGAATTAAAAGACAGTGAATGGGATTCAATCAGACGGTTTCAACTCAATGATCAAGAAGAAAGAACCTATGAAATGATTGACAGTCTTTCGGAGAAAAACAATTTAGATTATAAACTAGACCTTTTAACTGAATTGTTGAATGGAAAAGTTCCCCTTGGTAATTTTAATCTTGATTTAGGAAAAATTGCTGACTATAATCTTTACGAAGGTTTTCGATTGGGATTGGGTCTTGAAACTTCTAAAAAACTCATGAAAAAAGTAGTTATTAGAGGTTACGGCGCTTATGGTTTCCTAGACAAGGATTGGAAATTTGGTGGAAGTTCTACTATCCACTTGAATAAACAACGAGGAATGAAAATCGATTTAAAATACCAACAAGATGTGTTAGAGCGTGGAGGTATTTCATTTACGCAAGACGGTTTCAATTTAACGAATCAAAATGCGTATCGAGATTTCTATATTAAAAGGATGGAAAGACAGCGATTAGGGGAAGTTTCATTCTCTTATGATTTAAAGTCAAACCTCACAGCTCGGTTATTTGGGAATTATCAAAGAATTTGGTTGACGAACCTCTATCAATACGCTCCAACTGACCCTACGATTTATTCACCTCTCAATGATATTGATGTAGCAGAAACAGGCATTGAAATTCAGTGGGACATCCGTGAAAAAAACATGATGCTTGGTGATCGTAAAGTTTCTATGGACAGCAAATATCCTAGTTTAAAGCTAAAAGCAGTAAAAGGTTGGAAGAACTGGTTTGAAAGCAATTACGATTACTACAGAATTAATGCTGAAATTTCGCAAACGATATCCTTTGTTAATTTAGGTAAGTTCTCGTGGAAAATAGAAGGAGGAACAACCATCGGTGATGTTCCCTTATTCCTAAATCAAGTTGGAAACGCAACTGGTCTTGCTTGGGCGATAAGTGCCAATCAAACTTTTCAAACAATGATACCGGCTGAATTTTATTCAACGTCACAGGCAGCATTGTTTACTCATTTCACTTTCAAGAAAATTCATACCAAAGCTGGATGGAATGAACCTCAATTCACCTTACATCATGCAGTTGGTTATGGGGAATTTAGTCGCCCGAATGACCAATTGGTCATTTTCAAAACAATGGAGAAAGGATTTTATGAAGGCGGGTTGATTCTTGATGGTATTCTCACAAGTTCTTTTGCCTCAATTGGAATTGGGGGTTTTTATCGATATGGGGTGAATGCTGATGTGGATTGGAAGAAGAATATTGTTCCAAAGATTTCGGTCGCTTTTACGTTAGATTAATGTTGAATTGAAGAAATTATTATATTCCTTTTCCTTCGTAACTGATGAGAACTATGATGAATAACAGTGAAGCGATAAAGAATAAGTAACGGCTATTTTCGCAAAAATCAATTGATATTTGCGAAAATAGCCACTTTTAGACTGGAATAGCTAAAGATTATTGGTGTTCATTGTTAGAGAATAACTTAAATCAAAATTGATACGGCTCTATTAACTGAGGGTCTTCAGTTGCTTCTATATTCTCAAGATAGCTTTCTAATTTACTGACTTTATTCGTAGAATTTATTTTCGTACTATCATTTGCAATAAAAGCTCTTACTATATGATATTCTTTTAACGACCCATCATAATTTTTCATAACAATCGTTCTTTTGAAAACAATACTTTTTATACTGTATTTATTTTCATTCAGTTGAAACTCAAAAGTCATATCAAGGTCTTTTATCGCTACGCCAAATTTTTTCGTAATAGAATCTACTGGAGATAATAAATCAACATCTGCACTCCATAAAACAATATTATCGTCAACATAATTGACTCTATATTGCACTTTACTCTTCGTTTTTAGAAAAGATTCTCTTGTTCTATTTAGAATTAGCGAATTTACTTCTCCTATCTCTCTATTAATATCAAAATCTTCCATTTTCAATTTGAACGTCTTAGATTCTGATAAATCATAGTGTAGCATCTTGCTAAAGACAGGGATAAATGCTGGCACATTGGAAATTCTAGTCATATTTATTTTCCCCTCGCCAAATAAACGATAACTTGCCTTGCCATTAGAAGGATAGATAGAATATTCTATTTTTCTCTTAGTCTTTTCTTGTAGGAGAGTAACATCACATTCTTTTAGTAATAATACTGAATCTTTTGTTTTTAAATCTATCTCTAAAATTGACTGAAAATAGACTCCAGTAACAATTGTTGAGGTATCTTTGAGAATCGCTCGACTTGATTTCTTAACCAGTTTGTCATAAAATTTTTGATAGTCAAAAGGAGTAACTCTTACCTCCTCAATTTGTTGATATTTTAACTTCAAAAATACAGTGTCTACAATAGATACTAACTTTTGATAATCATATTTCCAATGTTTTAAAACAAGAGGAAAGCCTTTCGCAGAGAAAAGTCCTTTTCTATTGCTTATCGCAATCAGTTTATTTTGTTGAGTGTATATTTTAACATCCTCAACAGGCTGTTTGGTATTTAGGTCTACAACTACTATTGTTTGTGAGAATAGTGAATGTGATAATAATAAGAGTATTATTGATAATAATAGTTTCATTAATTTTTGTTTTAATTGCGGTATGACTTCTCATACCGCAATAATTATTCCTAATTTCTTATTCGGCTTCTTCATCCTCTCTTGCAGATGCCGCAGCAGCAGTTGCAACACCATTAGTGATTGGGTTTCCGCAAAACTCAGCAACTATAGGGAAAATTTCATAACAAGCAAATGTTGCTCCCACTCCTGCAGCAAAACCGCCAATATCTCTTAACCATCTAGGCACGGCAGCAACATCGCCAGCATGACCCGTATTCCAAAACACAAAACTGCTCTTTCCTAAAGAATAAGTGGAAAGAATAAATTCTTTTGTTTCATTACTTAATGAATTATTAACATAAACACTGTGCTCTAGGTTTTCCATGTTCTTGTTTGCCTCATAAACGTAAAGTAAAAAAAGCACTCCGCTTTTGCGGGAAATCCTCACTTTTTCATTTTTCATTCTAAAACAAGTAACTACCTCAACAAGGTCACCGTTCCTGTTAATACTTCTTCAGGACTATTCGGACCACAAGAAGTATAGGTTATTTTCCAGACGTAAACACCATCTTGCGCTATCTCACCTGTTGGGGCCATACCATCCCATGCTTCATTCTGATCTTGCGTTTCAAAAAGTAATTCGCCCCAACGATTAAATACTTGAAATAGCCATTTTTCTGCAGGATGATAAACGATTGGCAAAAATTCTCGATTAAACACATCCTCATTGGGAGTAAATGCATTCGGAACATACACCGTGAATGGTTCAATATAAATCATCAATCGAGAGGTGTCTTTGCATCCGTACTCAGACGTTACTACTTGATACGTATTGTGCATGCCATCTGTTAAGAACAAATAATTTGGATTCTGTTCTAGACTAAATGCAATGCTGTCATCAAACCAATAAAAATAGGTGTCTCCTAATTGAGAGTTATCGTTAAAACCAACAAGCGAATTACAAATATCCGTTTCTAAAGGTAATGCTGTATAATCAGATATTGGTTTGGGTCTGACTACTACTAAATCTTGCTTTGTTAAAGAAAGTGTGTCTATGCATCCCGCATCCGTCATTACCACAAGGGTAATTGGATAATTCCCAGGAATCGTATAGGTGTTTGTTGGATTTTGTAGTGTAGAAGAATTGCCATCCCCAAAATCCCATTGGTAACTGATTGGTGTTTCTGCAAAACTCAAATCCGTAAATTGCGCAACAAAAGGAGAACATTGTAATCCATCTTCTATTCTAAAATTAATTTGAGGCTCTTGATAGATATAAATTGAGTGAGCTGCACTTTCTACGCAGTTCTCATAGGTCCCTGTGAGAGTGATAGGCAAAGAGCCTGTTGCTGTAAAATTAACTCCTAACTCAATCGGGTTCGTCGATGTTGTAGGATTAGCATATGTTCCAAAGTCCCATGTATAAATTGCTCCTAAAGGTCCGCTTACTTGTCCTATGAAATCAAAACTGTTGTCTTTTACACACAAAGAGTCTTGTGAAGTGAAATCTACCACTAACTCTTCGTTAATTTCTATGGTAGTATAGCTCGTGTCAGAACAAACTGGAGAAGAGCCTGCAATTAATGTGACAGTATATGTTCCTGGAGTAGTATATGTATAAATGGGTGCTTCCAAATTACTTACATCAGTTGTAATCGTCGGATCTCCAAAGTCCCAATTATACAGATATGATTCAATGGATGAATTTCCAAACTGAACTGTGAAGCCATCACATTCAACATTATCAGGAATGACCATTTCAGAAACAGGTTCGGCAAAAATGAAAATAGAATCTGTAAATGAATTTTCACAAACATTAAAGCTAACATCTACTGTTACGGGGATGTAACCTGAAGTTGTAAACTCTACATTGTTGACGTTATTCAATGTAGATGTTGCTGGGTTTGCATTGGGACCAAAATCCCATACCACATCGGCGGTTTGCTCTCCAACTATTGTCGAAGCAAAGTCAAAACTATTATCGATAAAGCACACGGAATCCTCAGATGTCCATTCTATTTCGAGTACATTATTAACATTTACAACCATCTGTGCAGTGTCGGTACAGGGCGCGCCTGATGGATTTGCAACCAATGTGACCGTATATATTCCTGGAGCTGGATACGTGTATGACGGTGCTACCGAAGTACTAACATCTGTTGTAATTCCAGGAACTCCAAAGTCCCATTCATAGTCGCTCGTTCCCCACGAATTATTTACAAAATCGACAGTAAGACCGTCACAATAGGATACGAAGGTAGGCAGTTGTTCTTGAGTGGGTAAATTGGCTTGCAACGTTATTTGGCAGGCAAAAACTTGTAACAGGAAATCCAAAAGGGTTTCATTAATCACAACTCCATTCCTAACTTCTTGTACGCGAATTCCAACGACAAATAAACCTGTCAAATTGGGAGATGCCGTTAAAATGCCGGTTGTTGGGTTAATGGCTATACTTGCCCCTGGACCCAATGGTTCTTGAGGTGTAAACCCTCCCACCCATGGAACAGGAATATAAGGAGGTGCAACTGCTGTTGGTGCAGGGTTAAAACTACTTCCTCCTCTAAAAGGGTTGGTGAGTGAATAAATCAATTGATCCCCGTCTGGATCAGTGGCGCTTTGGTCGTGAACCAAATCATCATTATTACACAATAATCCAGGAGGGTAACCTATAAAACGAGGACTACTATTAACATTATTCCCATTCGTTGGAGGAGGAACTCGACATGTTAGTGTAAAACCAACATCACCAGGACTAACAATATTAGAGATTTGAGGTTTTCGGCAACAACGTTGATACGAAATCGTGTAACCGTTGTTGTTTGGAGGTAAATTGATTGTTGTTGTGTAAACCGCTTGAAGAATACACAAACCCGGTGGTGGTGTTACGCATGGATTTCCATAAGTAATCGGCACAGAAACACTACCTGGAAAAGGAATTTGAACAACTCTTATTTGTACCCCAGCTGTATAAACGACCAACGGCAGTTGAGTGTCAAAATCAGCCCAATTACCAGAAGGATCACAATCTTTGTACATGGATACATAAAATTTGTAATTGTTATTTCCTAAATAATCGTAATAGATTTCACCACCAATTATATGACCCGCATTAGCCGGCACAGTGCACAGTAATCCCAATACAATTAAAATAATTTTCACCATTCTATTCTATAAGACGCAAAAATAAGCCAATTGTTTGCCCATTCTTCGTTTTTAACAAGTTAAAATCAATTTATCAAATATCGTGCAAGTTTTAAACTGGAGAATCCGTATCTTTGAACATGCAATTTTCTAAAGCGTATATTCGATTCAATTGGGCGACGTTGATTTTTATTTACCTCATTGTTATTGCTGGAAGTTTTGTTCGGATTACAGGCAGTGGTATGGGATGTCCTGATTGGCCAAAATGCTTTGGGCAATGGATTCCACCCTCAAATGTTTCTGAACTTCCAACCGATTACAAAAATGTTTATTCTGAAAAGAGAGTTGCTAAAATTGAAAAATTCTCAAAATTCCTAAAATCAGTTGGTTTAGAAGAAACAGCCGAAAAGTTAAAGAATGACCCTTCTCTTCGTATTGAGCAAGATTTTAATGGTGGAAAAACATGGACTGAGTATGTAAACAGGTTATTTGGATTTCTAGCAGGCAATGCAATGCTTCTTAGCTTTATTTGGCTGATTTGGAAATACCGAAAACGAAAATTAATCATTCTTGCAGCAATCAATCTTGTCTTAATGGGAATTGAAGCATGGTTTGGTTCAATAGTCGTTGCTTCAAATCTTGTCCCGTGGGTACTAACGGTGCACATGTTTTTAGCTCTCGTTATCATCGGAATTCAAATTTACTTCATTAGAGAAATTAGTGAACAACAGCAAAAAGTTCTTTCTCACAAAAGAGTCATGCTTTATTTAATTTGGACTTGTTTCGCCATCACTATCTACCAAATGTTCTTAGGCACGCAGGTCAGAGAGTCAATTGATGAATTGACAAAATACGGTATCGGTCGTGACCGTTGGGTAGAAGAACTTGGGCTGCCTTTTTATATTCACAGAAGTTTTTCGTGGTTAGTCTTGGTTTTCATTGCGATTATCGCTTGGAAAAATGAGCAGTTAAAAAAATACCCAATCATCCGATTTCTTTTCATTGTATTACTATTAGAATTAATAAGTGGTATTCTATTGGCCTATTTTGACATGCCAGGACTTGTTCAGACCGCTCATTTAGTATTTGCAACAATTCTCTTTGGTATTCTCACAATGATGGTTTTTAGAAGCAAAAGTGTAACCTAGGTTGCCACAATAGAGTTAAACAAATTGTATTTTTGACGCAATGTACATTTTAGGCCTTATTATTTCTTTGCTTATTGGCATCGTCCTAGGACTTGTTGGCGGTGGTGGTTCTATCTTGACTGTGCCACTAGTACATTATGTTTTTGGTGAACCGATGTTAATGGCTACCACCTATTCTTTATTTGTCGTCGCGGTCTCTGCGTCTTTTGGTTCCATTCAAAGAATTCGTTCAAAAGAAGTTGATTTTCACAAAGCTTTTATTTTTGTTGTGCCTAGTATGCTCACAGCAGTTGCAATTAGAATGTGGATATTGCCTCTTGTTCCAATAAATTTTGACCTTTTCGGCCTGGCAGTAAGTCGAAAAACACTTATTACCATCCTATTAATTATAGTAATGCTCTACATTGCTTTGCGTACACTATTCTACAATAAACCTCCAAAAATAGAGAAAGTAAATCCTGTCACTATCGTTCTTTTTGGAATTCTTACAGGTTTACTCAGTGGATTTATAGGTGCTGGAGGCGGTTTTGTAATCGTTCCCATCCTGCTAGGAATGGGATTAGACATGAAGAAAGCAGTTGCCACCTCTATGTTTATTATTGCTATTCAGTCAAGTGTAGCATTGATAGGTGATGTGTTTAATCCAGAAATAGCTGGAATCGGAATCAATTGGCCCTTGTTATTAGCCATTACCGGTATAACAATTCTAGGGGTTTTTCTCGGTACTATTTTCCAGAAGAAGGTTACTACATCTTGGCTTAAAAAAGCGTTTAGTTTTCTTCTGTTGATTGTTGCCATAGGACTTTTGTGGAAATTATAAAAAATAAAATCTCGTTTCTTATTGACTAATTGTTTGCCTTGTAGTATATTTGCGCACTTGATTTTTTGAAAGAAGAATTACGGTCCTATAGCTCAGTTGGTTAGAGCACCTGACTCATAATCAGGTGGTCCCAGGTTCGAGTCCTGGTGGGACCACTTTTTAAGCCTCCTTACGGGAGGCTTTTTTTGTTAAAAGCCACTAAATTTAAGGAATATAGCGCTATTGCTCACTTTCCTCACTGGTCCCAAATAACAAACAAGACCGTTATTCTTTTCTTTATTTGTGGGGGTTAACTTATTTCAATCCAGCTTGACCAAATGGTGCTTAATGTCCATTATTCTTAAAAAGTTAGGAATAAAAGGGAGCGCTATAGACTAACAGAGGTTATTCATTGCTAAAACCAACGTTAAAATCATTTCCTAGATGAAATTTACCTTGTGTTTTTTCTCCACGCGCATTTAAAATTCCTTTTATTAGCTTTGTCTTACCTTTGCTAATTAAGTCATCCAATTGAGCATCGGTTAATTTTTTTCCCATTAATTCAAAAGGAATTTTAAAACCACATTCTTTGAAGTTTGAACAACCAACGGCTGTTTTTCCTTTTATCAATTTGGTGATTTTGCATTTTGGGCAACTCATTTCTTCAAATAAGATTGTTTTTTTTTCTCGCTTCTTTTTTGGAGTGTCTTTCTTCTCATCTTCCTGAAAAAACTGGACAGAAGAAGGTGTATTAAAAATTACCTCGTCTGTTAATGTTCTCACCATTTTATATAATTCTTGCTTAAAGACATCTAGTTTATATTCTCCCTTTTCAATCAAGCGAATTTTTCGTTCCCAATCTCCTGTCAATTCAGCACTTTTTAATAATTCGTTCTGAATAGTGTTGATCAAAGAAATGCCAGTGGCTGTTGCAATGATATTTTTACGGTTTTTTTCAATGTACTTTCTACGAAAAAGTGTTTCAATGATATTTGCACGAGTCGAAGGTCTTCCAATACCGTTATCTTTCATTAATTCACGCATTTCTTCATCCTCCACATGCTTGCCTGCACTCTCCATTCCTCGCAACAAAGTTGCCTCTGTATAAAATTTAGGGGGAGAAGTTTTTCCTTTGTGAACACTTGGCTCGTGAGGACCTTTTTCTCCTTTTTCAAAGTGGGGCATGATTTTATCTTCGTCTTTTTGTTTCGATTCCCCTTTATCTGAAACATAGATTTCTCGCCAACCCAACTTTAGAATTTGCTTACCAGTCGCTTTAAATTTTAACTTTTCTACTTTACCTAAAACAGTTGTATTTGAAACGATACATGCCGGGTAAAAGACAGCTATAAACCGTTTAGCGATGAGATCGTAAATTTTTTGTTCTGATGGAGAAACACCCGAAAGCAATACTCCTGTAGGAATTATTGCGTGGTGATCTGTCACTTTTTTGTCGTTAAAAACTATTTTTGTTTTCGGAATAGGGTCTTTCAATAAGACTTCTGTAAAACGAGAATAATAGGTCATTCCCCGAAGAATATTTGGAATTTTAGGATGTAAATCTTCTGTTAAATAGGTCGTATCAACCCTTGGGTAAGTAGTTAGTTTTTTCTCATAGAGTCCTTGAATGAGCTTCAATGTTTCATCGGCTGAAAAACCAAATTTTTTATTGGCGTCCACTTGCAATGACGTTAAATCATACAACCTCGGATTGCCTTCTTTGCCTTCTTTTTGCTCAAAGGAGGTGATTTCAAATTCCTTGTTTTTGAGGTATCCTAGCCCTTGTTTTGCTTTCTCGTCTGTTTTAAGTCGAGGGATTTGACAGGCAAATTCTTGGTCTTTGTATTTTGTTTTTAACTCCCAATATTCAACGATAGTGAACGCGTCAATTTCTTTTTGACGGGCAACAATCATAGCTAGAGTAGGGGTTTGTACTCTTCCAATAGATAAGGTTGACTTTCCTTGCCCAAATTTTTTGGTAAACAGACGAGTCCCATTAATACCTAACATCCAGTCTCCTATTGCTCTTGCGCTTCCCGCAGCATAAAGGTTATCGTATTTTTCTGCAGGCTGTAATTTCTCAAAGCCTTCTTTAATCGCTTCTTCCGTCAATGAAGATATCCACAAGCGTTTTATTGGGGCTTTACATTTTGCTTTTAATAAAACCCAACGTTGAATAAGTTCACCTTCTTGCCCAGCATCCCCACAATTAATCACTTCATCACAGTTTTGGACTAACCGCGCAATGGTGTTAAATTGTTTTTCGACACCTTGATTTTGAATGAGCTTAATTCCGAAATTTGAAGGAGAAATGGGCAAATCTTCTAACTTCCAGTACTTCCAGTTTTCGTTGTAATCGTGCGGTTCTTTTAACGTGCAAAGATGTCCGAAAGTCCATGTGATTTGGTAACCATTACCTTCAAAATAACCATCGTGACGCTGTTTGACCCCAAGAATCTCTGCGATGTCTTTTGCTACACTTGGTTTTTCTGCAATACAAAGTTTCATTTTTTCGTGTATTTAACAACGGAAAAACTAGCCGCATGTCTATCATCTTTCTCTTGCGTTTGCAATGTTTCAACATTCCAGTCGCATAGTTCAAATGCGGGAAAGAAAGTAGCAGCATCATAATTTTCATTGACATGTGTGATAATCATTTCATCTACTATATCCGCATCCATTGCCAGGCGATAGACTTCTCCACCTCCAATAATAAAAAGCGTTCTTTCTTCATTTTTCGAGAATAAATTCTGGCATTCTTTCAAGTTGTTAATAATGACGCAGTCTTCTGCAGAATAAGATGTATTTCTTGTTAGAATAAGATTCTCTCGATTGGCAAGTGGTCTATATTTCTCCGGAATTGATTCAAAATTCTTTCTTCCCATCACAACAATGTGTCCTGAAGTTGTTTCTTTGAAGAATTTCATGTCTGCAGGCAAATGCCACATGAGGTCATTGTTTTTACCAATTCCTCGTGATTTATCCATCGCAACTATTAATACTGTCTTCATTTTCCTTGCTTATTTTACGGAAGTCACATGACCGTTGGTAACTATAACGATGTTTTGTTCTGACGAAATATGACAGTCCGTTAGAAATCGTACATTCATTTCAGCTTCTATTTTTGAGTCATACACTCCATAAAGAATGTGTTGCTGTCCTCGGTAATCAACAGTTTTAAAAAGTGAATTTTTCATATACTGATTTGAAAGCAAACTAGGATCAGTCTCTTTCAATTCGATAGAATAATAGGAGGTTAAATATTTTTGATACAATTTACCTAGCGCAGAGTTTTCATCAACGATAGATTCTACAGCACCTATGTTATGTTCTTTATATAACTTTCTACTATCACCAAAGAAATAATTTTTGCGTTGTCTATTTTCTGCATCAATGAAACCTGGGCGAAATTTATTGTAATCAAAGTCTGGGAGAATGTAATACTGTGTTATAGCTCCTTCTTTCTTTTTTAGTACGTAAATGAGGTTGTAACCAACATCGCCTAGCTCTACTTTTTCATTCTTTTTCTCCAATTCTACACCAACCATTACACCACCTCTTGTTGGTCGCGTTTGCATGTTGGAAACAAAATTCCCTAAGGACCAAACAGTCAATTGTTCTTCGTTATTTGCATTCATTTTCTTCTGAATGGGCTGGACAGTATGAGGATGCCCTCCAATCACCATATCGATACCGACTTTGTAACAATAGGCTTCCCATTTTTTCTGGTAACCATCGGGTAATGAACGATATTCTTTGCCCCAATGGAGGTTGCAAATAATATAATCGGCTTTTAGTGCAACCGCTCTTTCGACATCTTTACGAACCACGGAACTATCAATATAATTGATAATCAAAGGTTTTTCAACAGACAATCCATTGGTTCCATAAGTGTAATTGAGAATAGCAATTTTCATCCCATTTTCTTCGAGAATTAAAGGGTAATTTTTATCTCTTTCCTCCTTGTTTCTGAATGTACCTGTATGTACCAGTTCTAATTCGTCAAGTTTGTCTAATGTTCTAATAACCCCTTTTGAACCTCTATCGCAAGAGTGATTATTGGCAGTTAGAATAACATTAAAACCTGCATTTTTTAAAGTAATTGCCAAATCATCTGGGGCAGAAAACTGAGGATAACCTTTGAATGGTTTTCCTGCCAAAGTCACTTCGAGATTAGCAATTTTAAAATCATACTCATTGATAATTGGCTTAATAAACTTAAAACCATCATCATATTCGTAACCGCCCCCAAAAGCTTTATTATGCGCGGCCTCGATTTGACCATCATGTTGCATTACATCTCCGACAAAGATTAAATCAAGTTGTTCATTTTGGCTGAATGCACTAAATGAAAGAAGGAATAAAAGTGTGCTATACAGCAACTGCACCTTTGATATGTGGGTGTGGATCATAGTTAATAAGTTCAAAATCTTCATAGTTGAATGCAAAAATATCTTTTACCTCTGGATTGATTTTAAGTGTAGGTAATTCTCTACATTCTCTGCTCAATTGTAACTCAACTTGGTCAAAATGGTTACTGTATATGTGTGCATCACCAAATGTATGCACGAAATCGCCAACTTCTAAGTCACAAACTTGAGCCAACATCATTGTTAGCAACGCATAAGAGGCGATATTGAAAGGTACTCCTAAAAAAGTATCGGCAGACCGCTGATATAACTGACAACTTAACTTGCCATCGGCCACATAAAACTGAAACATGGTGTGGCAAGGAGGGAGTGCCATGTTATCAACGTCTGCAACATTCCATGCTGAGACAAGATGTCGTCTTGAGTCAGGGTTATTTTTTAGGTTTTCAACAAGCTTTGTTATCTGGTCAATTGTCCCTCCATTTCCATCAGGCCAGGAACGCCATTGATGACCATATACAGGACCTAAATCGCCGTTTTCATCTGCCCATTCATCCCATATTTTAACTTTATTATCTTGCAAAAATTTCACATTGGTGTCGCCTTGCAAGAACCATAATAATTCTATGAAGATAGAGCGTAAGTGCAATTTTTTGGTTGTTACACACGGAAAACCTTTACTTAAATCAAATCTCATTTGGTAGCCAAAAACGGATTTAGTTCCCGTTCCCGTTCTGTCTTCTTTCATTGTCCCATTCTCAACAATGTGTCTCAATAAATCGTGATATTGTTTCATTAGAAAGTGCTCATTTTTATTGCAAACCCGAATTTAGTTCTTTTGATTGAAAGTAAAAAGAGAATGTTGGTAAATGCAGGGAATGTTGAAAAGTCTTTAGTTGGTTTTTTTTTGTGTTTGATAATCAAAATTGTTTTCTCACGACTTTTGAGTATATTCGTTCTATGACAAAATGGATCTTCACATTGCTTTTTATTCTCCCAATAATGGTTTCTGCTCAGAAAGAAATACAATTAAAGAGAAAGTATTTTGGAAAATACAAAGGTGAAATCGCAGGATATAATATTGATACAGGTGAGAAAATAATGCGCGTAAGTTCCAGTGCAATCTATATTGAAATTAGCAAGAATGAGATATCTATCACAATCGGGAACAACAAACTGAAAGGGAGTTACGAAGTCATGTTTAAGGCGCAGACCTATTTTCTAGTTGATGCTGAAATTGAAGGTCAATTGGCAACGGAAAGAATAATTATCTATAAACGTGGCAGAAAAGTGGCAAGAGATGGGATGTTTCCACAACCCGTGACGCAGCTGAAGAAATATAAGTGATAAATTATGTCACGATAACCAATTCGAAATAGCGGTTGCGACGTCATAACTTTTCTCTATATGCCCCATATGTCCACAATTATCTAGTAAATCAATTTTCAAAGAGCATTCTTCCAGTGATTTACGCATTTTTTCGGAAGATATAATTGGATCCTCTTTACCTTGTATGATGAGAATTCTATTTGCATTTTTTAGAACGAAATTAGTGTTGTTTTTACGCTTGCTCATCGCAATAGAAAAAAGTGCGATTGTCTCTGAGTTGATAGCGACAGCTTCTTCAATAAGTGCTGTAATTTCTGTATTGTTCGCTCTCGGATCAAGAAATAAGTTTGGAATAGCCTCGTAAATGAAAAGTTTTTTATTGGTTTTCACCACATTAGAGATTCTCAATCGATCTATTTTCTTTTGTTCGTTATCTTCCCAAAAATTGGAATTAAGAAGGATTAACTTATCACAACGGACATCTATTTTAATCAATTCTATTCCAATATATCCACCCATAGAATGGCCGACGAGATGATATTCTTGTATGTTTAACTCATCTATTACTCGCTTCACTTCTTTGGCAACCGATTGCATAGAAAAGAGAGTCGTTTTTGTGAAGTCAGAGGTACCATGTCCGGGCAAGTCAATGAGAATTTTTTGATTGTTTTGTGAAAGTGAAAGATACTCCCACATAGATATCGACTCTAAAAATCCATGTAAAAAAACAACAGGGTAACCATTTCCGACTACCCTGTAATTAAGAAGTGTGTTGGTTGAATTATTCATTCATCAGCGTTTCTATTTCATCTGCTTCTATAGGAATATCACTCATTAAATTGAATGGTGCCCCAGATTCTTGAACGATTAAATCATCTTCTAATCGAATTCCTAAATTTTCTTCGGGTATATATATTCCAGGCTCACATGTAAAAACCATTCCTGCTTTTATAGGCTCGTTGTATAAGCCCACATCATGTGTATCTAAACCAATAAAATGAGAAGTTCCATGCATGAAATATTTCTTATAAGCTGGCCAGTTAGGGTCTTGATTTTTGATGTCTGTCGAGTCAATTAACTTTAACTTTAGAAGTTCAGCTTCCATTAGCTTACCTACTTCCTTATGATAATCGTCCATTAAGACTCCCGGAATTAGCAATTTTTCTGCCTCCTTTTTTACATGTAAAACGGAATTATAAACATCCTTTTGCCGTGCGGAAAACTTACCGTTAACAGGGAGGGAACGAGTCAAGTCAGAAGCGTAATTTGCATATTCTGCTCCAACGTCTAATAGAATAATATCGCCATCTTTGCATTGTTGATTATTCTGTATGTAATGCAATACACAAGCATTTGCTCCAGAAGCTACAATAGGCGTGTAGGCAAAGCCTTGAGACTTTCTATTCAAAAACTCGTGCATAAATTCAGCCTCAATTTCATACTCCCATATGCCAGGCTTGATGAACTTCAGAATTCTTTCAATACCAGCCTTTGTAATGTTACAAGCAGTTTGCATCAGATCAATTTCGATTTTACTTTTTACAGAACGAATAGCATGTAAAATTGGTGCACTTTTTCTCAAAGAATGTGCAGGATAATCACGTTTTACTTCTTTAATAAAACGATCTTCTCTTGTTTCTACAATAGTGCTTGCGCGAAGATGCTCATTGGTATTGAGGTAGATAGAATCTACTTCTGCCATCATTTGTTTAAATATTTTATTAAAATCATCAAGCCAATATACTGTCTTGATTCCAGAAGTTTCAAAGGCAGCCTTCTTTGTCAATTTTTCACCTTCCCAGACAGCAATGTGTTCGTTTGTTTCTTTTAGAAATAAAACCTCCCGATGTGCCTTGTTCTTCGAAAATGGAGAAAGGACAAGTATACTTTCTTCTTGGTCAACACCAGAAAGGTAAAAAATATCTCTGTGTTGTTGGAAAGGCAAGGTGCTATCCGCACTTACAGGGTAAATGTCGTTAGAATTAAAAACAGCCAATGCGCTTTTGTCCATTTGACCGATGTACTCTTTTCTATTGTGAATAAAGAGTTCTGAATTAATTTGAGTGTACTTCATACTTGAATTGTTATAGACTGTGAAAGTAATTATTTTATGCTAATGCAGAATCATTCAGGTCTGTATTTTTAAGATTAGTAGTCGTTCAAAATTACAACGTAAATAGTTTACGTTCTTCTATTGGATATTTGTAGTGTACAAAACAAAATAATTATGAGAACAATAGGAAAAACAATCGAAATTAAAAGTATCCAATTCGAATCTAATGATTCAGACGTGTTGATAAAAGGGAGCGTTAAACAAGGTGACTTAGCTTATCCAACTGATGTGTTAGTGTCTCAAAAGCAATTAAATAAGATAGTAAATCAATTAACCAAACAAAATGCACAATTTGATTTCAACACGTATCTTTTAGTCGAAGAAATGTACAACAATGAGCGTATGTTTACAGCAGAATTTGATTCTGATGTTAATGCAAAATTACTCCTACATGAATTATTGAATATTCAATCGTATGTTCAAATAAGAGCGTAATGAAATAATTTCGCCTTTTAAAGCAACCATTTCGATGAATTTTCGTAATTTAGTTGAACTATTCTCTCTTTTTTGAGAGTTTTGAAAAATTAACACTACTGAATTATGCATAAGAAAGGAATATTTATAGTTGGACTTATTGGAATTATTGCTAGTTCATGTACAAAGCATGAGGTAATTCCTGCACCTACTCCACAGGTAGATTTAAAGTGTAGTTTTCGAGGTGATATTGGAGGTGCGTTTGTTGAATATACTGAAAACGTTGATAATTACTCATGCTTTCCAAGTATTTCAAAACAGACGTTGAACGGTATTACGAATGCACAGTATTTGTTTTCAATGACTTCAACATCTCAAGTTCAGTCAATTCAAATAGCAATGGGTAGTCTTTCTTGGAGTGATCCGACAGGTACTCAAACACCAGCGTTAACTTTATTCAATAGTTTCTTTACATCTAATGACATGCCCAATTATTCTGATTTAGCTTTAAACGGGTTTGAAGTTACTTATAGAGATGCCTCTGGTTTGTATTGGAAATCTGATGAAGCAAGCGCACTTCCGCAAACAGTTGCTTTTAATCCAAACAGCATAAAGCAAGAATCTGATGCATCAGGCGATTATTCGTTATTTAATTGTGATTTCTCTTGTCCTGTATATCGTACATATAGTGTTGTTGATATTTCGGTAGTTCCTCAGACAGTTCCTCCTACTATGAGAGATTCTGTCGCATCAATTTTGATTGAGAATGCTATTTACAGGGGATATTTTAAAAGATAATTGAATATCTGCTAAAGACTGCGGATGTAAATGAGTAAAAGTTTAAAGATAGCCATAGTAGGGGATTTTAATTTCACCTTCAATTCGCATCACGCTACCAATCTAGCACTAGATCATTCAGCTTATTTTTTAGACATCGATATCAATTACTATTGGGTAAAACTAAAAGAGTTGGTTAAATTCAAGCCACAGCAATTCTACCAATACGATGGTTTCGTAATAGCCCCAGGGCCCATCAAGAATCCATTTTTTTTACACGGGATTATTAAAGAGATTATAGCAAAAAAAATTCCCACTCTAATTACCGGTGATGGATACAAGACATTAGTGGATGTTCTCGTCAGCACATACAGACTGAGTTCTCAGAGTGAAAAGCTTATCTCAGATAATCTTGTTGAAGGACAAACTTTTGAAAAGGTAATAATTCGACCTCATTCTCCTGAATTTATTCAATTGTATGAGAATTATTCAACCGTTGAACTTACTAGTACACGATATAGTCTATACCCTCAGTTAATTGAAGAATTGAAAGAGGATATTGCAGATATTGAAGCCTATAATCAATTTGAGGACCCAGAAATAATTAGTTTAAAAAATCATGATTTTTTTGTGGGTTGTGGTTTTTGTCCGCAAATCTCCTCCACAAGAGAGATTCCACACCCATTGATTTATACGTTTATTAAGGCCTGTATAATTGCGTTGGAGAAAGCAGGTTAAACTTTTTTATTTTTCTGGTTTTCTTCAAAAACAACATCTACCAAATAGTTTCCACTATCTGCTGCGTTAACTGCTAAGACATCACAGCGCTCGTTCTCAGGGTGTCCATCATGGCCTCTAACCCATTCAAATTGTAAGTTGAATTTAGGATGCACACGGAGAAACCTCTTCCAAAGGTCAGCATTCTTTTTTCCCTTGAAATTTTTCTTCTCCCAACCAAAAACCCATTTTTTTTCAATTGAATCAATCACGTACTTGGAGTCAGAATATATTTTTATGGGATGCTTATTTGTTTTGAGTGATTCCAAAGCAACAATCACGGCTAATAATTCCATACGATTATTCGTTGTCATTCTATAACCTTGGGAAAGTTCTTTTTCTTTTCCGTTGAAACGCATAACAACTCCATAGCCGCCATTCCCTGGATTTCCTTTTGCCGAACCATCGGTGTATATTTCTATCAAATTGGACATTCTAAGTACGAAGATATACATTTTATAAGTGATACTTTGGAAACTTTAACCTCAAAATTTGTTTCCTAAGTTTATTTGTCTTTATATTTGCAGAATGGAGGAGAAAAAATTAGAAATTCTAGAAAGAGCCGCCGCTGTATATTTAAAATACGGAATAAAAAGCGTCACGATGGATGATCTGGCGAGAGAGTTGGGAATGTCAAAAAAAACAATTTATAAGTTTTTTAAGGACAAGAATGAATTAATATTTGAGATTATTTCTATGAAAATAGAGATGGAACAAGCCGTTTGTTGCAGTACCACCCAGCAATCTGATAATGCCATTGACGATATGATGTCAATAAGTAAAATTGTAACAGAAAATATTGGAAATATTAACCCAGCTGTTTTTTATGATTTGCAGAAATACTACCCTGAGGCATGGGCAATTATTGAGAAGCATAAATGGAGCTTTGTATTGGATATGATAACCGAAAATATTGCTAGAGGAGTCAAAGAAGGACTATATCGGAAGGATATCAATGGGTTGATTGTTGGAAAAATATATGTTATAGGAATTGACATGATTATGAATCCAGAAGTTTTTCCATGGCCAGAATTTAAATTTGAAGATCTTTTTAAAGAAATTATTCGTTTCCAAATGAGTGGAATGGTGAATGAAGAAGGTAGGAAACTATTAAAATGTGTAATATGATGAAAATGAATACTATCGCTGCGGCTTTTTGTACCTTGATTTTAAGTTTACCGCTATATTCTCAATCATTCTCAATCGAAGAGGCTAAATCTTATGCACTTGAGAATAATTTAACGATTGCTGAAGCAAACAATGAAATTGAGATAGCTCGATTGAAAATCACCGAAATAAGAGGGGCGGGATTACCTCAAGTTGATATAAATGGGAATTTTAACCATTTTATCAACTTACCCGTTACAGTTTTAGAAGCTAGTTTTTTTAACCCTCAGGCTGCCCCTGGTGAAACGATATCTTTTGAAGCAGGTACTAAATATACCTCTAACGGTACTTTTCAAGTGAGTCAATTAATTTTTAATGGCTCATACATAGTAGGCCTGCAAACAGCCAGCCTATTCGCTGAGTTTCAAAAAAATGTAACTGATCAGTCAAGGGAAGATGTTATCTTTAATGTAATTCAAGCCTATCAACTAACTGCGGTTGCAAAGGACAATCTTGTTTTTATGGATTCTCTTGTCATTAATACTGAATTAATGATAGAGCAACAGAAAAATTACCTGGACCTTGGCATATTGAAACAAGAAGACATGGACCAATTGAGTTATTCTCTCATTAATGCAAAATCTGTTCAAACAGCTGCTAAAATTCAGTATGAGAATACAAAATCGATGTTAAAATTGGCGATGGGTTACCCGATGAAGGAAACTATTTCAATTACCAATTCGACGGCTGAGCTATTAGAGAAAAAGGCTCTTTCTTCTGGTGATATACAGAGTAATTTAACATATACCGTATTGGAGAAAAGTGTTTTGCTTTCAGAATTAAATTTAAAAAACAACCGTTTTGCCAATTTGCCTTCATTGAATGCTTTCTTTCAGCAGTCTTACAATGCGTATCGAAATGAATTTGACTTGTTCGCCGCTGAGAAATGGTTTCCTCAAACCGTCTGGGGATTGCAATTGAATGTACCAATATTTTCAGGCTTGTCTAGATACGCTAGAACTTCTCAAGCCAAAGTGGAACTGCTTAATTCAGAAAACAAACTTGCTCAAATGGAGCAAAATCTACAATTTCAAGAAGTGCAATCAAGAAACAACTTAAGGGGTGCAAAAAATAAATTTGACTTACAAAGAGAAAACGTGATTTTAGCGAATTCTATTTATGATAAAGCAATCACTAAAAAAGAAGTCGGAAACGGAAATAGCATTATTGTTACTCAAAAACACAATCAATTATTAATGGCCCAAGCTCAATATATTGGGTCTATGGCCGAGCTGTTTCAAGCAAGGTTGGCAATCGATAAATTATACAACAACATTTTACCAAATAAATAAATTATGAATTTGAAATCAATTTTATCAATAACAATTCCAGCGATTTTAATTTTTTCGTCTTGTTCAGAGATAGAAGAAAAAAAAGAAGAGCAAAGTAAATATCCTTTCGTGAAATTAGAGAAAGTGGAATCCAAAAAGTTTATCCATGAAATTCGTATTCAAGGAAATGTGGAGACGGATAAAGATGTTCTTTTAACAGCTGAAATGGGAGGACTAATTACTTCTGTTATTGTAAAGGAAGGGCAAAAAGTTTCAAAAGGACAAACGATTGCCACAATAGATGCAGCAATTTTATCTTCTAATGTTGAGGAACTAAAAACGTCTTTAGAGTATGCTGAATATATGCTCAACAAACAAGAAGAGTTGCAAAAAAGAGGGGTTGGGTCAGAGTTTGATTTAGAAGCGACTAAAAACCAAGTAAATTCTCTAAAATCTAAAATGAATTCGTTGAATACCCAAAGAGGGAAAGCAACTATCAGAGCTCCATTTACAGGTGTAATTGATAATGTGTTTGCAAGAAAGGGCCAAATGGCAGGTCCTCAATCTCCTGTTGTTCGATTGGTCAACAATAAAACAATAGATATTGTGGCATCGCTGTCGGAAAAACACATTGCGAATGTTAAGGTTGGAACACCTTTAGTCGTTTCATTTCCAAATTATTTGGATACAGCCATCTATCTTAAAGTGACCAATGTTGGAAATTATATTGAGCCAACAAATCGTACGTTTAGAATTATGTCAACAATTAAGAATAACTCTTTTTTACTACCCAACATGTTGGCGGAAGTTGCAATTACAGATTATGAAGTGGAAAATGGTATAGTAATACCTTCTAAAAGTATTCTAAAAGATCAGGACAATAATGATTTTGTCTTTGTTGCCAAGGAAAAGGAAGGGAATTTTGAAATTTCTAAAGTAAATGTTGTAGTTGTTAAAAAATACAATGGTGAATCATTAGTCAAAGAAGGAATCAAAGAGAATCAACTTATTGTAGTTGAAGGAGCAAGAGGAGTCACAGAAGGAGATATTGTAAGAGATAAATAATACAAATTTATTTCAATAGTATATTATAGAATTTAAAATCATTAATTATGTCAGAAAAAACTAAAGGTTTTGGGCTTTCAACACTTGCTGTGGGTAACAGAAAGACAGTGTTTCTAATTGCTGCAATTATTTTATTCGGTGGACTTTTTTCCTATCAATCAATGCCGAAAGAGAACTTCCCTGAAATTCAAATTCCCGAAATTTATGTCGGGATAGCAAAACCGGGATCTTCTCCAAAATACATGTCGGAGAAAATTGCGAAATCCATTGAGAAGGAGCTAGGGGGAATCAAATTGGTTGATGAAATAAATTCTAATGCTGTTCATGGTTATGCAACTATACGTGTCAAATTTGACTTTAAAATGACCGTTGATAAGGGTTTACAGAAAGTGAAAGACGCCGTTGACAATGCACGTGCAAAATCTGATTTTCCAGAGCTGCCTGTTGAACCTAATATTTTCGAGATGGACCCTTCCAAAATGCCCATCATGAACATTAACCTTAGAGGTGCTAACGCTTCCTTGTTGAAAGAAATTGCCGAAGATTTAGAAGATCAAATTGAGGACTTATCTGAGATAAGTGAAGTTGATATTCGTGGTATTCAAGAGCAAGAAATGACGATTGAAGTTGACCCTATAAAGGCACAAGCTGTTAATGTGACAATTGAGGACATTCAATCAGCTGTTAATGCAGAGCATCAAACAATACCTGGGGGGGGATTGCTTTCTGATGGAATTCGTAAGACGATTAGAATAGAAGGTGAATTTAAAGACGCTTTTGAGTTGTCGGATGTCATTGTAAAGCAAGACGAGTTTTTGCCTGTCCGTCTAGGAGATGTTGCAAAAGTCTATTTTGGCAATGGAGATACAACTTCCTATGCGAGAGAGTTTGGCTCACCCGTCGTAATGTTAGATGTTAAAAAGCAAGGTGGAAAGAACTTGTTAGATGCATCGGACAAGATCATTGAAATTATCGAAATTGCACAAACTGATGGTACTATTCCGAGAGGCACTACTATTTCTATTACTAATGACCAGTCTAATAAGACTAGAGAAATGGTGTCCAATTTGGTCAATTCTATTTTACTAGGAATAATCCTCGTTGTCGGTGTTTTACTTTTCTTTTTAGGTCTAAGAAATGCACTATTTGTGGGAGTTGCTATTCCACTTTCAATGTTTATGTCGTTTTTGATATTACAAACAATGGGAGTCACTTTGAACGTGATGGTTCTGTTCTCTCTTGTTCTTGCGCTAGGAATGCTGGTGGATAATGGAATTGTAATTGTTGAGAATATATACCGACACATGGACGAAGGAAAATCGCCTGTTAATTCAGTGATTGATGGTGTTGGAGAGGTTGCTTTGCCTATTATTGCATCTACTGCAACAACTCTTGCAGCATTTTTGCCTTTGGCACTTTGGCCAGGTATCATGGGAGAATTCATGAAATACCTTCCTATCACACTGATGATCGTTTTAGGGTCTTCTTTATTTGTTGCATTGGTTATTAACCCTGTTTTAGCGGTTGTTTATATGAAAGTAGGTGATACAGAATTAAACAGAAAAAAAGTATTGATCAATGCTACAGTGCTTATTGGTGTCGGTTTAATATTCGTTCTTTTAGGTTCCCTTGGAATGGGTAATTTACTGATGTTTATTGGACTGATTGTTCTATTAAATTACTTCGTATTAAGCCCTGGTACTAAGAAATTCCAGAATGGATTTTTGCCAAAATTAGAGAATAGATATAAGAATTTTTTAGTCTATGCTCTTGGAGGAAAAAGACCGATACGATTTTTTATGGCAACAGTGGCACTTTTATTTTTCTCGTTTGCGTTGATGACGTTTTTCCCACCGAAAATAGATTTCTTCCCAGTCAATCAACCCAACTATGTCAATGTATTTATTTCTCATCCAATTGGTACCGACATAACAGTTACAAATGAAACAACTTTGGATGTTGAAGAAAAACTAAACACGATTCTTGCTGAGTATTTGGAGGAAAAGGATTCTGAGAATAGCATTATCGAATCCATTATAGCTCAGGTTGGAGAAGGAACAAGTGATCCTGCTCAGGGGGTTGCAATGGGTAATACACCTCACAAAGCTCGTGTCACCATTAACTTTGTAGAATCGCAATACCGAGGAAATATTTTGACTTCAGATATTCTTAAGAAAATTCAGGCAAATCTCAAAGGCCAATTTACAGCAGACATCGAAGTCTCTGCAACGAAGAATGAAGAAGGTCCACCGCAGGGTGCTCCGATTAGTATGGATGTAACGGGAAAGGGTGAATACAAAGATTTAATTGCCGAAGCGCAGAAAATCAAAACATTTTTATCTCATAAAAATGTAAAAGGAGTTGAAAAGCTTAAACTAAATGTAGAGGTGAATCGACCGGAAATTCCAATAATTGTTGACAGAGACCAGGTGAGAAAGTTGAATGCATCTACTTATCAGGTTGGTATGGCTATTAGAAAAGCCCTGCTTGGACAAGATATTTCGACTTTTACACAAGATGAAGAATCGTATGATATCGTGGTGAAGTTTAACAAGAGAAACAGAGAGAGTTTAGACGCATTATTGGATCAGCGAATGATTTTCAGAAATAACAAAGGAAAGATGATGAACATACCTATTCGTTCAGTTATTGAGAATCCTAAAGAAGTTTCGTCCTATACTGCGGTTGTAAGAAAAGACCAAATCCCGTTAGTTACCATTACCTCGGCATTGACTGAAGGTGAGAATGCAACAGTTGTTGTTGATACCTTAAAAGCGATGATGGAGACCTATGAAAGTGAAGGAAACTTAAGCGCTGGAGTGGAATATAAATTTTCTGGTCAAAATGAAGAGCAAGCAAAAGAAATGGCTTTTTTAAGTAAGGCGCTTTTGATAGCTGTCTTTTTAATTCTCTTAATTATAGTTGCACAATTCAATTCATATTCGATGCCAGCGGTAATTATGTTAACAGTTTTGCTTTCACTTATTGGAGTATTATTAGGACTGCTAATTTCAAGGCAAAATTTTGTAATCATGATGACGATGATTGGTATAATTTCGTTAGCTGGAGTTGTTGTAAATAATGCCATAGTTTTGATTGACTATACCAATCTCATTCGAAAGAGAAAACGAAAAGAATTGGACCTCGGAGAATACGACATTCTTCCATACGACCAAATCGTTGAATCAGCAATTGAAGGTGGAAAAACTAGATTGAGACCTGTTCTTCTGACCGCTATTACAACAATATTGGGATTGATACCTCTTGCAGTAGGTTTCAATATAGATTTTTACAGTTTTTTCACTACTTATGATGCTAAAATTTACATTGGTGGTGATAATAACGTCTTTTTTTCACCCATGTCATGGGCAATTATTTATGGACTAACTTTTGCAACCTTTTTAACTTTAGTCATAATTCCAGCTCTTTATTTGTTGATGTTTAAGTTAAAGGTATGGTTGTACAAAGTGTTCAAGACAAAAATGAGGAGTAACATATAGAAATACTGAATAGAATGAGATATTAATCCTATTCTAGTCGTTTTACCTCAGTGATACTGTCTAATGCATGATAAATAAAACTGACTAAATGTAGCATTTGATTGCGGCCTTTCTTTTGCCCTATTTTGGACACTATAAATATGGAGGCTGTTAAAATAATGCCAAGAGGAATTATCCATAGCCACGTTTTATCAGCATTATTTATGTATTTGACAAGACTAAATATTCCTCCAAATGTCGAGCCTATGAAGAGGAATGCATACATGAACGTGAACATCGCCCAAACCGTTTGTCTAGGGCCGATTAGACAAGAAACGGTTGTATAATCATCGTATTCTTCTTGTTCAATGCGAACGGTCATTTCAGGTGACCAATAATGTTGTTCGTGTCGAGGAGTTTTAACGAAAATATATGACTGTGATCTCTCTCCAGAAACCGTTTTGTCTTTGATAAGTCTTTGGTTAACGTTCTCTAATGCTTTTTCTGCATTTAAGTTGATCTTCAACTTAAATCGAGGCCGTATTTCTCCTAGAATGGAATGATTTAAGCGATTAAAAGCCATGAGCTAATATAAGGAAAAATAGATAAATGGAAGAAGTGAGAGTTATTCAATACTTTGATGAATCAAGGAACGAATGATTTAGTGATGAAGTGGACTCCTGCTAAAAGTTTATCGCTCGTGATCTACTATATATCTCGCTCCATTAAATATTTAGCAAGAGAAAGTAAATTTTCTTTATTAGAATTCGAAACGCTTATTTTAGACAGATCTAATTTTGCCTGTTTATAAAAATCATTCATACGCTCTTTGCAAAGCTCTTTAACCTTTAGTTGGTCAAATAATTGACGAGTGCGCGTAATTTTCATCTCTATATTGGTTTCCTCTTGTAACTGCTTAAGAATTTCTCGTTGCTCTTTGGTAGAATTAACAATAGCTGTTAGATGTAAGAGCGTTTTCTTGTTAGAAATAACATCTCCACCTACTTGTTTTCCAAATTTTTCAGGGTCTGCATAGAGGTCTAAAATGTCATCTTGAATTTGAAAAGCAATACCAATGTTTTGCCCAAAAGAGAATAAATGCTTTTTATCTTCTTTACTAGCATTCGCTACAATTGCCCCAAGGTTAAGTGCGGCACCAAGAAGAACAGATGTCTTTAAGCGAATCATCTCGATGTATTCTGCCGCTGTTACATCTTCTCTTACTTCAAAATCCATATCCAACTGCTGTCCTTCGCAAACTTCTATGGCGGTGTTGTTAAATAATTCTAATATTTCTGGTAACTCTGAAGGATTGGCCTTACACAGTAATTGGTATGCTTTAATGAGCATTACATCTCCAGAAAGAACGCCCACATTTGTATTCCATTTTTCGTGAACAGTGGCCTTATTTCTTCTTAATGGTGCGTTGTCCATAATGTCGTCATGGACCAAAGTGAAATTATGAAACACTTCTACAGAAAGTGCTTGAGAAACAACTTCTTCTTTTGGTTTTCCAAATAGTTCTGCTCCTAATAAGGTTAATATCGGACGAATCCGTTTTCCACCAATACTTAATAGATAACGAAAAGGATCATATAAGTCTGCTGGTTTTGAAGGCATTATAATTTCATCCAAGTGGTCTTCAATAAAAGCAGTGTATTTTTCTAAATTAAACAATCCTGCACGAGTCGTTTCTTTCATATCTAATTGACTTCGTCCGTTTTTTTAATCTCTAAATCTACTTTACCCCAATCGAGGTCAGATTCTTCTGCATAAGCATCGAAATAGGGCTCTTCGAATGATTTGGTCGTCAGTCTTCTTTCTAATGACAGTAGCAAAGTCGGTAGAATAACCAAGTTGGTAATCATTGCAACTAACAGTGTTAAAGAAACGAGCAAACCAAGAGCTTGAGTTCCTCCAAATTGCGAGAAAGAGAACATGGAGAAGCCACAGAATAAAACAATCGATGTATAGAACATCCCTAAACCAGCCTCTCGAATGGCCATAATCACGCACTCTTTTAAATCCCATTGTTTGGATTTTAATTCCTGCCTATACTTTGCTAAATAGTGAATGGTGTCATCTACAGAAATTCCAAAGGCAATACTAAAAACAAGAAGGGTAGAAGGCTTAAGGGGTATTCCAAACCATCCCATCACTCCAGCAGTAAATAACAGTGGAATAAAGTTAGGCACCAGAGACACAAGAACCATTCTCCAAGAGCGAAAAAGAATAGCCATTAAAATAGATATAGCGAGGATGGCAAACATTAAACTAGTAAAAAGATTTATTACCATATACTGAGTCCCATTTGATGCAACAATGGAAGTTCCAGTAATTGTAATGTCAAAATATTCTGCATCAATGGCTGCTCTAAGATTTTCTTTAAAGTCCTTTTTGTCATAATAGTTTTTTACTAAATTGGCATCCGAATCGAATTCAAACTGTTTGTCTTCGTCGCCATTTGACAAGATTTTTGTGAGAGAATTATAGACGGTTGGGTATTCAAAAATAATTGAATCAATATATGTATTCTTCTTTTTCTCATCATAAATAGAGAATAAATGTTCTATCGCTTCTTTGTCCGGATTGAGAATAGAATCAATCTCCACTTGCATGATTTCTGCTTTATCCTTGATTTGATACGAACCGATGTCTTTCATTTGAGATCGAACCCTGAGGACACGATTTGCAGTATCCAAAAATTCATTCATTACAATTCCAGAACCTCCAGAATTTACTTCAATAGAATTATCAATGTATTTTTTTAAGGTCGCCAATTGTCTTTTCTTAGTCACCAACTTAAACTGTGTGGAGTCATTATCATGAAAGGCCATGTTAGCAACTTTTAGAAAGTCTATATAAGAGATAAACTTAGAAAATAGAGTGTCATTCTGGTATAGATTCTGGACAGCATTTATTCGTTTCAATGTAGAGGATTTTGCCAATCGACTTTTTTCTTTGTAATCAACCATAATTTCAAAAGGAACGGACCCTCCGAAGTTATCTTGAATGAAGTTAAAATCTCTAGCAATTTGATGATCTTGCGGTAAATCCCCTGTCAGATTACCTGTTGCTTTGATTTGTAACATGCCGGCAATGCTAAAAGTGATAATTCCGATTGTTGCTACATAAACCCATTTACGATGATTTTTGGTGATATTGATGAGATTGTTTAACAAACCCACAGCCAACTTTCTTTCCAAGTGCTTGAGGTGTTTTTTCTTTGGTGCACTAGAGAATGACAAGAATATAGGAAGAATAGATATCGAAATAATGAAGACTAAGATGATATTAATCGCTGCACAGATACCAAACGCCATTAATTTTGGAGAATTAGTTGTTACGAAGGTTAAAAAACCTAAAGCCGTAGTGAAATTTGTTAAGAAAGTGGCCGTGCCTATTTTTTTTATTACCCGTGTCAATGCCTTAACCTTGTTCCCATGTAGTAAATATTCTTGATGGAATTTTGTAATCAGGAATATACAATTGGGAATCCCAATGACTATCATCAATGGGGGAATCAATGCCATTATAATGGTGATCTTGAAATTAAGTGCACCTATCATTCCCATTGACCAAACAACTGCTATGGCAACAATAACATTCGATATAAATACAACACGGAGCGATCTGAAAAAGAGGTAAATGAGTAGTGAAGTTATTAAGATAAGTAAACCAATGAAAACATACATTTCTTTCATTATTTGCTTACCTATAACTATCCTAAGATGTGGTAATCCTGCATATTTGGGTGTACCAAAGTATTGAGAATAAGATTCTGCAACATTTTCAACATCTAAAACAAGTTGAGCCTTTTTCTGATCCATGATGAAGGTTTCATCGACACCAATCATCATTAATGAGACATTTTCATCAGAATTATACAACATTCCTTCGTAAATAGGATTATTTTTTATTTCTCGTTGAATAGAATCAATGGATTTATCTTGATAGCGTGTATCCGCAAAAACTGGGTGAACCTTAAACTTCTGTTCTTCTCTGTCGTTGGTTATTCCAAAAAGCGTCGCTTCAGAAACGACTGATTCTATACCATCATACTGAAGAATAGAATCACTGAGTTCTTTCCATTTTAAAAAATTTGCCTCGGTGTAGAGTGAATCAGTCTGGATGGCAATAACCAATGTTCCGCCGTCTTCACCAAACATGGATTTGAATCGATCATAATCTTTTTTTGCGTCCGCATTCTTTGGAAGAAGAATACCGTACTTATTATCAAGTTTTAGACCAGTGATTGCGTGATAACCAAAAAAAACAGTCATCAAAGTAATGATTCCAATAATTAGGAAGCGATTCCGTAAAATTATATTTGCAATTGTTTGCCACATGGACTTTACTCAACTTTAAGTGAGCGACAAAAGTAAGGTTAATTAGTGAAAGATTGAAATGAATAGGAAGGAGTTTGTTTTTGAAGAATAAAAGTGTTTTTTACTAATTTTCATTGCCACTTTAGGTTGCTCAATATATACGAAAAAAGAAACGAGGTCTAAAATTCTTTCTCGTCAATAATCACAGCCATCTCTCTCTGCAAGTCTCTTGCTGCTTCACCTGCTTTTGCAGCGAAATCTTTTCCTTGCGAAGCATAGATTATCCCTCTTGAAGAATTAACCAATAAACCACAGTCGTCATTCCAGCCGTATTTTACAACATCATTTAAAGAACCGCCTTGAGCACCCACTCCTGGGACTAAGAAAAAATTAGTGGGAGCCATCTCACGAACACGCCCTATGTCTTCGGCTCGGGTTGCACCCACAACGAACATTAAATTTTCTGGTGTTCCCCATTCCTGTGATTTGTGGAGAACTTTTGTGAACAACTCTTGGCCGTTTACATCTTTCAACATCTGAAAATCTAGTGCTCCTTTGTTAGAAGTCAATGCTAATAGAATTACCCATTTGTTTTTGTATTCTAAGAATGGAGCAACACTATCTTCTCCCATATATGGAGCAACAGTAACTGAATCAGTACCTAAATAGTTGAAAAATGTATCGGCGTAATAACGAGAAGTATTTCCAATGTCTCCTCGTTTTGCATCGGCAATAGTAAAGATATCTTTCGGAATATAATCCAAGATTTTTTTTAACGATTCCCACCCTTTTGGTCCATGGCACTCGTAAAATGCGGTGTTTGGTTTATAAGCAACCGCATATTCTTTGGTGGCATCAATAATGGCTTTGTTGAACTCGAAAATAGGATCTTCCGCATCCAATAAATGCGGAGGAATTTTTTTCAAATCAGTGTCAAGTCCTACACAAAGGAAGGACTTTTTTAGTTTGATTTGCCTTATGAGTTCTGTTCTGTTCATTCTTGCTATATTTTAATTATACTTGAAGGTTCAAACTGAGAATCTAAAGATGATCTAAAACCGTGGACTGAGGCCTTCGAAGTCCACTCATCGTTACACTTCTTCAGAGTTTTTCAATTTCTCCGCATTCTCTGCCAT
Source organism: uncultured Fluviicola sp. (assembly GCA_963976995.1). Taxonomy (GTDB): domain Bacteria; phylum Bacteroidota; class Bacteroidia; order Flavobacteriales_D; family Crocinitomicaceae; genus UBA4466. The sequence goes on from CAXBMR010000010.1 coordinate 74,280, forward strand.
TTTCAGTTCGTCAATCATACCTTGTATATCACCGTTCATAAAAGAACTGAGGTTATACATTGTTTTCCCAATTCGATGATCTGTAATTCTCCCTTGAGAATAATTGTATGTTCTAATTTTAGCCGATCTATCTCCAGTTGACACCAGTGATTTACGATGCTCAGAACGTTCGCTATTTATTTTATCCAATTCAATTTGGTACAAACGAGAACGCAAAATAGACAGTGCTTTGTCGTAATTTTTGTGTTGCGAACGACCATCCTGGCATTCTGAAACAACCCCTGTTGGAATGTGCGTTAAACGAATTGCAGATTCCGTCTTATTAACGTGCTGACCACCTGCACCTGATGCGCGGTAAGTATCTCTTCTGACATCAGACATGTTCAAGTCAAAATCAACTTCCTCTGCTTCAGGTAAAACGGCAACAGTGATTGCAGAAGTGTGTACACGACCTTGTGATTCAGTTTCTGGAACTCGCTGCACACGGTGAACACCAGATTCAAATTTCAAAACTCCGTATGCCGCGGGAGCATCAATTTCCATGGAGATTTCACGATAACCTTTCACAGTCCCTTCGTTGGAATTAATGACCTCGTATTTCCAACCCCGCTCTTTGAAAAACATGGTGTACATTCTAAAGCAATCTTCTACGAAGATACACGCCTCATCACCGCCAGTTCCCGCACGTAATTCCATGATAGCTTTCTTGTCATCCTCAGGGTCTTTAGGAATTAACATCACTTTGATTTCCTCTTCCATTGGTGCGCGTTTTGTCTCCAATTCATCAATTTCCATCTTTGCCATTTCACGCATTTCAGGATCAGTTTCTTCCTTTAGAAGCTCTTTTGAACTTTCTAAATTATCAATGAGACTTTTGTACTCTTTGTAAACGACAACAATTTCTTCGAGGTCTTTGTATTCTTTATTGAGTTTCACATATCGCTTCATGTCCCCAATGATTTCTGGGTCCACAATCAATGTCCCAACCTCAATAAAGCGGATGTTGATGGCCTCTAATTTTTGTAATAAGTCGTTCATTTTTTCTAATTTTCGGAGAATGTTAAATTAATAGACAAACTCTCCGTAAGGCGAATTAATCGTTAATTTTTTGCCTTCGTGCTTCTCAACTCGGCCTATAATTTGTGCATCAATATTAAATGACTTTGAAATCGCAATGATTTCTTTCGCCAACTCTTCAGGGACATAAATTTCCATTCTATGGCCCATATTGAATACCTTATACATTTCTTTCCATTCTGTTTTCGATTCATCTTGAATCATTTTAAACAAAGGTGGAATGTCAAATAAGTTGTCTTTTATTACGTGTACATTCTCTACAAAGTGCAGTACTTTTGTTTGCGCACCCCCAGAACAATGAACCATTCCGTGAATTTGTTTTCTGTATTTGTCCAAAATTTGTTTAATCACAGGTGCATACGTTCTTGTTGGGGAAAGAACCAATTTCCCTGCATTTAAGGGAGAATCTGTTGCATCTGTCAACTTTTTCGTCCCAGAATAAACCAAATCGCTTGGAACTGAAGGATCAAAACTTTCTGGAAACTTTGTTGCCAATTCTTTACTAAACACATCGTGTCGAGCAGAAGTTAAGCCGTTGCTTCCCATTCCTCCATTGTATTCTGTTTCGTACGTCGCTTGACCAAAAGAAGCCAGACCAACAATTACATCACCATCTTGTATGGTGTGATTTGAAACGACATCTTCTCGCTTCATTCTGGCAATGACTGTAGAATCAACAATGATGGTCCTCACCAAATCACCAACATCTGCCGTTTCTCCACCTGTAGAATTGATGCCAATTCCTTGTGAACGTAAATCTGCTAGTAATTCTTCGGTTCCATTAATTAAAGCAGAAAGAACTTCTCCTGTGATGAGGTTTTTGTTTCGACCAATTGTTGAAGAAAGCAGAATATTGTCTGTTGCACCAACACATAACAAATCGTCAATGTTCATTATTAAGGCATCTTGGGCTATTCCTTTCCATACAGAAACATCGCCTGTTTCTTTCCAATACATGTATGCGAGAGCAGATTTAGTACCTGCACCGTCAGCATGCATCACAATGCAATAATCTTCATCATTGCTTAAGTGATCGGGAACAATTTTGCAAAAAGCTTGAGGAAACAGACCTTTGTCAACGTTCTTAATTGCGTTGTGAACATCTTCTTTTCCTGCCGAAACTCCTCGGAGATTATATCGTGTATCTGCCATATTGATTTGTAAAAGGCAAAATTAAGAATTCTATCAGCAAGAAAGGAAGGAGAAGGGGAAAAGTTTTAAAGGGTTATTAACGAAAGAGGAGGGGTGGAATTATTTGTATTGAGTTATAAGTTCTTTTTTCTAAGGAACTTCAGAAAAATTAAAAAGCCCCATCTTTCGATGAAGCTTTTTATTTTCATTTTTGATTCTTTACGTGATCTGATTCATTATTCACGATTGTTTTCTAAGAAGTAATCAATGTATTCTTTTAGTTTAGTTCCTAGATAGTATGGTATATTCATTAAGAAATACTTCTTTCCACTTCTTGTTGTATGCTCTTCAATTCTGAATTCTCCAGCATACATTCGTATGGCGTATGGATGATCTACAGCTTCTATAAACTGATGAAGAGATTTTAGTGTTCCTGCTTTTCCGGATTTAATCTCAATTGGAATTACGAGGTTGTTATACTGAACCACCAAATCTACTTCTGCTGATGATTGTTTCTTTTCACGCACCCAAAAGTTGGGTTTTGCTGCCTTTGTTGTGTTTAATGATATTAGCTCTTGTGCAATCAGGTGAGGGATAATTGACCCACGATACGCATTATTCAAATCCTCCATCGCAAGCATATCTGCCTGAATGTTTAGTTCATTGTTAACCAATCCTGTGTCAAGAAACTGCATTCTAGGAGATTTCTTAAGGTCTGGCTTTATTGGTACTTCTGTATCTGTTGTTGGGTATATAAGTTGGATAATACGAGCATCATCTAAGTTTCGCATTGCTTCTCCTACTTCTCTAGATTTATAATTAGAATTCCCAAAATTTTGGAACTTAATTCGTTCATCAATATACAAATGCGCTGTGGCCATAATGTGTTTAATTACTCTTGCTTCGGTATCATTAGAAGCATATTTTTCGATATCATTTTTATAAGTTTCCCAAATGCTTTCGTAGATCGGTGACAAATCTGCCACGCTTTTTGTTTCAATATATTTCTTTATCACCTCTGGCATTCCTCCAATTATTGCATATCGATTGAACAAGTTTAGAAGGGTTTGTTGCGCTACTGGTCTAATTGGAACTTGGTTAATCTGTTCCAATGGGTTTGTTTGTCCCGAAGCTTTCAGGTATTCCAGAAAATTGATTGGGTAAAGATGCAGCATCTGTACACGTCCTACAGGAAAGCTCTTTACTTTACGTATAGCATGTTCTAGAAGTGATCCGGCTGCAATGACATGCAACTCTGGTTCCATTTCGTAGAAGTATCTGAGTAATGCTATTGCTTTAGGAGATTCCTGAATTTCATCGATGAACAATAATGTATCGCTTTTATCTGAATTGGGAATGTTATTCGCTATGAATAGAGCTTCAGTTATTGTAGGTACATCTTCATATTCTGTGAAATACCTGATATCACCAGGAAGTTCAAGGTTCAACTGTATTTTGTGCTTGTATGTCTCTGAGAACTGTTTTACCAAGGTAGTTTTACCTACTTGACGCGCTCCTCTTAAGATAAGTGGCTTACGATCTTTATTGGCTTTCCAGCTTTCTAAATGGGGTGTTATATGTCTTTCAAAACTCATTTTGAATGTAGTTGTATTTTACTGTTTGTAACAAAGTCAGGGTAAAAATACGTATTATTTGTAACAAAGTAAGGGTAAAAAGTTGATTATTATGTAACAAAGTCAGGGTAACATCTTACTTGTCTTCTAATTTGGAATAGAAACGATAATAATTCTCTCCAATTTCTTCAGCAATAATGAAGCGTGTTTCTGCATCTTCCCACGAAACATAGTTATGCGTAATTCGGTCTTGTTGCATGGATAATTATTATTTAAAAAATTATAGTTTTGCTTAAAAATTCAAAATGCGCTCCTATAAACTTCAATTAACCAATAGCAAAGAGTATAACAATAGTTTGAAACAAAGGGGTAGATTAGATTTTTGGATTGATAAATCTATTCTGACAAAATGGAAATATAAAGGTGAGCAAAAGCGAGGAGGAAAGATTATTTACTCAGATGTATTAAAAGAGATGATTTTAATTCTTTCTCATGTTTACAGCTTGCCATTAAGACAAACTGAGGGCTTTGTTACTAGCTTGTTATCGATTAATGGAAGTTCATTAAAAGCACCAGATTATACAACGTTGTGTAGACGAAGACAGGTGTTAGATGTAAGCAAGAAATTAAAAAAATGGAACAATAGAGATAATATTGTTTTTGCAATAGATGGTAGTGGTTTAAAATGTTGTGGAGAAAAGGAATGGATGCAAAGTAAACACAGGGTAACTAGACCAAGAAAATTTATGAAGTTGTTTAAAGTTGTCTAAGTAAAATGACAGAAAAAGCTAATAGGTTCAA